>NZ_JAGIBD010000019.1:67572-78497 GCF_017744555.1 Cellulomonas sp. | reverse complement strand
CGCGCGGGCCGCCTCGGCCTCGGCCTGCTCCGCGCGGTCCTGCGCCTTGCCGCGCGCAGCGGCGGCGGCGCGCTCGGACGCGGCCTTGGCCTTGGAGCGCTGGGCGGCAGCGGCACGCTCGGCGGCGGCCTTCTGCTGACCCGCCTGGGCTGCGGCCTGCTTCTCGGCCTCGGCCTTCGCCGCGCCCTGCTCGGCAGCGGCCTTGCGCTCCGCCTCCGCCTTGGCCTGCGAGCGTGCCAGGTCGGCGGACTGCTGCTCGCGCGCCTTGAGGATCGCCCGCAGCCGCGTGTTCTCCTCGGACAGGCGCACCTCCTCGGCAGACGCGGTCTGGGGCTTGCCCGGGGTCGCGACGGACGGCGACAGCCACACGACCGTCGTCGTGGCGATCAGTGCGACGGCGAGCACGAGGGCGGCGAACCGCTTGCGACGGGCGGGCCGCAGCGTGCTGCTCCACCACTCGGTGAGATCGATGTGGTCAGACATAGACGAGTGCCTCCAGGGCGATCAGGACCAGCGCGATGAGGTACGGCACCGCGGCCAGCGGGTTCAGGCGACGACGACGGGCTGGCGTGGCGCGTGCCGGCGCCGTCTGGCGCCGGGCCCGGACCGCGACCGACGCGCCCGCCGGGGAGTCCTCGCCCGAGCGCTGCGTGGGCAGCACGTGGGCCGGGGTGCGGTCGACGAGGTCGGCCGGGCCCTCCGGCGCGCGCTCGAGCTCGGCCATGAGGTCGTCCGAACCGCCGGCGTAGGCACCGGCCCGGGTGCCCCAGCCGCTCGCGTGCGCCATCCGCAGGAACCCGAGGAACCGCACGGGCATGAGGAAGAACGTCGACGTGATGATGAAGACGGGGAGCCGCAGGAAGTCCGACGGCTTCTCGTGCAGGTGCCGGATCTGCCGGATCGCCATCGAGAGCACCGACGACAGCAGCATCATCGCGACCACCCAGAACCAACCGGTCATGCCGGTGTAGGTGTGCAGGATCGCCGCGTACAGGTTGGTGCCCGTGCCGGAGACCGACCGGTAGATCCAGCCGCCGATCGTGCCGAGCAGCAGGAACGGCAGCAGGATGTCGGCGACGAAGAAGATCGCGAGCACCGGGGCGTGCGCGACCATCCACGGGAGCATGCGCAGGGTGTTGTACTGGCTCCCCCGCGCCCACCGCAGCTGCTGCTTGAACAGCTTCTTCACCTGCAGCGGGGCGTCCGTGTAGACGAGGCTGGTGGCCTGGTACACGCTGCGGTAGCCCGCCTTGAGCGTGAGGTTGGTGAGCGTCCGGTCGTCGGAGACCTCGAGGAACACGCCCAGGAACTTGGCGTGCATGAAGTCGTCCATGACCTGGATCAGGATGTGCCGGCGGAACGCGATGGTCCTGCCCGGCAGGCAGCCGACCTGGCCCAGCGCCGACTGCGCGGGCATCGAGTACAGCGCGCGGGTGTTCTCGAGCCAGTCGGCCCAGCGTGTGATCCACGAGCGCTCGGGCTCGAGGATCCGCTGACGGGTCGTGACGCCGCCGACCGACGCGTCGGCGAACGGCTTGACCAGCTCGGGGAGCGTGCCGTCGGTCCAGACGGTGTCGGAGTCGACGAGCACCGTGATCTCCCCGCGGGACAGCTCGGTGCCGATCTTGACCGCGTTGCGCTTGCCGGGAATCGGCGTGTGCACCCAGCGGACCAGCGGCGCGAACTCGTCGCTGACCTGCTGCAGGCCGGCGTTCGGGGCGCCGTTGATGACGACGATCACCTCGTCGGGCCGCTGGGCGACGATGCGGGCGAGCACGTCGCGGAACAGGTCGAGCGGCTCGTCGACCACCGGGATGACCACGCTGGTGGTGCCATGGAACTCGCCGGTGTACGGCTTGTAGCGCCGCGAAAGCAGCACCTTGAGCAGCCACAATGCCCAGATCGCAGTGGAGAACAATGCAAAGAGATAGAACTCGGACTGTCCGGCGAGCATATGCCGGAGCTGCAGAACGAAGACAAACAATGGCAGACCTATCGTTCGGTTCAGGGCCCGCGGACGGCCGGCGGGCAGGGGGCGACGCCCGGCCTCCGGGCGCTCTGACGAGCGCGAAGGCCGAGTCGACGGGCATCGTCGGGCCGCGCGCGGGCGCGCCGACGTGACGCGCTCCTGCTCCTGACGTCCGGGGCGGGCAGCGCAGATCGGCCCCCGGAAACACTTCTCAGGGAATGGCGGCCGAGATCGGTGAATCGAACGTACCAGTCAGTAACGTTCAAACTAGACGGACAGTTGTCCAACTGTGACTGTGGTCACGGGTTGAATGCCGACATGTCCGAAAATGCACTAGATTGCCCCGAGCAACCTGCTTGCCCGCCGCATCGCACCCGTCTCGCCATCTGGACGAACCGGACATCCGTCCAGCATTCGCGCGTCCGGCGGTGTCTTCTCGGTCGCCGCCCCGACGCCCCGCACCTCAGCCCACGAGTGCGCCCGACGACAGCGTCGACTCGACCCGCGCCGCGACGGCCGCCAGCGCCCGGCGCGCGGGCGAGCCCGGGACCACCTCGCGGAGCGTCCGTGCCTCGAGCAGGGCCGTGTCGAGCGCCGGCCTGTCCTCGGGCACCAGGATCGCGTCGGTGACGCCCGCGTACCGGGCGAGCGCGCGGGCGACAGCCTCCGCGGGCCGCGGTCCGGCCACCGACGCCCGCACCCGGTTCACCAGGACCACGCGCGACGAGCCGAGACCCTGGTCGGTGAGCTCCCCCAGGCCGCGCACGAGCCGCTGGATGCCCACGGGGTCGCCCGACCCGACGACCAGCACGAGGTCGGCGGCCTCCAGCGCGCTCACCGTCGCCGCGTTCCGGCGAGGCGCCCGGGTGTCGTAGCTGAGGATCTCGTCCTGCTCCAGGCAGAAGCCGCAGTCGACGACCGTCCAGCGCGCGAGTGACCGGGCCACCGACCACACCGGCTCGAGCGACGACGACGGCAGCTCGGGCCAGCGGTCCGCCCGCGAGATGCCCGAGAGCACCCGCAGGTCGGGCGCGATGGTCGGCGAGAGTCGCGCCAGGGTCGTCACGTCGAGCGTGCCCTGACCAGCCGCGCGAGCGGCCGCCGCGAGCCCGGGCGCCTCGTCGAGCATCCCGACCACCTGCGCGACGCACCCGCCGTACGTGTCGGCGTCGACCAGGAGGGTCGGCGCACCCGCCGCGAGCTCCGCGGCGACGTTGACGGCGACCGTCGTGCGGCCCGGGGCGCCCGTCGGGCCCCAGACCGCGACCACCGAGCCACGCTCGGACGCCGGCCCCGGCCCCGCGCCGGGCGCAGCAGGCGCACCGAGCGCGCCCGGTGACTGGACCGGCAGCTCACGAGTGCGGTCGTGGACGGCCGCGTCGAGGACCCGGAGAGCGTCCCGCACGACGTCCGACGCGTCCGCCTCGTCGCCCGGCGCGTCCACGACGAGGTCGGCGCCGAACGACGTCAGCCGCTCGGCCAGCCACGGCCGGGCCGGGTCGGCCACACCCACGATGCGGACACCGGCACGGTGCAGCAGGTCGACCGACTCACGGTCGAGCTGGTCGAGGTCGACCGACACCACCGCGAGCGTGCCCAGCCCGGCCTCCGCGGCCGCCAGGAGCTCGGTGAGGTCGGCGCAGCGACGCGTCACGCTCAACCGACCGCCGGAGCCCTCCATGGCCTGCACGAGGATCGACTCCGCGGTGCCCTGCACCGCGCACAGCACACCGACGGCCACGTCAGCCGCCCGACCCGGGGAGGGGGACCACGTCGACCGTGCCGTCCGTGGACAGAGCCGCGAGCACGTCCGCGAGCGCGTCGGTCGGGACCAGCACCTGCACAGTCGCCGCGCCGGTCGCGGCGAACCCGCCGTCGGGACGCGTGACCTCCGCGACGGTGAGGCTCGACGCGAGCGGGTGCGGGAGCGCGTCGTCGGCCGCCGCAGCGCCCTCCCCCATGGTGCCGTCGGCGGGGTCACGCTCGGGCGGCGTGAACCACAGGTCGACCAGCGCGCCGACCGTGACCGCCTTCGCCGGCGGACGCACGAGGCCGATGGCGACCGGCCGCACGGCGACGTCGGCGGCGTCGCCGACCGCGGCCCGCGGGACGAGCTCGCCCGCGCCGACGGTCCGCAGTGCCGTGCCGTCCGCCGGGAGCGGCTCGTCCGCGGACAGGTAGCGCCCGACGTCGACCGAGCCGAGCCGCACGTCGACGACCGCGAGCGCGTCCGGCTCGATCGCCTGACCCGCCACGATCGCCTCGCGAGCGACGTACACCGGCACGGTTCGTTGCGCGGTCCGTACGGCCCAGGACCCCAGCGCGACCGACGCCGCCACCATCGCGACGCCCGCGAGCAGGCGCGGGTCTCGCCAGCCGGGTCGTCGCAACCGGGACGCGACCGGCGCCGGGAGGTCGAGCACGCTCGTGGTCATCTGGTCCCCTGTCGTCGCGAGCTCACGCCGCGGAGCCCCGCGACGTGCGCCATCCTGCCCGGACGAACCGGGACGCTGCGGAAGCATTGTGGACAACCCGGGCACCGCGCCAACGCGTGCCACACTGCGGGCATGGCCTCGAGGTTCCTCACGCTCGCCGACGTCACCGAGATCCTCAACATCTCGGCACCGCAGGCGTACGCGCTCGTGCGCTCCGGCGAGCTGCCGGCGATCCAGATCGGCGGCCGCGGTATCTGGCGGGTCGAGTCGGCCGAGCTGGAGAACTACATCCAGCGGATGTACGAGCAGACCCGCGAGCGGGCCGCGTCCCAGTCGGACGCGACGCGCGACCACGCGTCGTAGCGGCTCCGTCGCCGGGTCGGGTCAGCCCGAGCGAACCGCGGCGAGCGACGCGAAGGGGATCGTCCAGACGCGCCCCGCCAACTCGTGCGTCGCACCGATCTCCAGGTGGTCCGACCCGACGCGCTCGACGCGGCCGACGACGTCGGCACCCTGCGCCGACACACGCACGGTCATCCGGTCGCGCGCGAGCGCCCTCAGCGCGTGACCGAGCCCGAGCCTGCGTTCGGTGGCACCGGCCGGGGGCGCCCCGTGCGCGGCCAGCCCCGAGACGGCAGCGACGGCCGCGACCGGGACGAGCACCCGCTGGACCGCTGAGGGCGCCACGAGCAGCCACTCCGTCGCGCTGTCGACCAGCTCGCCCTCGATGCTCTCGCCCGTGAGCACGAGGAGCCGGACACGCGACCCGCGGGACGCCCTCACACGGTCGGCCAGCGTGACCGTGGCGCGCTCGGCCCGGGTGAGCTCGGCGACCTGGACCTGCCGTTCGGCGGCGCGCGCGGCGTCGAGCTGCGCCTCCATGTCCGCGAACAACGTCTCCCACCGCACCCCGACACCGTAGGGGCTCGCCGTGCGAGGCGCGGGGGCGTCCGCGGCCGACCCGCCTGCCGGTGGGCCCGTCGGCCTCAGCGGGCTCGGAGGCGGAGCGTCACCGGTCCGAGGTCCGCCTCGTCGACGACGCCGTGCATGTAGTCGTCGTTCTTCTCCCACAGGAACCCGACCGGGATCGTCTCCATGCGGTCGGCGTTCTCGCCGCGCCACCAGATCGCCCGCACGCCGCCGTCGCCGGCGGGCAAGAGCTCCAGGACCGCGCCCCGGACGTGCGTCGCGAACGAGCTGATGCGGAGTGGGCGGGAGACGCGCTCCACCGGCACACGCTGCGTGCTCCGGTCAGCGCCGGTGTCGTCGACGACGACGGACACCTCGCCCCCGGCGGGCGAGCCCCACACCGCCCGGAGCTCCCCGCCGGTGAGGACGAACCGGCCGTTCAGCACGCCGCCGTGGCGGGCCACCGCTCGGTCGAGCGCACGCACGAGCGCGTCACGGTCCACCCCGAGCTGAGCGGCGACGACGTCGGCGCTCGGCTCGAGGACGAGCGCGGGTGCGCGTGCGGGTACGGGCACGGGTACAGGCGCGGGTGCGGTCGCGGCTGCGGTTGCGGGAGCCGGGGAGGCATCCGGGGCAGGTGCGCGGTCCGGGGCGGCTGGGACCGCCGGGCGCACGCGCGCCCGCACGGCGATCACGCAGCCGACCACGAACGCCACCGCGAGCGCCGCGACGTAGCCGACCACGAGCCCGACCACCGCCCCCAGCACGCCGTCGCCCCGCACGACACCGACCACCAGCCCGACGAAGGGCAGCGTCCGGATCGACCACCGGACCACGGCTCGCGGCTGCGACGGCTCGCTCGACACGGCCGCACCGTACCAACCCGCGGGTCGCCCCACAGGGGACCACTCGTACTGCGACCAGGACGGCCGGCTCAGTCCGTCCCGCCCGATCGGCACGGCGCGCTCGTCCACAGCGGGCACCGGCGGGTGGACAGCGAACTGGACATTCCGGTACACCTAGCAGCGCCAACATTCATCAAACTGCATCAAACAGCACAGGGGGCTATCCACATGGCTCAACAGCGCCGCACCGCGGTCCGCACACCGTCCGCCGGCGAGGTGCACGCACGGTCCGCCGGTCTCCTCGCCGCCGCCGTCACCCTCTGCGGGGGCCTCACGGTCGCCCTGGTGCCCCACCTGGTTCGGCTGCTGTCACCGACCGGTGGACCGCTGCGCGTCGAGTCACTCGTCGACGCGGCCGTCTCGGCGATCGGCGTGGTCGTCGCGGTGTGGCTCGGGGCGTCCGCAGCCCTGGCGCTGGCGTGCCTGGGTGCGCGCGCCGTCGGGGCGACGTGGCGCGCGGGTGAGCGACTCGTCCTGCGGTGCGCGCCCACCCTCGTCCGGCGCGCCCTCGTCGTCGCGGTGGGAGCCGGGCTCGGCCTGGGGGTCACCACGACCGCCATGGCGGCCGAGCCCCTGGCCAGCCCCGCGAGCGTCTCCGCGACGGCCGGGACGGACCTCGACGTCGGCTGGGCGGTGACCACGCCCGACGTCGCCGCCACCGCCGTCTCCGGCGCGTCCACCTCCTCGCCGGCCCCGACCACGCCCGTCGTACGCGCGGCGGTCGGCGCGGCCCTGTCGGCAGCTGCGCCGGGCACGACCGCCGCACCACCGCCCGCCGCCGCGCCGTCGACCCCGACCCCGGTCACTCATCTCGTCGCACCGCCGGTCCGCCCGACCGCCGACGCCGAACCGGCCACGGTCGTGGTGGTCCGCGGCGACAGCCTCTGGCGGATCGCTGCCCGCCACCTGCCGGCAGGTGCGGACGACGCGCAGATCGCCGCCGCATGGCCGGCCTGGTACGCC
This sequence comes from Cellulomonas sp., assembly GCF_017744555.1. Taxonomy (GTDB): domain Bacteria; phylum Actinomycetota; class Actinomycetes; order Actinomycetales; family Cellulomonadaceae; genus Cellulomonas. The sequence continues at coordinate 71,316 of NZ_JAGIBD010000019.1, read as the reverse complement.
GCGAACGCCGACGTGGTCGGACCGGACCCGGGTGTCCTGCTCCCGGGTCAGGTCCTCGTGGTCCCCACGACCGTCACGGCGGACGGAGCCGGCGCATGACCGCGCTCGTGCTCGAGCCCGAGACGACGGCCGAGGAGCTGTTCGCTCGCGCGGGCCTGCTCGCACCCACGTCCTGCAGCACGACCGACACCGACGCACCACCGGCACGCGCCGCCGTGCCCGCGCCGCGGGTCCGGATGGTGCCCCTGCCGCCTGCGGCCGCCGGGCTCGTCGCCGGCGGCCCCGCCCACACGGTGCCGCCGTCCCTGGGCCGGCGCCTGAGCATCCTGCGCGCGACCGACCGGTCACCCGTGCTCGACGCCGCCGACGAGGACCGCGGGACGAGCCCTCGGGGCGACGTCGTGGCCCTCGCAGGGCTGATCGCGCAGGCGACGGTCGAGGTGCTGGGCGGTCGCCGCTCTCCCGGCCAGCTCGCCCGCTGGGTCACCCCGGGCGTCTACGAGTCGGTGCACCAACGCGCCGCGCTGACGGTGCGCGTGCTCGGCCCGCGTGGAGCCACCCGACCCCCGGCCGTGCGACGGGTGCGGGTCTGCACGATCGACGCGCACGCGCACGAGGCGTCCGTGGTCGTCGAGGACGGCACCCAGGTCCGGGCCGTCGCGCTGCGGATCGAGTCGCACCGCGGCGCGTGGCGTGCCACCGCCGTCGAGGTCGGCTGATCGACGACCTCGCCGGCGGTGGCGCGCGCGTCAGTGCTTGCGCTGCTGCTTCGCGGCCTTCCGCCGCGCCTCGCGGTTCGCGCCGCCCTCGACGGGTGCGTCCTGCGGCGCACCGTCGGCCGAGCCCGTCACGCGCGACGCGTCGCCGTCGACCGACGGAGCCGAGTACTGGAGCGGCACGCGCTCCTGCGGCCCGTCGATGCCCTTCGCCACGAGTCGCGGCCCGTCCTGCACACCGCGCGGCGCGGCGGCCGAGGCGCCCGCGCTGGCGGCCGCTGCCGCGGCCGAGTCGGCCGTGACCGCGGGAGCCTCGGGCTCGGCGACCTGGACCTCGAGGTTGAACAGGTAGCCGACCGTCTCCTCCTTGATGGAGTCGGTCATCGCGTTGAAGAGCTGGTATCCCTCGCGCTGGTACTCGATGAGCGGGTCGCGCTGGGCCATCGCCCGCAGGCCGATGCCCTCCTTGAGGTAGTCCATCTCGTAGAGGTGCTCACGCCACTTGCGGTCGAGGACCGAGAGCGTGACGCGCCGCTCGAGCTGGCGCATGTTGTCCGACCCGATCGTCTCCTCACGCTCCGCGTAGGCGTGCTCGGCGTCGGAGAGGATCTCGCGCTCGATGAGTTCCGCCGACAGACGCGTGGACCCCCCGGCCTGCTCGACGACCTCGTCCGGCGTGATCGACACGGGGTAGACCGCCTTGAGCGCGGTCCACAGCGCGTCGAGGTCCCAGTCCTCCGGCCGCCCCTCCGCGGTGGCGCCCGTGATGTACGCCGTCAGCACGTCGCGGCGGAAGTGGCCGACCTGCTCGTGCAGGTCCTCCCCCTCCAGGACGCGGCGACGCTGCTCGTAGATGACCTCGCGCTGACGGGACATCACGTCGTCGTACTTCAGCACGTTCTTGCGGATCTCGAAGTTGCGGGCCTCGACCTGCGACTGCGCCGACTGGATGCCGCGCGTGACGATCTTCGACTCGAGCGGCATGTCCTCGGGGAATCCCGCGCGCGTCATCATCGACTCGGCCAGGCCGGAGTTGAACAGGCGCATGAGGTCGTCCTGCATCGACAGGTAGAACCGGGACTCGCCCGGGTCGCCCTGACGGCCGGAGCGCCCGCGCAGCTGGTTGTCGATGCGGCGCGACTCGTGGCGCTCGGTGCCGAGCACGTACAGGCCGCCGAGCTCGGTGACCTCGTCGTGCTCCGCGGCGACGGCCGCCTTGGCCTTGTCGAGGGCCGACGGCCACGCGGCCTCGTACTCCTCGGCGTTCTCCGCCGGGTCGAGGCCCCGCGCGGCGAGGTCGGCGACGGCCATGAACTCGGCGTTGCCGCCGAGCATGATGTCGGTGCCACGGCCGGCCATGTTCGTCGCGACCGTGACGGCCCCCTTGCGGCCGGCCTGGGCGACGATCGACGCCTCACGCGCGTGCTGCTTGGCGTTGAGGACCTCGTGCGGGACGCCCTGCTTCTTGAGCTTGGAGCTCAGCAGCTCGCTCTTCTCGACGCTCGTGGTGCCGACGAGGACCGGCTGGCCCTTCGCGTGGCGCTCCACGATGTCGGCGACGACGGCGTCGAACTTGCCCTCTTCGCTCTTGTAGACGAAGTCGCGCTGGTCGATGCGCTGCATCGGCCGGTTGGTCGGGATCGGGACGACGCCCAGCTTGTACGTGCCCTGGAACTCGGCGGCCTCGGTCTCGGCCGTACCGGTCATGCCCGAGAGCTTGGTGTAGAGGCGGAAGTAGTTCTGCAGCGTGATCGTGGCGAGCGTCTGGTTCTCCGCCTTGATCGCGACGCCTTCCTTCGCCTCGATCGCCTGGTGCATGCCCTCGTTGTAGCGGCGGCCCGGCAGGATGCGGCCGGTGTGCTCGTCGACGATGAGCACCTCGCCCTGCATCACCACGTAGTCCTTGTCGCGCTTGAACAGCTCCTTCGCCTTGATGGCGTTGTTGAGGAAGCCGATGAGCGGCGTGTTGAGGGACTCGTAGAGGTTGTCGATCCCGAGGTAGTCCTCGACGCGCTCGATGCCGGGCTCCAGCACGCCGACGGTGCGCTTCTTCTCGTCGACCTCGTAGTCCCGCTCGGGCTGCAGCCGGCGGACGACCTTGGCGAACTCGGCGTACCAGCGGTTCGCGTCGCCCGACGCAGGGCCCGAGATGATGAGCGGGGTGCGCGCCTCGTCGATGAGGATCGAGTCGACCTCGTCGACGATCGCGAAGTTGTGGCCGCGCTGCACGAGCTCGTCGGTGCTCCACGCCATGTTGTCGCGCAGGTAGTCGAAGCCGAACTCGTTGTTCGTGCCGTACGTGATGTCGGCCGCGTACTGCTGGCGGCGCTCCGGCGGCGTCTGACCGGTGAGGATCACGCCGCTCGTGAGGCCGAGGAAGCGGTACACGCGACCCATCAGCTCGGCCTGGTAGCCGGCGAGGTAGTCGTTGACCGTGACGACGTGCACGCCCTTGCCGGACAGCGCGTTGAGGTAGGCCGGCGCGGTGGCGACGAGCGTCTTGCCCTCACCGGTCTTCATCTCGGCGATGTTGCCGAGGTGCAGCGCCGCGCCGCCCATGAGCTGGACGTCGAAGTGCCGCTGGCCGAGCGTGCGGCGGGACGCCTCACGGACGGCCGCGAAGGCCTCCGGCAGCAGGTCGTCGAGCGTCTCCCCGTCGGCGAGGCGGGCGCGGAACCGGTCGGTCTCCTCGCGCAGCTCGGCGTCGGACAGCGACTCGAAGCTGTCCTCCAGGGCGTTGACCTGCTGGGCGATGCCCGACAGCTTCTTGACGATCCGGCCTTCACCGAGGCGCAGGACCTTCTCGAGGATCGCTGGCACGCATGACTCCCGACGTGTTCGCACCCCGGGCGCGCACGGCGTCGGAGCGGCTGGTGTCACCGACCGCGCGGCCGGGCCCGACCATCGTAGGCGAGCGGCGGGCGCGCGGGCGAAGAACGACCGCCTTGCACAGGATTGCGCCGAGCGAGAACGCGGACAGGCTCGGGGGTGACGTCGCTGGTCGGGGCGCCGGCCGCCTGGCGTCACG
>NZ_JAGIBD010000019.1:0-67442 GCF_017744555.1 Cellulomonas sp. | reverse complement strand
CTGCTGCAGAGCGCCCGCCAGGTCGCCCCGCAGCGACCCGTCGGGTGCACCGACGGCCACCTTGTCGAGACCCAGCCACCGGGCCATCAGCTCGAGCTCGGCCGTGAGCTCGGGCAGCAGCACGTCGTCGCCCGGGACGCCGGGCACGTCCGTCCGGTGCGCCGCGTGCACCCTGAGCACGCCCGCTCGCCGGTCCGCCTTGAGGTCCAGCAGCGCCGGGATCGTCTCCCCGAGCAGGAACGGCAGCACGTAGTAGCCCCACACGCGCTTCGGCTCGGGCACGTAGATCTCGATCCGGTAGCGCAGCCCGAACATGTCCTCGAGCCGCTGCCGTTCGAAGACCAGCGGGTCGAACGGGCTGAGCAGCGCCGCACCCGTGGCCCACCGCGGCACCGTGGCGTCGCGGTGCCGGTACGCGGGCCGGCCGCCCCAGCCGTCGACCTCGACGGGCACGAGCGCGCCGTCCTCGACGAGCGAGGCGATCGCCGGCACCGCCCGGCGCTGCGGGATGCGGAAGTAGTCGGCGAGGGCACGGACCGTGCCGACCCCGAGCGCGCGCGCGGAGATCTGGACGAGCGCACGCACCGCGTCCTCGTCCGACCGAGCAGGCTGCGCGAGCACGTCCGCGGGGAGCACGCGCGACGTGAGGTCGTAGCGGCGCTCGAACGCGGGGTTCCGGCCCGCGGACGTGACCTCGCCGGTGAAGAACAGGAACTCCAGCACGCGCTTGGCGACCGTCCAGTTCCAGCCCCACTCGGTGCGCGTGGTGGGGTGCTCGGCCTCGAACCGCACCTGCACCTCGCGCGCGGTGAGCGGACCCTGCTCGGCGATCAGCGCGCGGACCTCGTCGACCACCGGTGCGTGCTGGAGCGGCACCTCGGCGATCGCACCCCAGGCCTCGTTGAGGTAGTCGCGCTGGCGCCATTCGAGCAGCCGGAAGGTCTCGGGCGGGACGTACGACGCGACATGCGCCCACGCCTCGACCAGCCGCCGCGGCGGACGACCCGCCGCCCGGTCCACGAGCGTGGTGTCGTACGGCCCGACGCGGCTGAAGGCGGGCACCAGGTGCGCGCGGGCAAGCACGTTGACGGAGTCGATCTGCAGCAGCCCCAGCCGGTCGACGACCTGCTGGAGACCGCGCGCGTCGACCGGGCCGCGCGGCTCCCGGCGACGGCGGTCGAGCCCCTGGGCCCGCAGCGCGAGCCGGCGTGCCTGCGACAGGGAGAGCTGCTCGGGACGGGCCATGACGACATCCTGCCGCGCAGCACCGACACGGCGACGCCCGGCCCCGCGAGGGGACCGGGCGTCGCCGTGCGCGGTGGTCAGCCTGCGACGGCCGCCCCCTGGGCGACGGGTGCGCCCGTCACGGGCATGTCGAGCTTGATCACGCCGTAGCTCCAGCCGCGGCGCCGGTACGCGACCGCCGGCTGGGCGGTCTCCGCGTCGACGAACAGGTAGAAGTCGTGACCGACGAGCTCCATCTCGTAGAGCGCGTCGTCCACCGTCATCGGCGAGGCCTCGTGGACCTTCTCGCGGATGACGACCGGCGAGTCGCCCAACGTCGTCTCGACCGCGCCGTCCGGGCCCACGGTCGGGGCGTCGGGGACGGCGTCGGACAGGTCGTCGGGCGGGCGGACGTCCACAGGCGTCATCGGAGTGTGGTTGCGGTGGTCCTTGCGCCGGTCACGCGTGCGACGCAGGCGCTCGAGCAGCTTCGCGAGCGCGAGGTCGAGCGCGGCGTAACGGTCGTCGGCGCACGCCTCGGCGCGGATCACGGGACCCTTGTCGACGACCGTGAGCTCGACACGCTCACGGCTGCCCGACTGACGAGGGTTCGCCTCGTGCGACACGAGGACGTCGATCCGCTGGGCGCGGGGGGCCAGCTGCTCGACCTTCGCGAGCTTCTGCTCGAGGTGTGCCCGGTACTTCGGGAGCACCTCGGTGTGCCGGCCTGCAACCACGATCTCCATGTGAGCCTCCTGGGAGGTCAGGGGCGGCGTCAGCGCCGCCCGGGCGACATGCACTGTGCTTGCCCCGACGGGGCAATCAGGCGGCACCACCTCCTCCGCAGTCCGGGCTCGTCGACCCCTCAGGGGTGCGGCCCGACACCGTCGGCTCTGACCACCACGGTAAGCCCCGGCGTCGCGCATTATCCAATCCGCAGCGCCGTCTCACCCGAGTGCCACTGGCGTCCGGGGCCGCGTCGCCCCGGGCACGGGCGTGGACGCGAGCGTGAGGCACCCGACGACGTCGGCACCGGCGTCGCGGAGCGCGGCCGTGCACGCCGCGAGGGTCGCCCCCGTGGTCAGGACGTCGTCCACGAGCAGCACCCGGTTGCCCTCCACCACCCGTCGGCCCCGCGCCCGGACGACGACCTGCCCGTGCAGGTTCCGCGCCCGTTCCCGGACCCCGAGCCCGACCTGGTCCCCTCCGCGACGGCGCGCGAGCACGGGCGCGAGGCGCGCGCCCGTCGTCCCCTCGACGACGCCCCGGGCGAGCTCGCCGACGAGGTCCGCGCCCCGGTGACGACGCGCCGCCGCCGTGGAGGGTGCCGGGACCACCAGCAGCACCTCGCCGGGCCGCCGCGGCCAGGTCGCGGCCGTCGCGCGCGCCGCATCCGCGAGCGCCGACCGGAACGTCGGTGTGAGGTCCGCCCGACCACGGTCCTTCCAGGCCACGACCGCACGCCGCACGGGGCCGACGCAGTCGGCCGACGTCCAGACCGGGAGCGGCGCCCGGCCGTCGAGGTGGTCGAGCCGACCGGCGCGCTGCTCGCACCGCCACGGCACGACGGACAGGAGCCGTGCGCACGCGTCGCACCATGGAACGTCGTCGGCGTCGCAGCCGGCGCACGCGACGGGCAGCACGAGCCCGAGCAGCGCCCGGGCCAGGTCGGGTCCCATGCGTCGAGGTTCACCCGCCCCGGCCGTGTGTCGGACGCGCGCCGCCCGGATGGTGGACGGCGATCTCCCCGCGACGGCTGTGGGCGGGTCGGTCAGCCCGGGTAGGCGGGGTCGGCGACGCCCTCGACCTTGGGCACCCGCACCCACGACTGACCGACGAGGCGCAGGAGCCCGCCGTCGGCCGTGCTCACGTACGGCACCTTGCCGCCGGCGACGCCGACGAGGTCACCGACCTCGGGCAGGGCCTTGGTCGGACCGGCGAGGGGCACGCGCTGCAGGGCTGCCGCACCCCCGCTGGTCCCCAGCACGCCGAGCGTCGACTCGTCGAGCCACACGACCGCCCACGCGTCGACGAGCGGGACGCCGACGCGCACCGGCTCACCGACCCACTGCGGGACGCCCGACGCGTCCCGGGTGACGCCCACGACGTCGACCGTGACCCCGTCCGAGCCCCGCGAGACGACCGCGAGCCGGGCACCGTCGCGCGACACCCGCACCGCGGTCACGGCACGTCCCTCGGCCCACTCCGGAGGGATCCGCACGGCCTGCGCACCGGCCCTGCCGGCGAGCAGCTCGCCGGCCGCGTCGCCGGTCCACGCCCACCCGAACCGGTCCACCGACGGCGCGGCGAGGTTCGAGCCCGTCACGAGGGTCTCGGGCGGGGTGCTGCCGGTGGGCATCGTCACGAGCGTGTTGCTGCCGGACAGGAGCACGCGCACCGAGCCGTCGTCGTTGCGGGCCGGGCTGCGCGGGTCCAGGTCGGTCAGCGGTGCGACGCCCTGCACCGGGATCACGTCGTTGCCGCTGAGCTGCACGAGCCGGTCACCCTGGAGCAGGTCGAGGTCACCGCTCGGCGGCGCGGCCCGCTGGAGCGTCGCGGAGCCCTCGTCGGCCTCGAGCGGCACGCCGCCCACCTGCAGCTGCACCTTGCCGACCTCGGGGACCTGCGCCAGCGTCGCCTCGATCTGGGCGAGCAGCAGGGGCCGGTCCGCGTCGAGCACCGCCGAGGTGCGGGCGGCGTCGAGCCCGACCGTGGCGACCCCGGAGTGGTCGACGGGGACGGCCTGCGGCTTGAGCTGGACGCCCTCCGGCACCGCGGTGCGGACCGCGTCGCGCAACCACGGCGACGGACCCGCGAGCAGCGCGCGCACCGCCGACGTCGCGAGGTTCCACGCCGGCAGCCACCGGACCTCGGGCACCAGGTACTGGTTGTCCGGCGACAGGAAGTACAGGGACGTGGCCCGGAACAGGCTCTCGAAGTCCAGCTCGGACACGATCAGGCCCTGGGGCGCGTCCGAGATGCGCCACTGGCCCTCGTCGTCCTGCACGAGCTCGAACTTCAGCGAGTCACGCGCCCCCGCGGGCGCCTCGGAGTAGCGCCCGTCGGCGTCGAGCCGGGCGACCACCGGGGCGTCGACCTGCACCGTCGCGTTGCCGACCGCGGTGATGTCCGGCGTCCCGACGACCACGACGCCCTCGAGCGGCTGCCAGGAGTCGCGGGCGTCGCCCGCGAGGTACAGCCGGCCGACCGCGAACTGGTTGTCCATGTCCAGGGGCGCGTTGATGAGGAAGCTCTCGACGAGCTCGACCGGCTTCGCACCCGGGCGAGGGCCCTCCGCGAGCGACACGATCCCCGCCGGCTCGACGATCTCCGACCGCCCCTCCTGCACCGGGCCCGACGTCGGCACGGCGACGCAGCCGGCGAGCGCGAGCACCGTCAGCGCGGCGAGCAGGAGGGCGCGTGCGCGGCCACGGGCGGTCGTCATCGGACCTCCTGAGGCTGGTCGGTGGGCACGTCGGCGGGGGCGTCGTCGTTGTCGTCGCGCTCGTGCCCGCTCTCGAGGTCGGGGAGCGCGGCGGGGTCGGTGTGCGGTCGGGTCACCGACAGGCGCACCGGGTCCGGCGGTGGCGGGTCGTCGGGGACGAGCGGCAGCGGCGACCCGGTCAGCCGGATGCCCGCGCGACGCGGCAGCGTGAGCCGGAAGCTCGCGCCACGCCCGGGCCGGCCCCACGCCTCGAGCCACCCGCCGTGCAGGTGCGCGTCCTCCAGCGAGATCGCGAGCCCGAGGCCCGTCCCGCCGGTCGTGCGGGCCCGGGCGGGGTCGGCGCGCCAGAACCGGTCGAACACGTGCGAGACCTCGTCGGGCGTCATGCCCACGCCGTAGTCGCGGACGGTCACGGCGACGGCCTGGTCGTCCGCGGCCACGGTGACCTCGACGGCGCTGCCGTCGGCGTGCTCGACCGCGTTGACGAGCAGGTTGCGGAGCACGCGCTCGACCCGGCGCGGGTCGACGTCGGCGACGCAGCGCGTGTCCGGCAGGCGCACGCTCAGCCAGGAACCACGCCGCTCGGCGAGCGGAGCCGAGTGGTCGACGGCGCTCATGACGACGTCGCGCAGGTCCCGACCCTCGGCGTCGAGCACCGCGGCGCCCGCGTCGAACCTGCTGATCTCCAGGAGATCCGCGAGGAGGTCCTCGAACCGGTCGAGCTGGGTCTGCAGGAGCTCGGCCGACCGCTTCACGGCGGGGTCGAAGTCCGCACGCGACGCGTGGATGACCTCACCGGCCATCCGGATGGTGGTGAGCGGCGTGCGCAGCTCGTGGGACACGTCGGAGACGAACCGGCGCTGCACCGCCGACAGCTCCTCCATGCGCCGGATCTGGTCCTGCAGGCTCGCGGCCATCTCGTTGAACGACCGCGCGAGGGTGGCCATCTCGTCCTCGCCGCGCTCGGGCATGCGCTCGGCGAGGTGCCCGTCCGCGAGCCGCTCCGCGACCTCGGCGGCGCGCCGGACCGGGTAGACGGTCTGGCGCGTGACGAGCCACGTCATGCTGCCGAGCAGGATGACGAGCGCCACGCCGGCGAGCGCGAGCGTGCGCTGCAGGAAGTCGAGTCGGTCCTGCTCGGCCTGCAGGCTGTACAGGAAGAACAGCTGGAACGTGCCCACGAGGTGCACCTCGACGTCCTGGCCGACGAGCACCCCGGGTGCGACGCCTCCGCCGTCGAGCGGGATCGCCACGGACTGCCAGTGCTGCCCGCCGTCCGCCGTCGCGTCGCGGAGCTCCTTGCTGACCAGCGGCAGCAGCGCCTCGTCGGACGCGCGCGCGGAGATCGAGACCGCCGACTTCTGCCCCGGGGCGCGGATGAGGAACACCTCCCGCTCGCCGAGGCCGCCGGTGCGCTGCGAGTACGCGACGTCCTTGACCAGCTGCTGGACCTCGGTGGCCGTGGTCGCGTCCGACGAGTCGAACGTGTCCTGCGCCTGCCGCGTGCTGCGCGCGCTCTCCTGGAGCACCTGGTCGATGCGCGCGTCGAACAGCCCGTCCCGCATGCGCTCGCCGACGTACAGCCCGACGACGCCGAGCGCGACGAGGCCGATCGCGAGGGTCGACGCGATGACACGCACCTGCAGCGACGAGCGCCACAGCCGCGGCCACTCGCGGAGCCGTCGACGGGTCCGCGCCCGGACGAGCCGCCAGGCGCTGTTCACCCGCACCACGGCACGGCCCCGTCCCACGTCACGTCGAGGTCACGCCCGCCTTGTAGCCGACACCGCGCACCGTCACGACGATCTCGGGCTGCTCGGGGTCGTTCTCGATCTTGGAGCGCAGGCGCTGCACGTGGACGTTCACGAGCCGCGTGTCCGCGGCGTGCCGGTAGCCCCACACCTTCTCGAGCAGCACCTCGCGGGTGAACACCTGCCAGGGCTTGCGGGCGAGCGCGACCAGCAGGTCGAACTCGAGCGGGGTCAGGGAGACCGGGCGGCCGGCGCGCGCGACCCGGTGGCCGGGCACGTCGATCGTCACGTCGCCGATGGACAGGTGCTCGGGCGCGGGCTCGTCGCTGCGGCGCAGCCGGGCACGGACGCGCGCGACGAGCTCCTTCGGCTTGAACGGCTTGGAGATGTAGTCGTCGGCGCCGGACTCCAGGCCCAGCACGACGTCGACCGTGTCGCTCTTGGCCGTGAGCATCACGATGGGCACGCCGGACTCGGCGCGGATCTGCCGGCAGACCTCGGTGCCGTCGCGGCCGGGAAGCATGAGGTCGAGCAGCACGAGGTCCGGCTGCGTCGCCCGGAACGCCCCGAGCGCCTCGTCCCCGTCCTCGCAGAACACCGGGTCGAAGCCCTCGGACCGCAGCACGATCCCGATCATCTCGGCCAGCGCGGTGTCGTCGTCGACCACCAGCACGCGTCCTCTCATGCGCGCATTCTCGCACCGCGACCTTGGCGGACCGTCCAGTTCGGCCCCGTCGTCCACAGATCACCCGCCGGAGCGCGGGGCGGTCGCGTGTCTGTGCACGGACGGCGCCGTCGGCACGAGGGCCCGTGGCACGATGGGCATCGTCCTGGCCAAGAGCGGGCCCACACGGTGACACCACCGGTGACGTGCGCCCGGACCAGCGACGACGACACGCACCACGACAGCCGAGGGAGCCGCGCTCGCATGACGAGCCCGCACGACGACGCGCCCCGCCCACCCGCGTGGGTGTCCCCGACGGGAGCGCCGCCCAGCGCCCCGCCGCCGCCCGCCGGCCCGGTGCCGCCCGCCGCCCCGGTGCCGCCCGGCTCCTGGGGTCAGCCGGTCCCCCCTGCCGCCACAGGCTGGGGCCCGGCCGTGCCGCCGCCCGTCGCGCCGTCCGGCGGTCCGTGGCGTCCGCCGGCCCTGCAGCCGGGCATCATCCCGCTGCGCCCGCTCGGCCTCGGCGAGATCCTCGACGGCGCGTTCCGCGCGGTCCGCGCCAACCCGCGCGTCATGTTCGGGCTCGCCGCCGCCGTCGTGACGATCGCGGTCGTGCTGCAGCAGCTCACGCGCTGGTACGTCACGGGGCTGCTGGCCGACTCCACGAACCGGTTCCTCGAGGACGCCGACCCGACCGGCGAGCTCGGGATGGCCGACCAGTTCGGGGCGATGGTCGGCAGCGTCATCAGCCTGCCGTTCACCCAGATCGCGACGACCGTCCTCACGGGGCTCGTGATCCTGTCGGTGAGCCGGTCCGTGCTCGGCCAGACCATCACGATCGGCCAGGCCCTGCGCACGTCGCGCGTGTGGTGGGTGCTGGGCTTCACCGTGCTCGCGGGCGTCGCCCAGCTCCTGGGCATCTCCGTCGTCGCCGGCGCCGTCCTGCTGCTGGTACGGCAGAACCAGGTCGGCGCGGCCGTCGCGGTGGGGCTGCTGGGGCTGCTGGCACTGTTCGTCCTGCTGTTCTGGTTCAGCACCCGCACGCTGCTGGTCCCCCCGGCCCTGATGCTCGAGGGCAAGGGCTTCTGGCGGTCCGTCGGCCGGGCGTGGCGGCTCACCCGCGGCAGCTTCTGGCGGCTGCTCGGCACCTACCTGCTGGTCAGCCTCATCGTGGGCTTCGTCAGCAACGTCATCGTGTTCCCGGTCTCGATGTTCTCCGCGCTGATCCTGCAGGATCCGGCCGGCACCTCGTTCGCGAGCATCGTGCTCGTCGGCATCGCGAACGTCGTCGCGCTGACCCTGGCGACCACGTACCTCGCCGCCGTCGTCGCGCTGCTCTACATCGACGTCCGCATGCGTCGCGAAGGACTCGACATCGAGCTGGCGCGTGCCGCGCAGGCGGCCGGGTGACGCTCGTGGCGTGGGCGGCCCACGTGGGCGCCCTGGCGACCGGGGTCAGGCGCGAGGTGCCGGTCGAGCCCGACGCCGCGACCGCACGCCGCTGGGCTGAGCGGGAGCTGGCCGAGCCCGTGTACCACCAGTCGCGCTCGCTGCTCGACCGGCTGCTGGACTGGCTGCTCGGCCTGCTCGACGGCATCCCCGCTCCCGTGGTCTCCCCCGGCGTCTCGCTCGCCGTCGTCATCGGCGTGGCCGTGCTGGTCGCCGGTGTGGTGCTGTGGGCCGCCGGGCCGGTCCGACGGTCGCGCGGGGCTGCGCGGGAGGCGCGGTCGGTGCTCGGGCGCGACGACGCGCGGACCGCCGACCAGCTGCGCGCCGCCGCCGACGCGGCCGCCGCGGCGGGCGACTGGTCGCTCGCGGTCGTCGAACGCTTCCGGGCCGTGGTCCGCGGGCTCGAGGAGCGCACGATCCTCGACGCACGCCTCGGCCGCACCGCCCACGAGGCCACCGTCGACGCGAGCGTCCGCCTCCCGACCCTCGGCGCGGCGCTGGTCGACGGAGGGCGCCTGTTCGACGACGTCGCCTACGGGCACGTGACCGCGACGCCCGACGACGACCGCGTGCTGCGCGACCTCGACCGGCGTGTGCGTGAGACCCGCCCCGTCGCCCCGCAGCGCCGGACCGAGACCGCGTCTGCGGGTGCCCGATGACCGCGGCCCCGCCGGTGGCCCCCGCCGTGGCGCAGCCCGTGGTCGGCGACGGCACCTCCGCGCGCACCCGGGCGTCCGCGCGCTGGCGACGCTCCCGCGCCCCCCTCGCGATCCTGGGCCTGCTGCTGCTCGTCGGGCTGCTCGCGACCCTGCCGGAGCCGCGCACGTCGACCACGGCGGTGGCGCCCGACAACCCCGGACCCACCGGTGCGCGGGCCGCGGCGCAGATCCTGGGGGGGCAGGGCGTCGACGTCCGCTACGTGCGCCGGGTCGCGGACGCCGTCGGTCAGGCGGCGCCGGGCAGCACGCTGCTCGTGGTCGGCGGGCTGTTCCTCGACGACGAGCAGCTCGACGCCCTCGACGGCACGGGGGCCGACCTCGTGCTGGTCGGCAACGCCGACATCGTCGAACGGCTCAGCGACGGCCTCGTGGTCGGCGGCGTCGACTCGGGCTCCGCCGTCCGCGAGGCCCGCTGCGACGACCCCGACGCCACCGCTGCCGGCACGGCGACCGTGTCCGGCGCGCTGCGCGCCACCGCACCGGGTCCGACGGTCTGCTTCGCGAGCGACGACCCCGAGAGCGGCGCGTACGTCGTCGTCGACGGGGAACGGCCGCTCACCGCGCTGACCGACACCGCTCCCCTGACCAACGCGCACCTCGCCGAGGAGGGCAACGCCGCGCTCGTGCTGCGGATGCTCGGCAAGCACGAGCGGCTCGTGTGGTTCGTCCCGTCGCTCGACGACATGAGCACCGGCGGCGGAGGGTCCAGCCCCGCGCTCGGCGACCTCGTCCCACCACGCGTCCGCCTCGTCGGTCTCATGCTCGTGCTGGTCGTGCTCGTCACGGCGCTGTGGCGCGGACGACGGCTCGGCCGCCTGGTCACCGAACCGCTGCCCGTCGTCGTCCGGGCGGGCGAGACCACCCGCGGACGCGGCCGGCTGTACCGGCGCTCGCGCGCGCACGGCCACGCGGCGGCGGCACTGCGCGCCGGCGCGGCGAGCCGATGCGCGACCCGGCTCGGCCTGCCCCGGTCAGCCGGCGCCGTCCCCTTGGTCGACGCCGTGGCCCGGGCCACGGGGCGCGACCCCCGTTCCGTCGAGCACCTGCTGTACGGTCCCCCACCGCGGGACGACGCCGGCCTGGCACGGCTGGCCCTGGACCTGGACCACCTGGAGAGCGAGGTTCACCGACCGTGACCGAGGAGACCCCCGGCATGCCCACGCCCGAGCACCCGCCCGCACCGGCGACCGCGCCCGGCGGCGCGCAGGCGCCCGCCCCCACCGCACCCCCCGCACCGCCGGCACCCGCGTGGCCGGCCGGCCCGGTGGCGGCTCAGGCCCCGAGCGTGCCGCCCGCTCCTGCCGGCCCGGCGAGCGCTGGTGCTGCAACGCCGTCCGCACCCCAGCACCGCGCGCCGCAGTCCCACCCGGCGCCCGGCGTGCCCGCACCCGTGACCCCCACGGCGCCGGCACCGGCGCCGGTCGCGCCCACGCCCACGGCACCTCCGGCGGCGATGCATGCCCCCGCGGCGCCCGCGCCGTTCCCGGCGGCGGGCCACGCGCAGCCGTCCGCCCCGTCGCACGAGCTGCGTGCGGCGCTCGCGGGCGTCCGGACCGAGGTCGCGAAGGCAGTCGTCGGGCAGGACGCAGCGGTGAGCGGGCTCGTCATCGCGCTGCTCTGCCGCGGCCACGTGCTCCTCGAGGGCGTCCCGGGCGTCGCGAAGACGCTCCTCGTCCGGTCGCTGTCGGCGGCGCTCGACCTCGGCACGAAGCGGGTCCAGTTCACGCCGGACCTCATGCCCGGCGACATCACGGGGTCGCTCGTCTACGACGCCCGCACCGCGGAGTTCTCGTTCCGCGAGGGTCCGGTGTTCACGAATCTTCTGCTCGCGGACGAGATCAACCGCACGCCCCCGAAGACGCAGGCGTCGCTCCTCGAGGCGATGGAGGAGCGTCAGGTGTCCGTCGACGGCACCCCGCGCCCGCTGCCCGACCCGTTCCTGGTGATCGCCACCCAGAACCCCGTCGAGTACGAGGGCACGTACCCGCTGCCCGAGGCGCAGCTCGACCGGTTCCTGCTCAAGCTCACGCTCCCGCTGCCCGAGCGGGAGGACGAGGTCGAGGTGCTCGCCCGCCACGCGGCCGGCTTCGACCCGCGCGACCTGACCGCCGCGGGTGTCCGGCCCGTCGCGGACGCCGCGCTGCTCGCCCACGCGCGGGCGGAGGTCGCCCAGGTGCAGGTGTCGCGCGAGGTGCTCGGGTACGCGGTCGACGTGTGCCGGGCGACGCGGCGGTCGCCGTCGCTGTCGCTCGGGGTCTCGCCGCGTGGCGCGACCGCGCTGCTCGCGACGTCGCGTGCGTGGGCGTGGCTGTCCGGCCGCGGGTACGTCACTCCCGACGACGTCAAGGCGCTCGCCCACCCGACGCTGCGGCACCGGGTTCAGCTGCGGCCCGAGGCCGAGCTCGAGGGCGTCAACGCCGAGGCCGTGCTCGACACCGTGCTGGGCTCCGTCCCCGTCCCCCGCTGAGCGCGTCGTGATCTTCACGTGGCGGGCGGTGGTGCTCGCGGCGCTCGGCGTGCCGGTGGTGCTCGTGCTGCCGGCGGCGGGCACCGTGCTGGCGTGGACGCTCGTCGTCGCGGCGGTGTGCGTCGTCGACGCCGTGCTCGCCGCGTCGCCCCGGCAGGTCGCCGTCGAGCGCGACGTGCCTGTCTCCGTCCGGCTGACCGAGCCCGCGGACTCGACGCTCGTCGTGACGAACGTCGGGACCCGTCGGCTGCGTGCGGTCGTGCGGGACGCGTGGCCGCCGTCCGCGTCGGCCCGGACCGACCGGCACACGGTCGACGTGCCGCCGGGCGACGGCCGGCGGCTGCGGACGACGCTCGTGCCCACCCGACGCGGTGACGCGCACGCCGACCGCGTGACGATCCGGACGGCCGGGCCGCTGGGCGTGTCCGGACGGCAGGCGTCGCTCACGGTCCCCGGGCGGCTGCGGGTGCTCCCCGAGTTCGCGTCGCGCCGGCACCTGCCCAGCAGGCTCGCCCGCCTCCGCGAGCTCGACGGGCGTGCGGCCGTGCAGGTCCGCGGGCCGGGCACGGAGTTCGACTCGTTGCGCGAGTACGTGATCGGCGACGACGTGCGGGCCATCGACTGGCGCGCCACGGCCCGCCGGGGCGACGTCGTCGTGCGGACGTGGCGGCCCGAGCGGGACCGGCGCGTGATGATCGTGCTCGACGCGGCGCGGACGTCGGCGGTACGGGTGCTCGACGCGCCTCGCATCGATGCCTCGATCGAGGCCGCGCTGCTGCTCGCCGCCCTCGCGGGGCGGGCGGGCGACCGGGTGGAGCTCCTCGCGTTCGACCGCCGCGTGCGGGCCCGCGCGGCCGGTGTGTCCGGGGCGCGGCTCATGCCGGCGCTCGCAGACGCGCTCGCGAACGTGCACCCCGAGCTCGTCGAGACGGACTGGTCGGGCGTCGTCGGCGAGGTGCGGCGGCGGATGAGCCAGCGCGCCCTCGTCGTCCTGCTCACCGCGCTCGAGCCGGCCGCCGTGGAGCAGGGGCTGCTCGGCGTCGTCGGCCAGCTCACCGAGCGTCACCAGGTGGTCCTCGCGTCCGTGCAGGACCCCGAGGTCGACGCGCTGCGCACCGGCCGTGCCGACGCCGCCGCCGTGTTCGACGCCGCCGCGGCGGAACGCGCGGGGCTCGAGCGGGCGGCCGTGGCCCAGCGGCTGCGGCAGCGTGGCGTGGAGGTGCTCGAGGCCCTGCCCGACGAGCTCGCGCCGCGGCTCGCCGACACGTACCTCGCTCTCAAGGCGGCCGGGCGGCTCTGACCTGCGGTGTCGGCGCCGCGGGTCGCGCCCCCTTGCACGGCCGCCATGGGTCGGCCTCGACGCGGCCCGGGCACGGAGGCGTACCGGCGGTGTGTCGGCGCGTGCCGATACCGTGCCACGGTGACGGTCGACGCGCCCCTGACGAACGCCGAGCTCAACCGTGCGCTCCTCGCCCGTCAGCACCTCCTGGACCGCGCCGACGTCCCCGTGCTCGCGATGGTCGACCATCTGGTCGGCCTGCAGGCGCAGAACGCGTGGTCGCCGTACGTGGGCCTGTGGAGCCGCGTCCAAGGGTTCGTCCACACGAGCCTCGGCGAGACCCTCGTCGACCGCACCGCGGCCCGCATCGCCGTCATGCGCGGCACGATCCACCTCGTCACGGCACCCGACGCGCTGCTGCTGCCCGCGCTGATCGAGCCGCTGTTCCGCAAGGACCTGCTCGTCAACGCGCAGCACGCGGCGCCGCTGCGCACGCTCGACGTCGGCGACGTCACCGCAGCGGCGCGCGCACTCGTGGACGAGCGGCCCCGCTCGACGACCGACCTCGGCGCCCTGCTCGCGGAGCGCTGGCCCGACGTGCCCCCGACGACGCTCGCGTACGCCGCCCGCGGCACGCTGCCGATGGTCCAGGTGCCGCCGCGCGGCGTGTGGGGCCGGTCGGGCGCGACGACGTGGACGACGGCCTGGTCGTGGTTCGGCCCGCAGGCCGCCGCGGCGACGCCCGACGTCACCGACCCCGACGTGCTCGCCGTCGAGCTCGAGCGCCTGGTGCTGCGCTACCTGGCGGCCTTCGGGCCGGCGACGGTCCAGGACGTGCAGGCGTGGTCCGGCCTGACGGGCCTGCGTACGGTCGTCGACCGGCTCGGCGACCGGGTGCTGCAGTTCTCGGCGCCGCCGGCGGCGGGCGGGGTCCGGCCGCGGACCGTCTACGACGTGCCCGACGCCCCTCGACCGGACGGTGACATCCCCGCTCCGGTCCGGTTCCTGCCCGACCTCGACAACGTGCTGCTCAGCCACGCCGACCGCAGCCGCATCGTGAGCGACGAGCGCCGGCGCAGCCTGCAGAGCCGCAACGGCGTCCTGCCCGGCTCGGTGCTGATCGACGGTCGCGTCGGGGCGACATGGGTCGTCCGGCGCACGCGACTCGACGGGGCCGGGCGTACGCGGCGCGAGCTCGCGACGCTCGAGGTCACGCCCCTGGACCCGCTCGACCCCACCCAACGCCGGGAGCTCGCCGACGAGGGTGAGCGGTTCGTGCAGTTCTTCGCTGACGACGCCGCCGAGCACGCCGTCGACGTGCGCTGACGGGAGCCGCCAGGCCGAGCCGAGGGTGCGACCAAGCGAGCGTGTCAGCCGGCGGTGGCCAGCACGTACCCGCCGCGGTCGGCAGTGACGTCGCCCGTCTCCCCGGCCAGGACCGCGCGGCGGCCCAGGACGAGCGTGTAGGCCCAGAACGCCGTCAGGGCGACGACGCCGATGGCGATCTTGAGCCACCACGGCAGGTCGGACCCGGTGACGAAGCCCTCGATGACTCCGGAGACCGCGAGGGTCCCGACGAGCCCGATCGCGACGGTGAACAACGCGCGTCCCTCCTGCGCGAGGGCCCGCGAGCGCGGACGGGGTCCGGGATCGATCCACGTCCAGAAGATCCGCAGGCCTGCGGCCCCGGCGACGAACACCGACGTGAGCTCGAGGAGCCCGTGCGGCGCGATGAGCTGGAGGAACAGCGCGAGCTCGCCGTGCGCCGCCATCATCCCGCCCGCCGCGCCGACCGAGATGGCGTTCGTCGCCAGCATGTACACGGGCAGGATCCCGGTGATTCCGGCGCCGACGCAGACGGCGGCGATCCAGGAGTTGTTGGTCCAGACCGTCGCGGCGAAGCCCGCGCCGGGGTCGTAGTACGCGGCGAACGCGTTGTCGACGTACTCCTGCTGCTGGCTCGGCGTGCCCATCGCCGCGAGGGCCTCGGGCTGCGTCGCGACCCAGACGCCGCTGGCGATCGCGAGGAGCAGGAACGCGGCCATGACGCCGACGGTCCACCACCGGATCCGGTACAGCGCCGCCGGCAGCGACACCTCGACGAAGGCTCGGACGTCGCGCCAGCTCGGCTCGTGCGCCCCGGCGATCGCGGCCCGTGATCGGCCGAGCTGCTGCGACAGCCGGCTCACGAGCTCGGGGTCCGGCGCGGCCGAGCGGATCACCGACAAGTCGGTGGCGGTCGCCTGGTACAGGCGCACGAGCTCGTCCGCCTCCGCGCCCGTCCGCCGCCGCGACCGGGTCAACCGGTCGAGCCGTTGCCACGCCCCGGCGCGGGCCGCCTGGTAGGCGTCGAGATCCATGCGCACAGCCTGCCATCCCGTCGGCCCGATCAACGGCTAGTCTCCCCAGGCGGGGTGCGCGCCCTGCGACGGGACGGGAGGAGGCACATGGACGGCGTCGTCATCGGCGAGGGGGTGCTGCTCGACTCGCAGCCCGCGTCGCCGATCTCCCGCGTCCTGGCCGCGCTCCTCGACCTGGTCGTGCTGGGCGCCGGGCTGTTCGCGCTGGTCTTCGTGGCGGGGATCTCGGGCGTCCTCGACTCGGAGGACGGGTCGGCCATCTTCGGCATCGTGATCATCGCGACGATCACCGTGATCGTCCCGACGACGGTCGAGACCCTGACGCGCGGCCGTTCGGTGGGCAAGCTCGCGGTGGGCATCCGGGTGGTGCGCGACGACGGCGGCCCTGTCGTGCTCCGTCAGGCGTTCGTCCGCGCCCTGGTCGGTGTCGTGGAGCTGTGGATGACGTTGGGCTCGGTGGCGCTCATCGCGTCGATCGTGCACCCGCAGGGCAAGCGGCTCGGCGACATGCTGGCCGGCACGTACGCGTTGCGCGTGCGCGGCGCGACGAAGATGCGTACCGCGGCCCCGATGCCGCCGTGGCTCGCCGGCTGGGCCGCGCGGGCCGACATCGCGCGTCTGCCTGACGGGCTCGCCCTGTCGGTGCGCCAGTTCCTCGTCCGCGCCGCGAAGCTGCACCCCGCCTCGCGCGTGCAGCTCGGCGAGCAGCTCACCGCCGAGGTGCAGCGGTACGTGCACCCGTTGCCGCCGCCAGGCACGCACCCGGAAGCGTTCCTCACGGCGGTGCTGGCCGAGCGCCGCGAGCGCGAGCTGCGGACGCGCCTCACGGCCGCCCACCGGGACGCTCTCGAGGCAGACCTGCTGCACCGCCTCCCGTACGGGGTCCCCGACCCCGCCCAGTGAGCCGGCCCGGCGCCGGCGCCCGACCAGGGCACCGGCACGGCAGACCAGGGCACCGGCGCCGCACCCCCGTCAGTAGCGGTAGTGCTCCGGCTTGTACGGGCCGTCGACGTCGACCCCGAGATACTCGGCCTGCGCCTTCGTGAGCTCGGTGAGCCGCACGCCGAGCGCGTCGAGGTGCAGCCGGGCCACCTTCTCGTCGAGCACCTTCGGCAGCCGGTACACCTGCCGCTCGTAGGCGTCCTGCCGTGTGAACAGCTCGACCTGCGCGATCACCTGGTTCGAGAACGAGTTGCTCATGACGAACGACGGGTGGCCGGTCGCGTTGCCGAGGTTGAGCAGCCGCCCCTCCGACAGCACGATGATCGACCGTTCGGGCCGCCCGTCGGCCGCCGGGAACGTCCACTCGTGCACCTGCGGCTTGATCTCGGTCCGCACGACGCCCGGCACGGCCGCGAGCCCGGCCATGTCGATCTCGTTGTCGAAGTGGCCGATGTTCCCGACGACGGCCTTGTCCTTGAGCGCGGTCAGCTCGGCGACGGTCACGACGTCCCGGTTGCCGGTCGTCGTGATGACGAAGTCGACCTCCCCGACGACGTCCGCGAGCCGGGTCACCTGGAAGCCGTCCATCGCGGCCTGGAGCGCGCAGATGGGGTCGACCTCGGACACGATCACTCGCGCCCCCTGCCCGCGGAACGCCTCGGCCGCGCCCTTGCCGACGTCGCCGTACCCGCACACGAACGCGACCTTGCCGCCCATGAGCACATCGGTCGCGCGGTTGATGCCGTCGGGCAGCGAGTGGCGGATGCCGTACTTGTTGTCGAACTTCGACTTGGTGACCGAGTCGTTCACGTTGATCGCGGGGAACAGCAGCCGGCCCGCCTCGGCGAGCTGGTAGAGCCGGTGGACGCCGGTGGTCGTCTCCTCGCTGACGCCGACGATCCCCTTCGCGATGCGGGTCCAGCGCTGCGGGTCGGCGTCGAGCCCCCGGCGCAGCACCCCGAGCACGACCGTGAGCTCCTCGGACCAGCCGGGGTCGCCGGGCCGCGGGCCGTCCGGGACCGCGCCCGCTGCCTCGTGCTGCACGCCCTGGTGGACGAGCAGGGTCGCGTCGCCGCCGTCGTCGAGGATGAGGTTCGGACCCTCGTCATCGGGCCACAGCAGCACCTGCTCGGTGCAGTCCCAGTACTCCTCGAGCGACTCGCCCTTCCACGCGAACACCGGGACGCCCGCGGGCGCGTCGATCGTGCCGTCGGGACCCACGGCGACCGCGGCGGCGGCCTCGTCCTGCGTCGAGAAGATGTTGCAGGACGCCCAGCGCACCCGGGCGCCGAGCGCGACGAGCGTCTCGATGAGCACCGCCGTCTGCACGGTCATGTGCAGCGACCCGGCGATGCGAGCGCCCGCGAGCGGCTGCTCGGGCCCGAGCTCGGCACGCAGCGCCATGAGCCCGGGCATCTCGTGCTCCGCGAGCCGGATCTGGTGCCGCCCGGCCTCCGCCAGGCTCAGGTCGCGGACCTTGTAGCGGCCGGGGATCTCGCTGAACACGGTCATGTCACTCCTCGCTCACGGTCGGGTGCGTCGTGCGTGGTGCGTCGTGCGGTGGTTCACGTGTGTCGTCGTAGGTCGGGCTCCAGGTAGATCACTGTGGCGATGGGGACGGCGGCCCGCACGCGCTGCTCGGCGGCGTCGATCGCGGCGGCGACGTCGGCGGCGCTCTCGGTGGCGGACACCTCGATCTTCGCGCCCACGAGCAGCTCGTCGGGTCCGAGGTGCATGGTGCGCAGATGGATCACGGACGGTACGCCGTCGCCGACGAGCGCACGCTCGATGGCCGCGACGTCGGCGCCGGTCGCGGACTCCCCGAGCAGCAGCGACTTCGTCTCGACGGCCAGGACGGCGGCGATGCACACGAGGAGCAGACCGATCCCCGCCGAGCCGGCGGCGTCCCACCGGCCGTCACCGGTGAGCAGCGTGAGCCCGACGCCGACCATCGCGAGGACGAGCCCGATGAGGGCGCCGAAGTCCTCGAGCAGCACGACGGGGATCTCGGGGGCCTTCGCCGACCTGACGTACTGCACCCACGACTGCCGGCCGCGCGTGTGGTTCGCCTCGCCGACGGCGGTCCGGAACGAGAGCCCTTCCATGACCATGGAGGCGACGAGCACGACGAGCGGCACCCACCACCAGCGCCCCTCGATCGGGTGCGGGTCCTGCCACTTCTCCCACGACTCGAACAGCGCGAACAGGCCGCCGAGCGAGAACAGCACGATCGACACGATGAACGCGTAGACGTAGCGCTCGCGCCCGTAGCCGAACGGGTGGCTCGGGTCGGCGTCGCGACGGGCACGGCGTCCGCCGAGCAGCAGGAGCAGCTGGTTGCCGGAGTCGGCGACCGAGTGCACCGCCTCGGCCAGCATCGAGCTCGACGACGTGAGCAGGTACGCGACGAACTTCGTCACCGCGATGCCCAGGTTCGCCGCGAGCGCGGCGAGGATCGCGCGCGTCCCGCCGCCGTGCGCCATCCGCAGGTCCCCCGTCCGTGAGGCGCGCCCGGCACCACCGGGCAGCCGCAGCCTAGGCGACGGCGGGCCTGGGCGGGACGAATCGCCCGGACGGGAGCGTCAGGCGGTGACCTTGCGCGCCTCGTCGGCGAGCAGCACCGGGATCCCGTCGCGCACCGGGTACGCGAGCGGGTTGTCCGGGTCGGTCGAGACGAGCTCCGGGGTGCCGTCGGGCCCGACGCCGTCGACCAGCGTCGCGCCCGTCACGGGGCAGCGCAGCAGGTCGCGGGCCCACTGCTCGAGCGGGAGCGCCCCCGTGGCCTCGTCCTCCATCACGCCTCCTGACGCACCAGCGCGAGCACGTCGTCGCGCACCTTCTCCATGATGTCCTCGTCGGCCGCCTCGACGTTGAGCCGGAGCAGCGGCTCGGTGTTGGACGCCCGCAGGTTGAACCACCACTGCGGCTGGCCGTCCCAGTGCGACACGGTCAGGCCGTCGAGCTCGTCGACCGTGACGGGACCGGCACCCTGCTGCGTCACGTACGCCTCGACGACGCGGGCGCGCGCCTCCTCGACGGACGTGACGCGCGAGTTGATCTCCCCGCTCGCGACGTACGGCTGGTACTGCTCGGCGAGCGCGGACAGCGGGTGCGGCTGGCCGCCGAGCGCGGCGAGCACGTGCAGCGCCGCGAGCATCCCGGTGTCCGCGAAGAAGAACTCGCGGAAGTAGTAGTGCGCACTGTGCTCGCCGCCGAACACGGCCTCGTGCTCGGCCATCTGGGCCTTGATGAACGAGTGGCCCACGCGCGTGCGCACGGTGCGGGCGCCCGCGGCCGTGAGCAGGTCGGGCACGACCTGCGACGTGATGAGGTTGTGGATCACGGTCGGCGTGCGGCCCGCCGCCTGCTCGCGCGCCACCTCGCGGAGGCCGACCAGGGCGGTGATCGCGGACGGGGACACCGGGTCGCCGTTCTCGTCGATCACGAAGCAGCGGTCGGCGTCGCCGTCGAACGCGAGGCCGATGTCGGCGCCGTGCTCCACGACCGCGGCCTGCAGGTCGCGCAGGTTCTCGGGCTCGAGCGGGTTGGCCTCGTGGTTCGGGAACGTGCCGTCGAGCTCGAAGTACAGCGGCACGACCTCGAGCGGCAGGGCCGGCAGACCCGCCTGGGTGCCGAGCACCGCGGGCGCGGTGTACCCGCCCATGCCGTTGCCCGCGTCCACCACGACCTTGAGCGGCCGGATCGCCGACAGGTCGACGAGCGAGCGCAGGAAGCCGGCGTAGTCGGCCAGCATGTCCTCGTCGCTCACGGTGCCCTGCGCGTCGGGCGCCACGGTCTGCGGCAGCCCGCTCGCGAGGTAGTCCCCCGCGAGGTCGCGGACGCGTGCGAGGCCCGAGTCCTGCCCGACGGGCCTAGCGCCCGCGCGGCACAGCTTGATGCCGTTGTACTGCGCGGGGTTGTGGCTCGCCGTGAACATGGCACCCGGGATGTCCAGGGCACCCGACGCGTAGTACAGCCCGTCCGTGGACGCGAGGCCGATGCGGAGCACGTCGACGCCACGGCCCGTGAGCCCCTCCGCGAACGCCGCCACGAGGTCCGGCCCGGACGGGCGCATGTCGTGCGCGACGACGACGCGCGGCCGCCCCTGCGCCTCCGGCAGGACGACGACCTCGGCGAACGCGGCGCCGATCGCGCGCGCCACCTCCGGGTTCAGCTCCTGCGGCACGACGCCTCGGACGTCGTAGGCCTTGATGAGGGCGGACAGGTCGACCCGGTCGGGAGAAGGTGAGGTCACCCCGGCATCGTAGTGGGCTCGGCCGCCCCGGCCTCGACCGCGCCCGGCAGTCGAGCCGGCGCACCCGTCACGCGGTGTCGCCGCCGATCTCCCCGCGGCCGAGCGGCACACCCTCGCCGTCGAGCGCGAACCAGTTCGTCTGCTCGCACGAGGGGCACGACACGAACACGGCGAGCCGCCCACCCACGAGCGTCATCCGGATCCGGGTGAGGTCGCGCTCGCCGCACCGCAGGCACGCCTCGGTGCCCGGCACGACGGGACCCGCGGCCTGGCTCAGCGAACCGAGCGGCTCCGCCTGCTGCGCGGCACGAGCCCGCGCGGCGTCCCCCCGCCGCCGCGCCACGACGTCAGCCGCCCTCTCCGCGCAGCACCCGCAGATGGCCGCGTCGCGGGGCCTCCGCGAGCGCCGGGGCGACCGCGTCGGGGACCGGTGACGGCTCGGGTGCACGGCCACGCCCCGCCTCACGCACCGCGTCGGCGAGCGCGAGCAGGTCGTCGCGGCTCGGAGCAGCCGGGCCGAGGTCCGGGGTGAGCCGCACGACCTCCCAGCCGCGCGGGGCGGTGAGCCGCTCCGCGTGCTGGACGCACAGGTCGTACGAGTGAGGCTCGGCGTGCTGCGCGAGCGGTCCGAGCACCGCCGTCGAGTCGGCGTAGACGTAGGTCAGGGTGGCGACGGCGGCACGGCCGCACGCGGTGCGCGAGCACTGCCGGACGGATCTCACGGGCCGACCGTACAACGGGGTGCCGACCCGGCGCGTCGGCCACGCCGGATTACAGTGCTGACGTGACCTCGAACCCCTCGCCGCACGCCCGTCGGCCCGTGCTGGGCCGCCGGATGGGCGCCGCCGCGGCGCGCGCGGGCGGCGGTGCCGTGGTGCAGCCGATCCGCCGCCGTGACCGGCGTGGACGCGGTCCGCGCGGGCCCCTGATGCCGACGACGATGCCCGCCTACCGCACCCGTGCCGAGCGGTTCGACGACCTCGTCCTCGACGCCGTGGAGCGGCTCGAGCGCGGCTGGGCCAAGCAGCTGGACGGGACCGAGTTCGCGGTCGAGGACGTGCCGCCGTCGAACCCCGCGCCATGGGAGCGCGGCGGCGTCCCGCTCGGCCGGTACTTCCCGGCGGACGCGGGGCTCCCCGCGCGGATCGTCGTCTACCGCCGGCCCGTGGAGTCGCGGGCGTCCGACCCGCTCGACCTGGCCGACCTGGTCCGCGACGTCGTCGTCGAGCAGGTCGCGCACATGCTGGGCCGGTCGCCGGAGGACGTGGACCCGGAGTACGGCGAGGGCCACTAACCTGTCCGGACGATGAGCACCGCCACCTCCGCCACCGTCCGCGTCGTCTGCGTCGTCTACCACCCCGGCCCCGAGCTCGACCGGTTCGCCGCGACCCTCGCGAGCGCGACCAGCGCACCCGTCGAGCTCGTGCTCGTCGACAACGGCGACGACCACACCGTCGCGCGGGAGGTCGCCGAGAGGCACGGCGCCCGCGTCGTCGTCACCGGCGCCAACCTCGGCTACGGGGGCGGCGCCAACCGCGGCGCGGACGATGCGACGGGACCGTGGGTCGTCGTCGCGAACGCGGACCTCGAGTGGGAGCCCGGATCGCTCGACGTCCTCCTGGAGGCGGGCGCCGCCGAACCCCGGGCCGGTGCGCTCGGGCCTGCGCTGCTCAACGTCGACGGCACGGTGTACCCGTCGGCCCGCGCGCTTCCGTCGCTCACGCAGGGCGCCGGGCATGCGCTGCTCGTGCGACTGTGGCCCGGCAACCCGTGGACCCGCGCGTACCGCGCCGCGCAGCAGCACACCGGCGAGCGGCGTGCCGCGGGCTGGTTGTCGGGCGCGTGCCTGCTGCTGCGCCGGGAGGCGTTCGCGCAGGTGGGCGGCTTCGACGAGGGCTACTTCATGTTCTTCGAGGACGTCGACCTCGGCGAACGCCTCGGGCGGGCCGGCTGGACGAACCTCTACGTGCCCGCCGCCCGGGTCACGCACGTGGGCGGGACGTCCTGGCGTGCGCGCCCCGCGTCGATGATCTCGGCGCACCACGCGAGCGCGGCCCGGTACGTCGCGCGGCGGTACCCCCACTGGTACCAGTGGCCGGTGCGGACGCTCACGTCGCTCGGGCTCCGGCTGCGCGAGCGGGCGGAGCTCCGCGCCGCCCGCTGAGCCGCGGCGGGTACGGCGGCGCGCGCGCTCAGCGGGTGCCTAGGCGCGCGTCCTCGCGGACGGCGACACTGGGCGCACCTGAGCGGACCGGCACGGGGTCGAGCACCGACACCAGCACGCCGTCCGGGCGGTCCACCTCCGCGACCAGGGCCCAGGACAGGCGCACGGTCGCGCCGGACGAGGTGCGGAGGTCGACGGCACGCACCGCGCCCGTCGTCGGCGCCTGGACGCCTCCCGCCTCCCCCGTCGTGTCCGGCACCACGTGGCCGGTCCCGGCGAGGATCGCATCGAGGGACCACGATCCCGTCGTGCCTGCCGGGACGTCCACCGGTCGTTCGGAGAGCAGCGACCCGTCGGCCCCGAGCAGCCGCAGGGTCCCGGAACCCGTACCGGCGGTGCCGTCGTCGTCCCCGTCCGGCACGGCACCCACCACGAGCGTGCCGCGCGCACCCGCGGGCAGGACGGCGACGCCCCCCTGCCCGGGCGTCACGGACGCGGCCCACGCGCGCTCGGTCGAGGGGGTGTCGTCGAGCGTGCCGGGGCTCCCAGGACGGCCGACGACCGAGGCGGCGACGACCGGTTCGGAGGCGCTCACGAGCACCGTGTAGGACCCGGCGGCCAGGCCGCCGAGCGGGACGTCGGTGACCTCGCCGGGCGAGAGCTCGACGCTCTCGGCACCGGGCAGCTGCTCCGGTCCGCCCGGGCCGAGCAGCGTCACGTGCGCCGTGGTGCCGACGTCGCCCGGGACGAGCAGGCGCAGTGCGGGCGCGTGGGGGTCGTCGACGGCGGACCCGACGACCGAGACGCCGGGGACCACCTGGCGACGCGACGGTGCGGCGCCGGGCACGACCAGGTCGGTGCCCGCGGGCGTGAACCCGTCGAGCGCGGAGTCCTGGACGTGCACCGCGACCCGGCCGCCCGTCGCGCTCACGTGCAGCGCGACCCGGCGCTGCTCGGCCGCGATGCCGCCCAGCGCGACGACGCGCTCGGCACCGGGAGCGACGAGGTACCGCTCGCCGCTCAGGTCGACGCGGCCCGAGGGACCCCACAGGTCGAGCGTGACCTCGGCCGGGGTCGAGCCGGCGTTGTCGAGCACGAGCTGCGCGGTGCTCGTCAGGTCGGTCGCTCCACCGACGAGCCACGCGTCGGCGACGGGCTGCGCGCAGGACGCGGCGGCGAGGCCGCGCAGGTCCCCCGCGGTGACGAGCCCGCTGCTCACGGCGCCGACGCGAGCGGGCTCCGTCCCGGGTTGCGCGTGCACGGCCAGCGGTCCTCCGGGCTGCGCGAGGGTCGCCCCGGCACCCCCGGCCTCGAGCGTGCCCGCCTGGGTGCCGTCGAGGGTGGTCACGGTGCCGGCGGCCACGGCGTCGCCGCTGCCGGCGGGCACCGACGTCACCGCGGTCACGGACGTGATCGGGTCCACGGGGGTCGGGTCGAACTCGGCGTCCCCGCGACCGGTGTCGTCGGGCAGGATCAGCGGCCCCGCGCACACGAGCGTCGTCGACGACGGCGGCACGGCGACGTCGTCCGCAGGCACGGTCGGTGCCGCTGCGATCCCCTGCACGGGCCACTGGCCGAGCGCGACCACGCCCGCGACCGCGCCGAGCACCGCGATGCCGCTCGCGGCACGGGCGAGCCGACCCCGCCACACGCCGGGCGTCCGCGCGACCTCCTTGCGCACCTCGTCCGGGTCCATCTGGTCCGTCCCTGTCCTCGTCATGCGCGCACCGCCCGACGGCGTCGGACCGGCACCGCGAGCAGGACCGTGACGAGGGCGACGAGGCCCTGCGCACCGAGCCACAGCCGCGTGTCAGGAGCGTCGAAACGCACGACCAGCCGGCCCCCCGACGCGGGCAGCTCGAAACCCTGCCGCCAGCCGGCGTCCACGGCGCGCAGCGGCCGGCCGTCCAGCCAGGCGTGCCAGTGCGCGTCCGCCCGGTCGGCGAGCACCACCTGCCGCGTGCCCGTCCCTGCCGGGACGGTCGTGTCGACCGCGCGATCCCCGGACGGCAGCGCGAGCGCCGTCGCGGTCGGGTCGGTGACGTCCACGCCGCCGCCCACGACCCGGGCCCACGCCGGCACGGCCTCCACGTCCGCGGACGTCGCACGGACCCGCCACAGCGTCCCCGCCGCGTTCTGCGTCACGCGCTCCAGGCCCGCCGTCGCGTCGAGCCGGCTGACGAGCTCGTCGCGCGCCGCGGCGGCCTCGCTCGAGTCGGCCTGACCGGCCGGGAGCGCGGGCACCAGGACGTCCGCGACGGCCAGCGACGCGAGCGGTCCCGCGACGTCGCCGCTCGCACCCGACGCGAGCCTCGCCACGAGCTGCTGCACCTCGTCGGTCGCGTCGTCCGCACCCCGCACGGTGGGTTCGGTGAGGTCGCCGCGCAGGGCGCGCGTGGAGACGGCCGCGGCGTCGTCGACCAGGAGCGGCCCGTCGCCCCGCATGAGCTGCCACGACACGGCGTCGGTCCCGACGGCCAGCGCGAGGATGCGCGACCGCAGCGGCGACACCTGCGCCTGCTGACCCACCGCCGGCACCACCGGACCGGCCACGGTGTGCAGCGGGACGTCGTCGCCCGTGCGCGTCTGCCATGCCCACGCCCCCAGGCTCGCGAGCGGGACGACGACGGCGACGGCCGTCAGCAGCGCGACCAGCGGCTGACGCCAACCGAACGACCGGCGTGCCAGACGGTCCCGGACGCGGTCGGCGCCGAGCAGCGCCGCGGCGACGAGGCCCGCCCAGGCCAGCGAGAGCCCGGGACCTGCCCAGCCGTGCACGACGGTCCCGTCGGCCACACCGACCGGGACGGCGACCGCGATCGTCGCCGTCGCGAGACCGAGCAGCGCCACGATCCACGCGGCACGCACGGCACGCGCCGCCGGTGCGCCGCGGAGCAGCGCGAGCACCGCCAGCAGCAGCACGACCCCGCCGAGCGCGAGCGGCCAGGCCGTGGCGAGCAGCCCCGTCACCCCGTCGGGGACCAGGGCGGAGGCGTCGGACGGGACGCCGAGCAGCCGGCTGAGCGGGTCGGAGCCCGTCCACGCGGTCGGCAGCCCCGGCCCCGCGAGCAGCAGGCGCCACCCGCCGAGACCGCGCCGCGCCGCCTCGACGAGCGTCGGTGCGAGCAGCACGACCGCCGGCACCGCCACGAGCAGCAGCCGCCCGCGGCGCCGCCTGGCCGCCAGCACCGTGACGAGCAGGGCGAGCACGCCCGGCACGAGCAGCGACGGCGCACCGGCGACCACGACCGCGAAGGCGAGGGCCGCACCCGCGGCCGCCGAGATCGACCCGGTCGGGTCCGGTGCGCCCACGAGCACCGGTGCCGCGCCGTCGGGGCGCGCAGCGACGGGCACGTCGTCGGAGACGCGTTGCGTCGGGACGGTCGGGACGCCGCGCACGGGCGTCGCGACGTCGGCCTGCGAAACGGCGTCGTCGTCGAGCGGGACACCCTCGTCGTCGTGCACGCGGCGCGCCGTGGCGAGGCCCGACAGCACCTGGTCGACGCGCTGCACGCCGAGGGCCCGCGCCACGCCGAGCGCGGCCCACGGCAGCGCGGCGTGCGCGACGACGGGTCCCAGACGGCCCCCGGTGACGCCGAGCAGGAGCACGGGCGCCGCGGCCCAGACGACCGCGGCCCACGCACGCACCACGGTCGACCGCGTCGCGGCACCGGCGGCGGCCCACGCGCCGACCCCCGACAGGAGGACCGCACCCAGCACGAGCACGGCCACCGCGGCGCCGAGCGAGCCCGCGGCCAGCGCCGTCGGCCCGAGGAGCGCCGTGAGCAGCGCGTCGGCCGGTCCCGGACCGCCCAGCCCGCCGGCGACCCAGCCCGACGTCGCCGCGACCCAGACGTCCCCGAGGTCCGCGACGGCGGGGAGCAGTGCGCCGCCGACGAGGCGGGCGCCACCCGTGACCGGGCCCACGAGCGCCCCGAGCGCCACCGCCGACGCCGCCACGAGCAGCACGGTCACGACGCCGAGCGTCGTCCGGCGGCGGGTGGCGAGCGCGGCCAGCTCGCGCAGCTCGAGCTCGCTCGGCGCCTGCACGACCTTCCGGGCGGCGGCACGTGCCAGCCGGCGGTCGCGCGCCTGCGTCCACACCTCGCGCCAGGTGGCCTGCAGCGGCTGCAGCGTCCGCCGGGGCAGCCGACGCGTGCGCCGCGCCCGCGCGCGGGCCCGCACCACGGCCCGCGGACGCAGGAGCGCCAGCAGCGGGGCGACGACCTCGTCGGTGGCCAGCCCGGGCTGCTTGACGGCGAGCTGCACGCACGACCGGAGCACGCCGGACACGAGCGCGAGCAGTGCCACGACGGGCACCAGCAGGACCGGAACACCCACCAGGCGGGCGTGCACGGCGGCCCGGCGGCGCTCGCGGAACGACCGGCGCGGGTCGGCACGGTCGTCCATGCCGTCGCCGTCGAGGTCCACCGGGACGTCGGGCGCCGAGCCGTCCGCCGGGCGGCTGCGCAGCCCCAGGTAGCCGGCCTGGGCGTGCCGGACGACGGCCGACGGCACGATGACCACGCGGTGCCCGGCGAGCCGAGCCCGACGGGAGAGGTCGGCGCCGTCGCCGAACGGTCCGAGGACGGGGTCGGGGCCGCCGAGGTCGTCCCACACGTCCCTGCGGACCAGCGCCCCGGCCATGCCGACCGAGAGCACGTCGACGCGGCCGTCGTGCTGCCCCTGGTCCAGCTCGCCCGGCTCGACGTCCGTCATCCGCCGGCCGGCGGGCGACGTGCGCACGCCGACCTCGAGCAGCCGCTCGGGGTCGGTCCACGTCCGCTGCTTCGCGCCCGCGACCGCGACCGACCGGGCGTGCCCGACGACGCGCAGGAGCTCGCCGAGAGCCGACGGCGCCGGGGCGCTGTCGTCGTGCAGCAGCCACAGCCACGGAGTCGGCGGCCCGTCCGCGGCGACCGCGGGATCCGCCAGCGCCGTCCGGACCGCGCCGCCGAACGTGCGGGCGCCGGGCACCGCGATCGTGCGCAGGAGCGGGCGGGGCGAGCCGCCGACGGCGGCGAACGCACGGTCGAGCGCGACGGCGACTCCCGCATCGGGACGCTCGCCCACGTCGACGACCAGCACGCGCAGCGGGCGCCGCAGCGAGGTCGCGAGGGCCCCGAGCGTCGGGCCGAGGTAACGGGTGACGCCTCGGGTGACGACGACCGCGGTCACCGGCGTCGTCACCGGTGTCGAGGCGGTCGTCGTGGGCAGGTCCACGGGCGGGATGGTCTCAGTCATGCTGCCGTCATCATGCCGTCCGGGATCGCCAGGCCCGGGACCGACACTCGTCAGACGACGCGTCGCTTGAGCTTGCGGCGCTCCCGCTCCGACAGACCGCCCCAGATCCCGAAGCGCTCGTCGTTGGCCAGCGCGTACTCGAGGCACTCCGAGCGGACGTCGCACCCCGTGCAGACCTTCTTGGCCTCACGGGTCGAGCCGCCCTTCTCCGGGAAGAAGGCCTCGGGGTCGGTCTGCGCGCACAGCGCGCGCTCCTGCCAGCCCATGGGGCCGTCGTCATCGGGGTCACCGAAGAGGGGCAGGACGTTCGAGCGCTGCTGCGGTGCAGGGCTCTGCGCGTCGGAGGGGAAGACCTCGTCCTCGTCGTCGAGCAGGTTCCACATTGCGTGCCTCCGTGCGGGGTCTTTCGTCTGATCGTGCTGCGGTGCAAGGCTCGGCTGGTGCGGTCCGCCGGGGGGCCGGCCGACGCGTCGTGGTGCTCGCGCTCTCGTGAATCCGTTCTAAGGAATTACACGCGTGTCGTTCCGGGTCGTCAAGCGGAGCCGTGGTAGTTGCCCGGATATGTCGGGGTGATATTGCGGCGGACGGGTGAACACGGCGTGTCGCCCTACGCTGTGCGCGTGCTTCCCACGACGATCGCGTCCCTGCTCGCCTCTCTCCAGCAGGAGCCGGGCCGCCCCCGGATCACCTGGTACGGGGGCGACGGCGAGCGCGTGGAGCTCTCCGGCGCGGTCCTCGACAACTGGGTGACCAAGACGACCAACCTTCTCGTCGAAGAGCTCGACGCAGGCCCCGGCACCGTCGTGCTCCTGGACCTTCCCGGCCACTGGCGCACCGTCGTGTGGGCGCTGTCCGTCTGGCGCGCCGGCGCGTGCGTCGCCCTTCCGGGTGCGAGCACCGACGCACCCGACGTCGTCGTGACGCACGACCCCGCCACGCATGCGGACGCACGCGCACTCGTGGCGGTCCCCCTGCCGGCGCTGGCTCGCCGCTTCGACGGCGCGCTCCCGGGCGGCGCCGTCGACGCCGGGTCCGCGGTCATGACGTACGGGGACGTCCTGGGCTGGGCCCCCGCCACAGACCCGTCCGCCGCCGCGCTCGTCGCACCGGAGCTCGCGGTCCCCCACGCCCGACTCGTCGAGACGCTCACCGATCGGCCCGGCAGCGCCCGGGCTCGCACGCTCGTCGTGGCGTCCGACACGGTCGCCCTCGACGACCTCGCGGCGGTGCTCGCGGTGCTCGCGCGGGACGGCTCGGCGGTGCTGGTGGACCGCGCGCTCGCGGGCGAGCTCGAGCAGGACCGCCCGCGGCTGGACCGTCTGCTGTCGGCGGAGCAGGTCACCGGGAGCGCACTCGGCTGAGGCGTGCGCGGCCGTCGTGCGCCCGCCGGCTCGCGCGGCGTTTCACCCCGGTCCGCACGATGCAGCACAATGAGGCCCCATGCGCGGCATCATCCTCGCCGGAGGCTCCGGCACCCGACTGCACCCCATCACCCTCGGTGTGAGCAAGCAGCTGGTCCCGGTCTACGACAAGCCGATGATCTACTACCCGCTGTCCACGCTGATCCTGGCGGGCATCCGCGACGTGCTCGTCATCACGACGCCGCACGACGCGTCCCAGTTCGAGAGGCTGCTGGGCGACGGTTCGCAGTTCGGGATCTCGATCAGCTACCAGGTGCAGGCCGAGCCCAACGGGCTCGCGCAGGCGTTCGTCCTGGGTGCGGACTTCGTCGGGTCCGAGCCCGCCGCGCTCGTGCTGGGCGACAACATCTTCTACGGACCCGGTCTGGGTGCCCGGCTGCAGCGCTTCGAGCAGATCGAGGGCGGTGCGGTGTTCGCCTACCGGGTCGCCGACCCGCAGGCCTACGGCGTCGTCGAGTTCGACGCGGACGGCAAGGCCCTCTCGCTCGAGGAGAAGCCGGCCGCGCCCCGTTCGAACTTCGCGGTGCCGGGCCTGTACTTCTATGACAACGACGTCGTGGCGATCGCCCGTGACCTCAAGCCGTCGGCCCGCGGCGAGTACGAGATCACCGACGTCAACCGCGTCTACCTGGAGGCCGGCCGCCTGCAGGTCGAGGTACTGCCTCGCGGCACGGCGTGGCTCGACACCGGCACGTTCGACTCGCTGCTCGAGGCCTCCGACTACGTCCGGACCATCGAGCACCGGCAGGGCCTGAAGATCGGCGCGCCCGAGGAGGTGGCCTGGCGACGCGGCTTCCTCACCGACGACGAGCTGCGCGTGCGGGCGGAGGCGCTCGTGAAGTCCGGGTACGGCACGTATCTGCTCGGTCTGCTCGAGGCGGAGTCATGAGCGCCGCCACCGCGTCAGAGGCGCCCGCGGTCGCACCGGCAGGTGTGGCGGTCCGCAAGCACCGCATGTGGTCGGTGGGGGCCGCAGAGCTCAGCAGCCGCACCAACGGTCTCAACCTCGTCCGGCTCGTCCTGGCCTACTCGGTCCTCGTCGCGCACGGCTGGTATCTCGCGGGTAAGGGCGTCGGCCCTCAGCTCAACGGCCAGAACATCGGCGGCTGGGCCGTCATGGGGTTCTTCGCGATCTCGGGCTACCTGATCACCGGGAGCCGGCTGACGAAGCCGCTCGGCGACTACCTCGTGCTGCGCGTGGCCCGTATCTTCCCCGCGTTCCTCGTGTGCCTCGTGGTCACCGCTCTCGTGTTCGCCCCGCTCGCCTTCTACAAGGCGCACGACACGCTCGACGGGTTCTTCACCACGCCGTTCACGCCCGCGAACTACATCTTCGCCAACGCGGGCCTGCGGATCATCGCGTTCGACGTAGCCGGGACGCCGACCGGCGTGCCGTACCCGGCCGCCTGGTCCGGATCGCTGTGGACCCTCTACTACGAGTTCCTCTGCTATCTCATCATCGCGGCGCTGCTGTGCTTCACGTGGATCCGCCGGCGCCCGTGGATGGTGCTCGCCGCGATGGTGCTGAGCATCGCCGGCTACGCCGGCTGGGCGCAGATCGCACCGTACTTCGGCGGAAACGCCGACCTCATGTACCTGCTGCAGCTGATCCCGTTCTTCCTTGCGGGGTCGTTCCTTTACATGATCCGCGACCGGATCTCGTTCTCCTGGCCGATCGCGCTGCTCGCCACGGCCGTCGGGCTCGTCGCCGTGCTCAACGTGCCGCGGTGGGGCCCGCAGCTCGCGGCTCCCCTGCTCGCCTACGTGATCCTGTGGGTGGGCGCCGTGCTTCCTTCGCCGAAGCTGGTCCAGAGGCACGACGTGTCGTACGGCGTGTACATCTACGCGTGGCCGGTCCAGCAGCTCCTCGCCCTCGCGGGGGCGTACACGCTCAACCTCGCGCTGTACGACGCGCTGGCGATCATCCTGACCCTGCCGCTCGCCGCCGCGAGCTGGTTCCTCATCGAGCGCCCCGTGCTCCGGCGCGCCCGCAAGGTGACCACCCACGCGCAGCGGGCGGGACAGGTCCCACCCGCGACCGGGTACGCTCCCGTGGTCGAAAGCACGACCGAAACCACGCCGCCCCTGACGGCGGAACCGACGATGACTGGGAGCGGGCACACCCGATGACGACCACCAAGCGAGCCCTCATCACGGGAATCACCGGGCAGGACGGCAGCTACCTTGCGGAGCTGCTCCTGTCGAAGGGGTACGAGGTGCACGGGCTGATCCGCCGGGCGTCGACGTTCAACACCCAGCGCATCGACCACATCTACCAGGACGCCCAGGACCCGAACCACCGGCTGTTCCTGCACTTCGGCGACCTGACCGACGGGTCGCGCCTCGTCACGCTGCTCAACGAGATCCAGCCCGACGAGGTCTACAACCTCGCCGCGCAGTCGCACGTCCGGGTGAGCTTCGACGAGCCCGAGTACACGGGCGACGCGACCGGCCTCGGCTCGATCCGGCTCCTGGAGGCGATCCGCGCCGCCGGCATCTCGCCGCGGTTCTACCAGGCCAGCAGCTCCGAGATGTTCGGGGCCACGCCGCCGCCGCAGGACGAGGACACGCCGTTCTACCCCCGCTCGCCGTACGGCGTCGCGAAGGTGTACTCCTACTGGATCACGCGGAACTACCGCGAGGCGTACGGGATCTTCGCCTGCAACGGCATCCTGTTCAACCACGAGTCCCCGCGTCGCGGCGGCACGTTCGTGACCCGCAAGATCACGCGCGCGGTCGCCCGCATCGCGGCCGGCCAGCAGTCCGAGCTGTACATGGGCAACCTCGACGCCGTGCGGGACTGGGGCTACGCGCCCGAGTACGTCGAGGCGATGTGGCGGATGCTGCAGCACGACGAGCCGCAGGACTTCGTGATCGCCACCGGCACGGCCTACTCGGTCCGCGACTTCCTGCAGTTCTCGTTCGAGCGGGTCGGCCTCGAGTGGGAGAAGTACGTGCGGTTCGACGAGCGCTACCTGCGCCCGACCGAGGTCGACGCGCTCATCGGTGACCCGTCGAAGGCGGGGCGCCTGCTCGGCTGGACCCCCAAGGTCCACACGCCGCGACTCGCCGAGATCATGGTCGACGCCGACATCGCGGCCCTCGAGACCGAGGGCCGCCACTACGTCGACGCCGTCCAGGAGGCGTAGCAACCGGGCGGGCGTCTCGACGAGGCGCCCGCCGGCACGCCCACCATCAGACAAGCTCGGAGGCCGCACGTGCGCGTGCTCTTGACCGGCGGTGCCGGCATGCTCGGCAGGACGTTCGTCGACGCCTGGGGCGCACGCCGGCCCGACCAGGAGCTGGTCGTCGTCACGCGCGACGACGTCGACCTCAGCGACCGGGCCGCCACGAGGGCCCTGATCGAGCGCGTGCGGCCCACCGCGGTCGTGCACGCCGCCGCCAAGGTCGGCGGCATCGCGGCGAAGCTCGCCGAGCCCGCCACCTACCTGCTCGACAACCTGCTGCTCGACACGTCGGTCATCTCCGCGTGCCTCGACGCCGGCGTCCGGGACCTTCTGTACGTCGGCACCGCAGCGGTCTACCCCGACCGCTACGAGCGGCCGTTCGTCGAGGGCGACGCGCTGTCCGGCCGGCTCGAGGGCGCGAACGAGGGGTACGCCCTCGCCAAGGGGGCCGCGGCGCGGCTGTGCGCGTACGCGAGCACCCAGTACGGCCGCTCCTACCGTGTCGCGGTCCCGTCGAACCTGTACGGCCCGCACGACCACTTCGCCGCGGGCAGCGCGCACCTGGTGGCGGCGGCGCTCGGGAAGATCCACCGGGCCCGTGAGGCGGGCGACCCCACCGTCCCCGTGTGGGGCGACGGCACGGCGCGCCGCGAGTTCACCTACGCACCCGACCTGGCGGCCTTCCTCGTCGACCAGGTGGACCGGCTCGCAAGCTGGCCCGACGCGCTCAACCTCGGCTGCGGCGCCGACCACTCCGTGCGCGAGTACTACGAGGTCGCCCGCGACGTCGTCGGGTACGAGGGCACGTTCACGTTCGAGACGGACAAGCCCAGCGGCACGCCCCGACGGCTCATCGACTCGTCCGCCGCCCGGGCGCTCGGCTGGTCCGCCCCCACTCCCCTGTCCGACGGGATGGCCGCCACGTATGCGGCCTACCTGGCCTCCGTGGCCGCGATCTGACCACCAGAGCACGAAGAGAGACGATGTCTGACGCCACCTCCCCCACGTTCCCGCTCGCCACGTCGTCCTGGGACGACGCCGAGCTCGTCGCGCTGCAGAACGTGATCGCGAGCGGCCGCTTCACCATGGGGCCGCTGGTCGCCGAGTTCGAGCGCCGCTGCGCCGCCGCGTTCGGCTCGTCGCACGCCGTCATGGTCAACTCCGGCAGCAGCGCCAACCTGGTGGCGGTCGCCGCGGCGGTCCTGGACCCGCGCAACGACCTGCAGGCGGGCGACGAGGTCATCGTGCCGGCCGTCTCCTGGGCGACGACGTACTACCCGCTGCACCAGTACGGCCTGCGCCTGAAGTTCGTGGACATCGACCTGGACACGCTGAACCTGGACCTGGACCAGGTGGAGGCCGCCATCGGTCCGCGCACGAAGGCCGTCTTCGCCGTCAACCTGCTGGGCAACCCGGTCGACTACCGCCGCCTGCAGGCCATCGCCGACGCGCACGGCCTGCTGATCCTCGAGGACAACTGCGAGTCGCTCGGGGCGACGTTCGAGGGCCGGTTCGCGGGGACCTTCGGCGTCATGGGCACGCTGAGCGCGTTCTTCTCGCACCACATCTCGACGATGGAGGGCGGGATCGTCCTCACGGACGACGACTACCTGCGCCAGATGCTCGTGTCGCTGCGCGCGCACGGCTGGACACGCGAGCTCGCGAACGACAACGTCGTGCACCCGAAGTCCGGGGACGCGTTCGAGGACCTCTTCCGGTTCGTGCTGCCCGGCTACAACGTCCGGCCGCTGGAGATGTCGGGCGCGCTCGGCATCGAACAGATCGCCAAGGTCCCCGCGCTCGTGCAGGGCCGGCGCGAGAACGCTGCGTACTTCCAGCAGAAGCTCGGCGGGCTGGACGACGTCCGGCTGCAGAAGGAGACCGGTGAGAGCAGCTGGTTCGGGTTCTCGCTGGTGCTCGAGGGTGCGCTCGCCGGGCGCCGCGCGGAGGTCGTCACCGCCCTGACCGGCGCCGGCATCGAGTGCCGCCCGATCGTCGCGGGGAACTTCACGCTGAACCCGGTGATGCGCTACCTGGACGCGGACGTCCCCGCGGCGCTGCCGGCCGCGGACAAGGTCCACGTCGACGGCCTCTTCGTGGGCAACCACCACTACCCGGTGGAGCCTCAGATCGACCTGCTGCACGACACGCTCGCAGCCCTGGTCTGACCTGGTCCGCGGTCTGCCGGGTCGACCCGGCAGACCGCGGACGCGTCACGCCAGCGGCGGCAGCGGCTGGGTGTCGATCCAGCCGGCGAGCCGGTCGATGCCCGTCTTGAGGTCGTACTGCGGCGTCCAGCCCAGAGCGGCCTCCGCCACGGAGACGTCCGCCCAGGCGTGGCGGACGTCGCCCTCGCGGAACTGTCCCGTGACGTGCGGTGCCGGGGCGTCGTAGTACCGCGCGATCAGCTCCGCAGCGGTCGCGATCGTCTGGTCCTCGCCCGAGCCGATGTCGACGGGGCCGGCCGGCGCGTGCTCGACGGTCGCGCCGAGGTGCAGCGCCCGGGCCACGTCGTCGATGAGGACGAAGTCACGGCGCACGGCGCCGTCCTCGTACAGCGGGATAGACCGGCCGGCCTTCGCCATGCGGCAGAACAGCGACATGATCCCCGTGTAGGGGTTGATCAGGGACTGGCCGGGGCCGTACACGTTCTGCAGCCGCAGCACGACCGCCTCGACCCCGCGCGAGCGGCACCACACCTGCAGGATGTTCTCCTGCGCGAGCTTGGTCGCGCCGTACACGCTCACGGGCGCCGGGAACACCGTGCGAGCGTCCATCGCGGTCGCCGTCGCGCCGGCGAAGTCCCACTGCCCGTCCTCGAGCGTCTCGCGCGTGCGCTGCGGTGGGTACAGGACGTCGCCGGCGTCCGAGAGCCACGCGCCTTCACCGTAGACGGCCCTGCTGCTGCTGAGCACGATCCGGCGCGGCAGGACCCCGTGGCGCGTGAACGCGTCGAGCATCTGCGTGGTCCCGACGACGTTCACGGAGGCGTGCCGCGTCGACTCGTCCAGCGACTGACCGGTCCCGGTCTCGGCCGCGAGGTGGACGACGACCTCCGGCGTGACGTCCGCGAGGAGCGCGTCCCACGTCTCGGGGATCGTCACGTCACCGACGACCAGCTCGACGCGGGGGTCCAGGCTGTCCGGGCGGCTCGCGGAGGGGTGGATCTGGGGGTGCAGGTTGTCGACCGCGACGACTCGGTCGAACGAGTCGGCGAGGGCCGCGGACATCGCGGACCCGATGAACCCGGCACCGCCGGTCACGAGGCAGGTGCCCGCTCGCTGTGTCGTCCCAGAACTCACTCGCTGCTCATTTCGTCGACGGTCGAGCGCGCCGTCGCGAGCCCGCAGCAGTCTCTCACGGGCCCGGGAACGGACCGAAACCGCGCTCAGGCGGAACGGCGCGTCGGCGCGAACGCGTGGTGCGCGAGCATCCGGACGGTGCCCGAGTCACGTGCGACGAGCACCCGGGGCAGCAGCGTGAGCGCGTGCGCCCGCGACGTCAGGTGCCAGCGCGCCGCGCGGGCCGCGCGACGCCACCCGAGGGCAGCCATCTGCTCGGCGGCCTCGGCGAAGTACCGGCGCTCGCCGTCGAACCTCTTGCCGCCGCCGCTCGTCGCGGACGACGCGCTCGCGTCGTGCCGGCGGTACCGGAAGCAGACGTGCGGCACGAGCAGCAGCGGGCCGCCGGCCGCGATGATGTCGATCTCGAGCGCGAGGTCCTGGATGAGGGGGTAGTCGTCGCGGAAGCCGGCCGCGACCATCGACTCTCGGCGGAAGACGAGCGACGGCCAGTACAGCCAGTCGGCGCGCAGCAGGCTCGCCGCGAGCTCCTCGCCCGCGAGCAGCCGCGGCTGGCTCGCGCGGGGCATGGTCACCTTCTGCTTGACGGTGTCGACCAGCGTGCTGACGACCTCACCGTCGGCGCCGATGACCTCGACGCCGGGCTGGATGATGTGCGCCTGCGGGAACCGGCGGTGGGCGTCGAGCACCGTCGCGACATAGTCCGGCAGCATGACGTCGTCGCAGCCGAGCAGGACGACGAGCTCCTCGGTCGCCATGCTCACGCAGCGCCGGTAGTTGTCGGTGATGCCGAGGTTCTGCTCGTTGCGCACGTAGGTGACGCGCGGGTCGTCGAGCGCTGCGAAGTACTCGGCGACGGTCGGGTCGGGATACGCGTCGTCCACGACCGTGAGCTGCCAGTCGTCGACCGTCTGCGCCTGCACGCTCCGCACCGTCTCCTTGAGGAGCTCCGGGTCTCCCCAGAACGGGACGAAGATGTCGAGCGCCATGGCGGAGTCCTTCGAGGTTCGTACGTGCGGGGTGGATGCGCCAGACTACGGCCCCATGCAGCCGAACCGCGAAGCCGCCCACGCGTGACCGACAACGGGAGCACCACCGGCCACGACGACCCGGGAGCCACGGGGCAGCGCACCATCTCGGGCGGCGGGGCGGCAGGCGTCGGGATCGCGTCGGTCGTCGCCGCGGGCTGCGGCTACCTCGTCCTGCTGCTCGCCGCGCGGACGCTCGACCCGGCGCGCAACGCCGACTTCCTGGTGTTCTGGTCCCTGCTGTTCGGCGTGTACGGGGTCCTCGGCGGCGTCCAGACGGAGTCGACCCGGGCCGCCCACGCCGCACGCGACGCGGCGCCGCCCGACGCCACGCCGGGCGCCCGGCTCGTGCCGTGGGGGCTGCTGCTCGGCGGGTGCGCCGCGGTCGTCGTCGCCGTCACCGCACCGTTCTGGGGCACGCGCGTCCTGGGCGAGAGTTGGTTCTCCGCCGTCCTCGCTGTCGGTGTGGGCGCCGTCATGTTCGCCGGCCACTCGTCGGTCGCCGGGGTGCTCGCTGGGCGCCTGCAGTGGGGCGGCTACTCGGCGCTCGTCGCCGCCGAGGCCGCCGCGCGGCTGCTGCTCGTCGTCGTGGTCGTCGTCACCGGCGCGGCGATGGGCCGCCTCGAGCTCGCGGTCGCGCTGGCGTCCGGCACGTGGCTGGTGCTCACGGTGCTGTTCCGCCCCGTGCGGTCGGCGCTGGGCGCGACCGCCGACGTGCCCGCGCCCCGTCTGCTCGTGCACACCGGCAAGGCCGCGGTCGCGGCGGCGTCGAGCGCGGCGCTCGTCGTCGGGTTCCCCGTCCTGCTGCGGCTCACGTCGACGACCGTGGAGTTCGCGACGGCCGCCCCCCTCATCCTCGCCATCTCCGTCACGCGTGCACCGCTGCTCATGCCGCTCGCCGCGTACCAGGGGGTCGCCATCACGCACTTCATGGCGAACCGCCGGCAGGGACTCGGCGCGCTGACCCGCGTGCTGGCCCTGATCGCCGGGATCGGCGCGCTCGCGACGCTCGCGGCCGCGCTCGTCGGCCCGTGGCTGCTCCGGCTGCTGTTCGGGGCGGCCTACGGCGTGCCCGGCCCTGTGCTCGCCGGTCTCACGCTCGGCGCGACCGCCCTCGCCGTCCTCACGATCACCGGGGCCGCCGTGCTCGCCACCGGCGGCCACACGCTCTTCGCCGTGGGGTGGCTCGCCGCGACCGTCACGTCGTTCACGCTGCTCCTCGTCCCGCTGGGGATCGACGGACGCGCGGTGCTCGCGCTCGCGGTCGGTCCGCTCGTCGGCATCGCGATCCACGCCGCGGCCGTGCAGCGGGCGTCGCGCTCGGTGGTGTGACGAGGTCGGCGCGCCTCGCGAACGGGCCCGTGCAGCCCGGCGGGTAGGCTTCCTGCGGCCGTCGACGCGCTGTCCACGGCGAGGACGCGGAGAGGTGGCACGGTGACGACAGGAATGGCTCAGCGAGCGAGGAACGGCGCGGCCGGCGACGTCCGTGCTGCGCAGGCGCGACCCCGCTCCCGCCGTGGCTGACGCCCGCAAGCCCGTCCTGTGGCTGCACAGCCACTTCATGCTGCCGCTGGGCGGCACCAAGTTCATCTTCGAGGTGACCCGGCGGCTGGCGGAGCGCAGGCCGGTCGAGGTCATGGTCGAGGGCGCGTCGCCGCTGTGGCGCGAGCGGTACGGCGACGCCGGTGTGCCGCTGCGCGAGATCGGCGGTCCGAACTCGACGTCGATGGCGTACTGGGCGGCGTTCCCGGCGTTCCTCGCGCGCGACCGGCGCGCGGTCACGCAGGCCGCCGCGGGTGCGAGCGCGCTCGTGTCGAGCTTCTTCCCGATGCCCGACGTCGCGGCGCACGCGGCGAGGACCCACGGCCTGCGGCACGTGAGCCTGTGCTTCGAGCCGTTCCCGTTCTTCCACGACGCCGAGGTCATCGGGATGTACCCGAAGCCCAAGCAGGCGCTGCTCGCCTTCCTGCGGACCGCGTACGGGCGTGTCGACACCCGTGGCATCCAGGCCGCCGACGCCCTCCTCACGCTCAACGAGGCCACGTCGACGCAGCTCAGGCTCACGTACGGCCGCGACGACGCCGAGTGCACGTACGCCGGCGTCGACACCGAGTTCTTCCGGCCCTATGCGCCCGACGAGGTCGGCGACCTGCGCGCACGCCTCGGGGACGCGCCCCGTGTCGTGCACTCGACGGACTTCTCCCCGATCAAGCGCACCGACCTGGCGATCGACGCGTTCGCCGTGGCCGCCCGCACCGTCCCGGGTGCCCGTCTGGCGATCACCACGACCCGCGAGGACCCGCCGGAGCTCGAGCGCATGATGGCGCGGGCCCGCAGCCTCGGCGTGGCCGACCAGATCGACTATCTCGGCTTCCTGCCGTTCGTCGACCTCCCCCGCGTGTACTCGGTCGCCGACGTGCTGCTGCAGACCGGCACGTCGGCCGTCTCCGGTGCCACCACGATGTCGCTGCCCGTCAAGGAGGCGCTCGCGTGCGGCACGCCCGTCGTGCGCTCGGGCGTGACCGGCGAGGACGTCGAGGACGGGGTCAGCGGGTACCTCGTGGACCCGACGGACAGCGAGACGACCGGCGCGCGGCTGGCCGCCGTCCTCGGCGACCGCGCCCGCGCCCACGAGATGGGTGAGGCCGGCCGCCAGCGCATCGCACGCACCTACAACTGGGACCGCGTCGTCGACGTCGTCGAGCGATCGCTGGAGGCTCGATGAGGGCGTCGGCGACACAGCGGCGCTCGGCGTCCACCACCGGTCGCCGTCATAGGATCCAGGGGTGCCTGTGAGCCCGGAGCCGCGCCTCCTCATCATCGTCCCGGCATGGAACGAGCAGGCGACGGTCGGGGCCATCGTCCGCGAGATCAACGGTGTCCTCCCCGACGCGGACGTGGTCGTCGTGAACGACGGGTCGACCGACCGCACCTCGGAGCTCGCCCGCCAGGCGGGCGCACGGGTCCTCGACCTGCCGATCAACCTGGGTGTCGGCGGAGCGATGCGCGCCGGCTACGTGATGGCGCACCGACAAGGCTACGACTACACGGTCCAGCTCGACGCGGACGGCCAGCACGACCCCGCCGAGGTGCGCATGCTCCTCGAGACGATGGTCGCGGAGTCCGCCGACATCGTCATCGGCGCCCGCTTCGCGGGTGTCGGCGACTACGTCGTCCGCGGGCCCCGCCGCTGGACCATGTCGATTCTGTCGACGGTCCTGTCCCGCGTGACCGGGACCCGCCTGACGGACACCACGTCGGGGTTCAAGGCCTGCGGGCGGTCCGCGA
The DNA here is from genome assembly GCF_017744555.1 of Cellulomonas sp. Classification (GTDB taxonomy): domain Bacteria; phylum Actinomycetota; class Actinomycetes; order Actinomycetales; family Cellulomonadaceae; genus Cellulomonas. Next base: position 27,252 of record NZ_JAGIBD010000019.1, on the reverse strand, counting down.
TCGCCCTGTTCGCGGCCAACTACCCGGCCGAGTACCTCGGCGACACGATCGAGTCGCTCGTCATCGCGTCCCGCGCGGGACTCACCGTCCGGCAGGTCGGCGTGCGGATGCGGCCACGCGCCGGCGGCCGGCCGTCGCACAGCCCTGTCAAGGCCGCCATCTTCCTGGGCCGGGCGCTGCTCGCCCTGCTCGTCGCCCTCTCGCGCCCGAGCGAGCCGATCGCCGCCGAGGGAGCCGTCGCATGAGCGGGTACGTCTTCGCGCTGGCCCTGTGCATCCTCGTCGTCGGGCTCCTGTTCTTCCTGCTCCGGACCCGCCGCATCCGCGAGAAGTACGCCGGCATCTGGATTGCCCTCGCCGTCGCCGTGAGCATCCTGGCGCTGTTCCCCCGGCTCGCGTTCTGGCTCTCCGACCTCGTCGGCGTCGAGACCCCCGTGAACCTGCTGTTCGCGGCCGCGTTCGTCGTCCTCCTGCTCGTGTGCATCCAGCTGTCCACCGAGGTATCCAACCTCGAGGAAGAGACACGCACGCTCGCCGAGGAGATCGCTCTGCTGCGCTTGGACGTGAACGAGCTCGCGGACCGAGTCACGGGTCCGGCGGAGGCACCGAACGGGGACGGCTCCTGAACCGCGGGGCCCCGGGCCCCACGTCACGGAGCGGACACCCACGAGGTCGGGTCTAGGGCTTCGGCACGACCTCGTAGATGTGGAACGTCGACCCGCCCTCAGGGACCGACTCGACCTCGCGCAGGCACGGCTGGTCGATCGGCTGCTGGCTGAGCACGTGCTCGATGTTCTCCTGGGCGATCGGACCGCACGAGTCGAGCCGCACCTGGACGACGTCCGCGGTGACCAGCACGATCTCGGGGGCTGCCGGGTCCGCGGTCCAGTTGACGTGCGCGTACCGGTTCCACGACTGCTCGTCGTCGCCCTCGGGGTCGAGGTCGTCCCACATCGGCAGCGACGGCCAGCCCTGCACGCCGCTGTACGCCTCGACGCCGGTCTCGCGCAGCACGGCCGTCCCGGCGGGCCCGCCGACGGAGACCCACGACCCCGGGTCCTCCGAGTCGACCTCCTCGATCGCCCGGCCGACGTCGGTGGCGCGCATGTCGAACACGCCGCGGTAGATCGGGTTGACCCAGCCCGCCACGACGAGCGCGACGAGCGCGACGAGCACGCCGGGGACGGTGGCCCGGCCACGCGAGAACATCCCGATCGCGACGGTGAGCATCGCGAGCAGCACCCCCCACGCGATCGAGGCCTCGAGGACCTGCGGCGCGTTCCTCGTCAGGCCGACGTGCACCGCCCAGTGCCAGACCAGCACGGTCGCGACGGACGCCGCGGTGGTCCACACGGGGATCCGCACGTCCTCGAGGTCCCGTAGGCGCGCGACGACGAGGGCCAGGAGCAGGATCGACCCGACGCCCATCCCGATGACGATGCGCGGGCCGACGACCCGGTCGAGCAGCAGCAGGTGGGCGATCGCGTCCCACCCGGGCACGTAGACGAACGCGAAGAGCAGCGCGAGCGACGCGAGCACGCCGACGATCGCCCAGTCCACGCCGCGCCCGCGGCGCCACCGCGACCAGACGAGCCACAGCGCCGAGGGCACCAGGTACAGACCGAAGAAGATGAAGCTCGACCCCTCGGACTGGTTCGCGGCGAACCCGGTGGTGTCGGCGGCGCGCAGACCGATGCCGAACACCCCGGCGAACATCGCGAGGGCCGAGAACGTCGACGAGCTCCCGGTCGGGGTCAGCCGCTGCCCCGGGTAGACGGTCGACACGACCGCGTCGATCGTGTCGCGCCGGGTCAGCAGGAACGCGACGAGCACGAGCCCCGCCACGACGGCGCCGACGGCCAGCGGCGCGACCCGCCGGAGCCGGTCGCGCCACGGGAGGCCCCGGGCGACCAGCAGCCACCCGGCGACGAACCCGACCGCGGGGTAGAGGCACGGGATCAGGTACGGCGGGTACAGGGCGACCACCGCGACGACAACGAGGTAGGAGACGACGGCGGCGACCACCCAGCGCACCCAGGTGCGGTCGGTCCTCAGCATGAGGACGGTGCCGGCGCACGCCGCGACGGCAGCGGCCGGCGGCCAGAAGCTGCCGGACCCGAACCACCACTGGAAGAACGGCGCCGCGGCGAACGCCCCCGCGACGGCGAACGACGCCAGCGGCCGGCGCCACAGCGTGCACAGGAGCACGAACACCGCGGCCGCCATCGTGAGGAACGGCAGCCACCACTTCATGGCGTACGCGTTGTCGAGCGGCAGGAAGAAGAATCCCCACATGTGGGGTCGCAGGAGCACCGACCACTCGCGGTACGGCAGGTCCCAGACGATCGAGGTGTCGAACCCGCCCGGGAACAAGCCACTCGTCCGCGGCAGCCCCTCCTGGACCTGCGCGACGGTGAGCGGCGAGACGACGAGCCACTCGTCGCTGCGGATCGCGCGCGGTGTGCCGCGCAGGATGGCGGGGTCGCGCGTGCCGAACATCTCGGCGTACAGCAGGCCCATCGACGAGCCGTTGATCCCGAACGCGACGAGCAGCACGAGCAGCACGGCGTACGCCGCGAGCCCGATCAGGAGCTGGCGCCGCAGCGGCATGGTGCTCGGTCGGGTCAGGCGGACGTACAGCAGGAGCAGGGAGTGCCGGAGGTCGGCCGCCGGGCGGGTCGTGCGTGTCGACTCGACATCCTGCATTCTTCGTCGACTCCTCGTGGCCGGCCGGTGGGTTGGCCCAGACGCGGGCCCCCGTGAGGATACCGGTCCAGCCTCTGCGTCCCGGTCGCGCGAGCGGTCCGGTGCGACCGACCCCGGAGTGTGCACCGCCGCATCCGCGGTGCCCCATGGTCCAATGGCCACGGTCGCCGCCTGCGGCCGCTCAGGGGAGGAACACGATGATCGGTCCGGTGTCGCGGCTTCTCGCGCTGGCTCTCCTGGTCGGCACACCCGTCACCGCGGGACTGGCCCCTAGACCCGCCCAGGCGGCCACGACGCGCGCGGCCTCGGTCTCGGTCGACGAGCTCGACCTGAGCGGCGTCGACCGGGCCGCCTTGGAGGACCTGCCGGCACAGGCTCCCCCGGTCGTCGAGGACGCCGCTCTCGACGTCGTCGCCACGCCGTCGCCGACGACTGCCCCGGCGGTCGCCCCGGCTGCGGCCTCCACGTCGCGCGCGCGGGTCACCACCGCCGCATGGCGCACCACGGCGGCCGACGCGCCACCGGCGACGCACGTGCCCGCGACACCGTCGGCCACGGCGACGCCGCCTGCGACCACGACGACTCCGACCCCGTCTGCCACGCCGTCCGTGGCCGCGCCGAGCACGACGCCGGACGCAGCCGCACCGGCCGCCACACCGCCGCCGACCGGACCGCAGGGAGCCGACGCGGACGGGCCCGCGCCCGACCCCGACGTGCTCACCGGCGAGCTCGACACAGCCCCGTTCTCCGTGCTGGGTGTGAGCTGGGACGAGACCCGCGGCCTGAGCGACCCCGTGATCCGCTACCGCGTGCGGCAGGCCGACCGGTGGAGCGACTGGGAGGCCGTCGGCCAGTCCGACCTCGCACCCGACGCGGGCGGCGCGGACGACCGTGCCGGCGGTCACCGTGGCGCGACCGACCCCGTCGTGGCGCTGCACGCCGACGGCCTGCAGATCTGGGCCGAGGCGGCGACCGGCTCGATCACCGGGCTGAAGGCGGTCCTGATCGACCCGGGCGAGGACCCCGCCGACGCCGCCGCGAACGGGGCGTCGTCGACGGGTGGCGCCGTCGTCCGGAACGCCTCGCTCGTGCGCAGGACCTCCGCCACGGTCGTCCCGACGGCCGCCGCGGTCGGCCCGGCGATCATCACGCGTGCCGCCTGGGGCGCGGACGAGTCGCTGCGCACGTGCAACGCCGACCTCGCCCCGACGACGCTCGCGGCGGCGGTCCACCACACCGCGTCGACCAACGACTACGGGCCCGACGACGTCCCCGGCCTGCTACGCGGCTTCCTCGAGTACCACACGCGCCCCGAGGCGGCCGGCGGCCGTGGCTGGTGCGACCTCGGCTACAACTTCCTCGTCGACAAGTTCGGCCGCGTCTTCGAGGGCCGCGCGGGCAGCATCACGAAGGCCGTCATCGGTGTGCACACCGGCGGGTTCAACAGCCGCACCATCGGGATCGCGGCGATCGGCGACTACAGCACCGCGGCCCCGTCGGGCGCCATGCTCGAGTCGCTGAGCCAGCTCATCTCGTGGAAGTTCAAGACGTTCCGCATCCTGGGCGGCAGCGCCGTGACGATGGTGTCGGGCGGTGGTGCGTCGAAGTACCCGGAAGGCACGGTCGTCACGTTCCCGACCATCTACGCACACCGGGACGCCCAGCTCACCTCATGCCCCGGGCAGAACCTGTTCGACCAGCTGCCGTACGTCCGCGCACGCGTGGCCGCGCTCGCGAACGACGCGGTGTACGCGTCGCCGATCTGGAGCCTGGACTCGTTCGGCGCCGACTCGTCCGCCATCTACGGGGGCGGCTGGGTCCTCGACCCCGAGAGCACGGAGTCGCTCGAGGTCACGGTCACGGTCGACGGGGTGGACACCCGGTTCGTCGCGGGCGGCTCGCGCCCGGACCTCGCCGGCCCGTTCCCGGGCAACGGCACCCTGCACGGCTTTAGCTTCCGGATACCCGCTCCGGGGGGCTCGCACGAGGTCTGCCTCACCGCGCGCAACGTCGGCGCCGGGAACGACGTGATGTTCGGCTGCGACTGGAAGACGGTGACGAACGCAGCGCCGTTCGGGTCGCTCGACGCGGTCTCGAGCACGAGCACCTCCATCCGCGTGGCTGGGTGGGCGCTCGACCCGGACACGACCGCGCCCGTGGTGCTGCACGTCTACCTGCGTGACAGCCTGACGGCGATCACCGCGGACGGATACCGGCCTGATGTCGACGCCGTGTTCCACAAGGGGCCCCGCCACGGCTTCGACGCAACCCTCCCCGCCTCCCCCGGCGTGCACAACGTGTGTGTCTATGCGATCAACCAGCCCGTCGGCGTCAACCAGCAGCTCGGCTGCCGCACGGTCCAGGTGGGCAGCCCGCCGGTCGGCGTCGTCGACTCCGCGGCCGCGGGCAACGGCGTCGCGACGGTCACGGGCTGGGCGTTCGACCCCGACACGTCCGCCTCCGTCGGCGTCCACGTGTACGTCGACGGCGCCTGGGCCACCGCCACGACGGCCGCCACGCCCCGCCCCGACGTCGCGGCCGCCTACCGGATCTCGGGCGACCACGGCTATGCCGTCAGCTTCCCGATCGCCACGGGCACGCACCGCGTGTGCCTCTATGCGATCGACACCTCCGGTGGCTACAACCCGGAGATCGGTTGCCGCCTCCTCACGGTGACCAACGCGCCCCCGATCGGCGTCGTCGACTCGGTCGTGGCGTCCGGCGGGCAGGTGACCGTCCGTGGCTGGGCGTTCGACCCCGACACCAGCGCGTCGATCTCCGTGCACGTGTTCGTCGACGGCGGCTGGCGGACCGCGACGACCGCGGCCACGCCCCGCCCAGACGTCTCAGCCGTGTACCGCATCGCCGGCGACCACGGCTACGGCGTCACGCTTCCGGTCGCTGCGGGGTCGCACCGGGTGTGCGCCTACGCGATCGACAGCGCGGGCGGCTACAACCCGGAGATCGGCTGCCGGATGGTGACTGTCGGCTGACGCCGTCAGCGGGACGGCCTCACCAGGACTGGACCCTGTCGCTCCAGCCCTCGTCGGCCACCGCGTCCTTGACGGCGTCCACGTACTGCGGGCCGACGACCACGATGACGTCGGGCTCGGCGCGCAGGACCTTGCGCGCCGCGTCGATCGCGTCCTGCGGGCTCGACCCTGTCGGGTTCTCGTTCGGCAGGAGCCGCTGCGTCTGGTCGATCCACCGCCCGGTCAATGCGTCGAACCACTGCGCCGACATCATCGGGGGCACCTGCTGACCCCACGGGTACGGCAGGAACGTGCGCGGCCCGTCGGACTCGGGGCGGGGTGCTCGGGCGGCCGCGACGAGGTCGATCGCGTCCTGCGCCGGGACGGCGGCGTGCCCGAGGGCGACGAAGTCGGCCCGCGCGACGCCGCCCGGCGCGACGCCTCCGCCGAGCGACGTGGGCAGCACCTTCGGCAGGCCGTACACGAGGAGGGCTGCCACCCCGGTGACGACGAGCGCGCACGCACCCACGGCACGGACCCCCACCGTCCGGCGCACACCCACCGGCCGCAGGGCCATGACGAGCGCGACGACGAGGACCACCGACGACACGAGCTCGACCGCGATCGAGTACTTCCAGAAGTAGTAGGCGACGTCGCCCTGGGCCCGGATCTGGGTGAACGCCAGTGCGGCGGCGAACCCGATGCCCGCGAGCGGGACGAGTCCGGTCCACGCGGTGCGCACGGCGTCGCCGCTCCACGGCCCGTGCGGCCGACGGTTCTGGACCAGGAGGAAGACGCACGCCGCCACCGCGCCGACGCTGGTGAGCACGAGCTGGCCGAGCGGGACAGGCGTCACGCCGCCGCCGATCCCGAGCAGGTTGCCGAGGCCGGGCTGGTGCCGCAGCATCGTCCATGCCTGCGCCAGGCCGACGAGCGTGATGAGCGTGATCACGGCCGGCGCCACCCACGCGCGACGGTCCGTGGTCCACCGCAGCCGGGTCCGCGGGAAGAAGACCGCCACGACACCAAGCGCGCCCATGGACAGCAGCAGCGACCAGTTGTGCGCGATGCCGACCGCAGCGCCGCCGAGCGCGGCGAGGAAGACGGGCGAGAGCGGCCGGGTCATCTGGACCACCAGCAGCGGGATCGCGGACACGAACGCCACCGCGACGATGAAGTTGGGGAACCCGTCGTGCAGGAGCATCCCGCCAGGCCCCAGGGTGAACGTCGCGACCACGAACATCAGGGCCGGGAACGCGACGAACGGGCGGCGACGCAGCGCCGGCAGCGAACAGATGCCCGCGAGCACCATGGCCACCGCGAGGAGCACGACGAGCGTCATCGAGCGCGCGTAGGTCGCGAGGACGACGCCGGGGTCCGCGTCGGCGCCAGGCCCGAGCAGGGCCTCCATCACGGTCGCCGTCACGGTGTGGAAGCCCTGCGGGTACTGCGCGTACGACCACTGCCCCAGCGGCCCCGGCTCGATGTGGCTGATCACCACGCCGTGGTGGTAGAGCATCGACGCCATGTCGAAGTGCGCCGAGTTGTCCCACCCGCGCAGCAGGCGCGACAGCGCGACCTCCGGGCTCGAGGGACGCAACGACGGGAGGTAGACCCAGGCCGCGACGAGCACGGCCACCGCCAGGACGCCGTCGACCCAGCGGACGCGAGGCAGGAGCAGCCGCGCGCGGCGCAGGGGCCGCGGCCCGGCCAGGAGCCACGCCCCGACACCACCGACGAGCAGCGCGAGCAGGAGGCCCGCGTGACCGCCGACGTCCGCGAGCGGGAGCTTCCACCACCACAGCATCGGGAGCCCGCCGAGCAGGACGGGACCGGCGACAAGGATCCGGCGCGAGAGCTCGCGCGAGGTGGGGACGAGGAGCGTCGCCACCGCGAGGAGCGCGAGGAGGACCTCCCCGGGGACCGACGCGACCGTCAGCGCGGCCAGCACCAGCACGACACCGGCCACACCGCCGACGAGGGCTCGCCCCCAGAACGGGAACCGCGACCCGCCGGACGCGCGCTCGACCGTGCTCACACCCTGCTCGGGCGCGGGCTCGGTGTCGCCGACGACCGGCGCGGACGTTGTGGTCACGACGCACCAGGTTAAGGCACTGCCCTCCCCGAGCCGGACACCGGCACCGGCGAACCGTGCATCTCGGCACGAATCCGACGCCCTCGCGCTACTCGTGGGTGAGACACGCCCCGGAACTGCGGGTCGACGGCCGCGGATGGCTACCGTGGTGGGTCATCGCTCCCCACAACCGTCGAGGCGACATGTCCCGCCCTGCTCGTCCAGTGCCGCGCGCCGCGTGGCTGCTGCCCGCCCTGGTGCTGCTCGGCGCGTGCACGCCCCAGCCCGGCGGCGCCCCCGGCGCGACGACCTCGCCCCGCACGGCCACGCCCACGGCGTCGCCGACGCTGACGACGACGCCTCCGAGCCCGGACGCGACCGCGCCGTCGACGCCGCAGCAGTCCGCACCCCCGGGGGCACAGCCGGCGCCCGGCGCGACGAGCGCGCCACCCGCCGACCCACGCAAGCGCACGACGCTCGTGGTGACTTTCGGGGCGTGGAACTCCGCGTCCGGTGCCGTCGAGGTCAGCGGGTACGTCCCGCTCGTCGAGGGTGACGGCACGTGCACCCTCACCCTCACTCAGGGCGCGAGCACCGTCACCGCCCGCTCGACCGCGTACCCGGACGCGAGCTCGACGTCGTGCGACCTGCTGAGCGTCCCCCGCGCGTCGCTCGGTCCCGGGAGCTGGCAGGCGTCGGTCGACTACGCGTCGTCGACCTCGCTGGCCACGTCCACCCCCCTGATCATCGAGGTGCCGTGAGCATGACCCACACCCCTGGCCGTCGCGTCCGACGCCTGCTCGGCGCGGTCCTGGTGACCGCCCTCGGCATCGGCTTCGTCGTCGCCTCACCCGCCCCGCAGGCGGCCGTGGCCGCGACCCCGACGGGCTTCGACCCGGGCCTGATCATCAGCGACTCGATCTTCTTCGACCCCACGACGATGAACGCGTCCGACATCCAGGTCTTCCTCGACCAGCAGGGCGCGTCCTGCAAGCCCGGATCCGACGGCACCCCGTGCCTGAAGGACTACCGCCAGGACACCACGACGCGCGCGGCGACGGACCGCTGCCCCGGCGGCTACGCGGGGGCGACGAACGAGAACGCCGCGTCGATCGTCGCGAAGGTCGCGCGGGCCTGCGGGATCAACCCGCAGGTCATCCTCGTGACCCTGCAGAAGGAGCAGGGCCTGGTCCGTGGCTCCGGCACGGGTCTCTACGCGAACCGCTACCGCAGCGCGATGGGCTACGGCTGCCCCGACACGTCGGTGTGCGACTCGCAGTACTACGGGTTCTTCAACCAGGTGTACTCGGCGGCGTCGCAGTTCCGGAACTACGCGTTGAACCCGACGCGCTACAGCCACCGCGTGGGTGTCCTGAACAACGTCGCGTACCACCCGAACGCCGCGTGCGGCACGGCACCCGTCGTCATCCAGAGCCAGGCGACCGCGGGCCTGTACAACTACACGCCGTACCAGCCGAACGCCGCAGCCCTCGCGGCCGGCTACGGGACCGGCGACTCCTGCTCGTCGTACGGCAACCGGAACTTCTGGCTGTACTTCACCGAGTGGTTCGGCCCGACGACTCAGCGCTCCCCGATCGGCGCGCTCGACGCCGCGACGGGCGGTCCGACGACCGTCACGGTGTCCGGCTGGGCGCTCGACCCTGACACCACGGCGTCCGTCTCCGTGCACGTGTTCGTCGACGGCGGGTGGGCGGGCGCCGCGAACGCCGCGAACCCCCGCGCCGACGTCGGGGCCGCCTACGGGAAGGGCGACCTGCACGGCTACCAGATCACCGTGCCGTCGCCCGCGGGCACGCACCGCGTCTGCGCGACCGCCGTCGACGCGACGGGCGGGATGAACACCGACCTGGGCTGCCGCACCGCGACCGTCGTCAACAAGCCGCCGCTCGGCGTCATGGACTCGCTCAGCGTCAACGGCTCGGAGGTGACGATGAGCGGCTGGGCGTTCGACCCCGACACGACCGCTCCCATCGGCGTCCACTTCTACGTCGACGGCGGCTGGGCCGGCGCGGTCGACGCCGCCGCCTCCCGCCCCGACGTCGGCGCGGTGTACCGCAACGGCGACAACCACGGGTACTCCCTGACGCTCACCGTGGCCCCCGGGACGCACTCGGTGTGCGCCTACGGGATCGACAGCAGCGGCGGCCCCAACCCCGCAATCGCATGCCGGACGTTCACGACCGCGACCGTCGTGCAGAAGCCGCCGGTCGGCGTCATCGACGCGGTCACGGTGAACGGCTCCACGGCGACGGTGTCCGGCTGGTCGTTCGACCCGAACACCGTCGCTCCGATCGGCGTCCGGGTGTACCTGGACGGCGCGCTCGCCGCCAGCGGGACCGCGAACATCTCCCGCAAGGACGTCGCGGCCGCGTACGGCAACGGCGACCTGCACGGGTACAACGTCGCGTTCGCGGCCTCGCAGGGCGCGCACCGCGTGTGCGTCCGTGGCCTCGACTCCACGACGGGCGCCGAGCAGGAGCTCGACTGCCGCTCGTTCACCGGTGCTGCCCCGGCGCCGGTGAACGCGGCACCGATCGGCGTCGTCGACGCGATCACGGTCTCCGGGACCACCGCCACCGTGACGGGGTGGGCGTTCGACCCCGACACCACCGCGCCCATCGGCGTGCACTTCTACGTCGACGGCGGCTGGGCCGGCGCGACGACGGCCGACACGTCACGGCCTGACGTGGGTGCCGTCTACGGCAAGGGCGACCTGCACGGGTACTCGGCCGCACTCTCCACGACGGCCGGCCAGCACACGCTGTGCGCGTACGGCATCGACGCGAGCGGCGGACCGAACCCCGCCTTCGCGTGCCGGACGTTCACGGTCGGCTGACCGCGGCCGCCAGGGCGCCCCGACCGGTCGGGGCGCCGCCCGGTCGGGGGGGCCCCGCCTAGGCCAGGACGCCGGCTGCGGCCGCGTCCCAGCGGGCGGACCAGTCCCCGATCGGCGCGACGCCCGCCTCGTGCAGGGCGTCGTGCCCGAGCACCGAGTAGGCGGGGCGTGGCGCGGGCCGGACGAAGGCCTCGCTCGTGGTCGGCGCGACCGCGGACGCGTCGAGCCCGGCCGACGCGACGGCGGCGGCGGCGAAGCCGTGCCACGACGTCTGGCCCGAAGCGGTGCCGTGGTACGTCCCGGCGGGGGCCTGCGCGTCGACGAGCCGGACGACCAGGTCGGCCAGGTCCACCGTCCACGTCGGCTGGCCCAGCTGGTCGTCGACGACGTCGATGGAGCCGCGCTCGCGCAGCACGCGCACGATCGTCTTCGGGAAGCACGGGCCGTGGGCGCCGTACAGCCACGCCGTGCGGACCACGAGGTGGTCGGGCGCAGCGCTGCGGACAGCCCACTCACCCGCGCACTTGGTGCGCCCGTAAGCGGACCGCGGCGCGACCGGCGCGTCCTCGACGTACGGCGTCGACGCGCCGCCGTCGAACACGTAGTCGGTCGAGATGTGCACGACGCGTGCGCCCGCCTCACGGGCCGCCCGCGCCACGTTGGCGGCGCCGACGGCGTTCACGGCGAACGCCGTCGCCTCGTCGGACTCGGCGGCGTCGACCGCCGTGTACGCCGCGCAGTTGACCACGACGTCGTGACCTGCGGCGATGCCGTCCGTCGCACCGGCGTCGGTGATGTCGACGTGCACCCGGTCGAGCCGCGTCACGTCCTGCCCGCGCTCGGCGAGCAGCGAGCACAGATCCTGGCCCAGCATCCCGTTCGCACCCACGACCAACCAGCGCACGCCCACTCCGTCTCCTCGACACTCGTGTCAGCACCGGACCGGCCCGGTCCGCGGTGCGTCGCCAGGCTAGTCGACCTCGGTACGCTTCTCTGCGGCCCCCACCCCGTCGAAAGGACCGACATGCCGTACCGCGAGCTCCGAGTGCCCGGCGCGTGGGAGATCACCCCGCGACAGTTCCCGGACTCCCGGGGCGTGTTCCTCGAGTACTTCCAGGGAGCCCCGTTCGCCGAGAACGTCGGCCACGAGCTCTCGGTCGCGCAGGCGAACTGCTCGGTCTCCGCCGCCGGTGTGCTGCGCGGTATCCACTTCGCGGACACCCCGCCGAGCCAGGCCAAGTACGTGACGTGCGCGAAGGGCGCGGTCCTCGACGTCGTCGTGGACGTCCGGGTGGGGTCGCCGACGTTCGGGCAGTGGGACACCGTGCTCCTCGACGACGTGGACCGTCGCGCGATCTACCTGAGCGAGGGGCTCGGGCACGCCTTCATGTCGCTCGAGGACGGCTCGACCGTGCTGTACCTCTGCTCGACGCCGTACACGCCGGGTCGCGAGCACGGCGTCCACCCGCTCGACCCCCAGATCGGCATCGAGTGGCCGACGACCGCCCGCGACGGCTCTCCCCTCGAGCCGCTGCTGTCCGACAAGGACGCGGTCGCACCGTTGCTCGCGGACGCAGCCGCGAGCGGGCTGCTTCCGACCTTCGAGGCCGTGCAGGCCTACCGGGCGACGCTCGGCTCCTGACCGCGGGCGTCAGGCCACGGAGAGCGCCGCCTCGTACGCTGCCAGGTGCGTGCGGGCGGCGCTCCGCCAGGTGAACTCCCCTGCGCGCGCGGTCGCCTCCGCCGCGAGCTGGGCACGGTGCTCCGGCTCGGTCAGGAGCGTGCGCAGAGCCACGGAGATCGACGCGTCGTCCGTCCCGCAGTAGTCGACCGCGTCGCCGCCCACCTCCGGCATCGACAGCTCCCGCGTCGTGAGGACCGCCGCGCCGCACGACATGGCCTCGAGGACCGGCAGGCCGAAGCCTTCGCCCAGGGTCGGGTACGCGACGACGAGGGCACCGGACAGGTACCCGGCGAGATCCGCGAGCGGGAGGTAGCCCGTGCGTCGCACGACCAGCCCCTCGGGCACCCGGGCGATCTCCGGGTCGACCTCCTCGTCCCAGCCCGGAGCGCCGGCGAGCAGGAGCGCAGGCGGCTCCGGCAGGTCGCGGACCGCGTCCACCCAGCCCCGGACGAGCGCGGGCACGTTCTTGCGCGGCTCGAGCGTCCCCAGGAACGCGACGTACGGCCGCCCGTGCAGGTCGAGGGTCTGCCGGACGCGCTCCTGCTCGGCCTCGTCGACCGGGTGGAAGAGCGCGCGGTCGACGCCGTGATAGGCGACGTGGAACGCGTCGGGCGAGGCATGGGTGTAGCGCACGACCTCGTCGCGGGTCGCCCGGGACGGGACGACGAGCGCGGCCGCCCGTCGCACGGCCGTCCGCGTGGCGCTGCGGAAGAAGCGCGCCTTGACCGGTGAGTGCACCTCGGGGTGGCTGAAGAACGTGGCGTCGTGCAGCGTCACGACGACGGGCACGGGCGAGAACCGGGGCATCGTGTAGTGCGGGCTGTGCAGCACCTGGGCGCCCGTCGACCGCACGAGCGAGACCAGACCGGTCTGCTCCCAGAGAAGTCGGGCGGGGCGGCCCGCCGCCCGCGTCGGGGCCGGGACGACCTCCGCCGACGGCACAAGGCCCGACACGACCTCGGTGTCGCGCGCCTGGCAGGCGACGACCAGGTCGGCACCCTCGGCGACGAGCGCCGGGAGGAGAGCGTCGACGTACCGCCCGACGCCGCCCCGGTCCTCGGGGATCGCCGTGGCGTCGATCAGGATCTTCATGTGCTCCGACTCCGCTCGCGGCCGTCGACGCGTACGACGGCACCGTGAGAGTACCCAAGTCGTCGTCGCGCTCCTCGACGCCCTAGGCTCGGCCGGTGCCTCCGACCGAGCGTCCGACCGTCCGGGCCGCGCTGACCGTCGAGCAGCTGTGGCAGCCGGTGCCTGGCGGCTCCGGCACGTACGTCCGCGAGCTCGTGGCGGCCCTCGCGGCGGCAGGCGAGGTCGACCTCGTCGGGATCGCCGCCCGGCACGACGGCCCGCCGCCGTCGGGAGCCCTCGGCGTGCCGGTCCGGACGTCCCCGCTGCCGCGTCGGCTCCTGTACGAGGCGTGGAGCACCACGCGTCGGCCGCGGCGGTCGGTCCCGCGGGACGTCGACGTCGTGCACGCCACCACGTGGGCGATCCCCCCGCGGACCGCGCCGCTGGTCGCGACGGTGCACGACTTGGCGTTCCTGCGCGCACCCGAGCACTTCACCGCGCGCGGCAACCGGTTCTTCCGCCGCGCGCTCGAGATCGTCCGGGACGAGGCGGACGTCGTGATCACGCCGTCGCAGATCACGGCCGACGACTGTGTCGCGCAGGGCATCGGGCGAGAGCGGCTGCGCGTCGTGCCCCTCGCGGCCGAGGTACCCACGACCACCGCGCAGGACGTCGCGGCGCTGCACCGCGAGCACGGCCTCACCGGCCGCCCGTACGTGCTGTGGTGCGGCACCGTCGAACCGCGCAAGAACCTGCCGACGCTGCTGACCGCGTTCGAGCAGGTCGCGGCCCGCACCGACCTGGACCTCGTGCTTGTCGGGCCGGTCGGGTGGGGGTCGGTCGACCTCGAGGGGCCCGCCGCGCGGCTCGGCGACCGGCTCCGGGTCCTCGGCCGGCTCACGTGGGAGCAGCTGCACGCCGCGTACGCAGGTGCGCGCGCGTTCGCGTTCCCCTCCACGTGGGAGGGGTTCGGGTTGCCCGTGCTCGAGGCGATGGCGCACGGCGTCCCGGTGGTCACGAGCCGCGGGACGTCGATGGCCGAGTTCTCCGCCGACGCGGCGCTGCTGGTGGACCCGCTCGACGACGACGCCCTCGCGGAGGCGCTCGTCGAGGCCGCCGGACCGCGGCACGACGAGCTCGCCGCGCTCGGCCGGGACGCGGCGGCACGGCACACGTGGGCCGCGACCGCTGCCCGGACCGCCGAGGTCTACCGCTCGCTGCGCTGACCTCGACCGGTCCCGGCTGCTCCCGGCTACAGCGGCGGCAGCTGCTCCGCGCCGTCGTCCTGCTGCGGGTTGCGGATCCTGCCGACCCGGCCCCGGGCGCGCCGCACGAGCTCGGACGGGCCGCCCTCCGCGAGGTACTTGCGCGCGAGCGCCACGTCGGACCGGATCGACAGGCGGGGTCCGCGCGGCGGGCGCCGCTTGAGCTGCACCTCCGGGAGCGCGGCGGCGAGGTCCGCGGCACGGCGGGGGAACCGGCAGAACTCGAGCACCGGCTCGAGCACCGTGCTCCACCGGTAGGAGCGAGCGAAGCGCCGGACGGCGTCCTTGGCGCGGGCCGCGGCGTCCTCGTCGTACAGCATCTCCTCGAGCGCGGCCTGGAGCGCCTCGACGTCGCCCGGCGGCACCGTCCGGCCCAGTCCGTGCCGCTCGACGAGGTCGCCGAACGTGTCACCCGTGGTCGACACGATGGGCAGCGACGCCCACAGATAGTCGAGGATGCGCGTGCGGAAGCTGAACGCGGTCTCGATGTGGTGGTGGTGCGTCGAGACCCCGACGTCCGCGTCGAGCAAGTAGTCGGCACGCTCGTCGTACGGGACCCAGCCCTCGTTGAAGAACACGTGCGTGCCCACGAGACCGAGCTCCTCGGCGACCTCACGCGCCTCGGACGCCACGCGCATCGCCGGGACGCCCGGGTTCGGGTGCTTGAGGCCCATGAAGAACAGCCGGATCTCGGGGTGCTCCTTCGCGAGGCGGCCGACCGCGCGGATGAGGGTCACCGGGTCGAACCAGTTGTAGATGCCGCCGCCCCAGAGCAGGACCTTGTCGTCCGGCCCGATGCCCGGCACGACGCCGCGGATCGCGTGCCTGCGCTGCACCGGCGGCGCGTCGGGGATGCCGAACGGGACCACCGCGAGCAGGGAGGCCATGGCCTCGTCCTCGTCGTACGTCGCCGGGTTCACGCGCCCCTGGCCCGCGAGCTGGCCGAGCCAGAAGTCCCGCTGCTTGTCGGACGCGCACAGCACGAAGTCCGCCCGCCGGAGCTGGGCGTTGAGCACCCGGGTGGTCTCCTGCACCGCGTCGACCCGCCCCGCGGGACCGAGGTCGCGCGCCTGCTCGAGCTGCTCGAGGTGCATCGGGTCGTACACGTCGGCGACCAGGATCTTCGACGAGCGAGCGAGCCACGGCGCCTGCGACAGGAGGAACCCCTGGAAGATGATGACGTCCGCCCACCCGGTGGGCTCCCGCAGGCCCGTGCCGCCGGCGTACTCGACCGAGAAGCTCGGGTGCGACGTCTCGGCGGCCACCGTGGAGACCAGCCGCACGTCGTGCTCGGTGGCGAGCGCGGTCGCCAGCTCCCACGCACGGATGGCGGGTCCCGCCATCGTCGCGAGCAGCGGCTCACCCGTCACGACGAGGATCCGGTGCCGGGTCGAGAACGTCTCCGTGATGCCGAACGCGTCGACGAGCGCCTCGTACCCCTCGACGTAGTGCGGCTGCGGGTACGCCGGCTCCATGACCTGCCGGAACAGCGGGAACAGGTCCCGGTCGCTGCGCCGGCGGTGCGCCTGCAGCTCGCGACGAGTCGCCGCGAGAGTCGGGAGCTGCTCGACGAAGTAGTCGATCGCGAGCGGGCCGGTGAGGGCCATCTTCGGGACCGTCGTGTCGGGCTCGTCATCGCCGCCGGGCGACCGCTGCAGGTCGAGCTGGGTCGCGTCGAGGTCCGTGCGGGCGACGCTGCGGCGCACCGCGAGCGCCATCGCGGCGGGCAACGCCTTCGCGAGCGCCTCGTCGCCCAGGTTCTTGTACATCGACAGCAGCGCGTTCCGCTCGAGCAGATAGCTCTCGCGGTAGTTCCCGAACTTGCGCATCGTCACGTGGTGCCGGTGGAAGGCCACGGAACCGGGCACGTACCGCACCCGGTGCCCGAGCAGGTTGAGGCGCCACCCCAGGTCGACGTCCTCGTAGAACATGAAGAAGCGCTCGTCGAACCCGCCGACCTCGCGGTAGGTCTCGGCCCGCACGAACATGGCCGCCCCCGTGCCGAAGAGCACGTCCTTGGCCGTGTCGAACGCGGGCGAGTCCGGCTGCTCGACCTCGCGCTTGTAGCCCATGCCGAACCAGGTGAGGGAGCCGTCGACGTAGTCGACGTGGGTGCCCTCCCAGTCGAGGACCTTGCTCGCGACGGCGGCGACCTGCGGGTCGGCCTCGAGCGCCTCCACGGCCGCGGAGATCCACCCCGGCGCCGGGCGCGCGTCGTTGTTGATGAACGCCACGTACTCGCCCGTCGCGTGGGCGACGCCGAGGTTGCACCCGCCGGCGAAGCCCGAGTTGCTGCCCGCCTCGACGACCGTCACGCCCGGGAGCTCGGTCCGGATCCGCTCCGCGCTGCCGTCGCCCGACTCGTTGTCGACGACCACGAGCTCGAGCCGGTCCGCAGGCCAGTCCACGTCGTCGAACGACCGCAGGCACACGATGGTGTCGTCCGCGCCGCGGTAGTTCACGACCACGACCGAGACGACCCCGGGTCGGACCTCGGCCGGAGCGGCGGGCGAACGAGTCACGGGACCTCCTGGTGGTGGGCGGGTGCGACCGGGCGCCGCTGGACGCTCGCGCGGCCCGCCGTGCATCCTATCGGCGTGCCGGCCGCCCCCCGCCGGGGGCGTTCGGGAGCTCGCCGGTTGTTGGTTACCCTGGGGCCGATCCTCGTTGCCAGCCCGGACACCGAGACGTGACGAGGGGACAGATGGACACGACTGCGGAAGACCGTGCGGCGGCCCTTGCGCTCGAGCCGATGCGGTCCGCAGGGCCCACCTCCGGCTTCTTCCGCGGCACCGCGCAGAGCGTCCGCGACATCGTCGGCCAGCGCGAGTTGCTGCACCTGCTGGTGCTCCGCGAGCTGAAGGCCCGGTACAAGGACAGCGTGTTCGGGTTCGCGTGGAGCCTGATGCGACCGCTCGCGCTGCTCCTGATCTACTTCGTCGCGCTCGGCCAGTTCCTCGGCGCGGCGAAGCAGATCCCGTCGTTCGCGATCTTCGTCTACACCGGCCTCACCGCGTGGACCCTCTTCAACGAGATCGTGCTCATCGGCACAGGCTCGATCGTGATGAACTCGGGCCTCATCAAGAAGGTGTACCTCCCGCGCGAGGTCTTCCCCCTGAGCGTGGTCGGCTCGGCGCTGTTCAACTTCGGCATCCAGCTCGTGATCCTGCTGCTCGCCACCGTGATCGCCCGCCAGTTCCCCCTCGGTGCGCGCTGGTGGTACTTCCCGCTGTCGCTGCTGGTCATCGTCGTCTACGGAACCGCGTTCGCGCTGCTGCTGTCGGCGGTGAACGTGTACCTGCGGGACGTGCAGTACATCGTCGAGATCTTCCTCATGGTGTTCTTCTGGGCATCGCCGATCGTGTACTCGTGGCAGCTCGTGAGCGACCACATCGAGGGGTCCGCGCTGGAGTCCCTGTACCTCGCGAACCCGGTCACGCTCGCCGTGCTCGGGTTCCAGCAGACGTTCTGGGTCGCGGGCGACGGCCAGCCGGTCCCCTCCGACCTGGGCACCCGGCTGGGCGTCGCCGTCGGCATCGGGGTCCTTCTCCTCTGGTTGTGCCAGCGTGCGTTCGCCCGGCTCCAGAGCAACTTCGCGCAGGAGCTGTGATGAGCACGCCCGTCATCCGCATCGACGACCTCTCGAAGCGCTTCGTCATCCGCAAGGAGAAGTCGCTCAAGGAGCGCGTGCTGAACTTCGGCAGGTCCAACCTCCACAAGGAGGACTTCTGGGCGCTGCGCAACGTCGACCTCGAGATCGAGGCCGGCAGCACCGTCGGCCTGGTCGGCCCCAACGGCTCGGGCAAGAGCACGCTGCTCAAGACGATCGGCGGGATCATCCAGCCGACCACCGGCTCGGTGCAGCTCAGGGGCCGGCTCGCTGCGCTGCTCGAGCTCGGTGCCGGGTTCCACCCCGACCTCACGGGCCGCGAGAACGTCTACCTCAACGCGTCGATCCTCGGGCTGTCCCGGCAGACCACGGACACCTTCTTCGACGCGATCGTCGAGTTCTCCGGCATCGAGCGGTTCATCGACACGCAGGTCAAGTTCTACTCGTCGGGCATGTACGTGCGGCTCGCGTTCGCGGTGGCCGTGCACGTCGACCCGGACGTCCTCCTCGTCGACGAGGTCCTCGCGGTCGGCGACGAGCCGTTCCAGCGCAAGTGCCTCGAGCGCATCCGGACGTTCCAGAAGGAGGGCCGGACGATCATCCTCGTGTCGCACGGCCTGGACCAGGTCGCCGAGTTCTGCGACCGCGCGGTCGTGCTCGAGGGCGGACGGGTGGCGGCCGACGGCGCCCCCGAGGACGCCCTCATGGTCCTGCGGGCCGACTTCGAGGAGGCCCGGCAGGCCGACCTCGCCCGGCTCGCGGCGGCGTCGCCCGACGAGGTCGCGGCGCAGGCACGGTTCACGGGCATCAGCGTCCGGTCACGCGACGGCGAGTCTGGTCGCCCGGTCGTCGACGAGGGCGACTCGGTCGTCATCACGATGGCGGTCCACTCGGACGTCGAGCTCCGCGACTGGCTCATCGAGGTCGGCATCGCGACGCCGCTCGGCAACCCGCTCTACACGACCACGAACGAGATGATGGGCGTCTCGCTCGAGCCGCTCCTCGGGACGAGGCAGTACACGCTCACGCTCCCCCGAGTGGCCCTGGGGTCGGGCGACTACGCCGTCCGCACGACGCTCCGCGCCGCCGACGGCAGCGAGATCCACTACGTGCCGGTCGCCGCGCAGTTCAGCGTCCGCGCCGACTCGACGAGCCGCGGGCACGTGTACATGGAAGGGCTCTTCGAGTCCCACTGAGGGTGGCTCGAACGGTGACCGCGGGTACCGCCCGGCGCTCAGAGCTCCGCGCGATACCCCACCGGGAGGTACGGGTCGAGGTCCCGCGTGCCCCAGCGCCGCATGATCGTGTCGTACTCCCACTGGTGCACGGTCGAGTCCCGGGTCAGCGACTCGAAGTGGTACAGCGTCACGTCGACCATCCACAGCAGCCGCAGGCCGCGTGAGCCGATCTTGTACGAGAAGTCGACGTCGTTGAAGTTTCCCGGGAGCCCCTCGTTAAACCCGCCGACGTCCTCGAACGTCGCGCGCGTGACCGCGATGCACGCCGCGGTCAGCCCCGAGCACTCGCGGTTGACGAGGTAGGCGCGGAACGGCCCCTCGTCGTCACCGGGCCCCTTGAACCCGGCGTGCGTCAGGTCGCCGGCCGCGTACACGTGCCCGCCGTGCTGCAGGCTGCCGTCGGAGAACAGCAGCCGTGCGCCGGTGGCGCCGACGCCCTTCTCGAACAACGGTGCGGCGAGCTCGGCCGCGAAGTTCGGGCTGACGAGCTGCATGTCGTCGTTCATGAACACGACCACGTCGCCGGAGCTGGCCAGGTAGCCGACGTTGCACTTCGCGCTGAAGTTGAAGGGCTCGTCGAACAGCACGAAGGTCGCCCGGTCCCCTGCGATCTCGCGCAGCTCGGCCAGCACGGGTTCGGGTGTCGGCTCGTCGTAGACGATGACGAGCTCGAGGTTCTCGTGCTCGCTCAGTGACACGATCGACCGGACGAGCTCGACGACGAGACAGCGGGTCTCACCCCACACCAACGCCGTCCCTCCGCGGGTCGGGATGACGATGCTGACCTTGACCGAGGGGTCGAGCTCGCGGGCGATCCGGTAGGTGCCGGGCTGCGGGCCGCGGCGCGCGCGCCCGCGGATCCCCTGCCGGTCGAGGCTGCGCTGCACGGCGCGCACGCCCGCGTCCCACGCGTACGGCTTGGCCTCGCCGTCCTGCGCCGTCGAGCCGTCGATCGCGCGCCAGTGGTAGTAGATGCCGGGCAGGTGCACGATCTTTCGCGCCTTCTCGGTCACGCGCAGCACGAGGTCGTGGTCCTGGGACCCGTCCGCCCCGACCTCGAAGCCGCCGATCTCGCGCACGAGCGACGTCCGCAGGACCGACAGGTGACCGGTGTACATCTGACCGAGGAGACGCTCCGGCGACCACTCCGGCTTGACGAACGCGTCGTAGAAGTCGCCCTCGTCGCTGACCTTGTCCTCGTCGGTGTAGAGGTAGTCGACGTCCGGCTCGTCGGCCAGCGCCTCCGCGATCGCGGCCAGCGCCCCCGTCGCGAGCATGTCGTCGTGGTCGAGCAGGGCGACGAACTCCCCGGTCGCACGCTCGAGCGCGTCGTTCGACGCCGCGACGATCCCGCCGTTCTCGGTGCGCCGGTGGACGACGATCCGCGGGTCGGACGCCGCGAGCTCGCGCAGCAGCGCGGCGACGTGCGGGGAGGGCGAGCAGTCGTCGACGAGGACGAGCTGCCAGGCGTCGAAGTCCTGGGACCGCACTGACTCGACCGCCGACCGCAGGGCCGCCGCCGGCGGGTCGTACACGGGTGTCAGGATCGTGATCAACGGGGTCGGCTGCCCTGCGCCCACCGTCCGTGGTGCCTCCGTCGTCCTCCTGGCCGTCTCCATGATCTCCCCCGACATGCTGCCCCCCGCCTCGCGAACCACCACCGTCACGCGCTGCCCCGTATCGCACGGCGCACCTTGCTCATCGGCGCGACGACCATCTGGCCGACGCGCCAGCTCGCCGACGCCCGCAGCTCGGCGACGTCGTGCTCCGCCTGAGCGAGCTTTCGCTCCATGATCGCCCGCTCGCGTCGGGCCGTCCCGAGCTCCGCCTCCGCTCCCACCGCGTGGTCGCGCATCGTGAGCACCTTGCGGCGCAGCGACGTGATCTCCGCAGCGAGGGCGGCCTTCTCGAGCAGCAGCGCACGGCCGTTCTCGGCCGCCTCGACCATCTCGGGGAGCACGACCGCCTGCTCGAGCGCCGGGCTCGGTCGCCGGACCTGTCCTGGTGCGATCTTCTCGACCACGAGGATGAACTGGTAGTCGAAGCTCGACGGCTCGGAGCGGACCCACTCGACGATCTCGGGCAGCAGGGCGTCCCGGTCCAGCTCGACCTCGGACGCCAGCGGGTCGACGATCGTCGACCGCAGCCGGGCGACCTGCAGTCCCGCCTCCTCCACGAGCGCCAGGATCGACTCCTGCGTGAAGAACCTGATGTGCGTGCGGTCCAGCAAGCCGGTGTCGCGGTAGTCCCAGCGGCCCTGCAGCAGCGCGAGCCGCAGCGAGCCGTGCGTCACGTTCGGGACCGAGATGACGATCTGACCGCCGGGAGCGAGCAGCGTCGACGCGGCCGCGAGCACCGCGCCGGGCCGCATGAGGTGCTCGAGGACGTCGGCGAGGATGATCCGGTCGTACTGCTGACCCTCGAGCGTGGCGGCCAGGTCTTCGCGATCGAGGTCCATGACGGTCACCGTGCGGAGGCCGCGCTTGCGGGCGATCTCCGCGGCGTCGGGGTCGACCTCGACCCCGTCGACGGTGCAGCCGCGCTCGATCAGGACCTCGCCCAGGAAGCCCGTGGAGCAGCCGATGTCGAGGACCCGGGCCCCGGTGCCGACCTGCTCGAGGACGAGCGCGTGGCTGGTGTTGGCGGCATCAGGATCGACCGACTCGAGATCGTAGACACTCACTGCGAGGCGCTCCGTCCGAGCGAAGGGGACCACCCGGTGCGGCGGCTCGGGAAGATCGTAACGGCTGCCCGGCTCGCCCCGACCTCGCCGGCGGGGCCTCCCCGACGACCCCGCCGGCAGGCTCGGGGAGGCGACGCGACCGTGGCACCATGTGCGACGTGCGGATCACCTTGGACGCGACGCCCCTCGTCGGCGTCCGCACGGGCATCGGCCGGTACGTCGAGCACCTCGTGGCCGCCCTGCCGGGCGCACTCGAGCGCCGGGACGTCGACGCCGAGGTCGTGGTCTCCACGTGGACGGCCCGCGGTGGCGCCGTCGAGGGCCTCCCGCCCGGCGTCGTCCAGACGGGCCGGCGTGTCCCCGCCCGGTTGGTGCGGTCGCTGTGGCGACGCGGCGGGTGGCCGCCGGTGGAGCTCCTCATCGGGCGCACCGACGTGTTCCACGGCACCAACTTCGTATCCCCGCCGACCCGCCGGGCGCGGGAGGTCGTCACGGTGCACGACCTCACCTACGAGCGGCACGCGGCGACCGTCGACGCGGCGAGCCTGCTGTACCGCGAGCTCGTCCCCCGCGCGCTCGCTCGCGGGGCGCAGGTCGTGACGCCCACGGAGGTCGTCGCGGCGGACGTCCGGGAGCACTACGGCCTCCCACCGCACCAGGTGACCGTCACGCCGCTCGGCGTCGAGGAGGCCTGGTTCAACGCCACCCCCGCGCCGGCCGCCTGGCTCGCGCAGCGCGGCCTGCCCGGCGAGTACGTCCTGTTCGTCGGGTCGCTCGACCCGCGCAAGAACCTGCGGCGTCTGCTCGACGCGCACGCGCTGCTGCGCACCCGCGACCCGGACGTCCCCGACCTCGTGCTCGCCGGGCCCGCCGGCCGCGAGCGCGACCTCGCCGACCGGCCGGGTGTGCACCTCACGGGGTGGCTGAGCGACACGGAGCTGCGCGGCGTCGTCGCGGGGGCCAGAGCGCTCGCGCTCCCCTCGCTCGACGAGGGCTTCGGCCTGCCCGCGCTCGAGTCGCTCGCCGCTGGCCGGCACGTGCTCGCCGCGGACATCGCCGTGCTCCACGAGGTCGCCGGCACGCTCGCGGTGTACGCCGAGCCGCTGGACGTCGACGGGCTCGCGGACGGGCTGGCCGAGGTGCTCGCCGTCCCGGACGGTGCGCCTGCACGCGCGGCACGCCAGGCCTGGGCCCGGGGCTTCACCTGGGCACGGACCGCTGAGCGCACGGTCGACGTGTACCTGGACGTGGCGTCGTGACGACGTCGCCCGCGGACGTCACCGTCGTCACGGTCTCCTGGGAGGGCCTCGATCTCACGCTGGCATGCCTCGACGGGCTGCGGGCACAGGAGCTCGGCGACGTGCGCATGGACGTCGTCGTCGTCGACAACGGGTCGACGGACGGCACCGCCGCGCGCGTCGCGGAGCTGCACCCCTGGGTGCGCGTCGTGCGCTCGGAGGTCAACCTGGGCTTCGCAGGCGGCAACGACCTCGCCCTGCGGGAGGTGCGGACGCCCGCGGTGATCCTGCTGAACAACGACGCCACCCCGGAGCCCGGCTTCGTCCGCGCATTCGTGACCGCGCTGCGGGAGGCGGACGAGCAGGTGGCCGCCATGGCCGCGACCGTGCTGCTCGCCGAGCACTTCCGGCCCGCCACACCCGACGACGAGCCGGCGAGCGTGGTCAACGGGCCCGACGGCACCTGGGTGGCCGACCCCGACGGACCGGTCCGGCTGGTCAACTCGACCGGGAACGAGGTCCGCACCGACGGGTTCGGCGTCGACCGCGGGTGGCTCGCGGACGCACGGACGCACGCCCCGGCCGCCGCCGTGTTCGGGTTCAGCGGGGCCGCCGCGATCCTGCGCACCGCCGCGCTCCTCGACGTCGGGTACTTCGACGAGCGCCTCTTCATGTACTACGAGGACACCGACCTCTCGTGGCGGCTGCGGCTCGCGGGCTATCGAGTCGAGCACGCCCCGGGCGCCGTGGTCTCGCACGTGCACGCCGCGTCGTCGCGGGAGGGCAGCGACTTCTTCCGGTTCCACGACGCCCGCAACCGGCTCGCGATCACGACGAAGAACGCGACCGCGCGGTTCGCGCTGCGTGTCTGGGGCGCCTTCGTGCTCACCACCGCGTCCGTGGCGCTGCGCCGCCGCCAGCCGTGGCGGGTCGTGCGGACGCGCCTGCGGGCGCTCGCGTCGTGCGTCACGCTGCTGCCGCACCTGCTGTCGGAACGCCGACGCGTCGGCCGGCGAGCGGTCGTCCCGCGCAGCGCGGTCGAGGCGCTGTTCATCGCCCCGGCCGTGACCGGCGCCTACCGTGCGGGCACACGCGGTCCGTCCGGCGCGACACGTTAGGCTGGCTGGCCGGTCGCCCGAACACTCAGGAGGAACCCTCGCATGCGCGTGCTCGTCACCGGCGGAGCCGGCTTCATCGGCTCGAACTTCGTCCACCAGACGGTGCGTGAGCGTCCGGACGTGCACGTGACCGTGCTCGACGCGCTGACCTACGCGGGCGACGAGCGCAGCCTGGACCCGGTGGACGGCAAGGTGGTCTTCGCCAAGGGCGACATCGCGGACCCCGACATCGTCGACAGCCTCGTGAAGGACGTCGACCTCGTGGTGCACTTCGCCGCCGAGTCCCACAACGACAACTCGCTGCACGACCCGTGGCCGTTCCTGCGGACCAACGTGATCGGCACCTATCAGCTGCTCGAGGCGGTGCGCCGGCACGGCGTGCGCTACCACCACATCTCGACGGACGAGGTCTACGGCGACCTGGAGCTGGACGACCCGGCGAAGTTCACGCCGGACACGCCGTACAACCCCTCGTCGCCGTACTCCTCCACCAAGGCGTCGTCCGACCTTCTGGTCCGCGCGTGGGCCCGCAGCTTCGGCGTCCAGGCCACGATCTCGAACTGCTCGAACAACTACGGCCCGTACCAGCACGTCGAGAAGTTCATCCCGCGGCAGATCACGAATGTCGTCGACGGCGTGCGGCCCAAGCTGTACGGCAAGGGCGAGAACGTGCGCGACTGGATCCATGTCGAGGACCACAACAGCGCCGTCTGGGCGATCATCGACCGCGGCCGCATCGGCGAGACGTACCTGATCGGCGCGGACGGCGAGGAGAACAACAAGACGGTCGTCGAGACGATCCTCGAGATCATGGGCCAGCCGGCCGACGCGTACGACCTCGTGAGCGACCGGCCCGGACACGACCTGCGGTACGCGATCGACTCCACGAAGCTGCGCGAGGAGCTCGGCTGGGCGCCGCGGTACGAGAACTTCCGGGCCGGCCTCGAGGCGACCGTCCAGTGGTATCGCGACAACGAGGCGTGGTGGCGACCGCAGAAGGACGCCACCGAGGCGAAGTACACGCAGCTGGGCCGCTGATCTGCACAGGTCCTCCACCGCGTCGCTGCGTGGGCTCCGCGGCGAGGGCCTGATGCGCTCCTAGGATCATCCGGTGACCTCCCGCCACGCCGCTACATCGCGCCCTCGTGCCGTCCGGCACGCCAGGACCTTGCACTCGCACCGGGTCCTGCGCGTCGTGTCGCTCGCCACTGTCGGGGTCGTCGCGTTCGGCGTCGCGGGCGCGGCGGCGACGCTGCACAAGTTCGACGGCAACGTCAACCGCGTCGACGTGTCGGACCTGGTCGGCGCTGCGCCGAGCCCGAGCACGACCCCCGACCCCGACGACCCGAACGCGGGCCAGGCCGTCAACCTGCTCGTGCTCGGCTCCGACCAGCGCGACGGCGTCAACGCCGAGATCGGCGGCGAGGCTGCGGGCATGCGGTCGGACACGACGATGCTCGTGCACATCTCCGCGGACCGGACGCGCGTCGAGGCCGTCTCCATCCCCCGCGACTCCCTGGTCGACATCCCGTCGTGCACGATGTCGAACGGCAAGACCTCGAAGGCCACCCACGGCATGTTCAACTCGGCGTTCGCCACCGGCTGGGACATGGGCGGTGACATGGCGTCGGCCGCGGCGTGCACGATCCGCACGGTGGCCGCCAACACCGGGATCCAGCCCGAGCACTTCGTCGTGGTCGACTTCGCGGGCTTCCAGGCGATGGTCGACGCGATCGGCGGTGTGCCGATCTGCATCCCGAACGACATGACGTCGAAGGACGCCGGCCTCAGCGTGAAGGCCGGCAACCAGACCCTGGACGGCTCGACGGCCCTTGCCTTCGCCCGCGCACGCAAGGGCAAGGGCGTCGGCGACGGCTCCGACACGAACCGGATCGGCAACCAGCAGCGCCTCGTGGCCGCCATGGTGCAGGAGGTCCTGTCGAAGAACGTCCTCACCGACGTGCCGAAGCTCGCGGGCTTCCTCAACGCGGCGACGAGCTCGTTGACGGTGGACGACGGGATGTCGACGAGCACGATGGTCGGCCTTGCCTACAACATGCGCACCATCCGCGGTGGCAGCATCACGTTCATGACGGTGCCGTGGGGGCCCGCGCCGAGCGACCCGAACCGGGTCGTCTGGCTCCCGGCGGCCAAGCAGATGTGGCAGAACATCGCGAACGACGTGCCGGCGCTCGGCGAGACGACGGCCACGACAGCGCCCACCACGGCACCGCCGACCGCACCGACGACCCCGACGACTCCGTCCACCGAGACGACCGCACCTCCGGTCCAGGCGGAGCCGACGCCCGCGCCGACGAAGAAGGCGGGCCGCGAGGCGTTCACCGTGGACGACACGACCGCCGTCTGTGCCGCAGGGTGAGCGCACGATGACCCCTGACG
Organism: Cellulomonas sp.; assembly: GCF_017744555.1. Taxonomy (GTDB): domain Bacteria; phylum Actinomycetota; class Actinomycetes; order Actinomycetales; family Cellulomonadaceae; genus Cellulomonas. The sequence continues at coordinate 337 of NZ_JAGIBD010000019.1, read as the reverse complement.
ACCGGCCCCGCCGGCCCGCTCCTCCGTCGTTCACGCCGTCGTCGGCACCCTCGAGGCCGACGGACGCCGGTGACGACGCGATCGTCGTCGGGAGCGGCGCACCGCGAGCGGCGCGCCCGGCGCCGGCCACGACCGCGAGCCCCGCGACTCCGCCGCGCGGCATGCCGAGCCGGCCTGCGTCGTTCGCACCGTCGGACCGCGGCGCCCGTCGCCCCCCTGCCTCGTCGGCGACCGAGACGGGCGGCCGGCCCGCACCGGCACCCGCGCCCACGAGCCCGGCACGGCGGGCGACGCCGGCGCGGCCGGCGTCGATCGCGCCCGGGCGACCCGCGAGCCC
>NZ_JAGIBD010000018.1 GCF_017744555.1 Cellulomonas sp. | reverse complement strand
GGGCCGGTGTCGCCGGCGGCGCGCAGCGCGTCGCGGCGTTCCGCGGCCGCGGCGCCGGCGGCGACCGTCGGGTCGGCGGCCGTGCGGTCGACGACGGGGTCGGGGACCGGTGCCGGGGGTTCCGGGGCCGGACGGACGACGGCGTGCCGGCCGGTGTCGGTCGACGGGGCAGGGGCGGGTGCCGTCGACATCGGCGCGGTGGGCCCGGCGGTGACCGGTTCGGCGGCGGGCTCTGCTGCGGCCGGTCGTGGCGCAGGCGGCTCCGCCGCGTTCCGCGACGTGGCGGGCTCAGGTCCCGACGAGCGCGCGCTCGCCCCGGGCTCGACCGGAGCCGGTTCGGCCGTGATGGGTTCGGCCGGTGCCGTGGGCTGCTCGGACGCGGCACCGCCGGTCGACGAGGGCGTGTCGGTGGCGTGCGGGTCGGAGGTGCTCATGGCGTGCTCCTCGGGTGCTCGGCGCGCGGTGCGACACCGTCCGTGGCGTCGCCGTTCGCCTCACCGTATTGCGGCCACCCGGTGCTCGCCGGACGGCGCGATCGTGTCGTCGAGCGACCGGGGCGCACGCAGGGGCACGTCGACCACGCGGGCGAGGGGCGCCGTCCGGACGCCCACGGGCGTCTCCGCGACCCCGTCGACGGCGTCGGCGGCACGTGCCGCGCGCCGTCCCGAGCCGTACGCGTAGGCCGCCCCGACCAGCACAGCACCGCCGACCACGTTGCCGGCCCCGACGGCCAGGAGGTTGCGTCCCATCTCGGCGATCGTCGCGCCCTCGAGCCCGCCGATGATGCCGAGCGAGAACGTCGTCATGTTGGCGACCACGTGCTCGAAGCCGGAGGTGATGAAGACCATGACGCACGCGAAGACGACGGCGATCTTCGCGCCCTCGCTCCTCAGCCGGCCCGCGCACCAGATCGCGAGGCAGACGAGCAGGTTGCACAGGATGCCGCGGACGAACAGCTGGCCGGTCGTCTCGGCGGCCTTGTGCTCGACCATCCCGGCGAGCACGGTGCCGCCCGCGGTCCCGGGTGCGAGGACGCCCGACAGGTGCACGAGCCACGCGAACACGACGGCGCCGAGCAGGTTGCCGACGAGGCACGCGAGCAGCGTCTCGACGGCCCGGAGCCAGCCGATCACACCCTTCATGACGCCCTGGGTGAGGATCATCATCGCGGAGGTCGCGAGCTCGGCCCCGGCGATGACGACGATCGTCAGCGCGACCCCGAACACGAGCCCCTGGACGAGCGGGGCGAACCCCGAGCCCGCGGCGACGAGCGGCCCGCCGGCGGTGCACATGATGAGCACGCCGATGCCGATGAACGCACCGGCGAGCATCGTCCGGACCAGGAACAGCCCGGGCTTGGCGAGCAGGTCCACCTTGTGGTGTGCGGCGTCGGCCTGGGCGTCGACTGCCTCGGAGATGGTGAGCACCCGCTCAGCCTGCCGGTCCGGATCGTCCCCCTCCTGGGACGAAGGGCCGTCCAGGCCGCGCGTGTCAGGGAATGCGGACGGCGCCGTTGCTGGTTGGGTGCCCACGTGACCACGCTCTTCTCACCCCTCACCCTCCGGGGCACCACGTTCGCCAACCGCGCCTGGCTCGCGCCGATGTGCCAGTACTCCGCCACGGACGGCGTCCCGTCCGACTGGCACCTCGTGCATCTCGGCGCACGCGCCTCAGGAGGCTTCGGCCTCCTGCTCACTGAGGCGACGGCGGTCGTGCCGGAGGGTCGGATCAGCCCGCAGGACACGGGCATCTGGAACGAGGAGCAGGTCGTTGCGTGGCGTCGGGTCACCGACTTCGTGCACGCCCGTGGCACCCGCATCGGCATCCAGCTCGCGCACGCCGGCCGCAAGGCCTCGACCTACCGGCCCTTCTCGTCGCCGCAGGGCTCGGTGCCGGTCGCCGACGGCGGCTGGGAGACGGTCGGACCGTCGCCGTCGTCGTTCCCGGGCTACGCCGCCCCGCAGGCGCTCACGGACGCGGAGATCGAGGACGTCCCCCGCCAGTTCGCGGCGGCCGCGAAGCGTGCCGTCGACGCCGGCTTCGACGTGGTCGAGGTGCACGCCGCGCACGGCTACCTGCTGCACCAGTTCCTGTCGCCGCTGTCGAACCAGCGCGACGACGAGTACGGCGGCTCGCTCGAGAACCGGATGCGCCTGCTCGTCGACGTGACCGACGCGGTCCGCGCCGCCTGGCCCGACGAGCGCCCGCTGCTCGTGCGCGTGTCCGCGACCGACTGGGTCGAGGGCGGCCTCACGGTCGAGGACGTCGCGGTCGTCGCCAAGGAGCTCGCCGGGCACGGCGTCGACCTGGTCGACGTGTCCACGGGCGGCAACGCGCACGCGGACATCCCCGTCGGCCCGGGCTACCAGGTCCCGGCGGCCCGCACGATCCGCGCGACGGCGGGCCTGCCGGTCGCCGCCGTCGGGCTGCTCGACGACCCGCGGCTCGCGGAGGCGACGCTCGCCGACGGCTCGGCGGACGCGGTGCTCGTCGGGCGCGCTGCCCTGCGCGACCCGCACTGGGCGCTGCGCGCGGCGCACGAGCTCGGGGTGGCCACGTCGGGGCTGCCCGTCGCGGAGCCGACGGCCGACGTGGACGGGCTCCCGACCGTCACCGGGTGGCAGCCGCAGTACGAGCGCGGCACCTGGCGCTGAGCCTCACGTCGCGCGTGCGTCAGGCCTCCGCCGACGCACGCGCGACGCGCTCGACGGCGGCCGCGACCTCCGTCGTCACCTCGGGGTTGAACACGCTCGGGATGATGTAGGTCGGGTTGATCTCGTCGTCGCGGACCACCGACGCCAGCGCGTACGCGGCGGCGAGCAGCATCCCGTCGGTGATGCGGTGCGACCGTGCGTCGATGAGCCCCCGGAACACGCCGGGGAACGCGAGCACGTTGTTGATCTGGTTCGCGAAGTCCGACCGGCCCGTGCCGACGACCGCGGCGTACTGCGCGGCCTCGTCGGGATCGACCTCCGGGCGCGGGTTGGCGAGCGCGAAGACGATCGCGTCGGGCGCCATCGTCGACACGTCGCGGCCCGTGAGGATGTCGGGGGCCGACACCCCGATGAACACGTCGGCGCCCGCGAGGGCGTCCGCGATCGACCCCGTGACGCCGCGCGGGTTCGTCACCGACGCGCACCACTCGAGCGACGGCGACAGCCCGGGACGGTCGCGGTGCACGATGCCCTCGACGTCGCCGGCGACCACGTCGCGCGCCCCCGCCGCGAGCAGCAGGCGGAGGACGGCGGTGCCGGCCGCACCCGCGCCGGACAGCACGATCCGCACGTCCTCGATCCGCTTCCCGACGACCTTGAGCGCGTTCGTCAGCGCCGCGACCACGACGATCGCGGTGCCGTGCTGGTCGTCGTGGAACACCGGGATGTCGAGCCGGTCCCGCAGCCGCCGCTCGACCTCGAAGCACCGCGGCGCCGAGATGTCCTCCAGGTTGATCCCCGCGAACGCCGGCGCGATCGCGCACACCGTCTCGACGATCTGGTCGACGTCGGTGGTGTCGAGCACGATCGGGAACGCGTCGATGCCCGCGAACCGCTTGAACAGCACCGCCTTGCCCTCCATCACGGGCAGTGCGGCCAGCGGGCCGATGTTGCCGAGTCCCAGCACCGCCGTGCCGTCCGTGACGACCGCGATGGTGTTCCGCTTGATCGTGAGCCGCCGGGCGTCCTCGGGGTGCGCGGCGATGGCCTCCGACACGCGCGCGACCCCCGGTGTGTACGCCATCGACAGGTCGTCGCGGTTGCGCAGCGGCACCTTCGACTCGATCGAGATCTTGCCGCCGAGGTGCATGAGGAACGTCCGGTCGCTCACGCGCTCGACGACCACACCGGCGAGGCCCTTGAGCACCTCGACGATGTCCGCGGCGTGCTGCTCGCCACGGGTCGCGCACGTGACGTCGACCGTCATCTGCTCGTGGCCGGACGCCGTGACGTCGAGCGCCGTGACCACGCCTCCCGCCGCCTCGATCGCGGTGGTCAGCTCGCTCACCGCGGTGGGTCGGGCCCGCACCTCCAGCCGGGCCGTGATGGACGACGAGACGCTCGGTCCTGACATGCGGTCATTGTGTGGCGTGCGGGGGTGCCTCGCACGCAGGCCTGGCACCCGGGCTCGTAGGGTGTCGGCGTGCTGAGTGCGACGGGCTCGTCCGACAGAGCCGCGGCCGAGGACCCGCTCGCGGCGCTCGTCGGGCTGCCCGGTGTGGCCGACGCCGTCGACGCGGCGCGTGTCGCGTGCGAGGAGCTGCGCTGGCACGAGGCGTACCGGCGGCGGTGGCGCGAGGTCCGGGCCGAGGCGGGGCTGCGCGGTGCGCAGGCGAGCGCGGCGCTCGACGGGGCCCGGGTGCCGCTCGACGCGGTGCGCGCCCTCGCGACGGGTCCGGCGGGGTCGTCGTCCGCGTCGTCGACCGACGCCGTCGCGTGGGGGGCCGTGCGGGCAGTGGCCTTCGTCGAGCGGCTCATGCCGGAGCTCGGGGCGCGGGGGCAGGCCGCCCTGCCGCCGTTCGGCCAGCTGCTCGCCGGCGTGCACAGCGCCGTGACCGTCGGGTGGCTCGACGCGGCCGATGTCGGGCGCGTGCGGCACGACGAGGCGCCGCGCGACCTCACCGGGCTCGGGCCCGCGCCCGTCGGTGACGAGGTCGCCGCGCGCCTGGACCTCCTGGGCCGGACCGTGGCGGCGACCCGGGCGCCCGCGCTCGTCGTCGCCGCGGTGGTGCACGGCGAGCTGCTCGCGCTGCGGCCGTTCGCCGCGGGGAACGGGGTCGTGGCCCGTGCCGTCGCGCGGCTGCTCGTGACGTCCCGAGGGCTCGACCCGACCGGGTCGGTGCTGCCGGAGCCGGGCTGGGCGGCGGCGCCGAACCTGTACCTCGCGGCGGCGGCCGGGTTCGCGACCGGGACCGCCGACGGTGTCGCGGGCTGGGTGCGTGCGTGCGCCGCGGGGGCCGTGGACGGTGCCGCACGGGCGCGCGCGGTGGCGGACGCGGTGCTCGCCGGACGAGGTGCTCGTGCGGGGACGGACAGCGCCGAGGGCTGATGCGGGCGCGTCCCGGCGCCCGCACGCGGAGCGGACTGCGGTGTGCCTGCGTCCGACGCGAACGACGGCGCCCCCGTGGGGGCGCCGTCGCCGACCGGTGCCGGGAGGGTGATCAGGCGTGCATCTTCTCGGTCGCGACGGGACCAGCCCGGTCGACCTGCCCATAGGTGGGCTGCCCTGCGCGTGGGTACCCTCGCGGCGATCCAGTTGTGAATCCTTGGTACCCCAGAGCGCACAGGAATCCCACCCCTGCGGCCGATCGCGCTGGTGGCGGCGCCGGCGTGCCCGCATGACGGGACGCGGGTCCGGCATGCGGACCCGGTGCACCGGCGCCCGCACCGGCGCGTGCGGCGCGACCGGTGCGCCTCGCGCGGGCCGGCGTGCCCGCCGGGCGCGTCCGCGGTCGGCACCCCCGACGGGAGGTCACGCGGGTCGTCGACGGCGCCGGAGCAGCCACCACACGAGGACGACGAGCCCCACGCCGCCGAGGACGACGCCTGCCCGCACCACCCGCTGCGGCGGTCGGGCGAACGCGAACAGCGACACCGGCCGGGTGAACGACAGCATCCCCCACCCCTCCGTCACGGCGAGGCGGCGCAGCGCGCGGTCCGGGTTCACCGCGAAGCCGTGGCCGACCGCGGCGAGCATCGGGGCGTCGGTGATCGAGTCCGAGTACGCGTAGCTCGCGTCGAGGTCGTATCCCTGCTCGAGGGCGAGCTCACGGATCGCCGTCGCCTTGTTCTCGCCGAACGCGTAGAAGTCGATGCCACCGGTGTAGCGGCCGTCCGCCACCGCCATGCGGGTCGCGATCACGTGGTCGGCGCCGAGCACCGCCGCGATCGGCTCGACGATCTCGCTGCCCGACGCCGAGACGACCACGACGTCCCGGCCCGCCGCGTGGTGCTCCTCGATGAGCGTGACCGCCTCGACGTACACCGCCGGGTCGATCGACTCGTGCAGCGTCTCCGCGACGATCGCCGACACCTGCGCGACGTCCCAGCCCTCGACCATCCGCGACAGCTGCACCCGCAGCCGCTCCGTCTGGCCCTCGTCGGCGCCGCCGAGCAGGTAGAGCAGCTGCGCGTACGCGGTCCGGGCGACCGACCGGCGGGTCAGCAGTCCCTCGGCGAGGAACGGCCGGGAGAACGCCGTCGCCGACGACGTCGCGATGATCGTCTTGTCGAGGTCGAAGAACGCCGCCTCGCGGGTCGGCGGCACCGGCTCGTCGGCGGCGGACACCGCCGGCGACGCCTCGGGCGTCGGGTGCTCGTCCATGCTGCTCCGGGTGTCGCGGGCGGGTGCGCGCTGGGCAGGCCCCGTCCTCGGGTCTGGTCGCGGCGAGCCTAGTGGGAGCCACCGACGCCGGGCACCGCTGACGTGCACCGACGCGTCCACAGCCCTCGCAGATCCGGCGGGGTCCACGGTTCTCGGTTCGGCAGCTCCCGGGCCCGGCCCGGGCGCGGCAGCGTGCGGTCGCATGTCAGATGGGACGAACGAACGGACGTCGGACGTCGTCGGGGTCGGGCCGTGGCCGGGGGCTGCTGCGCCTCGGCCGGCCCCGACGCGCTCGCTCGTGGTCGGCGTCGTGGCCGGACGCGGGGGCGCAGGAGCGTCGACGCTCGCCGCGGCGCTCGCGGGCCGGCTCGCCCGGCGCGCGTCCACCGTCCTCGTCGACCTCGACCGCGCGTCCGGGGGCATCGACGTGATGCTCGGCCTCGAAGGGGCCGACGGCGTCCGCTGGCCCGACCTCGCGTCGGCGCTGGGCGACGTCTCGGGTTCCGAGGTCGTCGCGCTGCTGCCGCGGTGGGGTGCGTGCGCGGTGCTGAGCGCCGACCGCTCCCGGCCCGCGCCGCCCGAGGCCGCCGTGGCGGCCGACGTGCTGCACGCCCTGTCCGGCACGGTCGGGGCGCTCGTGCTCGACCTGGACCGCACCGGCGTCGTCGCGGGGGAGTCGATGATCCGGGCCTGCGACTCCGTGCTCGTGGTGGCGCCGCGCGACCTGAGGACCGTCGCGGGGGTCCTCGCGATGCGGCCCGAGCTGACGGCGTCCGGGGCCGACGTCGGGCTCGTCGTGCGGGGGCCGGCGCCCGGTGGGCTCGGTGCCGCGCAGCTCGCGCAGGCCGTGGACCTGCCGCTCGTCGGCGTCGTGCGGCACGACCGGCGGCTCGCGGCGGCGACCGAGCGCGGTGGACCGCCCCGGACGGGAGCGGTGGCTCGCGTGGCCGAGCGGCTCGCGCGCGACCTGCGGGTGGGCGTCGCGTGAGCGTCGACGGGTCGCCTCGGGCTCTCGAGAACGGCCCGACGCTGGGCACGGCGCCGGATCCCGCGCTCGACGCCGTGCTGGCCGTCGTGCTCGACCCGGTGCGGAACCGCCTGCGTGGCCACCCGGGCGCCGTCACCGGAGGCGGGCCGCCGGACGACGACGTGCTGCGGACGGTGGTGGACGCGACCGCCCGGGAGCGCGGCACGGTGCTGGGATCGCGCGCGCTCGCCCAGATCGCCGGCCGGGTGCGCGACGAGCTCTTCGGCGCCGGTCGCCTGCAACCACTGCTGGACGACCCGGCGGTCACCGACGTGCTCGTCAACGGCCCGCGCGACGTGTGGGTCGAGCGGGGCGGGCGCCTGGTCCGGACCGACGTCGACCTCGGCACCGACGCCGACGTGCGCGCGCTCGCCGTCCGGCTCGCCGCCGCGGGCGGGCAGCGGCTGGACGACGCGTGCGCCGCGGTCGACGCACGGCTGCCCGACGGCACCCGGCTGCACGCGGTGCTGCCGCCCGTCGCCGGCGAGGGGACCCTGCTGAGCCTGCGCGTCGTGCGGTCGCGGGCGTTCACGGTCGACGAGCTCGTGCGACTCGGCACGCTCGCGCCGGCGGCAGTCCCGGTGGTCAGGGCGCTCGTCGCGGCGCGTGCGAACCTGCTGGTCACCGGCGGCACCGGCACGGGCAAGACGACCCTGCTCGCCACGCTGCTCTCGCTCGTCCCGCCCGACGAGCGGCTCGTCGTCATCGAGGAGGCGGGCGAGCTGTCGCCGACCCACGCGCACGTGGTCCGGCTCCTCGCACGGCGCGCGAACGTCGACGGTGCCGGGCGGGTCGACCTGTCCGACCTGGTCCGCCACGCCCTGCGGATGCGCCCGGACCGGATCGTGCTCGGCGAGTGCCGCGGGGCCGAGGTCCGCGAGGTCATGACCGCCATGAACACGGGCCACGACGGTGGGTGCGCGACGCTGCACGCCAACACCGCCGCCGATGTCCCCGCCCGGCTCGAGGCGCTCGGCGCACTGGCCGGGCTGGCCCGCGAGGCCGTCGCCGCCCAGGCTGCGAGCGCGTTCGACGCCGTCCTGCACCTGCGGCGGTCGGGCGCGCACCGGACCGTGCGGTACCTCGCGGACGTCGGGGTGTTCCGGCGGCGTCCCGACGGGACCCTCGAGGTCGGCACCGCTCTGCGCTGCGACGCCGGGGGGACCAGCGAGCGCGGGCCGGCGTGGGATGCGCTCGTCGCGCGTCTGGGGATCGAGCCGCTCCGTCCCGCGCTCCGTGGGATACCCGAGCGAGCGCCCGCCGCGGAGGCGCCCGAGTCGGGGCAGCCCCGGACGTCGCGCCCGGGCGCTTCGTCGTGAGCGCGCTCGTGGTCGGTGGTGCGGTGGCGATCGCCGTGCTCGCCGCAGCTGGACCGCCGGCGCGTCCGCCCGCGCGGCACTCACGTCCCTCCGGTGCACCGCGGGCGACGCGGATCGACGCTCCCGGCACGGTCGACCTCGCGGCAGCGCTGCTGGTCGTGTCGGCGCAGCTCAGGTCGGGGGCGGGCCCGGCCGCCGCGTGGGCTCGGGCGCTGGGCATCGCGGCGGGCAGCACGGGCGTCCCGACCCCAGAGGGCCTGCTCGCCGCGACGGCGCCCTCGGCGGCCTCGTCGCGCTGGCAGCGTCCCGTGCGGGCAGTCCTCGGCCCGCTCGCGACGCCGCTCGCCGGCCGGTCGGTCCCGCTCGTCGCGGGGAACCGGGAGCGACTCGCCGCGCACCGCGAGCGGGTGGCCGCAGTACTGGCAGCGACGACGCTCGCGGACGACCTGGGTGCGCCGCTCGCCGCCGTGCTCGAGCGGCTCGCCGGGGCTGTCGCGGCCGACGCGGAGGCGGAGGCAGAGGTCAGAGCCGCTGTCGCCGGTCCTCGGGCGACGGCGCGGGTGCTGACGTGGCTGCCGCTGCTGGGACTGGTCGTCGGGGCTGCGCTCGGTGCCGACCCCGTCGGAGCGGTCGCGCGCGGCGGGGCAGGTGCGCTCGCGGCGCTGCTCGGCGTGGCGCTGCTCGTCGCCGGTCGCGCGTGGACCGGTGCTCTGCTCCGCCGCGCGGCCGTCGCGGGCCGGGCAACATGAGCGCCCTCGCGTGCGGGGTGGTCGTGGCGGTGTCCGCGGGGTGCGCGTGTCTGCCGTGGGTCCCTGGGGGGCGGGTGTCGCGACTGGGGTCGGGTCGCGCGGGCGCTAGCCGGCCCGCTGCGGCGATCGCGCGGCCGGTGGCGAGCGCTCGGCCGGCCGCGGTCGCCGTCGACGTGGTGCTGGTCCTGGAGCTCGTCGACGCGGCCGTGGCGACCGGTGTCGCGCTGCCTCGCGCGCTCGAGGCGGTGGGCTCGGCCGTCGGTGGTGCGCGGGGCGACGCGCTGCACCGGGCCGGAACGGCGCTGGTGCTCGGCGCGTCGTGGTCCACGGCGTGGTCGGGCGCCGGTGATGCCCTGCGGATGGTCGCGAACGCGCTCGAGCCGGCGTGGGCGACCGGGTCCGCCCCCGGACCTGCTCTGCGGGCGTGCGCGGAGGCGGTCCGACGCGACCGCCGCGGCCGGGTCCGTGAGGCCGCCGGGAGCCTCGGCGTGCGCCTCGTGTTGCCGCTCGGGCTGTGCTTCCTGCCCGCATTCGTGCTGCTCGGCATCGTCCCGGTGGTGCTCTCGTTCGCCCGCGGGCTCGCACCGTGAGGCGGCCCGGCGACGGATCAGGGGCCGCGCGGCCTGCTGCGAGCCGCCCACAGCCCGTCCCCGGGACAGCGGCCTCCACGAGCCCCCGCGGACGCCCCACGGGCTCACGGGGTCGGCCGCGATGCTCCACGTGCGCCGCGGACCGCGGCGCACCCCACCCGAAGGAGAGAACGGCCATGACCCTGCCGACCGCGGACCCCGCGCTCGACCACACCGCCCACAACACCGCGCACGACACCGCCCACGACCCCGCCCACGACCCCGCTGCCGACCCGACCCTGACTCCCGGCGGGTCACCCGATCGCGGCCCGACGTGCATCGCGTGCACCCGCACGCCGACGCGGCGGTCACGGTGGCGGGCTGTCCGGCCGTCGGCCTCGCGGGTCGTGCGCGTGGCCCGCCACGTGCGTGCTGCCGGGGTCGACGCCGGGATGGCGACGGCCGAGTACGCCATCGCGACGCTCGCTGCAGTCGGGTTCGCGGGCCTGCTGGTGGTGATCCTCAAGGGCAACGAGGTCAAGTCGATGCTCATGGCGCTGGTGCGTCAGGCACTCACGTCGTGAGAGTGCGGTGGCCGGACGTCCGAGGAGACGACCGCGGCAGCGTGACCGCCGAGCTCGCGGTCGGCCTCCCGGCTGTCGTGCTCGTGCTGGTCATGGTGCTGGTCGTCGCGTCCGCTGCGGTCACCCAGGCCCGGTGCGCGGACGGCGCGCGCACCGGGGCCAGGGTCGCCGCGCTCGGCGACGACGACGGTGCGGTCGCCGCCGCCGCGCACCGGGTCGCCGGGGACGACGCGCAGGTCGTCGTCACGCGGGACGCGGGCTGGGTGACGGTCCGGGTCGAGGCAGCCGTCGGGTTCGGCGGCCGGTTCGGCCTCGGGCGGGTCGGGTCCGACGCCGTCGGACGGGCTGAACCTGGCGTCCGTGCGGGCACGCCGTGACCCGCCCGGGCCTCGCGCACGTGCCGGTGCGGCCCGCTGCACGGGTCGGCGCACCGATCACTGCGGGGGTCGTCGCACGCGTCACCGGGAACGACACCGAGCGCGGCTCCGGGACGGTGCTCCTCCTCGGGATCGTCGCCGTGGTCCTGATGCTCGGGGTCGCGCTCTCGATGTTGGTCTCGGCGCAGGTCGCGCGCGCAAGAGCACAGTCCGCGGCCGACCTCGCGGCGCTCGCGGGCGCCGCAGCGCTGCGCGACGCCTCGTTCGGCGTGCGTGTCGGAACGGTCGCGGACCCGTGCGCCGTGGCGGCCGAGGTCGTCCGCCGCAACCGTGCCCGGCTGAGGTCCTGCGACGACGAAGGGGCCGGTGTGCTCGCTGTCGGCGTGTCCACGGCGGCGGGCTGGGGCACCGCCGTCGCGACGGCGCGCGCCGGCCCGCTGAGCGCTGACGGGTCGACGTCGTGACGGCGCGGAGGCTACGCGGTCGGAGCGTGCGCGAGGACGGCGTCGAGCAGGCGGACGGCCGCGGCCTTCTCGAGCGGGTTGTTCGCGTTGCCGCACTTCGGCGACTGCACGCACGCCGGGCACCCGGTCGCGCAGCGGCAGGCGGCGATGGCGTCGCGGGTCGCGCGGAGCCAGGTCGCGCCGAGGCGGAACCCCCGCTCGGCGAACCCCGCGCCCCCGGGGTAGGCGTCGTGCACGAACACGGTCGCCTGCTCGGTGTCGACGTGCAGCGCCGTCGACAGCCCGCCGAGGTCCCAGCGGTCGCACGTCGCGAGCAGCGGGAGGAGGCCGATGGAGGCGTGCTCGGCGGCGTGCAGCGCTCCCGGGAGGGCCTCGACGGTGACGCCGGCGGCCTCGACCACCTCGGCCGGTGCGGTCCACCAGACGGCGGCCGTCCGCAGCGTCCGAGCCGGCAGGTCCAGCTCGGCGCTGCCGAGCACCTGCAGGTCGGGGATACGTTTGCGCTGGTAGCCGAGGACCTGCGTCGTGACGTCGACGGCCCCGAAACCCCACGTGAGCGGCCCCCAGGCGACCTCCTCGTCGATCGACCGGATCTCCGTCGACGTCACCCAGCGCGCCCACGTGCCGTAGTCGACGTCCCGACGGGTCACGAGGGCGACACCGTCCTCGAGGTGCAGCTCGTCGACGACGAACGTCGCCCCCTGGTGCACGTAGACGGCGCCGGGGTGCACGGTCGAGTCCGCCGACGGCGCGTCGACCGTGCCGAGCAGGCGTCCCGTGACCGACTCGACGACGCGGACGGGGTCGCCGCCCGAGCCGCGCAGGTCGGTCAGCCGGCTCGCGGGCTCCGCGTGCGTCCAGTACCAGCCCGACGGCCGACGGCGCAGGGCGCCCCGGTCGACGAGCTCGCCGAGCAGGTCGGCGCAGCGCGGACCGAACAGGTCGAGCTCATCGGCCCTCAGCGGCTGCTCGGCCGCCGCGGCGCACAGGTGCGGGGCGAGCACGTAGGGGTTCGTCGGGTCGAACACGGTCGCCTCGACCGGCGTCTCGAAGATCGACTCGGGGTGATGCACGAGGAACGTGTCGAGCGGGTCCTCGCGGGCGACGAGCGCGACCAGCCCGTCGGCACCGGCACGTCCCGCACGGCCGGCCTGCTGCCACAACGACACACGGGTGCCCGGCCAGCCTGCGATGAGCACCGCGTCGAGCCCGGAGATGTCGACGCCGAGCTCGAGCGCGTTCGTCGTCGCGAGCGCGCGCAGGTCCCCCGTACGGATCGCCTGCTCGAGAGCCCGGCGCTCCTCGGGGAGGTACCCGCCCCGGTACGCGGACACCTGCCGGGCGAGCTCCGGGTCGATCTCCTCGAGGTGGCCACGCGTCGAGGCGGCGACCGACTCGGCGCCACGCCGGGACCGTGTGAAGGCGAGCGTCCGGGCGCCCGCGACGGTCAGGTCGGCGAGCAGGTCGGCGATCTCGGCGGTCGCCGTCCGCCGTGGCCGGTCTGCGGGCTCGACGGTCACGCGCTCGCCGGTGCCGAGCGGGCCCGAACCCTCGGGGACGAGAGCGCCGCCCGGGACGCGAGCGTGGCCGGAGGTCGCCCAGACGTCCTCGGGTCCCGGGGGTGCGGGGTCGTCCGGTGCGCGCGTCGCGGCGGCCGGGAGCGGCAGGGCGGTCGCCCACGGGTCGTCGTCGGGCAGCAGGTCCGACCACGGGGCGTCGCCCCCGGGGAGCTCGGGTGGCTGCCACAGCACGAACGTCTTGCGACCCATGGGCGACGCGTCGGCGGTGACGGCCGTCACCTCGGACGGGTCGACGCCGAGCAGGCGTGCGGCGCTCGCGGCGGGGTCCGACGTCGTCGCGGACGCGAGGAGGAACACCGGCGACGAGCCGTACGCTGCGGCGAGCCGTCGCAGCCGCCGCAGCACGAGCGCGACGTGCGCGCCGAACACACCGCGGAACGCGTGGCACTCGTCGAGCACGACGTACCGCAGCGAGCCGAGCAGCCGCGCCCACCGGCGGTGCTGGGGGAGCAGCGCGAAGTGCAGGAAGTCCGGGTTGGTGAGCACCACGTCCGCGTACTCCTGGACCCACCGCCGCTCGTCGAGAGACGTGTCGCCGTCGCACGTCGCGATCCGGACGTCGCGCGCGTGCGACGCCGCCAGGAGCCGGTCGAGCGCGTGCCGCTGGTCGGCGGCGAGCGCCTTCGTCGGGCACAGGTACAGCGTGCTCGCACGCCGGCCCACGGACTCGATGCGCCCCGGGTCGAGCGTCGACGACGCGACGGCGGTGCGCGCTGCGGTGAGCGCGGGGAGCCAGAAGGCGAGCGACTTGCCGGAGCCGGTCGACGTCGCCAGGACCACGTGCTTGCCGGACCGTGCCGCGTCGGCGGCCTCGGCCTGGTGCCGCCACGGACGGTCCACACCGAGCGACCGGTAGCCCTGGACGAGGTCGGCGTCCGCCCACGACGGCCAGTCGACCTGCTCGCCGGGACGTGCGGGAAGGTGCCGGACGTGCGTCATCCGGTCTGCTCGCCGTCCTGCGGCGAGCAGCACGTCGAGCAGCTCGCCGGTCCGGACCACGGCGTCATCCTCGCACCGGCACGGCGCACCGAGCGCCTGCGCGGCCCGGACCGGCGCACGGCGACGCTCCGGACGAACCGGCTGCGCGCAGCGGGCCGCGCCGGCCCATGCCGTGTGACGCGACCTCTCGGACCGGACCGGGCCGCGCGAGGCGCGCCGAGCGCGGGAGGATCAGGCCATGGGCGGACGGATCGACCTCAACTGCGACCTCGGTGAGGGCCTCGACGACTGGGTGCCCGGCGTCGCCGGCCCGGAGTCGCTGCTGCTCGCCACCGTCACCAGCGCGAACGTCGCGTGCGGCTTCCACGCGGGCGACGAGCGCGTCATGGCGGCGGTGTGCCGGGCCGCCGCGGAACGTGGGGTGGCCGTCGGTGCGCAGGTGTCGTACCGGGACCGCGAGCACTTCGGACGACGCTTCCTCGACCTCCCGCCCGACGTGCTGCACGCGGACGTCGCCGAGCAGGTGGCGGCGCTGCGGCGCGCGGCCGCCGAGGCGGGGACGACCGTCGCGTACGTCAAGCCGCACGGGGCGCTCTACAACGCCGTCGTCCGGCACGAGCAGCAGGCGACCGCGGTGGTCGACGCCGTCGTCGCGGCGGGTGGCGACCTGCCGGTCGTCGGGCTTCCCGGTGCCGTGGTGCTCGACGTGGCCGGCGACCGCGGTCTGCGTGCAGTCAGGGAGGCGTTCGCGGACCGCGGGTACCGGGCGGACGGCACGCTCGTGCCACGCACCGAGCCGGGCGCCCTCGTCGTCGACGCCGACGCGGTCGTCGCCCGGGTCCTCGACATGGTGGTGCGGGGGCACGTCGTCGCGGTGGACGGCACCGTCGTGCCCCTCGATGCCGAGTCGGTGTGCGTGCACTCGGACACGCCCGGCGCGACCGTGCTGGCAGCGGCAGTGCGCGAGGCGCTCGACGGCGCGGGTGTGGTGGTCGAGCCCTTCGTCTGAGCGACCTGTGCCGATCCGGTGCAGCAAGGCGTCGGGTCGTGTCGGAGCGCGCCGACGACCGCGGGCGCCCGCTAGCGTCTGCTGCCGTGATCGTCTGGCTGAACGGCACCCACGGCGTCGGCAAGACCACCACGAGCGCCCTCGTGCAGCAGCTGCTCCCGGACGCCCGGGTCCTCGACGCCGAGAAGGTCGGCGAGACCCTCATGGACATCTCGCCCGGGCTGCCGTCGACGGACAACTTCCAGCACTGGCCGCCGTGGCGCCCGCTCGTCGTCGAGACGGCCCGCCGCGTGCTCGACTACACGGGCGGCACGCTCGTGATGCCGATGACGGTGCTCGTCGAGGAGTACTGGCGGGAGATCAGCACGGGCCTCGCGGCGCACGGCATCCCTGTCCGGCACTTCGTCCTGCACGCGGACCAGGACACGCTGCGCGGGCGCATCGAACGGGCCCACGCGGTGCCCTCCCCGTTCCGGCTGGCGTACCTCGAGCCGTACGCCGAGGCCGCGCGCACCTGGTTGCACCGGGAGGCCGAGGTTGTCGACACCGCGCACCTGACACCCGACCAGGTCGCCGCGCGGATCGCCGGGTCGGTCCTGGCCTGACGTCGTCGGTCCAGCACGGCGGGTGCGCGGTCAGTGCTCAGTGCGCCCCGGCGCCCGCGCTCACGATCGACTTGACCTGCGAGGACGAGTCGAGCGAGTACGGGTACGGGATCGACGCCACGGACCCGCCGGTCTGGCCGGCCGTGGAGCCCACGAACGTGTTGTTGCGCGCGACGAGCGAGCCCGCGGACGACGCCCCCTCACCGCGGTGGTAGGTGTCCGGGGTGTTCTCGAAGTAGTTGCCCTCGACGAGCACGCCGGCCTCCTGCGTCGAGGCGACGCCGTACGACTTCACGCTCGAGTAGAGGTTGTTGTAGACGTGCACGGGGTTGCCGAACCGGACGCGCGGGTTGCGCTGGGTCGTGCCGTCGAACCAGTTGTGGTGGTAGGTCACGCGCAGGTGGCCGCGGTCCTGCGCGCCGTTGTCGTCGGAGTGCCCGACGAGCGAGTTCTTGTCCTGCCCGTTGAACCGGTTCCACGACACGGTCACGTAGTCGGAGCCGCGCTTGATGTCGGCGGAGCCGTCGTACCCGGTGCCGAACGTGTTGTGGTCGATCCACACGTTGGTCGACGTCTCGACGTTGACGGCGTCGTCGTCCCAGCCGTCGAACGTGAGGTTGCGCAGGATGACGTTCCTGGCGCCTTTCACATTGAGGCCGCAACCCACGATCTTCGAGCCGCTGGCGCCTTCGATCGTCGTGTTCGACCCGACGGCGAGCATCCCCGAGCACGAGACCGTGCCGGAGACGCGGACGACCTTCGCGGTGGTGCCGGACGCGGCCGACGTCAGTGCGGACGCGCTCGTGACGGTCGTGACGGCGGCCGAGCCGCCGCCGGTGGTGCCGCCGTTCTGCGACGCCCAACCGACGAGGCCCGTGGACGGCGCACTCGTCGGGTTGCTCGTCGGCCCGGGCGAGCTGCCGAGCTTCACGAGCTCCCACTGCTGGTTGTACTGGTTGTTGTCGGTGAGCTGCGTGACGGTCGCGCCGTCGGCGGTGGACCGGTCGGTCACGGTGACGACCTTGGCGCTGTACCGGTTGACGAGCCGGACGCGGCCACCCTCGGAGTCGACGAGCGCGAACTGCTGGTTCGCGCCGTTGAGGTCGGTGTACTGGCGGATCTCGCCGCGGTCGGCGGTGCTCCAGTTCCACAGGTCGAGGACCTTGCCGGAGTGCCTGTTCTGGAGGCGGTACCAGCCGGAGCCGGAGTCGACGAACTTCCACTGCTGCCCGCTGCCGTCGTTGCGGGTCCACTGCTGGACGACTCCGCCGTCGGCGGTCGACCAGCCCGCGACCTCCATCGCCTTGCCGCTCTGCCGGTTGACGAGCACGTAGTACGCGCTCGTGTCGACGCTCGCGGCGCTGGCGGGCAGGGCGGTGAGCCCGACGACGCCGGCGGCGAGCGCGACGCCCGCCGCGGCGGCCGTCCACAGCGAGCGGGCGGCGGTGCCGGTGATGGTGCGGGTCCTCATCGATCCCTCCGGGATGCGTGGAGTCGGTACCAGCCCCGCGGTCCTGGGTCGGGCGCGCGGGACCCGTGCGGGGCCGGCCGACCCGACACGAGGCGCAAGCGCCTTCCGGCTGTCCTCGGCGACAGCAGGGGCGGGGCTCGCCGCGACAGTACGGGCGCGGCTCGCCGCGATGGAAGGGGAACCGGTTCGTCGAATCGCTTCACCGACGACGACCGCGCCGTGGCGGCAACCGTGCGCCGTCAGTGGTGGCGTACGTGGTGGCATGCGCACCGGGCAGGGCAGGATCGGCGCATGACCGACCCCGCCGGCGTCCGCGTCGTGACGTTCGGCGACGACGCGCTGCTCGTCGAGGTCGCGGACCTGGCCGCGGTGCGCCGCCTCGACGACGCCCTCCGCGCCGCGCGCCAGGACCACCGGGGACCGACGGGCCGCAGCGGGCGGACAGCCGACAGCGACCCGGTCGACCCGAGCAGCCCCTCCGCAGCACCGGACCCGTGGGCCGCGGTCGTCGACCAGGTCCCGGCAGCGCGCACCGTCCTGCTGCGCACCCGACCGGGAGCGGACCTCGCCGCCCTGGCCGCCGCGGTCGTCCGCACGTGGCGCAGCTCGCGGACCCACCCGGCGCCCGAGGCCCCGACGACGGCGCTCGTCACGCTCGACGTCGTCTACGACGGCGCCGACCTCGAGGAGGTCGCGGCGATCACCGGCTGCACGGCCGACGAGGTCGTCGCCCGCCACTGCACCCCCACCTACACGGTCGCGTTCGGCGGCTTCATGCCGGGCTTCGCGTACCTCGTCGGCCTGGACCCGCAGTTGCACGTCCCGCGCCGGGACTCGCCGCGCGAGCGTGTGCCGGCCGGGTCGGTCGCGATCGCGGACGAGTACTCGGCCGTGTACCCGGCGCCGACGCCGGGCGGGTGGCGCCTCCTGGGCCGATGCGGTGCGGACCTGTTCGACGTGAACCGGACGCCGCCCGCCCTGCTCGCACCCGGGACCCGGGTGCGGTTCACGCCGGTGGCGCGCGCATGAGCGAGGCCGGACCGGCGGTCGAGGTCGTCGCGCCCGGTGTGCTCGCGCTGGTGCAGGACCTGGGGCGCCCGGGCTGGGCGCACGTCGGTGTGGGCCGGTCCGGCGCGGCGGACCCGGCGGCCCTGCGCCTGGCGAACCGGCTCGTCGCGAACCCTGAGGGGGCGGCCGGGGTGGAGCTGCTCATGGGCGGGCTGCGGCTGCGGGCGCGCGGCGCGGTGACGGTCGCGCTCGCGGGCGCGCCTGCGCCGGCGTGGGTCGGACGGACGCTCGTCGGGCACCATGCGCCGCTGGAGCTGGACGACGGCGACGAGCTGCGCGTCGGCGCACCGAGCCGGGGCCTGCGGACGTACGTGGCGGTGCGCGGCGGCGTTGCGGTGCCGGCCGTCCTCGGCTCGCGCTCGACGGACGTGCTCGGGGGCATCGGTCCCGCGGCGCTGGCGGCCGGGGACGTGCTCCCCGTGGGTCCGGCGCCGGACGAGTGGCCGGTGGTCGACGTCGCGCCCGTGCGGCCGTGGCCCGACGACGTGGTGCTGCCGGTCGTCGTAGGCCCGCACGCGGACTGGTTCGACGACGGGCTCGGTGCGCTGTGCGGCTCGGAGGGCTACACGGTGACGCCCGCGACGAACCGGGTCGCGCTGCGGCTCGACGGCCGGACGGTCGCCCGGGTCGAGTCGGCGGCGGGTCGGGAGCTGCCGTCCCACGGGCTCGTGCCGGGGGCGGTCCAGGTGCCGCCGAACGGCCTCCCGCTGGTGTTCGGCGTCGACCACCCGGTGACGGGCGGCTACCCGGTGCTCGCCGTCGTCCGGGCGCACGCGCTCGGGGCGCTCGCGCAGGTCCGGCCCGGCGAACGCGTGCGCTTCACGCTCGGATGACCCGCGGACGACACACCCGACCGGCGATCGCCCAGACCCGCACGGGCGGCGGTCGGGCGACTATGCCGGTGCGGTCGCGCGCACGGCCGCCTACCGTCGGGGCGGTGCACGACGACGAGCTGACCGTCACCGCGGACCAGGTCCGGGCCCTCGTCGCGGACCAGCACCCTCGCTGGCGCGACCTGCCCGTGCGGCCGCTGCCGCACCGCGGGACCGACCACGCGCTGTTCAGGCTGGGCGACGACCTCGCTGTCCGGATGCCCCGGATCGCGTGGGCGCGTGACGCCGCCGACCGCGAGCGGGACTCGACCGGTCGGCTCTCGGCACTCGTCGGCGTGGAGGCGCCGGTGCCGGTCGCGGCCGGCCGGCCGGGTCACGGCTACCCGTGGCGCTGGTCGGTGGTGCGCTGGGTCGCGGGCTCGACGCCGTCGCGGCCCACGGTCGAGCTCGCGCTCGACCTCGCGGACGTGGTCGGACGCCTGCGTGCGGTCGACCTGCCGGGCCGGCGCAACGACCGGCGAGCCCACCCTCTGGGCGACCTCACGGAGCAGGTCGCGGCCGATGCCGACGCGGTGCGCGACGAGGTGCCCGTCGACCTCGTCCTGCGCGCCTGGGCGCAGTCGTGCGCCGCTGACCCGTGGGACGGGCGTGGCGTCTGGCTCCATGGGGACCTCGCGCCGGGCAACCTCGTGGTGCGCGACGGGCGGCTCGTCGGGCTGCTCGACTGGGGCGGCGCCGGGCTCGCGGACCCGGCGGGCGACCTCGGGCCGGCGTGGAACTTCCTCGACGCGCCCTCGCGTGCGACGTTCCGGGACGCCCTCGGCGACGACCACGCCACGTGGCTTCGTGGTCGCGGCTGGGCGCTGCGGCAGGCGCTGCTGCAGCTGCCCTACTACCGCACGCGGTACGTGCCGCTCGCCGACCACGCGCGTGCGACGATCCGGGCGGTCCTGCAGGACGCGGGCCTCACGGACTGATCGGAGACGGTGGTCGGGCCCGCTGGCAGCGACACGCCGCGACATTCGTGGGGCGGTCCGCTCCACGATGCCGCCGGCGGGACGTTGGTCCCGGCTCCCCTCGCCATGCGGGCATAGAAATTCCTACATCTTGTGGTGCGCACCGATGACCACCACACCATGTGGAAGGGGAGCCATGTCAGAGCAGGTCGTCGTGGAGGTCGGCTCGTCGATCGA
Organism: Cellulomonas sp.; assembly: GCF_017744555.1. Lineage (GTDB taxonomy): Bacteria > Actinomycetota > Actinomycetes > Actinomycetales > Cellulomonadaceae > Cellulomonas. Next base: position 54,423 of record NZ_JAGIBD010000018.1, on the reverse strand, counting down.
CGAGTACCTGGACCGCCGCGACTGGCGGGTCAACGCCAACGCCAACCAGGGGTACTCGCTGGGCGGCCTCATCCTCAACACCGCCGGCAAGGTCGTCGCGAACTACTGGCTCAGCCACGTCTACCCGGAGGCGATCGGCCGCGCGCACCGTGAGGGCGACCTGCACATCCACGACCTCGACATGCTGTCCGGCTACTGCGCCGGGTGGTCGCTGCGCACGCTCCTGCAGGAAGGGCTCAACGGTGTGCCCGGCAAGGTCGACGCGCGCCCGCCGAAGCACTTCGGCTCGGCCATCGGCCAGATCGTCAACTTCCTCGGCACGATGCAGAACGAGTGGGCCGGCGCGCAGGCGTTCAGCTCGTTCGACACGTACATGGCGCCGTACGTGCGGCTCGACGGCCTGACGTACGAGCAGGTGCTGCAGGGGATCCAGGAGCTCGTCTACAACCTCAACGTGCCGAGCCGGTGGGGCACGCAGACGCCGTTCACCAACCTCACGTTCGACTGGGTGTGCCCGGACGACCTGCGCGAGGAGGTGCCGTTCGTCGCGGGCGAGCCGCAGGACTTCACGTACGGCGAGCTGCAGACCGAGATGGACATGATCAACCGCGCGTACATCGAGGTCATGACGGAGGGCGACGCGTCGGGCCGGGTGTTCACGTTCCCGATCCCGACGTACAACATCACCAAGGACTTCGACTGGCACAGCGAGAACGCCGACCGGCTGTTCGCGATGACCGCCAAGTACGGGCTGCCGTACTTCCAGAACTTCATCAACTCCGAGATGAACCCGGGCGACGTCCGCTCGATGTGCTGCCGCCTGCAGCTCGACCTGCGTGAGCTCCTCAAGCGCGGCAACGGCCTGTTCGGCTCCGCGGAGCAGACGGGGTCGGTCGGCGTCGTGACCATCAACTGCGCGCGCCTCGGCTTCCTCAACCACGGCGACGAGCACGCCCTGTTCGACGAGCTCGGCACGCTGCTCGACCTCGCGCGCACGTCGCTCGAGCTCAAGCGCACGGTCATTCAGAAGTACATCGACGAAGGCCTGTTCCCGTACACGAAGCGGTACCTCGGCACTCTCGACAACCACTTCTCGACGATCGGCGTCAACGGCCTGAACGAGATGGTCCGCAACTTCACGGGCGACGCGTACGACCTGACCGACCCGCGCGGGCACGCGTTCGTGGTGCGGGTCCTCGACTTCGTGCGCGCCCGGATGGTGCAGTACCAGGAGGAGACCGGGCACCTCTACAACCTCGAGGCGACGCCCGCCGAGGGCACGACGTACCGGTTCGCGAAGGAGGACCGCCGGCGCTGGGCGACGATCCTGCAGGCCGGCACGGACGAGAACCCGTACTACACGAACTCGTCGCAGCTCCCGGTCGGGTTCACGGACGACCCGTTCGAGGCGCTCGAGCGGCAGGACGACCTGCAGACGAAGTACACGGGCGGCACGGTCCTGCACCTGTACATGGCCGAGCGGCTCTCGACGCCCGACGCGGCCCGTGAGCTCGTCCGGCGGTCGCTGTCCCGGTTCCGTCTGCCGTACCTCACGGTCACGCCGACGTTCTCGATCTGCCCGTCGCACGGCTACCTCGCCGGTGAGCACCCGACGTGCCCGCAGTGCGAGGCGACGTGCGAGGTGTGGACGCGGGTCATGGGGTACCACCGGCCGGTGAGCTCGTTCAACATCGGCAAGAAGGGCGAGCACATGGAGCGCACCCCGTTCCTGGAGAAGGCGCTCGTCCGATGACCGGGCGCACGACGACAGGGCACGTGGGCCTCGGCATGCTGGCGCTCGGCGGGCAGGCTGGCGCGGCGACCGCGGTCGCCCACCCGGCGGACGGCCTGGCTATCGCCGGGCTGACGGCCCTGTCGTCGTGCGACTGGCCCGGAAGGCTCGTCGCGACGGTCTTCCTGCAGGGCTGCCCGTGGCGCTGCACGTACTGCCACAACTCCGCGATCCTCGATCCGCGCACACCCGGCACGGTGCCGTGGTCCGACGTGCGCGACCTGCTCGACCGGCGGCGCGGCCTGCTCGACGGCGTCGTGCTGTCAGGCGGCGAGCCGCTGCGGCAGCCGGGCGTCGTCGACGCGGCCCGGGAGGTCCGCGAGGCGGGCTTCGGCGTGGGCCTGCACACGTCCGGCGCGTACCCCGGCCGCCTCGCGGCGATGCTGCCGCTCCTCGACTGGGTGGGCTTCGACGTCAAGGCGCCGGCCCGCCTGTACCGGGCCGTGACGCAGGTCGGCGGCCCGACGACGACGGCCGACGCGGCGTTCGCGTCGCTGCGGCTCGTGCTCGGGTCCGGCGTCGACGTGCAGGTCAGGACGACCGTCGACCCGACCGTGATGGGTCCGGCGGACGTCGCCGAGCTCACCACGGTGCTCGCCGGGCTCGGCGTCCGCGACCACGTGCTGCAGGAGGTCCGCACCGACGGCACGACCGCCGAGTACCGCGCCGCGCTCGCCGCCGCGTCCGCCGCCTGAGGGTCGTTCACGGGCTCGTCGCGTAGCCTCGTGCGCTCGTCGGGCGGAGCCCCGTCTGTTTCAATCGGTCGGGGAGGAAGCCGTGGACGTCAAGGTGACCAGCAGGGACGTGGGCGAGCAGACGGTCGTCGACGTCGTCGGCGAGATCGACGTGTCGACCGCCGACGTGCTGCGCGAGCGGCTCCTCGACCTGCTCGAGCACGACCGCACCGACCTCGTCGTCGACCTGCGCCGGGTCGCGTTCATGGACTCGACCGGTCTCGGCGTGCTCGTCGGCACCCTCAAGAAGGTCCGCCTGCTCGGCGGCCGCCTGCAGCTCGTCATCGACTCCGAGCGGCTCCTCAAGGTCCTGCGGATCACCGCGCTGCTGCAGGTGTTCACCGTGCGCACGACGGTCGAGGAGGCCCTCGCGGGCTGACCGCCCCACCGACCGGGGGGTCGGCCGGCGGGCGGCGGGTCCCTCCACCGCGCCGCCCACCAGCCGAGATCAGGGCGTCACGACGCCGGCGTGAGCAGGTAGACGACGGACAGCCCACCGTCGGGAGCCGTCGTCCGCGTGATCCTGACGTGCCACCCGGAGGTCTCGACCTCGGCGCTCGGCGCAGGCGAGAACCCCACGTCGATGGGTCCGGTGGCTCGGCCGGCGCCGCTGTCGACGATCAGGTGCGCGGCCGCGTTCACGCTGTCCACAGCGTCGACGGCGACCTCGACCGCCCAGCCGTCGGCGTTCCGGTGCGCGGTGAGGAGCTGGCCGTCGAGCACCGGGACGTCGGCGGGGAAGCCGACGGGCAACCCTGACATCCGCGTCGGCGCGGGCAGCAGGTCCACCGGCCACGAGCCCGCCGCCGTGAGGTCGCCCGTCGCCGGGTCGACGTAGGTCGCGTAGGCCTCGTACCGGCCCGCGGGGAGGGGTTCCGCGGCCCGCGTGCACGTCACGAGCTCGCCGCTCAGCATGACGGAGGTGCTGCCCTCGTCCGGCACGACCCACGTGTACGGGACGTCCTGCGGCGCCGGCGTCGACACGACGGTGCCGTCGTGCGTCACCACGAGACGCAGACCCAACGACCCGAGCGAGTCCCCGGCCGCGACGCCGGCGGCGTTGATCTCGGACCGCAGCTCCCCGATCCGGCCGTCGATCGCCGCCAGCGCCGCGTGGTCGAGCACGTTCCCGTCGCTGTCGGTGCCCCGGCGGCGCGCCTCCTCGAGGGCGTCGCGCTGCGCGACCAGGTCACCCGTGCCGGTCCCGGCGACCGCGCCGCTCGACGGGGTCACGCGGGCGACGGCCGTGAACCTCCGGCCGAGCAGGGGGCTGAAGGTGTCGTCGAGATCGCTCTCGACGTGGACAGGCGCGTCGGAGCCCGCGGCCGGCAGGGCACCGACGTCCGACCCGCACGTCCCCGGCGCCGCGTCGGGGTCGGAGGCGGGCAGCCGCACGCCGCCGTCCCACGTGCCACGCGTCAGGCCGAGCGCGACGACCCCGACGGCACCCGCCGCGACGGCCCCGCGCGTGCCGGCGCGCAGCGCCCGGCGCCGGCGGATCCGGGTCGTGAGCGCACCGACCCCGAACGGGGCGTCGCCGTCGCCGTCGACCAGGTCGTGCAGCGTGTGGCTGAGCTGGGGTGTCATGACCGTTCCTTCCCGTTCGTCACGAGCTCGATGTCGACCGTCTCCGTGTCCGGCAGCGGGCCCAGCAGGGCCTCGAGTTGCGCGGTCGCGTCGGCCAGGTACCGCTTGACCGTGCCCTCGGCGACGTCGAGCCGCCGGCCGATCTCCGGCACCGTGAGGTCGTCGTAGTACCGGAGCACCACGCACGCCCGCAGCCGCGGCCGCAGGGTCAGCAGCGCCGCCCGCACGTCGACGCGTGCGCCGCTGGTCGCCTCGTGACCGGGCACGTCGTCGTCCCGCGCGAACAGGTGCCGCACGGCCGACCACCGCGCACGCCGCCGGTGCCCGTCGAGGAACGTCGAGAGCACCGCCTTGCGGACGTACGCCTCCGCGGCGACCGTGTCGCGCAGCGGCCGTCCGGCGCTGAAGCACCGCACGAGAGCGTCCTGCACGAGGTCCTCCCCGGCGCGCTCGTCACCGGTCAGCAGCGTGGCGTACCGCACGAGCGCCCGTCCGCGGACGCGGACCAGCTCGTCGAGCACCTGTTCCCAGGCCGCCATCGGACCTCCCTGTCGTGGCCGTCATGATCCAGGACGACCGGAAGGTGGGAATCGTTGGTCAGGGGACCGTCACGACGGCCGGGACGAACGTGTAGACGACGGACTCCTTGCCCGCGGTCGTGCGCGACGCGGTGACGTCGACGTCCCAGCGACCGCGCCGGCCCTCGGCGTGCTCCCGGAACGACGAGACGGCGACGGAGTACTCGGGCGTCGTCTGCGGGATGCCGACCGGGATGGCCAGCCGCCGCGCCGCGGCCTCGACCGCGTCGTCGCCGTCGGCCTCGACCTCGGCCGTCCAGCCCCCTGCGCCCGTCGGCTGCGCTGCTACGAGGCGGTCGCCGACCAGGGCGACGTCCTGGGGGAACCCGGACGGCAGGTCCGTGAGGGGGTGCTGCTGCGGGAGGAGCTGGACCGACCACGGTGCGCTGACCGTGCGCTCGTGCGTCGTGGGGTCGAGAAAGAGCACGCGGACGTCGTAGTCGCCGGCGGCGAGCTCCTCGGCCGGGGCGGAGCAGCTGACCAGGTGGGCGCTCAGGGTGCGCAGGCCGACGACCCGGGACGGCCCGGTCACCCACGACTGGACGCCCGGGTCGACGATGTCGGGCGTCGCGACGACCATGCCGTCGCGCACGACGACCAGCCACAGGTCGAGGCCCGGCGAGGCGGGCGCGGTCGTGCCCGGGCCGTCGAGCACGGCAGTCTGCGCCCGCAGTTCCTCGACCAGCGGTTCGACGAGCGCGCGCGCGTCGTCCGGGAGGTCATCGGCGGCCAGCTGCGACTCGTAGCCCGCGAGCAGGTGCTGCAGGCCCGACCGGTCCTGCTCCGAGCCCGCGACGAGGTCGGCCGGGGAGAGCTCGGTGGTGACGTGCGCGGTGATGGTTCGGTCGGCCACCCGGCCCAGCGTCGCGTCGGGTGACGTCGTCCCCCCGGCGGGCCCGCCGGACACGACCAGCCCGTCCGAGGTGCCCTCGGACCACGTGAGCCCGACCGGCGCGCCCTCGTCGGACACCGGCAGGGCGTCGAGGCGTGAGCCGCACGTGCCGGGTGCTGCGCCCGATGTGGTGGGTGGGTCGGCGGGGGCGGGTGTCCGGGTGTGCGGACCCGCGGCATACGCTGCGCCGACGGCGAGCAGCACGACGGCGGCCGCCGAGCCGGCCGAGAGGACCGCGGTCCGTACCCGGCGTCGGTGGCGCGTGCGCGCGGCCACCGCGGGCAGGTCGAGGCCACCGGCCGCCCGGTGGACGGCCTCGGTGCGGGCCGCCAGGTCCTGCAGGGCCTCGCTGAGGTCGGGGTTCATCGACGGCCTCCCTTCAGGGTCGGCAGGTCCTGGTCGGCCAGCGAGGGCTGCGGGCCGAGGAGCGGCTCGAGCTTGCGGCGTGCGTCGGACAGGTAGCGCTTGACTGCGCCGTCGGAGACGCCGAGGCGGTGGGCGATCTCGGGGAGCGTGAGGTCGTCGTAGAACCGCAGCACGACGCAGGCGCGCTCGCGGGGCGAGAGCGTGGTCAGGGCGGCGGCGACGTCGGCACGGTCGGCTGCCTCGGTGTGGCGGTCGTGTCCGTCGGCGGGCACCTCGAGCAGGTGCGCGACGGCGTCGAGGCGGCGACGGCGACGCCAGACGTCGAGGTAGGCGTTGAGGATGACGCGGCGCACGTAGGCCTCGGTGGAGTCGACGGTGTGCGGGCGTCGTCGCGAGAAGGCGTTGACGAGCGCGTCCTGGACGAGGTCCTGGGCGCTGTGGAGATCACCCGTGAGCAGGTGCGCGTACGCCACCAGCGCGGACCCGCGGTCCGTGACGAGGCGACCCAGGTCGTCCTCCCAGGTCACCGCCCACCTCCGCCGTGCGTGCTTGTCATACCCGTGTTGACGCCCCTGGCATCGGAATGGTTGGGGGTGATCTTGATGGACACCTCGATGTGCGATCTACGTCACATCGCCTGGTTAGACTGCCCGGGTCCGGCGGCAACGGGGCCGGCGGACAGACGCGGTCAGGGGGGCCGTGTCGATCGTCCGAGGAGGATGCATGGTCGAGCTCGGATCCACGAGCCTCATGATCGTCGGTGTCATCGCGGCCCTGGCAGTGATGGCCTTGCTGGTGGCGGTCGTGCTCCGCCGGCAGGTGCTCGCCGCCGACGAAGGCACCGCGTCCATGCGCGAGATCGCGCGCGCCGTCCAGGAGGGTGCGTCCGCGTACCTGAGCCGGCAGTTCCGGACCCTGGCGATCTTCGCGGTCGTCGTGTGCGGCCTGCTCTTCCTGCTCCCTGGTGACAACGGCATCAAGCTGGGCCGCTCGCTGTTCTTCCTGGTCGGCGCGGCGTTCTCCGCGTCGATCGGCTTCCTGGGCATGTGGCTCGCGACGCGGGCGAACGTCCGGGTCGCTGCTGCCGCCTCGCGGGAGGGCGGACGCGCGGAGGGTGCGCGGATCGCGTTCCGGACCGGTGGCGTCGTCGGCATGTCGGTCGTGGGCCTCGGCCTCGTCGGTGCCGCGAGCGTCGTCCTCATCTACCGCGGCGACGCGCCGTCGGTGCTCGAGGGCTTCGGGTTCGGGGCGGCGCTGCTCGCGATGTTCATGCGGGTCGGCGGGGGCATCTTCACCAAGGCGGCCGACGTGGGCGCCGACCTCGTCGGCAAGGTCGAGAAGCACATCCCCGAGGACGACCCGCGCAACGCGGCGACCATCGCGGACAACGTGGGTGACAACGTCGGCGACTGTGCGGGCATGGCGGCCGACCTGTTCGAGTCGTACGCGGTGACGCTGGTCGCCGCGCTCATCCTCGGCAAGGCGGCCTTCGGCGAGCAGGGCCTCGTGTTCCCCCTCATCGTCACCGCGGTCGGCGCGCTCGTCGCCGTGCTGGGCGTCGCGATCACGCGGGTGCGCGGCTCGGAGAGCGGGCTCACCGCGATCAACCGCGGCTTCTACGTCGCGGCCCTCGTCGGCGTGGTGCTCGCTGCGGTCGCCGCGTTCGCGTACCTGCCGTCGACGTTCGCGGACCTGACCGGCGGCACGGTCGGCCTCGAGACGCACGCGGGCGACCCGCGGCTCATCGCGTCCGCGGCGGTCGCGATCGGCGTCGTGCTCGCCGGCGTGATCCTGTGGGTCACGGGCTACTTCACGGGGACGACGAGCAAGCCGACGCTGCACGTCGCCAAGACGACCCTCACGGGTGCCGCCACGGTCGTGCTGTCCGGCATCGGCGTCGGCTTCGAGTCGGCCGTGTACACCGCTGGCATCATCGCTGCGGCGATCTGCGGCGTGTTCCTCATCGCGGGCGGCAACGTGGCCCTCGCGCTCTTCCTCATCGCGCTCGCGGGCTGCGGCCTGCTCACCACCGTCGGCGTCATCGTCGCGATGGACACGTTCGGCCCGGTCAGCGACAACGCGCAGGGCATCGCGGAGATGTCCGGCGACGTCACGCCCGAGGGGGCGCAGATCCTCACGGACCTCGACGCCGTGGGCAACACGACCAAGGCCGTGACCAAGGGCATCGCGATCGCGACCGCCGTGCTCGCGGCGACCGCCCTGTTCGGGTCGTACGCGGACGCGGTCCAGAACTCGCTGGCAAGCATCACGGGCGGCCCGGCGAACGACCTCGTCGAGTCGATGCTGGCGTACGACATCATCAGCCCGGTCACGCTCGTCGGCGTGATCCTCGGCGGCGCCACGGTGTTCCTGTTCTCCGGTCTGGCGATCGACGCGGTGACCCGCGCGGCGGGTGCCATCGTGTTCGAGGTGCGGCGCCAGTTCCGCGACTTCCCGGGCATCATGACGGGCGAGGTCCGGCCCGAGTACGGCAAGGTCGTCGACATCTGCACGCGCGACTCGCTGCGCGAGCTCGCCACGCCCGGCCTGCTGGCCGCGTTCGCCCCCATCGCCGTCGGCTTCGGCCTGGGCGTCGGGCCGCTCGCGGGCTTCCTCGCCGGGGCCATCGGCGCGGGCGTCCTCATGGCCGTGTTCCTCGCGAACGCGGGCGGCACGTGGGACAACGCGAAGAAGATCGTCGAGGACGGCCACTACGGCGGCAAGGGCTCCCCGGCGCACGACGCGGCCGTCATCGGCGACACCGTCGGCGACCCGTTCAAGGACACCGCCGGCCCGGCGATCAACCCGCTCATCAAGGTCATGAACCTCGTCGCGGTGCTCATCGCCCCGGCGGTCGTCACGATCTCCGTCGGCGACGGCGCGAGCCAGGCCGGTCGCCTGGCGATCGCCACGGCCGCGGCGCTCATCGCGTTCGGCGCGGTCATCGCGTCCCGCCTGCGGGCGGCGCGCGTGGACCGCGAGGGCGGGCTCGAGGCGGAGGCCGCGAAGGCGCTCGGCGCGGGCTCGGCCGCGCCGACGACCGTCGCGAACGAGGTCGACGAGCCTGACGAGTCGGAGGCGCTCACGCGCTGACGCACCGACGTGGCGCCCTTCGTCCGGACCTCCGGGCGAGGGGCGCTCGTCTGCGCGGCCCGCACCCCGGGTGGGTCCGGGCACACTGCTGCCAGGCGGGTCGCGCAGGACAGGTCGAGCAGGACGGGTCGAGCAGAGGAGGCATCGTGCCGCACGCGCTGGTGCTGGTGGGCAGGGGACGGTACGAGGACCCGTGGCACGACCACGCGGCCACGTCGCACGCGCTCGTGTCCCTGCTCGAGGACGCCGGGTGGACGGCGCAGCTGCGCAGCACGTTCCCGCACGCGCTCGACGACGCCTCGCCCGACCTGCTCGTCGTCAACGCGGGCAGCGGCCGGGTGGACCCGGCGTTCGACGGCGACGACGAGGCGTGGCAGCCGTTCCACGACCGCCGGGCGGCGCTGACGGACGGCGGCGTCCCCGTGCTGGCGGTCCACCAGGCGGCCATGACGTTCGAGGACGACCCCCGCTGGGCGGCGACGCTCGGCGGCCGGTGGGTCGAGGGCGCGTCGTGGCACCCGCCGCTCGGCGACGCCCGGTTCCGGGTGGTCGACGACGCCCACCCGGTGACGGCGGGGCTCCCGGACGCGATCGGCGCGGTCGACGAGCGGTACCTCGACCTGCAGGTGTCGGGGCCGGTGCACGTGCTGGCCGTCGCCGACCACGAGGGCACCCCGCACCCGGTCGTGTGGGCCGTCGAGGGGCGCACCCGGGTCGTCTACTCGGCGCTCGGCCACGACCTGCGCTCGTACGCGTCGCCCTCGCACCGGGCTCTGCTGCGGTCCGCCGCGGGGTGGCTGGGGGGCTGACGCCGCGCGGCGCCTCCGCACACGGGCGAAGATGACCGAGTGACGGACGGACGGCTGCGGCTCATGACCTACAACGTCAAGGGCCTCAAGCTCGACCGGTTCGCCGCCGCCGAGGTCGTGCGGGCGCAGCGCCCGGACGTGCTCGCGCTGCAGGAGCCGCCGCGTGGCCTCGCGGGACGGTGGCGGCTGCGCCGGTTCGCCGCCGCGACAGACCTCGTCGCCGTGGTGAACGGTCGCGGTGCGCGCACGACCGCGCTGCTCGTGGCCCCCGGGCACACGGTCGCCGAGGCTCGGCCGATGCGCCTGCCGTGGCGCACGGGCACGACCCGCCGCGGGGTGAGCGTCGCCTCCGTCGACGGGGTCCGGGTGGTGGTCGTGCACCTGAGCCTGCACCGCGTCGAACGGGCGGAGCACCTGGAACGCGTCGTCGTCGCGACGGTGCCGGAGCCGGCGGCGTCCGGACCGCCGACCGTGCTGCTCGGCGACCTCAACGAGCTGCCCGGTGGCCCGGCGTGGCTGCGGCTCGGGCAGGTGCTCACGGACGTCGCGCCCGACGGCGACCCGACCTTCCCGGCGGCGACGCCGCGCAAGCGGATCGACGCGGTGCTCGTGTCCGCCGACCTCGCCGTGGAGAACGTGCTGGTCCCCGACGGCGACGCGGTCCGCCGCGGCAGCGACCACCGCCCGGTCGTCGTCGACCTGCTGCTCAGCGGCGGGTCGGCTGCGCGCGGGTCCGGGACAATGGCCGGGTGACGCCCACCCCCGACGTGCCCGTGACCGACCCCGGCCGCCTCGACGACCTGCGCGCCGACCTCACTGAGGCCGGCTACTCGGTGGTCGGCGTCGAGGACGTGCTCGGCCCGGTCGCCGCCGACGCGCTGCACCGCGAGGAGCCTGTCCCCGCCCGTCGGGCGACAGCCGGCCGCACCGAGCCGGTGCCGGTCCTCTCCCGGCTGTTCCTGCTCGGCGAGCCCGTGCCGCGTCGGCTGCTCGGGACCGCGCTGCCGCGGCTCGGTGTCGCCGGGGCCGAGGCGCTCGGCCTCGTGGCGGCGGCCGGCACGGGTCCCCACGACGAGGTGCGCGCCCGTGTCGACCTGCGCCCGTACGTCGCGGTCGACGGGCACGGCGAGGTCGACTGGTGGATCGCGTCCGACCTCGGCGAGCTCGCGACCGGCCGTGCGCTGCGGACCGACCACGTGCTCGGCGTCGGCGGCGCGTCGACGACCCTCGCGCAGGTCACGGTCCGCGACGAGCGCCGCTGGGCACTCGACCTCGGCACCGGCTGCGGCATCCAGGCGCTGCACGCGTCCCGGCACGTCGCCCACGTGGTCGGCACCGACATCTCGGCGCGCGCGCTCGCGTTCGCCCGGTTCAACGCGGCGCTCGCGGGCCTGCGTGAGGATCGCCTCGCGCTGCGGGACGGGTCGATGCTCGAGCCCGTCGCGGGGCAGCGGTTCGACCTCGTCGTGAGCAACCCGCCGTTCGTCATCACCCCGCGCGTCCCCGGTGTCCCCGAGTACGAGTACCGCGACGGCGGCCGGGCGGGGGACGCGATCGTGCGCGAGCTCGTCGAGGGCGTGGGCGCGGTGCTCGAACCCGGCGGCGTGGCGCAGCTCCTCGGCAACTGGGAGGTCCGGCGCGGCGAGGACTGGCACGAGCGCGTCGGCGCCTGGGTCGACGCCAGCGGGCTCGACGGGTGGGTGGTGCAGCGCGAGCTGCAGGACCCGGCGCAGTACGCCGAGACGTGGATCCGCGACGGCGGCACGACGCCCGAACGGGACCGCGACGCGTGGGCGGCCCGGTACGGCGCGTGGCTCGACGACTTCGCGTCGCGCGACGTCGAGGCGATCGGGTTCGGCATCGTCACGCTGCGCCGGCCCGTGGCCGGGGCCCCGACGCTGCGCCGGCTGGAGGAGGTCACCGGCACCGTCCGGCAGCCGCTCGGGCCCGCCGTCGCGGACAGCCTCGCGGCGCACGACTGGGCGCAGTCGCGCGACGACGACGCGCTCCTGGCCGCCCGGCTGCTCGTCGCGGGCGACGTCACCGAGGAGCGGTACCTGTCGCCCGGTGCGGTCGACCCGCAGGTCGTGCTCCTGCGGCAGGGCGGCGGGTTCGGCCGGGCCGTGCAGGCCGGGACGGCGCTCGCGGGCCTCGTGGGGGCGTGCGACGGCGACCTCACCGTCGGGCAGATCGTCTCCGCGCTCGGCGCGCTGCTCGACGTCGGCGCCGACGCGGTCGCGGCGGACGTGCTGCCGTCGCTGCGCGGGCTCGTGCGCGACGGCCTCCTCGTCCCGGCCTGACCGCGGCGCGACGCGTCAGGTGCGGGCCGCGATGGCCGCGGTGACCTGCGCCTCCTCCTCGTCCTGCTGCGCCTCGGTCAGCGCGATCGCGGCGGCGTCGCCCGCCTTGACCCCGGCCGCGCGGGCGGCCTCGGCGTCGCGCATCGCCTGTGTGAGCGGTGTGGTCCACAGCGTCGGCAGGACGGGTGACGGACCGGCGGGCCCGACGTAGCCGCCGCGCCAGCAGTCGGCGTCGAGAGCCAGCAGCCGCCGGGCGAAGGGGTCCCACGTCGGGTCGTGCAGCTCGAAGTCCTGGAAGTCGTCGGTGTACGTGGTCATCCGCACGTCGGCGTCGACCTGCTGCAGCAGCCGGTAGAGGGCCTCGCGCGCGTCGACGTCGTCGAGGCGGTCCCACGTCACCGTGACGGCGGAGCAGACCTCGAGATCGGCCCGCTCGGCGTGCCCGAGGCCCAGGTCAGGCTTCCCGTCGAGCGAGGAGCTCGCGGCCACGACGGCGGCCCGGGCGCGCAGCTCGTCGACGAGCGCCGCCTGGCGGGCCTGCTCGCGGACCGCGTCGTCCTGCTGTCGTGCGGCGCGGAACGTCAGCGAGAACCCCCGGTCGACGCAGCCCGTACCGGTCCGGAGCTCGCCGGCCACGAGCGAGACCTCGTAGCCGCCGCGCGTGGCGTCGACGCAGAGCTCGTCGCCCGTGCGGTAGGCCTCGGCGCGCACGTCGTCGATCTCGCGGCGCCCGGGGTCGTCGGGCCACTCGCCGGCCGTGTCGTGGCGCGCGGTCAGGTCGTCGGCGAGGTCCTGCGCGACGCGGTCCGCGGCGGCGGCGTCGGCCGTGGCGTCACCGCTCGCGACCCACTGCGCGGGCAGGTCGGTGCGCACGACGAGGACGGCCCCGGCCAGGGCCGTCGCGATCCCGGCGAGCGTGCACAGGCTGGCGCCCGCGACGGCGAGGCCCCACCCTCCGTGGCCGGTGCGCCGGACGCGTCGCAGCGCGACCAGGCAGAGCAGGAGGCCCACGGGCCAGAGCACGAACGTGAGCACGAAGCCCCAGATCGCGACGGGGTCGGTGTCGCGGTACGCGTGCGCAGCTCGGGGGATCGGCGGTGTCGACGGCGACACGGACGAATCGGGCATGCCGGAGAGGGTAGGGGACCGCCGTCGACCCGATGGGGCGAACGGGGACACCCGATCGGGGCACGCACGTGACGGTGGACCGGGCGGAGGTCGGCGGCACCGGGTCTCACAGGTGGGGCACAGTCCCCGGCTACGACCGCTCCAGGGCGGCTCCCTACCGTCGACCGCGAATCCACCAGGGACGTCGTCGAGGGAGAAGCATGCTGCGGCTGTGGAGGCGGACAGGTCCGCTGCTGAGGATCGTGGCGGGCGTCGCCGTGGTCGGGCTGGTCGCGGCCGGGGTGTGGTGGTTCGGCATCCGCGACGCCTCCGCGTCCGACGCGACGGCCCCGACCACCCGTACCGTCGCCGCGAGCCTCACCACGATGCAGAAGGTCGTGAGCGGCACCGGCACGATCGCGCCCGCGGTCCAGGAGGACGTCTCGTTCGAGGTCAGCGGGACCGTCACCGCCGTCCTCGTCGCGACGGGCCAGACCGTCACCGCGGGCCAGACGCTCGCGACCGTCGACACCCTCCAGCTCAACGCCGACCTCCTGCAGGCGCAGGCGACGCTCGCGAGCGCGAAGGCGAAGCTGTCCGACGCGACCGACCAGTCCGACGGGTCGTCGAGCGCGAAGGCGCAGATCGCGTCCGCGCAGGCGCAGGTCGACGTCGCGCAGTCGCAGGTCGACGCCGCGCAGGAGGCGATGGCCGGCGCGACCCTCACTGCCCCCGTCGCGGGCCTGCTCACCGCGGTGGACCTGGAGGTCGGCGACGCCGTCACCGGCTCGTCGAGCGGCGGCGACGGCCAGAACCCGACGGGCTCGGACACGTCGACCGCCCAGTTCACGATCGTCGGCACCGACGCGTGGCAGGTCGAGGTCAGCGTCTCCGACGCGGACGTCGCGAACCTCGAGGTCGGCGACCAGGCGGAGGTCACGCCCGACGGCGCGACCGACCCGGTGTTCGGCACGATCGCCTCCATCGGCCTGCTGTCCACGAGCAGCCAGGGGGTCGCCGCCTACCCGGTGACGGTCGACCTCACGCCCGGCCAGGAAGGCCTGCACGACGGCGTGTCCGCCGACGTCGACCTCGTCTACGAGCGCCGCACCGACGTGCTCACCGTGCCGAGCCTCGCCGTGACCACCACGGACGGGAAGTCCACCGTCACGACGGTCGACGCCGACGGCAAGCAGACCACGGTCGAGGTGACCACCGGCGAGACGTCCGGCAACCTCACCGAGATCACGTCCGGGCTCGCGGAGGGCGACGAGGTGGTGCTCGCCGTGTTCACGCCGGGCGGCAACCGGGACGGCCAGCAGGGCGAGGAGGGCGGCCCCCAGTTCCAGGGCAACTTCCCGGAGGGCTTCCAGGGCGGTCCGCCGCCCGAGGGCTTCACCGGCCAGAGCTTCCCGGGCGGTCCGACCAATGGCTGAGCCCGTCATCGACCTCGCGGGCGTCCGCAAGACGTACCGCACCGGCAGCATCGAGTTCGAGGCCCTGCGCGGCGTCGACCTGCGTATCGACGCGGGCGAGTACGTGGCCGTCATGGGCCCGTCGGGCTCGGGCAAGTCGACCCTCATGAACATCCTCGGGTGCCTCGACACCCTCACGGCCGGCTCGTACCGGCTCGCCGGCGAGGACGTGGGCGAGCTCGACGAGATCGACCTCGCGGACATCCGCAACCGGCGCATCGGGTTCGTGTTCCAGCAGTTCCACCTGCTGCCGTCCCTGTCGTCGCTGCGCAACGTCGAGCTGCCCCTCATGTACGGGCGCGTGCACGGCGCGGAGCGCCGGGCCCGGGCGATCGCGGCCCTGGAGCGCGTCGGGCTGGGGGACCGGCTCGACAACCGGCCCGGCGAGCTGTCGGGCGGCCAGCAGCAGCGCGCGGCCGTGGCCCGGGCACTGGTCGGGGAGCCGGCGCTGCTGCTCGCGGACGAGCCGACCGGCAACCTCGACACCGCGTCGTCCGACGACGTCCTGCGGCTCTTCGACGAGCTGCACGCGCAGGGCCGCACGATCGTGCTCATCACGCACGAGCGCGAGGTCGCCGAGCGGGCGCAGCGCGTGGTCCGCGTCCGCGACGGCCTGGTCGTCGAGGATCGGGCGGTGGCGGCATGACCTGGACGGAGACCCTGCGGACCGGCTGGGCGGCGGTGCGCACGCACGGCCTGCGCTCGACGCTCACGGTGCTCGGCATCCTCATCGGCATCGCGGCCGTGATCCTCACGGTCGGCCTCGGCCTCGGCACGCAGAAGGACGTGTCCGCGCAGATCAGCTCGCTCGGCAGCAACCTGCTCATCGTCAAGCCCGGCAGCAGCACCGACTCGAGCGGCGTGCGCGGCGGCTTCGGCACCCGCACGACGCTGACCAGGGCCGACGCCGAGGCGCTGGCCTCCAAGGTCAACACCCCGGACGTCGCCGCGGTCGCGCCCGAGAAGACGACGTCGGTCTCCCTGGAGGCGGGTGACACGAACTGGACGACGCAGGTCGTCGGCACCACGCCGGAGTGGCTCGACGTCCGCGCCCGGACCGTCGCGAACGGCACGTTCTTCACGGCCGAGCAGGACGAGCAGCGGGCCAACGTCGTCGTCCTCGGGCCCGAGACCGCGAAGGAGCTCTTCGGGACGACCCGGGTCGTCGGGCAGACGGTGACCATCAGCGGGCACGACTTCCAGGTGATCGGCGTGCTCGAGTCGCAGGGTGCGAGCGGGGACAGCGACCTCGACGACGTCGCGGTCGTGCCGCTGAGCACCGCCGCGGACACGCTCGTCGGCGGCCAGTCCCGCGAGGCCGTCTCGACCGTCTACCTGCAGGCCGAGTCCGGCGACCAGCTCAGCGCCGCGTACCAGGAGGCCACGCAGACGCTGCTCAACCTGCACGGCATCACCGACGCGTCCGCGGCCGACTTCACCGTGAACAGCCAGGACGCCCTGGTCTCGACGGCGACCGCCGTCTACAAGACGCTCACCGTGCTGCTCACGGGCATCGCCGCGCTGTCGCTGCTGGTCGGCGGCATCGGGGTCATGAACATCATGCTCGTGTCCGTCACCGAGCGGACCCGTGAGATCGGTCTGCGCAAGGCGCTCGGCGCCCCGCCGTGGGCGATCCGGCGGCAGTTCCTCGTCGAGGCGGGCGTGCTCGGTCTCGGCGGCGGGGTCCTCGGCGCCGCCCTCGGCATCGTCGCGGCCCAGGTGCTGCCCGGCCTGCTCGGCACGTCCGTCGTGGTGTCCGGCGCGGCCGTCGCCGGCTCCGTCGTCGTCGCCCTCGCGATCGGCCTCGTGTTCGGCGTGTACCCCGCGACCCGGGCCGCCCGGCTCGCCCCCATCGACGCGCTGCGGGCGGAGTGACCGTGACCGCGCGCGCCCCGCAGAAGGAGAACACCATGCCCCCCGCCCGTCCCCGCCGCACCGCCACCGCGCTGGCGCTGCCCGCGCTCGCCACCGTCGGTGTGCTCCTGCTCGCCGCGTGCTCCTCGGGCGGCGGCTCCGGCACGACCGCGCAGCAGGACGACGGCGAGTCCGCCCAGCAGGCGCCGCAGATGACTGGCCGGCAGGGCGGCGGCACGTCCGGCGAGATCGTCGCGATCGACGGGACCGTGCTGCAGCTGCGCAGCTCGGACTCGCAGACGGCGGTGACCTGGACGGACACCACCACGGTCACGCGCACGGTGGCCGCGGCGCTCGCGGACGTCACCGTCGGGTCGTGCGTCTCGACGACGACCGCGCCCACCGGCGACGACGCGCAGGCGGACGACAGCGGGCCCGCGAGCACGGTCCGCATCACGGCCGCAGCCGACGACGGCACGTGCGGGTTCGGCGGCCTCGGCGGCGGGCCGGGCGGCGACCGTCCGGACTTCTCCGGCGGCGAGGGCAGCCCAGGCGGCCCGCAGGGCACCCGCCCGACCGACCTGCCCGACGGCGCGCCTACCGACTTCCCGTCCGGCGCCCCCGCCTTCATGGGCGGCTCCGGCGGGTTCTCGTCCGGCAAGGTCACCGCGGTCGACGGCAGCACGATCACGATCGAGCAGACCCGGCCGCAGCCGCCGTCCCAGGACGGCAGCACGTCGTCCCCGTCCTCCGACGACACGACCACCAGCACCGTCACGGTGACGGTCGACGCGTCCACGACGTACACCAAGGACGCCGTCGCCGACACGTCCGCGATCGCCGTCGGCCTGTGCGCCGTGGCGCGCGGCGAGGCCGACGACAGCGGCAAGGTCACGGCGACCGCGCTCATGCTGTCCGACAAGGGCGCCGACGGCTGCACGAGCGGCTTCATGATGCGCGGCACCCGGCCGGGCGGCACCGGCGGCTCGGGCACCGACCAGACGCAGGGCGGCACCGATGCCTGACGCAGCCACGCCCCTGTCGTCCCGGCCGTCGCTGTCTGCCCGGCGCCGGGCACGCCGCCGCCGTGTCGTCGTGCTCACCGCGGCCGGTGCGGTCGTCCTCGTGGCGGCGGGCGGTGGCGTCGCGCTCGCCCTCGGCGGCTCGGGCCAGGACCGGTACCGCACGGCCGAGGTCACGCGCGACACCGTGACGCAGACGATCCACGCGACCGGCACGGTGTCGTCCGCGACCCGCCGCGACCTCGCGTTCTCCGTGGCGGGTACCGTCGCGACCGTGCCCGTGGCCGTCGGGGACGTCGTCACCGCCGGCCAGACGCTCGCGACGCTCGACACCGCGTCGCTGCAGGACGGGGTCGACACCGCGGCGTCGGCGCTGGCCGACGCGCAGCAGCAGCTCGAGGACGACCTCGACTCGCAGACGTCGTCGAGCTCGTCGTCCTCCTCGTCCTCGTCGTCGTCGTCGAGCTCGAGCTCCTCCACCACGAGTCCCTCGACCGGGTCGACGCCCTCGACGGGCACCGACGGCACGCACCCGTCGGGCGACACCGGGTCCGCCGACCCCGCAGTCGCCGCCGCGGTCGCCGCGGTGCAGAAGGCCCAGCGCGACCTCCTCGCCCAGTACCAGGCGGCGTCCGCGGCGCTCGCGACGAGCAGCACCAGCGTGACGGCCGCGCAGGCCACGTGCGCGGCGTTCCTCGCGGTCGTGAGCGACGACGTCGACCCGCAGCCGACGCCGTCAGCGACTCCGACGCCGAGCACGAGCCCGAGCGCGTCGGCCGACGACGGCACGACGACCGACGACACCACGAGCGACGGCACGAGCGACGGCACGACGACCGCCGACGACGCGTCGGCGGCCGTGCAGGAGGCCCTCGCCGACTGCCAGGCCGCGGTGAACGGCACGCTCGACGCGCAGCAGGCGACCGACGCCCAGCAGCAGGCGCTCCTCGCGCTGACCACGTCGCTGGACGACGCGGTGCAGGCCCTCCAGCGGGCGCTGGTCCAGTCGAACGGCTCGACGCCGAGCGGGTCGGACGACCCGACCCCGAACGACCAGCCGTCGAGCAGCCCGTCGAGCCCGTCGAGCACGTCGAGCCCCAGCGCCAGCCCCACCGACTCGTCGTCCGGCGACCGGGACGGCAGCTCGTCCACCCCGGCCTCGGCCGCCACGATCCTCGCGGACCAGGCGGCGATCGACCTCGCCGAGGCCGACCTCGCGGTCGCGCAGCACCGGCTCGCGTTCGTCACGCTGACGAGCCCGGTCGCCGGCACTGTCGCGCAGGTCTCGATCACGCCGGGTGCGTCGGTCGGCGCGTCCTCGACGACCGCCGTCATCACCGTGCTCGGCACGGACGGCCACACGGTCGCGACCACGGTGCCGCTGACCAGCATCGACATCGTCGAGGTCGGGCAGACGGCCACGGTGACGACGCCGACGACCGACGAGACGCTCACCGCGACGGTCACGAGCATCGGCGTCCTCGACCAGTCGGAGACCTCGGAGCCGTCGTACGCGGTGGAGCTCGCGCTCGACGCGACGGACCAGCCGCTGTACGACGGCGCGTCCGCGCAGGTCACGATCACGGTCGCGGGCGGCGACGAGGTGCTCACGGTGCCGACGTCGGCGGTGCACGTCGACGGCACGACGGCGACGGTGCGGGTGCTGGAGGACGGCATCCCGACCGACGTGACGGTCGAGCGCGGCGCGGTCGGTGCCGAGCGTACCGAGATCGTCTCAGGCCTGTCCCTGGGCGACGAGGTGGTCCTCGCCGACACGCAGCAGGCCATCGACACGGGTTCGTCGAGCTCGAGCCGCGGCCTGTCGGGCCTGGGGGACGACGGCGGCGACGTGCAGATCCAGGGCGGCTTCGGCCCGCCGCCAGGTTTCGATACGAGTCAGCTCGGCGGCAGCCAGCTCAGCGGCGGGGGCGGTCGGTAGGCTCGCGGCGTCGCCGTCGAGAGGCGGCACGACGGGAGGAGCACGATGACCGACCAGACACCCGGCACCCCGCACGTCGCGGTGCTCGGTGGGGGTGTGATGGGCGAGACGCTGCTCTCCGCGCTGCTCACCGCAGGCTGGACGCCCGAGCAGGTGGAAGTCACCGAGCACGCGGCGGCGCGCGCGGACGAGCTCGCCGGGAGGTACGGGGTCCGCACGGGCGCGTCGAACCGGGACGCGGCCGTCCGGGCGGACGTGGTGCTCCTCGCGGTCAAGCCGAACGTCGTGAGCACGGTGCTCGACGAGATCGCGCCGGTGCTCAAGGGCGGCGAGGTCGTCGTGTCCGTGGCCGCCGGGGTGCCGATCGCAGCGTACGAGGGCCGCCTGCCGGCGGGCACGCCCGTGGTCCGCGTCATGCCGAACACCCCGGCGGTGGTCGGCAAGGGTGCGAGCGCGATCGCGGGCGGCGCGCACGCGACCGACGGGCACCTGGTGCTCGTCGAGAAGATGCTCGCGGCGACCGGCCTGGTGGTCCGCGTCGCGGAGAAGGACCTCGACGCGGTCACCGCCATCTCGGGGTCCGGCCCCGCGTACGCGTTCTACCTGATCGACGCGATGGCGGAGGCCGGTGTCCTGCTCGGCCTGACGCGCGACCTCGCGACCAGGCTCGCCGTCGCGACCGTCGAGGGCTCGGCGGCGCTCGCCGCGCAGTCGGGGGACCATCCCGTCGTCCTCCGCGAACGCGTGTCGTCGCCGGACGGCACCACGGTCGCGGCGGTCCGCGAGCTCGACGCGCACGGCGTCCGGGCCGGTGTCGTGGCGGCGGCGGAGGCCGCGCGGGACCGCTCGCGCGAGCTCGGCGCGCAGTACGCCGGCTGACGACGAGGACCCGACGATGAACACCCCCGTGCGCCCGCCCGCGATGAGCGACGTCGCCCAGCTCGCCGGCGTCTCCCACCAGACGGTCTCGCGCGTGCTCAACGACCACCCGAGCGTCCGCCCGGAGACCCGCGAGCGGGTCAACGACGCGATCGCCCGGCTGGGCTACCGCCGCAACAGCGCCGCCCGCGCGCTGGTGACCCGCCGGTCGGGCACGCTCGGCGTCGTCACGCCCGCGACCGCGCTGTACGGTCCGACCAGCACGCTCGTGGGGCTCGAGGAGGCCGCGCGCGTCGTCGGCTGGTACGTGTCGGTCGCGACGATCCGGCAGTTCGACGGCGACACCATGCACGACGCCGTCGAGCACTTCCTGGGTCAGGGCGTCGACGGCATCGCGATCATCGCGCCCACCACCGAGGTCGCGCGGGCCATCGCGGCGATCGCGTCGCCCGTGCCGGTCGTGCTGATCTCGTCGGCGTCCGACGTGCCGCCCGTCCCGCACCTGCACGCCGTGGGCGTCGACCAGCGGCACGGCGCCCGTCTCGCGACGCAGCACCTGCTCGACCAGGGGTACTCGTCGGTCGTGCACGTGGCGGGCCCGCAGGACTGGTTCGACGCGCAGGACCGGCTCGCCGGGTGGCGTGAGGTGTCCGGCCCGGACGCGCCCGAGCACCTCGAGGCCGGGTGGGACGCCGCCGACGGCTACGAGCTCGGGCGGCGGATGGTCCGCGAGGGTGTGCCGTCCGCGATCTTCGCCGCGAACGACCAGCTCGCGCTGGGCCTGCTGCACGCGTTCTGGGAGAGCGGTGTGCGCGTGCCCGACGACGTCGCGGTGGTGGGGTTCGACGACGAGGTCGGGGCGGCGCACTACACACCGCCGCTGACCACCGTGCGGCAGGACTTCGGGGCGCTGGGGCGGCTCGCGGTCCGGTCGCTCGAGGCTGCGTTCGCCGGGGCGGACGTGGCCCGGCAGCAGATCCCGGCGGAGCTGGTGGTCCGGCGGAGCTCGGTGCGGCCGGCGGGCCGTGGGGACGCCGACCCAACCCGAGGACGGACCTGACCGTGGCCCGACCTCGCGTGCGGCGCCGGGCCGGACGGGGGGCGAAACCGTGTCCGGTGGTTTACGAATCCACGGATGTGAGCGCTAACATTGGGCCCGGCCGCCGGTGTCTGCAGGCGGCCCATGACCGTCCGCCCAGCCCGTCGCCCGCTCGTCGCGCCGGCCGGACGCCAGCGACGAAGGAGCCGTGACATGGCCGACGACCTCGCCCGCATCCGCGCCGCGATCACCGCGGGCGACGCGTCCCTGGGCATCGAGCTCGGCTCGACGCGCATCAAGGCGTGCCTCGTCGGCCCCGACGGCGTCCCGGTCGCGGGCGGCAGCCACCACTGGGAGAACCAGTTCGTCGACCGCACGTGGACCTACTCGCTCGACGCGGTGTGGACGGGCCTGCAGGAGTGCGTCGCATCGCTGCTCGCCGACGTCCAGGACCGCTACGGCGTCCCGCTCACCACGCTCCGCGCGCTCGGCGTGTCCGCGATGATGCACGGCTACCTCGCGTTCGACGGGGACGGCGAGCTGCTCGTCCCGTTCCGCACCTGGCGCAACACCTCCACCGGGCCCGCCGCCGCCGAGCTCACCGAGCTGCTCGGGCACAACATCCCGCTGCGCTGGTCGATCGCGCACCTCTACCAGGCCGTGCTCGACGACGAGCCGCACGTGCCGCAGGTCCGGTCCATCACGACGCTCGCGGGCTACGTGCACTGGCGGCTCACGGGCCGCCTCGCGCTCGGCGTCGGCGACGCGTCGGGCGTGTTCCCCGTCGACCCCGCGACCCGCACCTACGACCGTGGCATGGTCTCGACGTTCGACGCGCTGGTCGCAGACCGTCACCCGCACCTGCGCCTCGACGACGTGCTCCCCGAGGTCCTCGTCGCGGGCCAGGAGGCCGGACGCCTCACCGCCGAGGGGGCCGCGCTGCTCGACCCGACCGGCACGCTCCAGGCCGGCGCACCGCTGTGCCCGCCCGAGGGCGACGCCGGCACGGGCATGGTCGCGACCGGCTCCGTCTCGCCGCGCACCGGCAACATCAGCGTCGGGACCAGCATCTTCGCGATGGTCGTGCTCGAGAAGCCGCTGCAGCGCGTGCACACCGAGATCGACCTCGTCACGACCCCCGCGGGCGACCTCGTCGCGATGGTGCACTGCAACAATGGCGCGAGCGAGCTCGGCGCGTGGGCGGACGTGTTCCGCCAGTTCGCGACGGCGCTCGGCAGCGACGCCGACAGCGACACCGTGTTCGCGACGCTGCTCGGCCAGGCGCTCGAGGGCGACGCCGACGGCGGCGGCCTGCTCGCCTACAACTACCTGTCGGGCGAGCCGATCACCGGGCTGTCCGAGGGTCGCCCGCTGTTCGTCCGGACGCCCGACAGCCGCCTCACGCTCGCGAACTTCATCCGGACCCAGGTGTACGGCGCGTTCGGGACGCTCAGCCTCGGCATGCGGATCCTCGCCGCCGAGGGCGTCGAGGTCGACTCGCTGTTCGCGCACGGCGGGCTGTTCCGCACCGCGGGCGTCGCGCAGCGGCTGCTC
The DNA here is from genome assembly GCF_017744555.1 of Cellulomonas sp. Lineage (GTDB taxonomy): Bacteria > Actinomycetota > Actinomycetes > Actinomycetales > Cellulomonadaceae > Cellulomonas. Next base: position 31,403 of record NZ_JAGIBD010000018.1, on the reverse strand, counting down.
GCTGCGGCCGTCGGCGCCCCCGTGGCCGTCGGGCGGACCGCCGGCGAGGGGGGTGCGTGGGGCATCGCGCTGCTCGCCGCGTACCTCGGGGCCGACGGCACCGACCTCGGCGAGCACCTCGCCACCCAGGTGTTCGGCGGCGCGACGCTCGACGTCGAGGAGCCCGACGCCGCCGACGTGGCCGGGTACACCGCCTGGCTCGAGCGGTACACCGCGGGGCTCGCGGTCGAGCAGGCCGCGACCGACGCACTCTGAGCCCGACGCACCGAGCAGCGGGACCGAACGAGGAGACGAGAGCCGAATGACGCTGGACGACTACCCGAGCGCGGTGCGGGACGCCGTCGCGACCACCCGCGAGGTCGTCGCCCGCCTGCACGCCGAGCTGCCCCGCTGGGGCCTGGTCGTGTGGACCGCGGGCAACGTGTCGCAGCGCGTGCCCGTCGACGGGGGAGACGACCTGTTCGTCATCAAGCCGTCCGGCGTCACGTACGACGAGCTCACGCCCGAGTCGATGGTCGTCTGCGACCTCGACGGCACGCTCGTCGACGGCACCCGCTCGCCCTCGTCGGACACCGCCGCGCACGCGTACGTCTACCGCCACATGCCCGAGGTCGGTGGCGTCGTGCACACGCACTCGACGTACGCGACGGCGTGGGCCGCCCGCGCCGAGCCCGTCCCGTGCGTGCTGACGATGATGGCCGACGAGTTCGGCGGCGACATCCCGATCGGCCCGTTCGCCCTCATCGGCGACGACTCGATCGGCCGCGGCATCGTCGAGACCCTCCGCGAGTCACGCAGCCCGGCGGTGCTCATGCGCAACCACGGGCCGTTCACCATCGGCCGCGACGCGAAGGCCGCCGTCAAGGCCGCCGTCATGGTCGAGGAGGTCGCCCGCACGGTGCACATCTCGCGCCAGCTCGGCGATCCGCTGCCCATCGACCCGGCGCACATCGACTCGTTGTACGCCCGCTACCAGAACGTCTACGGCCAGAACCAGGAGCCCACCCGATGACCAAGCCCTACGCCGACCGCGAGATCTGGTTCCTCACCGGCAGCCAGGGGCTGTACGGCGAGGACACCCTGCGCCAGGTCGCCGAGCAGTCCCAGGAGGTCGCCCGACTGCTCGACGAGTCGTCGGACATCCCCGCGAAGGTCGTCTGGAAGCCGGTCCTCAAGGACTCCGCCGCGATCCGCCGCGCCGCGCTCGACGCGAACTCGGACGACTCCGTGATCGGTGTCATCGTGTGGATGCACACGTTCTCGCCCGCGAAGATGTGGATCGCCGGCCTGGACGCGCTGCGGACCCCGCTGCTGCACCTGCACACGCAGGCCGACGTCGAGCTGCCCTGGGACAGCATCGACATGGACTTCATGAACCTCAACCAGGCCGCGCACGGCGACCGCGAGTTCGGCTACGTCGCGACGCGCCTCGGCACGTCCCGCAAGACGGTCGTCGGGCACGTGTCGAACCCCGCGGTGACCGCGTCCATCGGCACCTGGGTGCGCGCGTGCGCCGGCTGGGCCGCGACGCACGAGCTCGTGCTCGCCCGGTTCGGCGACAACATGCGCAACGTCGCCGTCACCGAGGGCGACAAGACCGAGGCCGAGCTGCGGTTCGGCGTCTCCGTGAACACGTGGGGCGTCAACGACCTGGTCGCCGCCGTCGAGGCCGTGTCCGATGCGGACGTCGACGCGCTCGTCGCCGAGTACGAGGACCTGTACGACGTGGTCCCGGCGCTGCGCAAGGGCGGCGACCGCCACGAGTCGCTGCGCTACGGAGCGCGGCAGGAGATCGCGCTGCGGACGTTCCTCGAGTCGGTCGGCGCCAAGGCGTTCACGACCAACTTCGAGGACCTCGGCGGGCTGCGCCAGCTCCCCGGCCTCGCGGTGCAGCGGCTCATGGCGGAGGGCTACGGCTTCGGCGCCGAGGGCGACTGGAAGACGGCCGTCCTCGTGCGGGCCGCGAAGGTCATGGGCGAGGGCCTGCCCGGCGGCGCGTCCCTCATGGAGGACTACACGTACGACCTGACGCCCGGCGACGAGCGGATCCTCGGCGCGCACATGCTCGAGATCTGCCCGACGCTCACCACGTCGAAGCCGGCGCTCGAGATCCACCCGCTCGGCATCGGCGACCGCGAGGACCCCGTCCGCCTCGTGTTCGACACGGACCCGGGTGTGGGCGTCGTCGTCTCGCTCGCCGACATGCGCGACCGGTTCCGGCTCACCGCGAACGTCGTCGACATCGTGCCGCCGACCGCCGCCCTGCCGAACCTCCCGGTCGCCCGGGCCGTCTGGCAGCCGCGCCCCGACTTCCGCACGTCCGCCGAGGCGTGGCTGACCGCCGGGGGAGCGCACCACACGGTGCTCACCACGGCCGTCGGCGTCGAGGCGTTCGAGGACTTCGCCGAGATCGCCCGCACCGAGCTGCTGGTCATCGACGAGTCGACCACCCGCCGCGCGTTCCGCGAGCAGGTCCGCTGGAACCAGGCCTACTGGCGCCTGGCCCAGGGGCTCTGACTCGGCCGTCACCGGGACGCCCTCCGACGACAGGGCCCGACGGCGCAGGCCGTCGGGCCCTGTCGTGCGTCACGACGTCGGACGCGCGGGCGGAGGCCACGGCGTGGGCAGCCGCACGCGGGAAGCGTCGGCCGGCACCCCGGAGAGCTCTGACGCGCGGTCGGCGTCGACCCTCTGCACCATCGGGGACGCGTGGCGGTCCACGGTGACCTCGACGCAGAGCGCGGCGACGACCGACTGCGCCAGCCACCCGCCCGCACGGACGCCCGTCGAGCGCAGCCGGTGCGCCCGGCGACCGAGGTCGACGTGGTCCACTGGTCGCGTGACCGCAGGGACCGCCGAGGATCCGACCGCGCCCGTGGTCCGTGCGCTGCGTGCCGCCGGGTGCGTGTTCGCGGAGGACGAGGCCGCGCTGCTCGTCGCGGCCGCGACGTCGGGCGACGCCCCGGACCGCCTGGACGCCCTGGTCGCCCGCCGGGTGGCCGGCGAGCCGCTCGAGCAGATCCTCGGCTGGGCGCAGTTCGCGGGCCTGCGGGTCCGCGTCGCGCCGACGGTGTTCGTCCCGCGCCGGCGCACCGAGCTCGTGGTCCGGGAGGCGGCGAGCCGCCTGAGCCCCGGTCGTGTGCTCGTCGACCTGTGCTGCGGCACCGGGGCGGTCGGTGTCGCCGTCGTCGCGCGCGTGCCGGGGGTCGAGCTGCACGCCGCCGACGTCGACCCGGCCGCGGTGGCCTGCGCGCGCCGCAACGTGGAGCCGGTCGGCGGGCACGTCCACGAGGGCGACCTCGACGCGCCCCTGCCGGCCGACCTGCGCGGCCGGGTCGACGTCATCACGGCCAACGCGCCGTACGTCCCGACCGACGAGGTCGCGTTCATGCCGTCGGAGGCGCGCGACCACGAGGCGCTCGTCGCGCTCGACGGTGGCGCCGACGGGCTCGACCTGCACCGTCGCATCGCCGCGCTGGCCTCGGGCTGGTTGCGACCCGGCGGCCACGTGGTCGTCGAGACGAGCGAGCGGCAGGCGCCGGGGACGGCGGCGGCGTTCGTCGCCCACGGGCTCACGGCGAGCGTGGTGACGGACGACGACCTCGACGCGACGGTCGTCGTCGGCACCCTGCTCTGACTGCCGCGAGGGCGCCCTGGGCGGGCTGAGCGGGGGCGCCGGTGACCGTGACCGGAATGCAACACGCAAATCCGTGCGAAGCGGAAGATGTGAACGCTAACATCGGGCCGTTCGACCTAGACCCCGCACAGGTCTCCGCAGCTAGGTCCCGGTCCCCCGGGAAGCTTGACGCCTGTCGTCCGGTGTGGGACGGCGAAGGCGGCACGGTGCGCTCTCAAGGAGGAGAAGCATGGTCAGCAGGACATTCAGGACCCGGGCGATGGCCGCGACGGTCGCGGTGCTCGCCCTCGGTCTCGCCGCGTGCGGCAGCAGCGGCAGCGGTGACAGCAGCACGGACGCGGCCACCGGTGGCGGTGACAGCGGCGACCTCATCAACGTCGGCTTCTCGCAGGTCGGCGCGGAGAGCGGCTGGCGCGCCGCGAACACGAAGTCGATCCAGGACACCCTGACCAAGGACAACGGGTTCGACCTCAAGTTCTCCGACGCGCAGCAGAAGCAGGAGAACCAGATCCAGGCGATCCGCTCGTACATCGCGCAGGGCGTCGACTACATCGCGTTCTCGCCGGTCGTCGAGTCCGGCTGGGACGCGGTGCTCGAGGAGGCCAAGCAGGCCAACATCCCCGTGATCCTCACCGACCGCGCGGTCGACTCCGAGGACAAGTCGCTCTACGTGACGTTCATCGGCTCGGACTTCGTCGAGGAGGGCAAGCGGATCGGCGAGTGGGTCAACGACAACGTCGCGACCGAGCCGATCAACGTCGTCGAGCTGCAGGGCACCACGGGCTCCGCGCCCGCGATCGACCGCAAGCAGGGCTTCGAGGACGCCACGAAGGGCAACCCGAACGTCAAGATCATCGCCTCGCAGACCGGCAACTTCACGCGGGCCGAGGGCAAGACGGTCATGGAGGGCTTCCTGCAGGCGAACCCCGACATCGACCTCGTGTACGCCCACAACGACGACATGGCCCTCGGCGCGATCGAGGCCATCGAGGCGGCCGGCAAGAAGCCCGGCACGGACATCAAGATCGTGTCGATCGACGGCGTCAAGGACGGCATGCAGGCGCTCGCCGACGGCAAGATCAACTACATCGTCGAGTGCAACCCGCTCCTGGGCCCCGACCTCGCCGACATCATCAAGACGCTCCACTCGGGCGGGACGGTCGAGCCGCGTATCGTCACCCACGACGACGCGTTCGACCAGGCCGCGGCGAAGGAAGCACTGCCCACCCGGCAGTACTGACATCAGCCCACCCCCGGGGTGCCGACCGTGGCGAGCGGTCGGCACCCCGGGGGTGTCCCTCCGGTCCGGACGAGAGGTCGACGATGACCACCAGCCCCTCCGCCATCCCCGCGGACCAGCCCGCCCAGCCCGCCGCGAGCGACCGCCCCCCGGTCGTCGCCATGACCGGCATCACCGTGACGTTCCCGGGCGTCAAGGCGCTCGACGGCGTCGACCTGCGCCTGTTCCCCGGCGAGGTGCACGCCCTCATGGGCGAGAACGGCGCCGGCAAGTCCACCCTCATCAAGGCGCTCACGGGCGTGTACTCGATCGACGCCGGCACGATCGTCGTCGACGGCACCGAGCGCACGTTCACCGGCCCCGCGCAGGCCCAGCTCGCGGGCATCAGCACCGTGTACCAAGAGGTCAACCTGTGCGACAACCTGTCGGTCGCGGAGAACGTCATGCTCGGCCACGAGGTGCGCCGGGCGGGCCTCGTCGACTTCCGGGCCACCCGGCGAGCCGCGCGGGAGCACCTCAAGGCGCTCAACCTCGACATCGACCCGGCCTCGACCCTGTCGTCGCACTCGCTGGCCGTGCAGCAGCTCGTCGCGATCTGCCGCGCGATGGTCGTCGACGCGCGCGTGGTCATCCTCGACGAGCCGACGTCCAGCCTCGACGTCGACGAGGTGGAGCGGCTGTTCGCGGTGGTCCGCGACCTGCGCAGCCGCGGCGTCGCGATCCTGTTCGTGTCGCACTTCCTCGAGCAGGTGTACGCGATCAGCGACCGCATGACGGTGCTGCGCAACGGCACGCTCGTGGGTGAGTACCGCACGGCGGACCTGCCGCGCGTCGAGCTCGTCCAGAAGATGATCGGCCGCTCGCTGGAGGTCCTGGAGCAGCTCGAGGAGGCCCCGAAGCGGGTCGTCGCCGAGCGCGGGGACGTGCAGCCGTACGTGCAGGCGATCGGGCTCGGGCGCAAGGGGTCGATCGAGCCGTTCGACCTCGACGTGTACCCCGGTGAGGTCGTCGGGCTCGCGGGCCTGCTGGGCTCCGGGCGCACCGAGCTCGCGCGCCTGCTCTACGGCGCCGACCGCTCGGACGTCGGCGAGCTCCGGGTCGACGGGCAGCCGACGAAGCTGCGCACCCCGCGCTCGGCGCTCGCTCGACGCATCGTCTACTCCTCCGAGAGCCGCAAGACCGAGGGCATCATCGGCGACCTCACGGTGCGCGAGAACATCGTGCTCGGGCTCCAGGCCGAGCGCGGCTGGCTGCGCCGCATCCCGCAGCGCAAGGCCGACGAGGTCGTGGCGCAGTACGTCGAGCAGCTCGGCATCCGCCCGGCCAACCCGGACGCGATCGCGGGCAACCTGTCCGGCGGCAACCAGCAGAAGGTGCTGCTCGCCCGCTGGCTCGCGACCCAGCCGAAGCTGCTGCTGCTCGACGAGCCGACGCGCGGCATCGACGTCGGCGCGAAGGCCGAGATCCAGCGGCTCGTGGCCGAGCTCGCGGAGCAGGGCATGGCCGTCGTGTTCATCTCGGCCGAGCTCGAGGAGGTGCTCCGGCTGTCGCACCGCATCGCGGTGCTGCGGGACCGGCGCAAGATCGGCGAGCTCACCAACGGCGACGACGTCACGACCGACGACGTGGTCGACCTCATCGCGAGCGGAGGGCAGGACGCATGAACCTCGGTGCGATCGCACGTCACCGGCTGTTCTGGCCGCTCGTGGCACTCGTGGTGCTGCTCGTCGCGAGCGCGCTCAAGTCGCCCGCGTTCCTCGAGGTCACGGTCCGCGACGGCCACCTGTTCGGCGGACCCGTCGACATCCTGCGCCGCTCGTCGGTGCTGCTGCTCGTCGCGCTCGGCATGACGCTCGTCATCGCGACGCGCGGCATCGACCTGTCCGTCGGGGCGGTCATGGCCATCGCGGGGGCCGTGGCGCTCTCGCAGATCGCGGCGTCACCGGACCCGGGTGCGCTCAGCACGGTCCTGCTCGCCATGCTGACCGCGCTCGCCGTCGCCCTCGGGATCGGCGTGTTCAACGGGTTCCTCGTGGCGGTGGTCGGCATCCAACCGATCGTCGCGACGCTGATCTTCATGACGGCGGGCCGCGGCATCGCGATGCTCATCACCGGTGGTCAGATCACGACCGTGACGAGCGCGCCGTACAAGACGATCGCGTCCGGCTACTGGCTGGGCCTACCCGTCGCGGCGCTCATCGCGGCACTCATCTTCGGTGCCACGGCCCTGCTGACCCGCCGCACCGCGCTCGGCGTGCTCATCGAGTCGGTCGGCATCAACCCGTCGGCCTCCCGCCTCGCGGGCGTCCGGGCGCGGACGATCATCTGGACCGTCTACGTCATCTGCGCGGCGTTCGCGTGCATCGCCGGGTTCATCAAGAGCTCGGACATCATGGCGGCCGACTCCAACAACGCGGGCCTGTTCATCGAGCTGGACGCGATCCTCGCGGTCGTCATCGGGGGCACGTCGCTCGCGGGCGGCAAGTTCTCGCTGACCGGCACGCTCGTCGGCAGCCTCGTCATCACGACGCTCACGCTGTCCATCACGATCCTCGGCATCCCCGTGAACGCCGTGTCCCTGTTCAAGGCGCTCGTCGTGATCGCCGTGTGCCTCCTGCAGTCGCCCGTGGTGCAGCACAGGATGCGCAGCCGGCGACGTCGGGCGGCGCCCGTCCCCGTGGAGGTGCCGGCCTGATGGCGACCGACCAGCTCACGCCCACCCGGCCCGCCGGGACGGCGACGGCCCAGAAGACGCCCCGGTGGCGGCTCGACGCCCGCTACCAGCCCGTGCTCGGCACCGTGGTGGTGCTCGCCGTGATGCTCGCCGTGGGCGGCTCCCGGTACGAGAACTTCCTCACCGGCCGGGTGATGGCGAACATCCTCATCAACAACTCGTTCCTCGTGGTCCTCGCGGTCGGCATGACGTTCGTGATCCTCACGGGCGGCATCGACCTGTCCGTCGGCGCAGTCGTCGCGCTGTCGGGCTGCATCTCGGCGTGGATGTTCACGCACGGGTGGTCGGCCGGGATCACCATCCCGGTGTGCGTGCTCGTCGGGACGCTGATCGGGCTGATCGTCGGCGTGATGGTGCACGTGTTCGAGATACAGCCGTTCATCGCGACGCTCGCCGCGATGTTCCTCGCACGCGGCCTGTGCTATCTCGTCGCGCCGGAGTCCATCCCGATCACGGACCCGACGATCGTCAAGCTGTCGCAGACGCGGTGGGGCACGGACGACGGCCTCGTCATCACCCCGAGCGGCGTCATCGCGCTGGCCGTCGTGGCGGTCGCGTTCGTCGTGCTGCACTACACGCGCTTCGGGCGGACCGTGTACGCGATCGGCGGCAGCGAGCAGTCGGCGCGGCTCATGGGGCTGCCCGTGGCCCGCACCAAGGTCCTCGTGTACGTCATCAGCGGCACGTGCGCGGGTCTCGGCGGCCTGCTGTTCGCGATCTTCTCCCGGTCCGGCTACTCCCTCACGGGCGTCGGCATGGAGCTCGACGCGATCGCCGCGGTCGTCATCGGCGGCACGCTGCTCACAGGGGGCTCGGGCTTCGTGCTCGGGTCGGTCCTCGGCGTCGTGGTGCTCGGCCTGATCCAGACGATCATCACGTTCCAGGGCACCCTCAGCTCGTGGTGGACCAAGATCGTGATCGGCGCCCTGCTGCTGGTGTTCGTCGTCCTGCAGCGGCTGCTGGTGCTGCGACGTCGATGAGGTGACGACGACGTGACGACGAGGTGACCCGGCGCGGCCCTGGGCGGACGGCTCAGGGCCGCGCTCACGGTCGCGCCGCGAACCGCTCCAGCAGCTCGGCGTGCCCGGACACGATGATGAGGTCGCTCGCCGAGATGCGCGTCGCGGGCGTCGCGTAGACGAAGTCGACCCCAGGGCTCTTCACGCCGATGACGGTCACTCCGTAGCGCTGCCGGATGTTCGACTGCGCGAGCGTGAACCCCTGGATCTCCTTCGGCGGCCGCATCTTCACGACCGTGAAGCCGTCCTCGACCTCGATGTAGTCGAGCAGCTTGCCTGAGACGAGGTGCGCGACGCGCGACCCGGCGTCGGCCTCGGGCAGCACCACGTGGTGCGCGCCGATCCGCTGCAGGATGCGGGCGTGCTCGGAGCTGATGGCCTTGGCCCAGATCTGCGGCACCCCGATGTCCACGAGGTTGCCGGTGATCAGCACCGACGCCTCGAGGTACGAGCCGACGCCGACCACGGCGACGGGGAACTCGCGCGCGCCGAGCTGCTCGAGCGCCTCCGGGTTCGTGGCGTCCGCCTCGACGAGCGCGACCCGCCCGGCCCACTGGGCGACGAGCTCGGGGCTGCGCTCGACGGCGAGCACGTCCTGCCCCAGCCGGTCGAGCGTCGCGGCGATGGACGACCCGAACCGGCCGAGGCCGATCACGAGCACGCCGTTGTCCTTCTTGGGCGTGCGCGGCGCGTTGTGCGTGCCGCTCGCGTCCCGCAGGGTGTCAGCCAATGATCGGCCTCTCTTCCGGGTACCGGATGACGCGACGACGGTTGCGCAGCGCCAGGGCGGCCGCAAGCGTCATCGTGCCGGTCCGCCCGACGAACATCAGGACGGACAGGACGTACTTCGCCGCGGTCGGCAGCTCCGGGGTCAGCCCGGTGGACAGGCCGCACGTGCCGAACGCGGAGATGACCTCGAACAGGATGCGGTCGAGCGTGTCGCCGGTCATGGCGAGCAGCAGCAGCGACGCGACGAGCACGAGCGTCGCGGAGATGAGCGAGACGGCGATCGCGACCTGCAGCGCCTCGCGTGGCACGCGCCGCCCGTAGGCCTCGACGTCGCGGTCGCCGCGCGACTCGGCGACGATCGCGAGCAGCATCACCGCGAGCGTCGTGACCTTGATGCCGCCCGCGGTCGACGCGGACCCGCCGCCGACGAACATCAGCGCGTCCATGAGCAGCCACGTGCTCTCGTGCATGGCGCCGATGTCGACCGTCGAGAACCCGCCGGACCGCGGCATCACGCCGGCGAACAGCGACGCGAGGGCCGTCGCGCTCGGCCCGAGCGGCTGGAACGTGCGCGGGTTGGTCCACTCGAACGCGGCGACGAGGATCGAGCCCGCGACCACGAGCGCGATGCTGGTCGTGATCGTGAGCTTGGAGTGCAGGTTCCACCGCCGGGCGTCCCGCAGGCGCGCGCCGACGTTGAGGATCACGGGAAACCCGAGCGACCCGACGAACACGCCCACGATGATCGGCAGCAGCACCCACCAGTCCGACGCGAACGGCGCGAGGCCCTCGACGGTCGGCACGAACCCGGCGTTGTTGAAGGCGGAGATGGCGTAGAACGCCGCGTGCCACGCCGACGTCCCCCAGCCCTCGCCCTCGAGCCGGAACCGCGGGAACAGCACGAGCGCGATCGACACCTCGAGCACGACCGACGTGACGATGACGGTCCGCACGAGCGAGCCGACCTCGCCGAGCCGCGTCGTCTTCGTCTCGGACGACACGAGCAGACGCTGCGTGAGCCCGATGCGCCGCGACACGGCCATGCCGAGCAGCGATGCCAGCGTCATGACGCCGAGACCGCCGATCTGGATGGCGACGAGGATGACGACGAGCCCCCAGATCGACCAGTAGGAGCCGGTCGGGACCACGACGAGGCCGGTCACGGTCGTGGCGGACGTCGCGGTGAACAGCGCGTCGACGAACGGCGCCGGGGTGCCTGCGGCGGTCGCCCACGGGGCGAGCAGCAGGACGGTGATGATCGCGATGACGCCGCCGAAGACGCCGACGGCGAGCCGTGCGGGCGACTGCCGTGCGAGCCGGTCGACCAGCTCGCGGGCATGCCAGCCGACGCCTGGGCCTCCCCGCGCCATCACACCTCCATCGACCGGCCGGCCCCCGCCGGACGGGTCAACTCTGACACGACCTGCCGCGGTGGACGACACAGCCGTCCAGGTGCCGGATCGACAGCCCGGCGGGTCGGGTGCCACGGTGGGCGCATGACGTCGCAGGGGGAGGCCGGATCGAGGCCCCCCGTGCGTGTCGTGTGGTCGCCCGAGATGCTCGGCTACGACTTCGGCCACGGCCACCCGATGACGTCCGAACGGGTGGAGCTGACCATGCGGCTCGCGGGCGAGCTCGGGCTGCTCGACCACCCGGACGTCGAGCTCGTCGGGTCGCAGCCCGCGCCGGACGCGCTCATCGAGACGGTCCACGAGCCCGCCTACGTCGCCGCGGTGCACCGGGCCGCCGACCACGGCACCACCGACCTGTCGCGCGGCCTCGGCACGAGCGACGACCCGGTGTTCCCCGACATGCACGAGGCTGCCGCCCGGGTGGTGCAGGGCTCGGTCGACTCGGCGCTGGCCGTCTGGGAGGGCCGGGCCGAGCACGCGGTGAACATCGCCGGCGGTCTGCACCACGCGATGCCGGGCGCGGCGTCGGGGTTCTGCGTCTACAACGACGCCGGTGTGGCGATCCGTGCGCTGCTCGCCGCGGGCGTCGAGCGCGTCGCGTACGTCGACGTGGACGCGCACCACGGCGACGGCGTGCAGGCGGTGTTCTGGGACGACCCGCGCGTGCTCACGGTGTCGGTGCACGAGACCGGGCAGGCGCTGTTCCCGGGCACCGGCCACGCGCGCGAGACCGGTGGCGCGGGGGCAGAGGGCACGGCGGTGAACGTCCCGCTGCCGTCGGGCACGGGCGACGCCGGCTGGCTGCGGGCGCTCGACGCGGTGGTCCCGGCCGTCGTCCGGGCGTTCCACGCGCAGGTGCTCGTGACCCAGCACGGCTGCGACGCGCACACGATGGACCCGCTCACGCACCTGCGGGTGTCGGTCGACGGGCAGCGGGCCGCGGCGGCGATGCTGCACGACCTCGCGCACGAGGTCGCGGGAGGCCGGTGGATCGCGCTCGGCGGCGGCGGGTACGCGGTGCTCGACGTCGTGCCCCGGTCGTGGAGCCACCTCATCGGCATCGCCACGCACCGGCCGGTGCCGCCCGAGACCGACGTCCCGGAGGCCTACCGCGAGCTGCTCCGCGACCGCTACGGGCGGCAGGGGCCGGCGCGCATGACGGACGGCCGCGAGCCCGCGTTCAGCCCGTGGTCGTCGGGCTACGACCCGTCGAGCGACGTCGACCGGGCCATCCGGGCCACCCGCCTCGCCGTCTTCCCCGCGCTCGGCCTCGACGCCGACCACGACTGAGCGCCCTCGTCCGCCTGCGTGACAGGATCGCGGCATGCCCTGGCCGGTCACCGCGTCCCGCACGGTCTACGAGAACCCCTGGATCGAGGTGGTCGAGGACACCGTGGTCCGCCCCGACGGTGGGTCCGGTGTCTACGGCGTCGTCACCGTCCGGCACCCGGCGGTGTTCGTGGTCGCGCTGACCGACGACGACGAGGTGCTGCTCGTGACGGTCCGCCGGCACACGGTCGGGGAGTCCGTCGAGGTGCCGGCGGGTGGCACGGACGGTGAGGACGCGCAGGTCGCCGCGCGCCGCGAGCTGCTCGAGGAGACCGGGTACGAGGCGTCGTCGTGGCGGGTCGTCGGGACGATGGACGCGCTCAACGGCATCTGCCGCGCGCCCGAGACGGTGTTCCTCGCCCAGGGGCTCACACGCGTCGGGGACGACGACGGCGTGACGCAGGCGGAGGAGGGCATCTCGGCGGTCCGCGCCGTGCCGGTCGCCGAGGTCCTGGAGCTCGTGCGGTCCGGCGCCATCAGGGACGGTGAGACGGTCGCGGCACTCATGTACGCGCTGCTCGCACTGGGCCGCGTGGGCTGACGCCGGAGCAGGATCGCTGCGGGCGTTGCGCTGGACGGAGGACGTCCCACCCGTCTCCTCTTTCACACCAGTCCCACGCGCCACTAGTGTGGTCCGGCACCCGCTGCCGGGTGCGCGAGTCCGACGCGCCAGCCGGACAGGACGGAAGAGCCGAGCGATGAGCGACCAGCCGGGCCGCACGCGATACCTCACGGTCGTGGAGGTCGCCGACGTCATGCGGGTGTCCAAGATGACCGTGTACCGGCTCGTCCACTCCGGGGAGCTGCCCGCGGTCCGCGTCGGTCGCTCGTTCCGCGTCCCGCAGGACGCGCTCGACCACTACCTCGCCACGTCGATGACCGTCGAGCCGCCCGCCACCGGGGAGCACCGCCGGTCGTCCTGAGCACCGCCGGCCAGCAGCGCGTCGCGGTCACACCCCGCCATCGCGTAAGGTGGGGCCTCGGACTTTCTCCGTGCGTGGGCGAACCCGTCGAGCAGCCGGCCTCCTGGCCCTCGGCGCCCCCGCGTCGATCGACCACCAGAAGGCAGGGCCCGTGACCGGGCCTCCACCGGAAGCGAGTGAGGACCCATGGGCTCCGTCATCAAGAAGCGCCGCAAGCGGATGGCCAAGAAGAAGCACCGCAAGCTGCTTCGCAAGACGCGCCACCAGCGTCGCAACAAGAAGTGACCCGATCGGGCCCGGCAGCTGCCGGGCCCGACGTGTTTCCCGCCCCCACCGGGACGGCCGCGGTCAGAGCGGACGCTCGAGGACGAAGTCGTCCTCGACCCGGCTGCCCACGGTGAAGTGCTTCGTGCCGACCACGGCGAACCCCGACCGCGTGTAGAACGCCTGCGCCCGCGCGTTCTGCTGGTTCACGCCCAGCCACATCCCGTGGGCACCCCGGTCGCGCGCCTCGTCCAGCGACGCCGCCATGAGCCGGTGGGCGACGCCGGCGCCGTGGTGGTCCGGGTGCACGTAGCACTTCGACAGCTCGATGGTCGGGTGGATCGTCAGGGCGACGCGGACGTCGTCGTCGGTCGGCTCGCCGTCGACGAGCATCGTGTAGCCGAGCAGCGCCGACGGGTCGGCACCGTCGTCGTCGACCGCGACGAGCACCGCGCGGGTCGGGTCGGCGAGGTACTCGGTGAACCGGCCCGCCGACAGGACGGCGCTGACGAACTGCTGCTGGTCCTCGGCGGTCGAGCCCGGCGGGCAGGCCAGGGGGAAGGTGATCGCGGCGAGCTCGGCGAGCGGCTCGACGTCGGCGGTGGTCGCTGGGCGGGTGCGGAGCGGCATCCGGGCAGCATACGTTCGGCCGTCGCGGGACCGGACCGCCGCCCGCGTCAGCGCAGCCGGTTGCGCACGGAGCGCCGCACCATGCGGATGACGACCCCGAGCGCCCACGCGAGCCCCGCGAGACCGGCGGCGTTCACGGCGTGCCGGTTCGCGGTCGCGCGCCGGTGGCCGCCGCGGAACTCCCGCACGGGCCAGCCCACCTCCGCGGCGTGGTGCCGCAGCCGGCGGTCGGGGTTGATCGCGCACGGGTGGCCGACCTCCGACAGGATCGCCACGTCGTTCGTGGAGTCGCCGTACGCGTACGACTGCGCGAGGTCGATGCCGTGCCGCTCGGCGAGCGTCCGGACCGCGGCCGCCTTCGCGGTGCCGTGCAGCATGTCGCCCACGAGCCGACCCGTGTAGTAGCCGTCCTCGTGCTCCGCGACGGTGCCGAGCGCACCCGTGACGCCGAGCCGGCGGGCGAGCAGGTCGCCGATCTCCACGGGCGTGGCGGTGACGAGCCACACCTCGTGGCCCGCGGCGACGTGCGCGTCGAGGAGCGCCTGCGTGCCGGGGTAGATGCGCAGGCAGAGCACCTCGTCGTAGACGTCCTCGGCGACGGCGGTGACCTCGGCGACCGAGTGGCCGGTCATGATCGCGAGCGCCCGGCTGCGCAGCTCGTCGATCTGGTGCTTGTTCTCGCCGAACGCCCGGTACCGCAGCTGGTGCACGGCGAACTCGAGGATGTCGCGCTTGCGGAAGAACCCGCGCCGGTACAGCCCGACGGCCAGGTGGAACGCGCTCGCGCCGCGGATGATCGTGTTGTCGACGTCGAAGAACGCGCCGATCCGTGGGCCGCCCGGCTCGGCGGCGACGAGCTGGTGCTCGACGGCCACCGCCGTCGCCGCCCGGGACGGGGGACGGACGGGGCCGGTCGTGTGACGCACGCCGCCACTGTAACGAGGGTCACGGGCTGCCAGCGCGTCGCCTACCGTGGTGACGTGCCCGGACCCGCCCCTGTCGCTTCGTCCCGCGTCGTCCTGTTCCGCCGCGCGGGGTGCCACCTGTGCGACGACGCGCGTGCGCTGGTGCAGCGCGTGTGCGGCGAGACGGGCGACGTGTGGGCCGAGGTCGACGTCGACGACCCCGCGGCACCGCTGACGCCGTCGCGGCGCGAGGACCTGGGGGAGCTCGTGCCGGTCGTCGAGGTGGACGGCGTGATGCGCGGCTACTTCCGCATCGACGAGAACCGTCTGCGTCGGGCTCTGGCTGCGGCCCCGCGCACCCCCTAACCTGACCTGCACGGTCCCGTGCGGGACCGGCGGCGGCGTGCGGGGGTCGATGTGGACAACCAGCCTGGGCGATCGGCTGAGCGCAGCGGGGGGCACAGCGGAGGGCACGGCGGTGCGCACGGTGGTGCGCACGGTGGTGCGCACGGCGGCGGCCACGGCCGGCCGGTGCCGCCGTCGACGGTGGCGCGCCTGCCGGGGTACCTGCGGGCGCTCGACGCGCTCGCGGCCGAGGGCGTCGTGCTGACGTCGTCGGAGGAGCTCGCGGGCCGCGCCGGCGTGAACCCGGCACAGCTGCGCAAGGACCTGTCGTTCCTCGGCTCGTACGGGCGGCGGGGGATCGGGTACGACGTCGCGCACCTGTCCGAGCAGGTCGGCACGGTTCTCGGCCTCACGACGCAGCGCCGCGTCGTCATCGTGGGCATCGGCAACCTGGGGCATGCGCTCGCGAACTACTCGGGGTTCGCCGACCGGGGCTTCGCGGTGGTGGGCCTGGTCGACACGGACCCGGCGGTGGTCGGCACCACGGTCGCCGGCCTGGTGGTGCAGCCGTTCGAGGGCCTGCGGGCGCTCGTGTCGTCGACGGGCGCGAGCATCGGTGTCATCGCGACGCCCGCGGCGGGTGCGCAGGTGGTGTGCGACGCGCTGGTCGATGCGGGCGTCGGCGGCATCCTCACGTTCGCCCCGCGCGCGCTGCGGGTGCCGGCGGGCGTCGACCTGCGGGCCGTGGACGTCGCCTCGGAGCTCGCGATCCTCGCGTTCCACGACCAGTGGCGCTCGGCGACCCTGGCGTGACGCTCGGGCTGCGGTGCGCGCGCCCTGGCGGGACGTCCCGCAGGTCGACCCGCAGGCCGACTCTTCGGCCGCCGCGCCCCCGGACGCACGCGAGGCCGGCGCCTCCCGGTCGGGGAGGTGCCGGCCTCGCGGCTGCGGCTGGACCCGCGGGTGCGGGGGTGTCAGCCCTGCCGGATCGCCGAGACGTCGAGGGCGATCACGACCTTGTCGGAGACGAGGACGCCGCCGGCCTCGAGGGCCGCGTTCCAGGTCAGGCCGAAGTCCTTGCGGGAGATCGTCACGCTGGCCTCGAAGCCGGCGCGGGTGTTGCCGAACGGGTCGACCGCGGTGCCGTTGAACTCGGTCGCGAGCTCGACGGGCTGCGTGACGCCGTGGATGGTGAGGTCACCGGCGATGACGTACTCGCTGCCGGCCTCGCGGATCTCGGTGGAGACGAACGTCCACTGGCCGAACTTCTCGACGTCGAAGAAGTCGCCGCTCTTGAGGTGGCCGTCGCGGTTGGCGTCGCCGGTGGAGACGGTGGCCGGGTCGAGCGTGACGGAGACCGAGGTGCTCGCGAGGTCCTCGCCGACGGTGATGGTGCCCTCGGTGACCGCGACCGTGCCCCGGACCTTCGAGATGCCCGCGTGGCGGACGGTGAAGGCGGCCTCGGTGTGCGAGCCGTCGACGGCCCAGGTGCCGGTGGTGAGGCCGGTGGGGAGTGCGGTCGTGGTGGTGCTCATGGGGATCCTCCTGCTTGTTGAATCATCAACCATCTGGATAGTTAAAAGTTGTACTAGACTTCGGGCAGGAGCGCAACCCCTGGAGGACCGGACGTGAGCACGACCACACCCGCCGTCGACGACCACGCCGTCGCGACGGCCGACACCGTGCAGTGGCTGACCGCCGAGCAGCAGGTGCTGTGGCGGGACTTCCTCGTCGGCACGCAGCGGCTCGCCGACGTGCTCGCGCACGAGCTCGAGGCGCAGTCCGGCCTGTCCAGCCACGAGTACGAGGTGCTCGTCCGGCTCTCCGAGAGCCCCGGCCGCACGCTGCGGATGGCACAGCTCGCCGACCACCTCGCGCACTCCCGCAGCCGGCTCACGCACACGATCCGGCGCATGGAGCAGTCGGGCCTCGTCGTCCGGACGGCGTGCTCGGAGGACGCCCGCGGCGTGAACTGCACGATGACCGACCGCGGGTGGGAGGTCCTCGTCGCCGCGGCTCCCGGGCACGTGCAGTCGGTGCGCGACCACCTCGTCGACGTGCTCACCGACGAGCAGTTCCGGGCGCTCGGCGAGGCCATGGGCGTCGTGCGCGAGCACCTCACGGGTGGTCCGTGTCACGTCGAATGACCGCCCGATCCGTCGGGAGCACCCAGGTCGGGCTGCGAGACTGACCCCCATGGTCGCCACCACCATCCACCTGCTGCGCCACGGCGAGGTGCACAACCCCGAGGGCGTGCTCTACGGACGGCTGCCGGGCTACCACCTCTCCGAGCGCGGGCACGCGATGGCGCGCATGGTCGCCGACCACCTCGCGGGCACGGCGGACGGCGCCGACGCGACGTCGCGCCGCGACGTCGTCGCCGTGATCGCCTCGCCGCTGCAGCGTGCGCAGGAGACGGCCGCGCCCATCGCGGAGGCGTTCGGGCTGCCCGTCGGCACCGACCAGCGGCTCATCGAGGCGGGCAACCACTTCCAGGGCATGACGTTCGGCGTCGGCGACGGCTCCCTGCGCCACCCGGGTCACTGGCCGTACCTGCGCAACCCGTTCCGCCCGTCGTGGGGCGAGCCGTACCGCGACCAGGTGGACCGCATGCTCGCGGCGGTCGACACCGCGCGCGACGCGGCCCGCGGTCACGAGGCCGTGCTCGTCAGCCACCAGCTCCCGGTCTGGGTCACGCGCCTCGCGCTCGAGGGACGGCGGCTGTGGCACGACCCCCGCCGCCGGCAGTGCTCGGTCGCGTCGCTCACGAGCCTCGTGTTCGAGGACGACCGGCTCGTGCGCATCTCGTACACCCAGCCTGCGGCCTCGCTGCTGCCCGGCGCGTCGACCGTCGCGGGGGCCTGACGTGCGGATCCGCCACGCGCTCGTCGCCTCCGCCGCGGTCCTCGGCCTGCTCGCGGCCTGCTCCGGTGGCGGGGACGACGGCGCCCGCACGCCCGACGACGTCACGGACCAGGGCTACCAGTCCGGCGACGGCAGTGCGACGACGTGGAAGGCCGGTGACCGCAAGGGACCCGTCGAGCTGTCGGGCACCGACTTCGACGGTGCCGCGGTCGACACCGCGGACTGGAAGGGCGACGTCGTCGTCCTCAACACCTGGTACGCGAACTGCCCGCCGTGCCGCGCGGAGGCGCCCGACCTCGTCGCGCTCGCCACGGACTACGCCGACCAGGGCGTGCACGTGCTCGGCATCAACGGCACGGACGCCGCGGGCGCGGCGCAGGCGTTCCAGCGCCAGTTCGAGGTGCCGTACCCGAGCCTCGCCGACAGCGACGGGTCGGCCGTGGCCCACCTGCAGGGCACCGTGCCGATCAACGCCGTGCCCACCACGGTCGTGCTCGACCGCGACGGCAAGGTCGCCGCGCGGATCCTCGGCCTGGCCGAGGGCTCGACGCTCTCGGCGATCGTCGACGACCTGCTCGCGGAGCAGCCGTCGTGAACCTCGCGGCGACGGCGCTGGTCGCCGGTGCGGGCGACGCGTTCGGGCGGACCGTGACGTCCGGCTCGATGCTGCTCGCCGTCCCGGTCGCGCTGCTCGCCGGGCTCGTGTCGTTCGCGTCGCCCTGCGTCCTGCCGCTCGTGCCCGGATACCTCGGGTACCTCGGCGGCATGGCCGGCTCGGCGGCGTCGGGCCCGTCGCGCGCGTCGGGGACCGGCGGCACCGCGACGGTCGTCCGCACCGCTCCGGCGCGCAGCCGCGTGCTCGCGGGTGTCGCGCTGTTCGTCGCCGGGTTCACCGCGGTGTTCGTCGTCTACGGCGTGCTCGCCGGGTCGCTCGGCAGCGCGCTGCACCGCTGGCAGGACCCCGTCACGCGGGTCCTCGGCGTCGTCGTGATCCTCATGGGCCTGTCGTTCCTCGGGCTCGTGCCGTTCCTGCAGAACGAGCGCCGCCTCCACCTCGCGCCTCGCGCCGGGCTGTGGGGCGCGCCGCTGCTGGGCGTGACGTTCGGGCTCGGCTGGACGCCGTGCATCGGCCCGACGCTCGCGGCGATCCTCACGCTGTCGCTCGGCGACGGGTCCGCGCTGCGCGGGGGGCTGCTCGCGGTCGCGTTCTGCGTCGGCCTCGGGCTGCCGTTCCTGCTCGTCGCGCTCGGCGTCGAGAGCAGCACGCGCATGCTCGGGTTCCTGCGGCGGCACCGGCTCGCGATGATGCGGTTCGGCGGCGCGATGCTCGTGGTGCTCGGCGTCGCGCTCGTCACGGGCGTGTGGAACGACTGGGCGTCGTGGCTGCAGGGGCAGCTGACGGGCAACGACGGATTCGTGCCGGTGGTGTGACGTGAGCGGATACCGCCCCGACGGGCTCGACGACGTCTTCACCGCCACGGTCACCGACGACAACCCCGCGCCCGCACCCGTGCAGGTGCCGTCGATCGGGTTCACCGGCTGGCTGCGCTGGGCGTGGCGCCAGCTCACGAGCATGCGCGTCGCGCTGCTGCTGCTCATGCTGCTGGCCGTCGCCGCGGTCCCCGGCACGGTGTGGCCGCAGCGCGCGCAGAGCCCCGAGAAGGTCGCGACCTACCTCGTCGACCACCCGACGCTGGGTCCCTGGCTCGACCGCCTCGGCTTCTTCGGCGTGTACTCCTCGATCTGGTTCTCGGCCGTCTACCTGCTGCTGTTCGTCTCGCTCGTCGGCTGCATCCTGCCGCGCACCGCGGTGCACCTGCGGGGTGTCCGCGGGCGTCCGCCGCGTACGCCGCGACGGTTCGGCCGGTTCCCGGCGCAGGGCCAGGGCACCGCGGACGACGAGCCGCACGTGGTCGTCGAGCGCGCCGCGGCGGTCCTGCGGCGCGGGCGGCTCCCGTTCTGGCCGACCTACCGCGTCGACACCCACGACGAGGGACGCGGCACCTGGTCGGTGTCCGCCGAGCGCGGGTACCTGCGCGAGACCGGCAACCTCGTGTTCCACCTCGCGCTCGTCGGGCTGCTCGTGTCCGTCGCGACCGGGCAGATGCTGCACTACCGGGGCCAGGCGATCGTCGTGCAGGGCCGCGGTTTCGCGAACGCGCAGGTCGACTACGACACGTTCGAGCAGGGCACCGCGTTCCGCCCGTCGTCGCTCGTGCCGTTCACGCTGCGGCTCGACGACTTCGAGGCCCGGTTCGACCCGGACTCGCTGCAGTCGCGCGACTTCACCGCGCACGTCACGCTCACCGAGCCGGGGTCCGACCCCGAGGCGCGCACGATCAAGGTCAACCACCCGCTCGACGCGGGCGGCGCGAAGGTCTACCTGCAGGGCAACGGGTACGCGCCCGACATCACCGTGCGCGACAAGGCCGGCGAGGTCGCCTACGCGGGGCCGGTGCCGTTCCTGCCGCAGGACGAGGTGTACACGTCGCGCGGCGTGGTCAAGGTGCCCGACGTGTCGGGCGACCAGCCGCAGGTCGGCCTCATCGGCTTCCTGCTGCCGACCGCGCAGGAGGTCGGCGAGAACCTCTACCGGTCCGTCAACCCGCAGCCCGACGACCCGCTGCTCGTGCTGTCGGTGTGGTCCGGCAACCTCGGCCTCGACACCGGTGTGCCGCAGAACGTGTACCAGCTCGACGAGTCCCGGCTCACGCAGTCCGTCGACGCCCAGGGCAAGCCCGTCACGCTGTACGTGCGGCCCGGCCAGACCGTGGACCTGCCCGACGACCTCGGCACGCTCACGTTCGAGGGCCTGCCCCGGTACGTCGCGCTCGACCTGCGGCACGACCCCGCGCTGCCGTTCGTGCTCGTGTTCGCGCTCGCCGCGTTCGCCGGGCTCGCGGCCTCGCTGTTCGCACCCCGGCGGCGGCTGTGGCTGCGCGCGGCGCCGGGCGACGACGACGGTCCTACAGTGGTGACCGCCGCGGGCCTGGCCCGGGGCGACGACGTCGGCCTGCAGCCCGAGCTCGACCGGGTGCTGCGTGCGACGCTCGGCCCGACCGCCGCGGACGACATCCCTGACCGCACTTCTGACCGCACTCCTGACAGCACTCCTGACAGCACTCCCGACAGCACCCGAGAGAGCACGCCATGAACACCGGTGACCTCAGCACCCTGCTCGTGTGGGGCGCGATGACCGCCCTCACGATCGCGCTCGTCGCGTACGCGGTCGACCTCGCGGCCATCGCCGAGCGCGCGCAGCGCAAGGTGCCCGCGAAGGCGACGGCATCGGCAGGAGCCGCGGGCCGGACGGCGACGGCAGTCGCGACCCCGCCCGGCGGGACGGCCGCGGTCGGCGACGGTCGGTCGCTGCGCGCCGAGGGCATCGCGCGGACCACGACGTACGTCGGCATCGTGCTGCTGCTCGGCGCGGTCGTCACGCGCGGTCTGGCCGCCGGGCGCTGGCCCACCGCCAACATGTACGAGTTCACCGTGGTCGGCGTGCTCGTCGCGACGATGGTCCTCGCGATCGTGCAGCGCCGCCGCGTCATCGCGTTCGTCGGCGTCCTGGTGCTCGGCATCGCGGTCCTCGCGCTCGCGCTGGGGCTGCTCGTCTTCTTCGTCCAGGCCGACGCCGTGCAGCCTGCGCTGCAGAGCTACTGGCTCGTGCTGCACGTCGGCGTCGCGATCACCGCGACCGGCGTCTTCACGGTCGCGTTCGCCGCGTCGGTGCTCCAGGTGCTCCAGGACGTCCGCGAGGTCGGTCCCCGGCCCGTCGGCGAGGCCGCGCGCCGCACCGACGGCCTGCGCCGCTGGGTCACCGGCCCCCGGTTCGGGTGGCTGCAGCAGGTGCCGTCCGCGCGCGAGCTCGAGGCGCAGGCGTTCCGGCTCAACGCGATCGGGTTCGTGCTGTGGACGTTCACGCTCATCGGCGGCGCCATCTGGGCCGAGCACGCGTGGGGCCGGTACTGGGGCTGGGACCCCAAGGAGGTCGGGACGTTCGTCGCGTGGGTCGTGTACGCGGCCTACCTGCACGCGCGCACGACCCGCGGGTGGAGCGGGCGCAAGGCCGCGTACTTCGTGTTCGTCGGGTATGCCGTGGTGCTCGCGAACTTCTCGGTCGTCAACCTGTTCGTCACGGGGAAGCACTCGTACTCCGGCCTGTGACGGGCGGCCTCTCCACGGGCCTGACGGCGCGGCGTCCGAGTCGTCAGACCTGCGGGGACTCCTCGTCCGAGGACCCGTTCTCGCGGCGCCGCCGCTCCTGGTCGAGCTTGCGCAGGAAGTCGGGGTCGTCGTCGGGCGCCACCGGTCCCTGCCGCCGGCGCACCACCGGACGCCCGCCTGGAGCCCGGGACGTGCCGCCGTCGGTCGCGGGCCGGCGCAGCCTGCTGATCGCCAGCCAGGCGATCGACCCGAACAGCGGCACGAGCAGCACCAGCAGCGCCCAGAGCACGCGGGGGGCGCCCAGACGCTCGTCGTCGCTGCTGCGCGCGATGTCGATCAGGCAGTAGATGAGGAGCCCGACGACGATCAGCACACCCACGTTCCGCATCCGTCCAGCCTAGGCGTGCTCGGGCCGGTGCGCGCCGGACCTACCCTGGTGGGGTGCCGCTCGTGATCTACTCCGTCCTTCGTCTCGCGCTGTTCGGGGCCTGCCTGGGCCTGCTGTGGCTCGCAGGGATGCGGTCGTGGCTCGTCGTGGTCGTCGCCGCGCTGGTCGCGTGGGGGCTGTCGTACGTGCTGCTGCGCGGGCCGCGCGACGCCGCCGCGAAGCAGCTCGCGGCCCGCGCGGAGCGCCGGCAGGCGCTGGGGGACCGGGAGCGGTTCGGGGTCCGGGCGCAGGAGGACGCCGACCTCGAGGACGCCGCGGACGAGGCGGCCCGCCGGGAGCCCGGCACCGCCTGAGCTCGCCGGCTGCGTGCAGGGCGCGTGTCGGCCGCGTGCCGGCCGCGTCCCGTCAGAGCGCGAGGCCCAGCCCGAGCAGCACGCCGAAACCGAGCTCGAGCATCCCGGTGCCGGCGAGCACCGGCACGAGCGCGGCACCACGCGCGCCCAGCTGCACCACGACGACGAGGATCACCGCCGGCGCCAGCAGGACGGTGACGAGCAGGCACCACGGAGCAGCGACCGCGCACACCATGCCGAGCAGGATCGGCACGAGCACGAACGCGCCGTACAGGCGGCGCGCCCGGTGCTCGCCCACCCGGACGGCGAGCGTCCGCTTGCCGACGAGCGCGTCGGTGGGCACGTCCCGCAGGTTGTTGACCATGAGCAGCGCGCACGCGAGCAGCCCCACCGCGACGGCCCCCACCCACGCGGGCCACGACAGGCGCCCGGCCTGCGTGTACGTCGTGCCGAGCACCGCGACGAGCCCGAAGAACACGAACACGCCGACCTCGCCGAGCCCCCGGTACCCGTACGGGCTGCGCCCGCCCGTGTACGTCCACGCCGCGACGATCGCGGCGGCGCCCACGAGCAGCAGCCACCACTGGGCCGACAGCACGACGAGCCACAGCCCGAGCAGCGCGGCGAGGCCGAACATCGCGAACGCGGCCGCCTTGACCGCCCCCGGGCGTGCCGTGCCCGACGCGGTGAGCCGCAGGGGACCGACCCGCTCGGTGTCCGTGCCGCGGATGCCGTCGGAGTAGTCGTTGGCGTAGTTGACGCCGATCTGCAGCGCGAACGCGACACCGAGGGCGAGCGCCGCCCGTCCGAGCATCGCGGAGTCGAGCTGGGCGGCCGCGCCCGTGCCGACGAGCACCGGGGCTGCGGCCGCGGGCAGGGTGCGGGGTCGCGCACCGGCCACCCACTCGCTGGCTGTCGTCACGCCTGGCTCCTCTCGGGTGCGGGCGACGCAGGCGCCCGGTGGTTCGTGGTCGAGCCGGGGTCGGCCGCGGCGGCGATCCGCGCGACGGCGGCGCGGTCGGTCTTGCCGGGGCCGCGCAGCGGCAGGGCGGGGACGACGAGGACCGTGCGCGGGGCGCTCGCCGGGCCGACCCGGTCGGCGACGAGCCCGCGCACGTCGTCGAGGGCGGGGGGTTCGGCGCCGGGACGCAGCACGAGGACGGCGACGACGCGCTGCCCCCACTCGGCGTCCGGCACGCCGACGACGCACGCCTCGGCGACCGGGGGCAGCTCGGCGAGCACCGCCTCGACGGGCGCCGGCGCGACGTTGGTGCCACCGGTGAGGATCACGTCGTCGGCCCGGCCGAGCACGGTGAGGATGCCGTCGTCGAGCCGGCCCAGGTCGTTCGTGCGCAGCACGCGCGGGTCGCCGGTGAACGTCGCCGCGTCGAGGTCCGGGCGTCCGAGGTAGCCGTCGGCGAGCACGTCGCCGCTGAGGAGCACGCGGCCCTCCTCGTCGAGCGCAACCCGCACGCCGTCGAGCGGCCGGCCGTCGTACACGCAGCCCCCGCACGTCTCCGTCATGCCGTACGTCGTGACGACCCGGACGTCGAGCGCCCGGGCGCTCGCGAGCAGCGCGGGGGCGGACGCGGCGCCGCCGACGAGCACGGCGTCGTAGCGGCGGAGGGCGTCCGTGCCGGCCCGGTCGTCGAGCAGGCGGACCAGCTGCGTCGGCACGAGCGAGGTGTACCGCGGCAGGTCGCCGGGCGTCGCCTCGGTCGCGGCGACGAACGCGGGCGGCCGGAACGGTCCGTCGGCGAGCACCGTGGGGTCGGTCCCGGCGAGCGCCGACCGGGCGAGCACCTGCAGGCCCGCGACGTGGTGCGCGGGCAGGGCGAGGACCCACCGGCCCGGTCCGGACAGCCGTCGCTCGGTCGCGACGCCCGACGCCCGCAGCGCGTCGGCCGACAGCATCACGTCGCGCGGCTCGCCCGTGGAGCCGGACGTGCGGACCACGACCGCGACACCGTCCGGCACCGTGGTGCCGGTGGCCGACGAACCTCGGCCCTCGACCGGTCGCAGGGCTGCGCCGGTGCCGTCGAGCGCGCCGCGCAGCGCCGCCAGCAGGGCGTCCGGCCGGGCCGGGACGTCGAGCAGGGGGCGGTTCACCCGCCCAGCGTAGGTGCAGCCCAGGCCTGCACCCGGCACGTCTCACCCGCGCGCGAGGGCGTCGTCCTGCCGGTGGAGGGCCCTGCGCCCCGTAGAGTGACGCGCGGTCAAACCCCCGAAGGAGTCCGCTGTGCCCTCTGCCCGACCCGGTGCGCCCCGGCGCCTGTCCCGCGTCGCCGCACTGACGTCCGTCGCCGTCCTGGCGCTCGCCGCGTGCGGTGCCGAGGCGAGCGACGACCCGACGGCACCGGCTCCCGTGACCCAGGCCCCGCAGATCGACCCGGCGAAGGCCGCGCCGCCCACGCCCGTGGTGCTGCCGCGCTGGCCGCTGACCGGCGTCTCCGCGCAGGACGTCCCGGTCCGGCCGGCGCTCGCGGTGAAGATCGAGAACTCGGGCGACGCACGCCCGCAGACCGGGCTCGAGCAGGCGGACGTCGTGTGGGAGGAGGTCGTCGAGGGCGGCATCACCCGGTTCGTCGCCGTCTTCCACTCGCAGGTGCCGGCCGAGATCGGGCCCATCCGCTCGGTCCGTCCGATGGACCCGGCGATCGCCTCGCCGCTGCACGGCCTCATCGCGTTCTCGGGCGGGCAGCCCAAGTTCGTCCAGGCGCTCTCGGCGTCGGGCCTGCAGATCCTCAGCCAGGACAAGGGCGCCCCGGGGTTCTACCGCAAGAAGGGCGTCGCCCCGGCGCCGCACAACGTGTACGGCACGCCCGAGACGTTCTGGGGGCAGGCCGACGGCGCGCACAGCGCCGCGCCGCCCGCGCAGTTCTCCCTCGCGCGCCGGGCCGACCAGGCGACCGCGACGGTCTCCGGCACGCCCGCGACCGGGCTCGACGTGCGGATGTCCGGGTACTCGCACCCGCAGTGGGCGTGGGACGCCGGCTCGTCCACGTGGCTGCGGTCCGAGGGCTCGACGCCCGCGACGGCGCGCTCCGGCACGCGGCTCGCGGCCACCAACGTCGTGACGCTCACCGTCCGGCTCGTCAGCTCGGGCACGTTCGACCCCGCCGGCAACCCGGTCCCGGAGACCGTGCTCGACGGCTCGGGCGCGGGCCTCGTCGCGACCGGCGGCAAGACGCTGCCCGTCACGTGGTCGAAGGCGGGTCAGGACGCGCCCGTCGTGCTGACCACGACCGACGGCGCACCGGTGCAGCTCGCGCCCGGCGTCACGTGGGTCGAGCTCGTGCCGGGCACGAGCGGCAGCGTCACCACGCGCTGACGCGCGACGGCGGCGTGACGGCGTACGGCGCACCCCGCGTGGCACCCTGGTCGCGTCGGGACGACGAGCACGGGGGGACCGCATGACGCCACGGGGTGGGATCGCAGACGTCCGGGGAGTGCGACGGCGCACGCCGCGGGCCGCGCGGCGCGCGACGGTGGGGCTCGTCGCCGTCGCGCTGCTCGGGCTGGCCGCCTGCTCGTCGGGGGGCGAGGCGCAGCCCACACCCACGGACGTGACCCAGAAGGCCAGTCCGGACGTCACCAAGTCCGGCGTGCCCGCACCCGTCGTCCCGCCCACCTGGCCGCTCACGGGGATCCCCGGCGAGCCCGCGGCCCGGGCCGCGCTCGCGGTCAAGGTCGAGAACACCGCCGTGGCCCGGCCGCAGACGGGGCTGGAGCAGGCGGACGTGGTGTGGGAGACGATCGTCGAGTTCGACGTCTCGCGGTTCATCGCCGTGTTCCACTCGCAGGTACCCGCGGAGGTCGGCCCGATCCGGTCCGTCCGCCCGATGGACCCGGTGATCCTCGCGCCCATGCATGGCCTCCTCGCGTTCTCGGGCGGTCAGCCGGGCATCCTCGCGCTCGTCGAGGCGAGCGGGGTGCAGATGATCAGTCACGACGCCGGAGCCCCCGGCATGTACCGGACCAAGGACCGGCCGGCCCCGCACAACGTGTACGGCTCGCCGCAGACGTTCTGGGACCAGGCCGACGCCGGCCATCAGGCGGCGCCGGGCGAGCAGTTCGTGTTCGCCCGCTCTGCCGAACGGGCCACCGCTGTCGGGGCGGGCACACCCGTGGGGACGCTGTCCTTCCACCTGTCGGCGGCGTCGAACCCGTCCTGGACGTGGGACGGCGCGAGCGGCACCTGGCTGCGCTCGGAGGGCTCGGTCCCGGCGACCGCCCGCAGCGGCTCCCGGCTCGCTGCCGTCAACGTCGTGTCGGTCGTCGCGGAGCACCCCAACACGCAGTTCGGGGCGCAGGGCGGGGCACCGGTGCCGACGTACACCCTGATCGGATCGGGCGACGCCACGATCGCGACGGGTGGCAAGGTCCTCGCGGTCCGCTGGCAGAAGGAGTCGCAGGACGCCCCCATGCGGCTGTTCCTGCCCGACGGGCGGCCTGCGGAGCTCGCTCCCGGCAACACGTGGGTCGAGCTGGTGCCGGCTGGGAGCGGGTCTCTCACGCTCGGCTGACGCCCCCGCCGGGTCCGCCCGAGGGTGGACCTAGCCGCCCTGCGGGGCCACCGCGGGGATGACCGGCGGGCCGCCGCTCGCGACGCAGGGCCGACGCGGACCGGCGGGCGCGCGGGCGAGCCTGGTCGCATGCACACCACGGAGCACCACGGCACCCCGGTCGAGCACGACGTGCGGTCGCTCGGCGCGGTCGTCGCGGCGACCGTCGTCCTCGTCGGCCTGCTGGTCGGCGTCGCGTGGGTCGCCGGCACGTTCGTCGACCTCGCCACCTGGGCGCTGGCGACCACCTGACGGTGGCGAGGCCCGGCGTCAGTACGCGTACGGGAACCCGGACCAGTCCGGGTCGCGGCGTTCGAGGAACGCGTCGCGCCCCTCGACGGCCTCGTCGGTCATGTACGCCAGACGCGTCGCCTCGCCGGCGAACACCTGCTGGCCGGCGAGCCCGTCGTCCGCGAGGTTGAACGCGAACTTGAGCATGCGCACGGCCTGCGGCGACTTCGACGCGATGATCCGCGCGTACTCGAGCCCGGCCTCCTCGATCTCGGCGTGCGCGACGACGTCGTTGACGGCGCCCCACGCGTAGGCCTCGTCGGCGGAGTACTCGCGGGCGAGGAAGAAGATCTCGCGGGCCCGCTTCTGACCGACCTGCCGGGCCAGCAGCGCGGACCCGTAGCCGCCGTCGAACGAGCCGACGTTCGCGTCCGTCTGCATGAACCGGGCGTGCTCGCGGCTCGCGATCGTGAGGTCGGCGACGACGTGCAACGAGTGCCCACCACCCGCGGCCCAGCCGTTGACCAGCGCGACGACGACCTTGGGCATCGTCCGCATGAGGCGCTGCACCTCGAGGATGTGCAGCCGTCCGGCGCGGGCCGGGTCGACGTGCGCGGCCGTGTCGCCGTCGGCGTAGCGGTAGCCGTCGCGTCCGCGGATGCGCTGGTCGCCGCCCGAGCAGAACGCCCAGACGCCGTCCTTGGGGGAGGGGCCGTTGCCGGTGAGGAGCACGGTCCCGACGTCGGAGCTCGTGCGCGCGTGGTCGAGCACGCGGTAGAGCTCGTCGACGGTGTGCGGCCGGAACGCGTTGCGGACCTCGGGCCGGTCGAACGCGACGCGCACGGCGGGCAGGTCGCGCTCGGTGTCGCCGGTGCGGTCGACGGCGCGGTGGTAGGTGAGGTCCGTGAGGTCCTCGAAGCCGTCGACGGTGCGCCAGCGGTGCGGGTCGAAGGTGTCGGACACGGTCGCGGGGAGTGCGCTCACGGCCGTCACCCTACGCGGCGATGTCCTCGCCGCCGAGTTTGTGGTACGGTCGTACCAGAAAGTGACGCGTGCGACGGCGGGACGGCCACCCGGTGCGCGTCCGCGACGGGCTCCCGTGACCACGCCGGGGCTCGTCGGTCGAGCACGGAGGTGCTTCTCCATGGCATGGCTCGTCCTCGTCGTCTCCGGCCTGCTCGAGGCCGGCTGGGCGCTCGCCCTCAAGTCGTCGGACGGCTTCACCAAGCTCGTCCCGACCGTCACGTTCGTCGTCCTGCTCGTGCTGAGCATGGGCGGGCTCGCGTACGCGCTGCGCACGCTGCCCGTCGGCACCGGGTACGCGGTCTGGGTCGGCATCGGCGCCGTCACCACGGCCGTGCTCGCGATGATCTGGCTCGACGAGCCCGTCACGCTGCTGCGCATCGGCTCGATCGTGCTGATCATCGCCGGGGTGGTCGGTCTCAACCTGTCCGGGTCGGGTCACTGATGCCGGCCCGCCGCGCGCGCGGCGACGCCCGGTCCGCCGCCGTGGTCCGGGCCGCCGCGGACCTGCTGCTCCTGGGCGGCCCCGGCGCGGTCAGCCACCGTGCCGTGGCCGCCCGCGCGGGCGTGCCGCTCGCGGCCACCACGTACTACTTCGACCGGCTCGACGACCTGGTGCGTCAGGCCGCCGAGCTGCTCGCGCGCGAGCAGGCCGAGCACGCCGAGCGGGTCGCCGAGCTCACCGGGCCGGACGACGACGTCGTCGCGGCGGTCGTCGACGCGGTGCTGCCGAACGGCGGCGAGATCGCCGTGCGCGCCGTGTACGAGCACCTCGTGTCCGCCGGGCGCGCCCCGGCCGTCGCGGGCGCCTACGCCGAGAGCCGCGCCCGCCTCGACGCCGCGGTGGGGCAGGTCCTGCGGGCGGCCGGGAGCCCGGTCCCGCCGGCGCTCGCGGTCGCCGTCGTCGACGGCGCGGTCGTCGCCGCGCTGTCCGAGGGGCACCCGGTGCGCGACCACGCGTGCGCGCTGCTCGCCGGCGTCCTCGGACCGGCCCCGGTGGTCCGGGCGCCCGCACCGGCCGCCTAGCCTGAGCGGGTGCGACCCGACCTGCTCACGTACGCCGTCCCGCTGCGCACCCGCTTCCGCGGGCTGACCGTCCGGGACGGCGCGCTGGTCCGGGGCGACGCGGGCTGGGGCGAGTTCAGCCCGTTCTGGGACTACGACGCCGCCGAGTCGGCCGCATGGTGGGAGGCCGCGCGTGAGGCCGCCGACGAGGGCTGGCCGGCCCCGGTGCGCGACCGGGTCCCCGTCAACGTCACGGTCCCCGCGGTGGACGCCGCGACCGCGCACCGGATCGTCACGGCCTCCGGCGGCTGCCGCACCGCGAAGGTCAAGGTCGCCGAGCCCGGGCAGAGCGTCGACGACGAGATCGCCCGCCTGGAGGCCGTCCGCGACGCGCTCGGCCCCGGCGGTGCGATCCGTGTCGACGCCAACGCGGCGTGGGACGTCGACACCGCGGCGGCCCGGCTCGTGCTGCTCGACCGGGCCGCGGGCGGGCTCGAGTACGCCGAGCAGCCCGTGCCGACGGTCGAGGACCTCGCGGCGTTGCGCCGCCGCACGCACGTGCCCATCGCCGCCGACGAGTCGGTGCGCCGGGCGCAGGACCCGCTCGCGGTGGTCCGGGCGCACGCGGCGGACGTGGTCGTGCTCAAGGTGCAGCCCCTCGGCGGCGTCCGCGCGTGCCTCGAGCTCGCGGAGCAGGTCGGCGTCCCCGTCGTCGTGTCGTCGGCACTCGAGTCGTCCGTGGGCCTGGCCGCGGGCGTCGCGCTCGCCGCCGCCCTGCCCGAGCTGCCGTACGCGTGCGGGCTCGCGACCGCGCAGCTGTTCACGGCCGACCTCGTGGCCGACCCCTTGCTGCCCGTCGACGGCGCGCTCGAGGTCCGCCGCACCGAGCCGGACCCGGCCCTGCTCGCCGCGAGCGCCGCGCCGTCCGAGCTCGCGCGGCGGTGGAAGCGACGGCGTGACGAGGTCCTCGCGGTGCTCGCGGCACGGCGCACCGGCGCGCCTCGGGCATGATGGCGCACGTGACGACGACGCCCGACCCCGCCCGACCGCGGGAGCAGGCGCCGTCCGTGACCGCCGCCCGCGTCCTCGTGCAGGCGCTCGCGACGCTCGGCGTCCAGGACGTCGTGCTCGCGCCCGGGTCGCGCAGCGCACCGCTCGCGTACGCGCTCGCCGAGGCGTCCCGGCCCGACGGCGCCCGCGCCGAGGGTGCACCGTCGCTGCGCCTGCACGTGCGCGTCGACGAGCGGTCCGCGGGGTTCCTGGCCCTCGGGCTCGCGCGGGCGAGCGCGTACGCCGGTGACGTGCCGGGCGCCGCTCGTCCGGTCGCGGTCGTCACGACGTCGGGCACGGCCGTCGCGAACCTGCACCCGGCCGTGCTCGAGGCCCACCACAGCGGTGTCCCGCTGCTCCTGCTGACCGCGGACCGCCCGCACGAGCTGCGGGGGACCGGTGCCAACCAGACCACCGAGCAGCCGGGCCTGTTCGGCACCGCGGCGCGGCTCGCGGTCGACGTGCCCGCACCGGCCGGCCTGCCCGACGAGGCGCGCGACGTGCGCCGGCTCGCCGCGCGCGCGGTGGCGGCCGCGACGGGTGCCCGCACCGGCGACCCCGGGCCGGTGCACCTCAACCTCGCCTACCG
>NZ_JAGIBD010000017.1 GCF_017744555.1 Cellulomonas sp. | reverse complement strand
GCCGCCCGTCTCGGTCGCCGACGAGGCAGGGGGGCGACCCGCGAGCCCCGTCCGACCGGGCGGGTCGGCACCTGCCGCCGCCCGCGCGCCGCAAGGCCCCCGGCCCGGCGGCTCGCGACCATCGAGCGCCAAGGCAGCGTCCTCGCAGGGTCCGCGGCGCCGCACGATCGCGGTGGCCGTGGGCGTCCTCGTGGTCGTCGCGCTCCTGGCCTGGCCCATCGGGCTGGCGGTCTGGGCGAACGGCAAAGTCCAGCACACACCGGCGCTGTCGGGTGCGGCCGACACCCCGGGCACGACCTACCTGCTCACCGGCTCCGACTCGCGTGCCGACGGCGCCATCGAGGACACGACCACCGAGGGTGCACGGACCGACACGATCCTTCTGCTGCACGTCCCCGAGCACGGTCCGACGGCGCTGATCTCGCTCCCGCGCGACACGTACGTCGAGGTGCCCGGCCACGGGCCCGCCAAGCTCAACGCCGCGTTCTCCTGGGGGCAGGCGCCGCTGCTCGTCCAGACCGTCGAGCAGCTGTCCGGCCTCACGGTGGACCACTACGCCGAGATTGGCATGGGCGGCGTGGAGCAGGTCGTCGACGCGGTCGGCGGCGTGAACCTCTGCTACGACGCGGACGTGAACGACCCGGACTCGGGGATGGTGTGGGCGAGGGGCTGCCACGACGTCGGTGGTGTCGACGCGCTCGCGTTCTCCCGCATGCGCAAGGCGGACCCGACAGGCGACGTCGGCCGCGCGGAGCGTCAGCGTCAGCTCATCGGCGCCGTGATGGGCAAGGTCAAGCCGCAGTCGCTCGTGCTGCACCCCGGGCGGCAGGTCGAGCTGGTCGACGCCGGCACAGGCGCGCTCACCCTCGACGACGGGTCGAACATCGTCGACCTGGCGCGTCTCGCGCTCGCGTTCAAAGCCGCCAACGGCGACGGCGGCATCACAGGCACGCCGCCGATCAAGAGCATCGACTACCGGCCCGGCCACAACCTCGGGTCGACCGTGCTGCTCGATCCCGACGCCACCCCGGCGTTCTTCGCCGCGATCCGGGACGGGTCGCTGCCCGCCGGGCCCGTGGGTGGCATGCCCACGTCCTGAGGTCCGGCCTCAGCCGTGCAGGCCCAGCAGGCGCGGCCCGCGGGTCAACGGCTCGAGCACGACCGCTCGCGCACGCACGAGGCCGGCCTCGGTCGCGGCCCGCAGGCGCGGGCCGAGCGGCCGCTCGACTCCGCGGTGCACGAGCCACGCGAGCGCGAGGGCGACGGCTGCCGCCGCCGCGACCGACACCGCCGCGGGCGCCCACGACGACGTGAGCCGGACGACGTACAGACCCCAGTACTCGTGCACGAGGTACAGCGGGTACGTGAGGGCCCCGGCCGCGGTGAGGCGGCGCGAGTCGACCCGGGCCAGCGGCGTGAGCGTCACCACGGCGACAGCCGCGACGCACACGACGACGCCGACGCCCAGGAGCAGCACGGACGGCTCGTAGCCGGTCGTGCGCGCGAGCACCTCGCTGCGGGACGGGACCACCCGCCAGACGGCGAGCAGGGTGTTGCCGACGACCGCACACCACGTCGCGACCCCGAGTCGCGGCCCGTCGTCGGCGGGCCGGAACGCGAGGTACAGCGCCATCCCGGCCGCGAACAGCGACGCGTAGTCGGACACGAGCGCCGTGGCGAGGGCGTCCCACCCGGCCCGCTCGACGACGAGCGCGGCGACCGGCCACAGCACGACCACGGCCAGGACGCGTCGGCGCGTGACCCCGACGAGGGAGAACAGCCCGATGAGCAGGTAGAACCGCAGCTCGGTCCAGAGGGTCCAGTAGACGCCGTCGACGTGGTCCACCCCGAGCGACGACTGCACCATCGTGAGGTTCACCAGCACCTGGTGGGCGCTCACCTGCTTGCCCTCGGGCCACAGCACGAGCAGCAGCCCGCCGGTCATCAGGACGGCCACCCAGTACGCCGGGTACAACCGGGCGACGCGGGACGCGACGACGTGGACCGTCGGCCGGCCCCAGGCCGACATCAGCACCACGAAGCCGCTGACCACGAAGAACAGCTCGGGCCCGAGCGACCCGTACGAGGTCCAGCGCCCCGCACCGCCGAGCGCGTCGGCCTGACCGGGGCCCCACGCCGACGAGGTCCGGGCGGTCAGGTGGTAGAGGACGACGGCCGCTGCGGCAGCGAACCGGAGACCGTCGAGCGCCGCGAGACGCGCAGGGGGCGTGGTCATCCGGCCGACGCTAGGCGCGACCCGGCGGGACTGCGCGCCGAGGTGGGCCGCCCCGTCGGATCGTCACGGACCCTTCACGGGCTCCGCGTCAGGCGCTGAAGCCCGTGGACACCCGTCCCGCGGCCCGGTCGCGAAGCCTGCGGCCCTTCTCGTCAGCCTGCTCGCGCAGCCCGTCCTGGAACGTCAGCATGGCTGCCCGCAGCCGCGCCGCCTCCTCGTCGACGCCCGACGCCAGGATCCGCACGGCGAGCAGCCCGGCGTTCCGCGCACCGCCCACCGAGACGGTCGCGACGGGGACGCCTGCGGGCATCTGCACGATCGACAGCAGCGAGTCGAGCCCGTCCAGGTGCGCGAGCGGTACCGGCACGCCGACCACCGGCAGCGGCGTGACGGCCGCGAGCATGCCCGGCAGGTGAGCCGCGCCGCCCGCACCGGCGACGACGACGCGCAGGCCGCGCTCGGCCGCAGAACGGCCGTACGCGACCATCTTGTCCGGCTGCCGGTGCGCCGAGACGACGTCCACCTCGACCGGGACGTCGAACTCCGCGAGGGCCAGCGCCGCCGCTTCCATGACGGACCAGTCCGAGTCCGACCCCATCACGACGCCCACCAGGGCCTGTGCTGCCATCACCCCTCCGTCTGCTGCGCTGCCTCGCCGCGCAGCAGCGCCGCCGCGGCGTTCGCGCGACGACGGACCTCGACGAGGTCGTCGCCGCTCACGTTCACGTGCCCGAGCTTGCGGCCGGGCCGGACGTCCTTGCCGTACAGGTGCACCTTGGCCTGGGGATCCTGCGCCGTGACGCCCGGCAGGGCGTCCGTGAGGTCCCGCAGCGTGCTGCCGAGCACGTTCGACATGACGGTCCACGCCGCGCGCGGGGCGGTGTCGCCGAGCGGCAGGTCCAGGACGGCCCGCAGGTGCTGCTCGAACTGGCTGGTCACCGAGCCGTCGATGGTCCAGTGCCCGGAGTTGTGCGGCCGCATGGCGAGCTCGTTGACGAGCACCCGCGCGGGACCGCCGTCGGGGTCGGCCACCTCGAACAGCTCGACGGCCAGCACGCCCGTGACGCCGAGACCCTCGGCGACCAGCACGGCGATGTCCAGCGCCTGGTCGCGGGTCGCGTCGTCGAGGTCCGGCGCGGGCGCGACGACCTCCGCGCACACGCCGTCCCGCTGGACCGACTCGACGACGGGCCACGTGCGCACCTCGCCGCCAGGCCGGCGGGCCACGAGCACGGCAAGCTCGCGGCGGAAGGGCACCTTCTCCTCGGCGAGGAGCCGTGCGCCGCTCCCGTCCGCGGCCGCGGCCAGCCAGTCGTCGGCGTCGCCGGCCGAGCGGACCACGCGGACGCCCTTGCCGTCGTAGCCGCCGCGCGCCGTCTTCACCACGGCTTCGCCGCCGACGGTCGCGAGAAAGCCCTCCAGGTCGGCGCGCGCCCCGAGCGGAGCCCACCGAGGGATCGGCACGCCGAGCTCCGCGAGCCGGGTGCGCATCGTGATCTTGTCCTGCGCGTGGACCAGCGCGGCCGCACAGGGGCGTACAGGCGTGCCGAGCTCGACGACCTGGTCCAGCAAGGCGCCGGGCACGTGCTCGTGCTCGAACGTGAGGACCGCGGCGCCGTGCGCGAGGTCGACGACCGCCTGCGCGTCGGATGCGGCGCCGACCGGGGCGTCGACCACGACCTGCGCGGCCGACGACGTCGGGCTCTCCACCAGCACCCGCAGGTGCACACCGAGCGCTGTCGCCGCCGGTGCCATCATGCGCGCGAGCTGCCCACCACCGACCACTGCCACCACGGGTGCTGCCACGGGCGACGAGCCTAGCCGAGGCCCGCGGCAGCCACGACGGCCGTCCGAAACGCTTCGCGCCGGGACCGCACACGGTCCTCCCAGCCAACGGCGCTATCCTCGCCGCACGACCGGCGAGCGTGGAGGACGGACGAGTGAGTGGACCCGACGCAGTGGTCGGCCCGGTGACGGCAGCCGGCCTCGCCGACCTCCCCCGTCCGGCGACGGCGGCCGCGACCCCCTCGACGTCGGCGTTCCGCAACGCAGCGCTGCGGGCGCGGGCGTACGAGGTCGCCCGCTTCCTGTCGGTCGGCGGGGTCGCGTTCGTCGTGGACCTCGGCCTGTTCAACCTGCTGCGGTTTGGCCCGGGCCACGTGCTCGAGGCGAAGCCCATCACCGCCAAGGTCGTCTCGCTGGCCGCCGCCACGCTCGTGTCGTGGTACGGGAACCGGCACTGGACGTTCGCGGAGCACCGGACCGCTCGACGAGGTCGCGAGCTCGTCGTCTTCGCGGCCATCAACGTCGGGTGCGCGGTCGTGCCCGTGGGCACCCTCGCGTTCTCGCACTACGTGCTCAGCCTCACGACGCCACTGGCCGACAACGTCGCGACGGTGGTCGGCATCGTCATCGGCACGGTACTGCGGTACGTCGGCTACAAGCGCTGGGTGTTCACCGGCAACCGCGCCTGACGTCCGCCCCGTCCGGCCACGACAGCGCAGCGGGAGCTGAGGTCAGGGCACGTCCGCCTGCACGAGGACCCCGTCGCCCCACGCCGTCACCGCACCCTCGCCGGCCGGCGCGAACGCCGCCTGGCCGCGGCACAGCGACAACGTGCCGTTGCGCTCGGTATGCACCTCGACCTCGCCCTCCAGGCACAGCAGGACCCGCGGACCGCGGCCGGGGATGCGTGCGACGCCCTCGTCCGTGAGCCGGGTGACCGACAGCTCGAAGTCGTCGACGGGTGCGTAGTAGATCTCGGTCGACGTGAACACCCGCTCGGGCGCGATCCGGATGGGCGGGGCCGCGACCGCGTCGAGGTTCACCAGGAGCTCCGGCAGGTCGATGTGCTTCTGCGTGAGGCCGGCGCGGAGCACGTTGTCCGAGTTCGCCATGATCTCGACGCCCACGCCGTGCAGGTACGCGTGCACGGTGCCCGCCGGGACGAAGACGGCCTCGCCCGGACGTAGCGTGACCGGGTTGAGCAGCACGGACGTCACCGCGCCCGCGTCCCCCGGGTAGGCGGCCGCCAGACGGATGACCGTGCGGTCGGTGCGGGGCGACGGCGACCCGTCGACGAGCCGCTTCGCGCACGCGTCCGCGAACGCCTGCACCTCGTCGATGCCCGGCCTGGTGCCGGGCGACACCAGCCACTCGAAAGCGGCGCGCACGCCGGACTGCGCCGGGTCGGCCACGAGGCGCGCCCGGAGCTCCGCGGCGAGCGGTGTGTCGAGCCCGACGAGCAGCTCCGCCGCCCGGCGGGGGGCACGGAAGCCGACCATCGCGTCGAACCGTGTCAGCGCGTACACCAGCTCGGGCTTGTGATTCCGGTCGCGGTAGCTCCGCTCGCGGGCGTCGAGCGGGGTGCCAGCCGCGTCCTCCAGCTCGTACCCGACCCGGGCCCGCTGGATGCTCGGGTGCACCTGGAGGGAGATCGGGGACGCGGCGGCGATGATCTTGAGAAGGTACGGGAGCCGGTTCTCGGAGCGCGACGCGACGTCGGCACCGAGCGTCTCCTCGGGGTCCGCCGCGATGACGGCGTCGAGCCGCACCGGGCTGCCGTCCACGTGGGCGAGAGCCGGCGCGCTCGGGTGCGCCCCGAACCAGGCCTCCGCGACGGGGTGCCCGTCGGGGACGAGGCTCAGCAGGTCCGGGATCGCCGTCGTCGAGCCCCACGCATAGGCCTGGGTCGAGGGCGTGAGCCGGTACATCTGACTGCTCCTGTCGTCGTGCCTCACCGTCTCGCCCTGCCGGCGCGGCAGGGGACGGCCGTGGGGCCAAGCACCGTAGGTTACGGGATCGCGCCCCGCAGACGTCGGCGCGCACCTGCCGACGATCGGGCGCGGGGCTCGGCCGCGCTCACCGCCGCCGCCGGTCCGGGCGCGCGGACACGACCGCGCCTCGCGGAAGCACGACGTCGGGTCGCATCGACGCGGGGACGCCGGAGAGGAACACCGCGAACACGGCGGGCCGCCGCTGCGCGAGCTCGAGCCGCCCGCCGTCAGCGGACGCCAGGTCGCGGGCGAGCGCGAGGCCGAGCCCCGTACCGGCGCCCGACGTGACCTCTCGCTCGAAGATCCGGGGCGCGAGGTCGTCGGGCACGCCCTCCCCCTCGTCGGCGACCTCCACGACCACCGCGCGGGCCGGGCCGCCGACGCGCGAGCGCACCGTCGTGGTGCCCGCACCGTGCTTGAGCGAGTTCTCGATGAGGGTCGCGAGGACCTGCGCGAGCGCACCCGGCGTCGCGAGCACCTGGGTGCCGGGCTCGACATCGACGACGAGGCGACGGCCGGCCGCCTCGAACGTCGGGGCCCACTCCTCCTCCTGCTGGTGCACGACGTCGAGCAGGCTGACGGCCTCGGTGGTGCCGCCGTGCGCGCGCCGCGAGCGGGCCAGCAGGTCGTCGACCACGCGGACCAGGCGCTCGACCTGCTCGAGCGAGATGCGGGCCTCCTCGCTCACCTCCGGCTCGGCGCTCGTGAGCATGATCTCCTCGAGCCGCATCGACAGCGCCGTCAGGGGCGTGCGCAGCTGGTGCGAGGCGTCGGAGGCGAACTGGCGCTCGGCGGCGAGCCGCCCGGCCATCCGGTCGGCGCTGCGCGCGAGCTCGGCCGCGACGAGGTCGATCTCCTCGACCCCGGACGGCTCGAGCTGCGGGCGCACCTGTCCCGAGCCGAGCTGCTCGGCCGAGGCGGCGAGGTAGACGAGCGGCGCGGCGAGCCGGTTGGCCTGCCAGATCGCCATCGCGATGCCGGCCGCGAACGCGACCACGGCGGCGACGACGACGAGCGCGATGACGCGGGCGCTGAGCCAGAACACGTCCCAGAACGACACGTACAGCAGCACCGTCGCGCCGGCTGCGGACCGGACCTGCACGGACAGGCTGCGGCCCTGCACGCGGTCGCCGGCCTCGTACACCGTGCCGTCGGGCGCGCGCACGATCACCGACGCGGGGATCTCGCCCTCACCGCCGGTGCCGGGCACGAGCATGCGGTCGGTCAGCGGGAAGTCGGACTCGATCCGGAAGTCGACCGTGCGGGCCACGTTCTGCGCGCGGACCTGCAGGCTCTGCACCTCGTTCTCGCGCACGAGCTGTGCCCCGAGGAACGCCAGCGGGAAGCCGAGCAGGACGACCGCGACGGTGACCGCGGCGATGGTCGCCTGCAGGACACGACGGCGCACGCGTCAGACCCGCTCGACGGCGCTCACGTTGCCCGTCTCGAACCGGAAGCCCATGCCGCGCACGGTCGTCACGTACCGCGGAGAGTTCGCGTCGTCGCCGAGCTTGCGACGCAGCCAGCTCACGTGCATGTCGAGCGTCTTCGTGGACCCGGTCGGGTCGGAGCCCCAGACCTCGCGCATGAGGGTCTCGCGGGCCACGACCGTGCCGGCGGCCGCGACGAGCACGCGCAGCAGGTCGAACTCCTTGGCCGTGAGGTGCAGCTCGCGCTCGGCCTGGAACGCGCGGTGGGCCGCCACGTCGACGCGCACGTTCTGCGCGTGCAGCTCGTCCTCGTCGCCCGGGTCGCCGACGCTGCGGCGCAGCAGCGCCCGCACGCGGGCGAGCAGCTCGGCGAGACGGAAGGGCTTCGTCACGTAGTCGTCCGCGCCCGCGTCGAGGCCCACGACGAGGTCGACCTCGTCCGCGCGGGCCGTCAGCACGAGCACCGGTGTGGTGAGCCCCTGGTTACGGATGGCGCGTGCGACGTCGAGGCCGTCCATGTCCGGGAGGCCGAGGTCGAGCACCACGAGGTCCGCCGAGGCGGCGCCGTCGATGGCCCCTTGACCCGTTCCTTGCACGCGCACGTCATAACCTTCACGCCCGAGCGCACGGGCCAAAGGCTCGGCAATCGCTGGATCGTCCTCAGCCAGAAGCACCTGGGTCATTGCCCCATGCTAGGTCACGGGCCGGTCTCGCCCGCCACAGGCACGCGACCCGAGTTGTGACGCGCCGTCCGATCTGCGCCCGCAGAAGGACCCGGATCGGCGCACGTCAGCCCTGGGGGGCACGTCGGGACGGACGCCGCCACCTACCCTCGGGGTGTGACGCGCTGGGACCGGCTGCTGCGGTGGGAGGAGTCCCACCGCTTCGTCGTCGACGCCACCGGGACCGCGCTCGCGCTGCTGTTCGTGGTGCCGGTGTCCACGGCCGTGGCGTCGTACGGCGTCTCGCGCGACTGGACCGTGTACGCGGTCTCGGCCATGCTCGTCGTGCCGCTCGCGTGGCGGCGCGTGCGCCCGACGGCCTCGGTCGCCGTCGTCTACACGGTCGCGCTGCTGCAGATGCTCCTCGTGACACCCCTGCTCATCCCCGCGGACCTCACGGTGCTCGCCGCGCTCTACTCGGTCACCGTGCACGGCCCACGCTGGGCGCACCGGGTGGCCATCGGCGGCGCCTTGCTCGGATCGCTCGTGCTCGCCGTCGCGCTCAGCGGCTCCTACTACCCGCGCGCCGCGCTCGGCACCGCGATCATCGCGTCGTCGACCATGCTCACCGTGTGGGCGTTCGGGCTCGCGCGCCGCTCCCGGCGGGAGACCATCGAGGCGCTCGTCGACCGCACGCAGCGCCTCGAGATCGAGCGCGACCAGCAGGCCCAGATCGCCACGGCCGCCGAACGTGCCCGTATCGCGCGCGACCTGCACGACATCGTCGCCCACTCGCTCAGCGTCGTCATCGCGCAGGCCGACGGCGGCCGGTACGCGGCCGACGCCGACCCCGCGGCCGCGACGAGGGCGCTCACCACGATCGGTGAGACGGGTCGCGCCGCGCTCACCGACATGCGCCGGCTGCTCGGCGTCCTGCGCGCCGGCCCGGGCGACACGGACGAGCCCGGCACGGCCGCAGCCGCGTTCGCGCCGCAGCCCGGGGCCGACGACATCGGCACGCTCGTCGATCAGGTCCGCGCGAGCGGGGTGCGCGTCTCGCTCGTCCGGCTGGGCACGCCGCGCCCGCTGCCGCCGGGCATGGGCCTGGCCCTGTACCGGATCGCGCAGGAGGCCCTCACGAACGTGCTCAAGCACGCCGGCCCCGACCCCCAGGTCACCGTCATGGTGAGCTGGCAGCCCGAGGCGATCCTCGTCGAGGTCGACGACGACGGGCGGGGCGCGTCGGCGGAGAGCGACGGCCTCGGGCAGGGCATGCTCGGCATGCGCGAGCGCGCGACGATGTTCGGCGGCACGGTCACGGCCGGG
Organism: Cellulomonas sp.; assembly: GCF_017744555.1. Lineage (GTDB taxonomy): Bacteria > Actinomycetota > Actinomycetes > Actinomycetales > Cellulomonadaceae > Cellulomonas. Next base: position 65,559 of record NZ_JAGIBD010000017.1, on the reverse strand, counting down.
CCGCGACCCGGCGGCGGCTTCCGCGTCCGCGCCCAGCTCCCCACCCCCCGCGAGAGGACCAGCGTGAGCACGACCGAGGAGAACTCGTGACCGACCCGACCCCCGGCCCCGTCCGAGTCGCCCTCGTCGACGACCAGCAGCTCGTCCGAGCGGGCTTCCGCATGGTCATCGACTCGCAGCCCGACCTGCAGGTGGTGCTCGAGGCCGGCGACGGCGCCCAGGCGGTACGTGCGCTCGACCCGGCGGCGCGCACGGTCACGGGTCCCGTCGACGTGGTGCTCATGGACGTGCGCATGCCGACGATGGACGGGCTCACCGCGACCGCGGAGATCACCGCGCGCGCCACGGACGACTCCCCCGCGCCGCGCGTCATCGTGCTCACGACGTTCGACCTCGACGAGTACGTGCTCGCCGCCATCCGGGCCGGCGCCAGCGGGTTCCTGCTCAAGGACACCCCGCCCGAGGACATGCTGGCGGCGATCCGCACGGTGCACCGCGGCGACGCCGTCATCGCCCCGTCGAGCACGCGCCGGCTCCTCGAGCACCTCGTCGACGTGCTCCCGCCCGACGAGCCGGGCGCCCCCACCGACCCGGCGCGGCAGGCCGTCGCCGACCTCACGGACCGCGAGCGCGAGGTGCTGCTGCTCATGGCGCGCGGCCGGTCGAACGGCGAGATCGGGCGCGACCTGTTCGTCGCGGAGGCCACCGTCAAGACGCACGTGGGCCGGATCCTCGCGAAGCTCGGCGCGCGCGACCGCGTCCAGGCCGTCGTCGTCGCCTACGAGACGGGCCTGGTCCGACCGGGCGGCTGACGCCGCTCGTCCGCAAGGTACGCCTGCGGGATGACACGCGCCGCTGCTCGTCCAGCCTGCCGCCCGATGTGGCGCCCGAGGGCCGCGACCTAGCGTCGGACCTGCCAGCGACACCTCGAAGGAGCCCCCGTGGACACCACCCTCTCCCGCACGCCCGAGCCGACCCGGCCGGCCGTGACGGACCTCCCCGCGTCCAGCGCCCGCGGACTGACCAAGGTGTACGGGCAGGGCCCCGCCGCGGTCCGTGCGCTCGACGGCGTCGACGTCGACTTCGCCTCGGGCGCGTTCACCGCAATCATGGGCCCCTCGGGGTCCGGCAAGTCGACGCTCATGCACCTGCTCGCGGGGCTCGACGAGGCCACGTCGGGCGAGGTGCGGCTCGGCCCGACGGCGCTGACGTCGCTCGACGACGGTGCCCTGACCCGGCTGCGGCGCGACCGCGTCGGCTTCGTGTTCCAGTCGTTCAACCTGCTGCCGATGTTCACGGCGGAGCAGAACATCCTGCTGCCGCTGCAGCTCGCGGGCGTCAAGCCTGACCGTGAGTGGTTCGACATGCTCGTCGCGACGCTCGGGCTCGGCGAGCGCCTGACGCACCGTCCCGGCGAGCTGTCCGGGGGCCAACAGCAGCGCGTCGCGATCGCACGTGCCCTCGTCGCGAAGCCCGAGGTGGTGTTCGCCGACGAGCCCACCGGGAACCTCGACTCGCGAGCGGGCGCCGAGGTGCTGAGCTTCCTGCGCCGCTCCGTCCGCGAGCTCGGCCGCACGGTCATCATGGTCACGCACGACCCCACCGCCGCCGCGTACGCGGACCGAGTCGTCATGCTGGCCGACGGTCGGGTCGCGGGCGACATCGTCGACCCGACGCCCGAGTCCGTCCTCACCGGCCTCGACGCCCTGCGCACGCTCGACGGCCCCGCGGGCGCCCCGGCGGTGGGCGTCTGATGCTGCAGCTGACCCTCGCCCAGATGCGCCGCAGCGCCGGGCGGCTCGTCGCCGCGGCCATCGCCATCACGATCGGCACGGCCTTCCTCACGACGACGCTGATCGCTGGCGGCGTCATCACGCGGACCGGCTACGACGCCGTGACCGCCACGTTCGGCGACGCGGACCTCGTCGCGACCGGGACCGTCACCGCGCGCTCGCTCGCCGACGTGCGGGGCACGCCCGGGGTCGCCGCTGCCGACCCGCTGTTCGTCGGCGGCGTCGAGCTGCGCAAGGGCGGCGCGCGCCAGTGGCAGAACCTCCTGCCGGTGCCGTCCGACGAGCGCCTGGCGTCGCTCACCATCACCGACGGGTCGATGCCCGCCGCGTCCGGCGAGATCGCGATCCCCGCCAAGACCGCCGAGCGGCTCCGCGTCGAGGTCGGCGACACGCTCACCACCGAGTACTGGGCTCAGGACGCCGACGAGCCGACCGAGCAGACGCTCACGGTCGTCGGGATCGCCGGAGACCCACGCGGGGCGTGGTCGCAGTACGGCGGCGCCGGGCTCGGGCTCACCGACGACCTCACGCGCTGGTACGGGACGACGTTCGACGGCGTCGGCGCCGACACCGTCCTGGTCGCGACGACGGGCGACGTGGCCGACGCCCGTGCCGAGCTCACCGCCGCGGCTCCCGGGCTCGACGTGCTGACCAAGGACGAGGCCGCCGCGAAGGCGGTGTCCGAGGTGTCCGGCGAGGGGAACGTGCTGGTCACCGTCGTGCTCGGCTTCGCGGCCGTCGCGCTGCTCGTCGCCGCGCTCGTCATCTCGAACACGTTCCAGGTGCTCGTCGCGCAGCGCGTGCGGCTCCTCGCCCTGCTGCGGTGCGTCGGGGCGGAGAAGCGGCAGCTGCGCCGGTCCGTGCTGCTCGAGGCGACGATCCTCGGCGCCGCCTCGTCGGTCGTCGGGCTGCTCGCCGGCACCGCGCTCGCGCAGGGCGCGCTCAGCATCCTCGGAGGCATGAGCGACGGCGTCCCGCTGCCCCGGACCATCGACGTGACCGCCACGGTCGTGCTCGTCCCGCTGGTGGTCGGCACGCTCGTCACCGTCCTCGCGTCGCTCGTCCCGGCCCGCGCGGCGACCCGCGTGCCCCCGGTCGCGGCGCTGCGCCCGGCCGACGCACCCACCGTCAGCGGCAAGGCCGGCCGGGTGCGGTTCGCGTTCTCCGCCGTCCTCACGGTCGGTGGGGTCGCCGGCCTGCTGCTCACCGTCGCGGCGTCCCGCGCCACCAGCGGCAACGAGCTCGCCCTGCTCGGGGTCGGCATCCTCGCCGGCACCGTGTCGTTCCTCGGCATCCTGCTCGGCGCCGTGTTCTGGGTGCCGCGCGTCGTGTCGCTCGCGGGCCGGCTGCTCGCCCGGACGGGGACGAGCGCACGGATCGCGTCCGCCAACACGGTCCGCAACCCCCGCCGCACGGCCGCGACCAGCACCGCGCTGCTCATCGGCGTCACGCTCGTCGTCATGATGAGCACGGGCGCGGCGAGCGCCCGCGAGTCGCTCGCGAAGGACCTCGCCGACCACTACCCCGTGGACCTCACGGTCGAGCAGACGGACGACGTGAGCACGGACCTGGACGCCGTCGCGGTCATCTCCGACGTCCCGGGGGTCGACGAGGTCGTGCCCGTCCCGGTCGCGCTCGCGCAGGTCGGGGACTCGGTCTTCCGCGTCGCCGCGCCCGAACCCGAGCAGGCGGCCCGGGTGCTGCGCAGCGCCGGGGCGCTCGAGCACCTCACCGACGGCACCGTCCTCCTGCCGAAGCAGGCCGGCGAGGCCCACGGGACCGTCGCGGTGCAGGCGATGGACCCGGACACCGGCGAGCTGAGGTCCGACGGGCCGTCGCTCGACCTGGAGACGGTCGGGACCGACCTGGGCGGGCAGGAGGCCCTGGTCACCCCAGCGACGCTCGAGCGGCTCGCGCCCGGCGCCCCGACCTCGGTGGTCTGGGTCCGGCTCGACGACTCCGCCGATCCCACCCGGGTGCTGCAGGACGTCCGCGACGCGCTGCCCGACTCCCCCGTCAACGTGGTCAGCGCAGCCGCGCAGCGTCAGGGCTACGAGCGGCTCATCTCGTCGCTGCTCGCGGTCGTCGTGGGGCTGCTCGCCGTCGCGGTCGTCATCGCGCTCGTCGGGGTCGCGAACACCCTGTCGCTGTCGGTCATCGAGCGCCGCCGCGAGTCGGCGACGTTGCGGGCGATCGGGCTGACCCGGCGGCAGCTGCGGTGGATGCTCGCCGTCGAGGGGATGCTCATCGCCGTCGTCGGTGCCGTGCTCGGCGTGGCCCTCGGGCTGCTGTACGGCTGGGCAGGTGCGGCCACGGCGTTCGGCCAGACGGGCGACCTGCGGCTCGCGGTGCCGTGGCGTGACCTCGGGCTGGTGCTCGTGGTCGCCCTGCTCGCCGGGCTCGTCGCGTCGGTGCTCCCGGCACGGGCTGCGGCCCGGACGTCGCCCGTCGCGGCGCTCGCGGTGGACTGACCCCGAGCCGACGCGCGGACCTGTGGACCGCACGGTCGTCCCCCGGACCTCCGGGTGGGCGGCCGTGCGGTCCGTCGCGTGCGGCACCGTGTCGAGGTGCTCCTCACCGCTCTGCACCCCGACCCCCGTCGCGGTCCCGGCCTGGTCGCGACCGACGTCGAGGCCGAGCGCGGGACGCCCGTCTCCCGCCTGCGTCCCGAGCTGGCCCGGCTCACCGGGTGGGCGGGGTGGTCGAGCGCCACCGTGCGGATCGCCGTCGACGACGCGGTGCTCGACGACACCCACCGCGTCGGCACGTACCCGCTGGTGGCGGGCAGCCGACTGCGGCCGGGACCCGGGGCCCGCGCGGAGGCCGAGAGCGCGCTCGACGCGTCGTTGCACGTGGCCGTCGTCGCCGGCCCCGACTGCGGACGGCTGCACCCCGTGGTGCCGGGCGGGGAGGCGACGGTCCACGGCCCCGGGGTCCCGGTGCCCGTCGGCGACCGGCTGACGCTCGCCGACCCCGACCTCGGCCGGGTCCGGGTGCGCTGCGGCCGCGGCCGTGCCGGGGTCCGCGTGCGGGTGCGGGTCGACGGTGCCGCGACGCTCGTCCCCGGTGCCCCGCGGTGGTGGCACGGCGTGCGGAGGGTGCGCGTCGGACGTCGGGCGTGGGTGCGGTGGCGGCCGGACGACGAGCTCCGGGCGGGTGCGACGACGCTGGTGCTGCGGGCCCGGTCCGGGCCGGTCGACCCGGCGTCCGGCCGGCGTGCACCGTCGGCGGGCCGAGCCGGTCCGGCCCGGCTGATGGCGCTCGCGCCGCTCGTCGGGTCGGTCGCGCTCGCCGTCGCGCTCCGGCAGCCGCTCCTGCTGCTCACGGCCGTGACCGGCCCGCTCCTCCTGCTCGCGACCGGCCACGGACAGCGGGACGCAGCACCGGACGCCGCGCCGAGCATGCGGGAGGTGGACGACCCGGCCGAGCTCGTGGCGTCGACCGTCCGCGCACTCGACGGTGGCCCGGCTGCATACGGACGCGCACCGTGGGACGCCGACGGAGCCCTGGCGGTCGTCGGGCCGCGGGCCGCCGCGCTGGCTGTCGCGCGCGGCGTGGTCCTCGGCGAGCTCGGCACACACCTGCGCCGGACGCTGACGATCCTGACCGGAGACCCTGGCGCGTGGGCGTGGGCGGCGGCCGTCGCCGGACCGGACGACGCCGACGGCCCGCACGACGCCGACCGGCTCGTCGTCGTCGACCTCGCACGCGTCACGGACGAGACCGCCGCGCGTCGCGCCCAGGCGACGCCCGGGCAGCGGATGCTCCTCGTCCTGCCCTCGCGCGACCAGGTCCCCGCGTGGTGCCGCCACGTGCTCGAGGTCGGCCCGGCATCGGCGCGCCTGCACGGCGTCGCCGACGATCCCCCGCCCGGCGCGCGGTCCGGCCGCCGACGCACGGCCGGGGACGATCGCGGCTCGCGACCCGTCCCGCTCCATGCGGTCTCGACCGCCACCGCCCGGGCACAGGTCGCGCGGACCTGTGGCGTCCGAGAGGTCAACGGACCCGGCACCGGCACGGCGACCCACGCCGCGCGCGCCGACTTCCCTGCGCAGGTGCCGCTCGCGGGGTTGCCCGACGTGCCGGGGGCCGACGCGCGGAGCGTGGCCGCGGCGTGGGCGTCCGGGCGACGCGGCCTCGCGGTGCCGGTCGGCCGGACGTCGGGCCTGGCACCCGTCGAGGTCGACCTCGTCGAGGACGGTCCGCACGCGCTCGTCGCCGGAACCACGGGCGCCGGCAAGTCCGAGCTCCTCACCACCTGGGTGCTCGCGGCGGCCCTGCGCCACCCGCCCGAACGGCTCGCGGTGCTGCTCGTCGACTTCAAGGGCGGCGCCGGGCTCGGTGCGGTCGCCGGGCTGCCCCACGTCGTCGACCACGTCACCGACCTCGACGCGGCCCGCGCACGCCGGGTCCTGACCGGCCTGCGGGCCGAGCTGCGGCGCCGCGAGCGCATCCTCGCCGCCCACGCCGCCCGTGACGTCGCGGACCTCGACCCCGACGACGCCGCGACACCGCCGAGGCTCCTCGTCGTCGTCGACGAGCTCCGGGCGCTGGTCGACGACGTGCCCGACGCGACGGCCACGCTCGTCCGGCTCGCCGCGCAGGGGCGCGCACTGGGCGTCCACCTCGTCCTCGCCACGCAACGACCCGCCGGGGCCGTGAGCGCCGACCTGCGGGCGAACACGTCCCTGCGGATCGCGCTGCGCGTCGCGGACCCGGCCGACTCGCTCGACGTCGTCGAGGTCGCCGACGCGGCACTGATCCCCCCGTCGGCACCGGGCCGTGCGTTGCTGCGGCGCGCCGCCGGTCCACCCGAAGCGGTCCAGGTGGCCCGCCCGGCCGGACGTGCGGCCCGCCCCGGCCGCGTCGCCCTCGCACGCCCGCGGCACACCCTGATCGCACCCGACGCCGTCCGGTCCGTCGTCGGCTCAGCGCAGTCCCTGCCCGCCTGGGCACCGGCGGTCCCGCCGCGGACGCCCGACGACGAGATCGCGGCCTGGGTGCGCGCGGTTCGCGAGGCCGCGGCCGACCGACCCGGCCGGCCGATCCCGTGGGTCCCCGCGCTGCCCGACCGGGTCGCCGTCGAGGACGTCGCGGCCGGCCCCGGGCTCGCCCTCGCCGTCGCCGACGTCCCCGACGAGCAGCGCCGCGCGCCGGTCCGGTGGGACCCGCAGGACGGACACCTGCTCGTCCTGGGCGGCGCGGGGTCCGGCCGCACGACCACGCTCGTCACGCTCGGGGTCGAGGCCCTCCGGTGCGGGTTCGCCGTGCACGCCGTCGGGCTGCCCCCGGACGCCGCGGCCGAGCTGCGCGCGCACGACGCGCACGGCCTGCTCGGGACCGTGGCCCGGACCGACGAGCAGGTCCGGGTCGCACGCCTGGCCGAGCTGCTCTCCGCCGCCGCTCCCGGCCCGGCCGCCGACGGCGGCTGCGGAAGGCCGGCGGTCCTGCTGGTCGACGACCTCCCGGCGGCGCTCGAGGCGCTCGCCCTCCTCGCGCGGGGCGCGGGCGCCGACCGGCTCACTACGCTGTGGCGGTCGGGCGGCGCTGCCCGTGTCGCCGTGGTCGCGAGCGCCGACGTCACCGGCGCTGCGGTGCGGCACGGCACGCACTTCCGCGACCGCCTCGTCCTGCGGGTGCCCGACGCCGCGCTCGACGCCGTCGCGGGGGTCCCGGCGCCGCTGTCGGGGCCGCGTCCGGCTCCCGGACGAGCCGTGCACGTCGGACCGGCGGGTGCCGTCCTGTGCCAGGTCGCGCTGCCGGCCGCCGCGCCGGCACGTCGCGCGCGGCCCGCCGTCTGCACGCCGCGAGCGGTCCGGCGGGGTTCGTCCGGTGTGGTCCGGGTGGAGGCGCTCCCCCGGCACGTCGCCCGCCCCGGGGTCGGCGGAGGCGTGCCGCCCGGGGTCGGCGGAGGCGTGCCGCTGGGGGTGGGCGGTGACGACGCCGCCCCGGTCCTGGTCGACGTCGGGACCGGGCTGCTGATCGCGGGCCCGCCCGGGTCGGGCAGGTCGGCGGCACTCACGGTCGTCGCCGCCGGGCTGGTGGCCGCGGGCGACCGCGTGCTCCGGCTCGTCGACCCCGCGAGCGGTCCCGCCACCGGGCTGCCCGGTGTCGTCGACGTGCAGGTGGGCCGAGACGACGTGAGGGCCGCGCTCGACCGGGCCGGTGGTGCGACCGTCCTGGTGGACGACCTCGACGACCTGGAACGCATGCACCCGGAGCTCGTGGACGCCTGGGCGCGAGCGGCTGCGGGAGGGCAGAGGTTCGTCGCGGCGACGACGTCGCAGGCGGCCCTCGGGGCGTTCCGTGGGCTCACCCCGATGCTGCTGCGGCTGCGCAGGAGCCTCGTCCTGGACGTGCACGACCCCGCGTCGGCGGAGCTGGTCGGGGCCCGAGCCGCCTGGCTCGCCGACCCCGGGGACCGGCCCGTGGGCCGCGGCGCCCTCGTCCTGGGTCGGACGACGACGCCCGTGCAGGTCTACGCCCCGGAGCGCGCCGGGTCCACGGCGGTGCCGGGTCCGTCGTCGTGAGGGCCGCTCCCCGGGTCCGAGGACGCCGATCCCGTCGTGGCCGCGACCACCGACGGCAGCAGCAGCCCGACGGCGACGAGGACCGCGACGACGGTCACCGCCACGGCCCACACGGAGGCCTCGACACCGAGCCAGCCGAGCGACATCACGACGAGGAGGATCTGCCACGTCATCACCGGTGAACGGGCCCAGCGCCGCCCCCGCCACAGACCCCGGGCCGCGCCGCCAAGGAGGGCCGCCACACCCAGCGCGAACAGCGCCATGAACACGGTCGCCGCCGGCAGCGCTGCATTACCACGTGTGAGGTCCGCCACGAGAACGACGCCCAGCCCGAGGAACGCGATCGCCTCCAGGACGACCAGGGCGGCGACGACGACGAGGGGGGCGGGGCGGGAGCGGCTCACGGCTCCAGCGTAGGCAGGAAGACACGCTGGGACGGACGTGGCCAGCGCCGATGCCGGGCGGGGCGCTGACCTGGACATTCGTCCGGCACGTCGCCGGACGAGCCCGACATGTCGCCGACAAGGCCTCAGAGCGGGCGCACAGATGTGACCAACGCCTCAGCCTTTACCGGGTCGAAACCTGCCCGTAACCCCTTGTGCCCCGGCGGTCCCGGTGTGACCCTTGATGAAGCACGTTCCCCCCCAACCCTGATCTTGCACCACTGCCGCGCGCCCTCACCCCGGGCGGTGGGCAGTCGTGCGCCCGAGGAGAGTCCCATGGATTGGCGCCACCGCGCAGCGTGTCTCGACGAGGACCCCGAGCTGTTCTTCCCCATCGGGAACACCGGCCCTGCGCTGCTGCAGATCGACGAGGCCAAGGCCGTCTGCCGCCGTTGCCCCGTCGTCGACACGTGCCTCAAGTGGGCCATCGAGACCGGTCAGGACGCGGGCGTCTGGGGCGGCCTGTCCGAGGACGAGCGCCGCGCGCTCAAGCGCCGCACGGCCCGCCAGCGTCGCGCCGGCTGACCCAGCCCGCACGCACCACACCGGACCGGCCCGCCACACGGCGCGGCCGGTCCGTTCGTGTGTGGGGACCGGCGCACCCGGTGCACAGGTCCGGACCGGCGACGCACGCCGGCGTCGCCCGGGTGGGGCCGGCTCGTCACGGACCCGAGACGGCGGCGTCCCGGGCGCGCAGCCGGGCCTCGATGACGACCGACGTGCCCCCACCTTCGCGCGCCGCCCAGGCGATCGTCCCCCCGAGCTCGTTCGTCACGAGCGTCGAGACGATCTGCGTGCCCAGGCCGCTGCCCGCCCCGCGTCCCTCGGGCAGCCCGGCACCGTCGTCCGCGACCTCGACGCGCAGGTGGTCGGCCTCCCGCTCCACGACGATCTCGACGGTCCCGGACTCGCGCCCGTCGAAACCGTGCTCGACGGCGTTCGTCACGAGCTCGGTGAGCACCAGTGCGAGCGCGGTCGCGTCCTCCGCCGGGATCGCCCCGAACGAGCCGCGGACGAGCGTGCGCACGTGCGCACCGGCCGTCGCGACGTCGGCAGCCAGCCGCAGGCTGCGCCCGACGAGGTCGTCGAACGGCACGATCTCGTCGAGGGTCTGGGACAGCGTCTCGTGCACGAGCGCGATCGTCGACACCCGGCGCATGGCCTCGGCGAGCGCCTCCCGGGCCTCGGGCGACTCCATGCGCCGCGACTGCAGCCGCAGCAGCGCGGCGACGGTCTGCAGGTTGTTCTTCACGCGGTGGTGGATCTCGCGGATCGTCGCGTCCTTGGTGATGAGCTCGCGCTCCCGCCGGCGCAGCTCCGAGACGTCCCGGCACAGCAGCACGGCACCGATCCGCTGACCGTGCTCCGTGAGCGGCACGGCGCGCAGCGACAGGGCGACCCCGCGCGCCTCCACGTCCGTCCGCCAGGGCGCCCGGCCCATGAGCACGAGGGGCATCGACTCGTCGACCGTGGCCTCCTGCTCGATGAGGTCGGCCGTGACCTCGACCAGCGAGCGGCCGGTCAGGTCGCCGAGCGCGCCGAGCCGGTGGAAGCAGGACAGCGCGTTGGGGCTCGCGTACAGCACCTCACCCTCGGAGTTCAGCCGGACCAGGCCGTCGCCGACGCGCGGCGCGCCACGGCGCGGGCCGGTCGGTGCGTCGGTCGCGGGGAACTCGCCGCGCGAGATCATCGCGAAGATGTCGTCGGCGGCCTCGACGTAGTTGAGCTCGAGCCGGCTCGGCGTGCGCGCGCCTCCGAGGTTCGTCTGCCGCGCGACCACGGCGATGGCCCTGCCGCGTCGCACGACGGGCACGGCCTCCTCGCGGACGGCGTACGAGCCGAACCACCGCGGCTCGCGCGAACGCTGCGCGGCGACCTCGTCGAGCGAGCGCTGCAGCTGCGGGCGCTGCCCCTCGGGCGCCCGCGACCCGACCACGTCGTCGTAGTGCACCGTCGCACCGGTCGACGGGCGGCACTGCGCGACCGCGACGAAGTCGCCGTCCTCGGTCGGCAGCCACAGCACCAGGTCGGCGAACGCGAGGTCGGACAGGACCTGCCAGTCCCCCACGAGCAGGTGGAGCCACTCGAGGTCGGCGGCGTCGAGCGAGGCGTGGCGGGCGACGAGCGTGCTCAGGGTGGACACGCACACCAGGGTAGGTGGCCGGACGACCCCGCCGGACCCCTCCCGGGTCCCGCGGACACGCGGCACGCGCGCGGCACCGACGACCCGGGAAGGCGGCCGGATACCCTCGTCTCCACGGCGGAGCCGCCACCCACGTGCCGCGCCGGAGCGGAACCCCCCGCCCGGGCGCCCGTCGCATGCCCGGAAGGAACATCGTGCACCTGAGCGTCTCGGTCGCGATCGCGACCGACCCCACGTCGGCGGCCGTCATGCTGGCCGACCCCGAGTACGTGCAGCTCAAGCTCGCCGCCAGCGGCGCGCTCGACCAGCACGTCGACGTCACCGGGTCCGCGCAGGAGGCGTTCACCGTCACGACGCGCCGCTCGCTGCCGACCGACAGCATCCCGGCGCACCTGCGCGGGTTCGTCGGGAGCAGCCTCGACGTGCGGCACGTCGAGGCGTGGGAGGCCGCAGCGCCCGACGGGAGCCGCGCTGGGACCGTCGTCGTCGAGATCGCGGGCGCACCCGTGCGGCTGACCGGTCGGGCGTCGCTGCAGCCGGTCGCCGACGGCAGCCGGCTCGTGTACGAGGGTGACCTGCACGCCGCGATCCCGTTGTTCGGGTCCGCGGTGGAGCAGGCGGCCGCCGGAGCCGTCACGGCCGCGCTGGGCGCCGAGGAGGACGTCGCCGCCCGGTGGATCGCTGATCACGGCCCGGCGAACCAGCCGTAACGATTCGGTAACACGGCTGGCGGTCGAAATGGCTCTGACCTGCAGGAACGCTGGTGTGAGATCGCTACCACGGCCACGATCGGACGCTCCATCCTTGACACCGCAGGGGCGGCCGACGACAGTTCATGCAGCGCGTGGGAACGCTCCCGCATAACTGCGGATGGGAGCCTCTCGCGCGGGGTCCACCAGGCCCACGTCCGACGCCCGCCAGCGGCCCCTGCGGCAGACGGTCGGCGGACGCCCTAGGGGTACGGCGAGGACGCCGTCCGACTGACAAGGGAGTCATAGTGCGCAAGACCACAAGCAAGATGTGGGCAGCCGCGGCCGGGGTCACGGGCATCGCCCTCCTCGCCACCGCGTGCTCCTCCGGCTCGGGTGACAGCTCCGACGACGCCACTGACGGCGGCTCCAAGAACATCACGCTCACCGTGGCGACGTTCAACGAGTTCGGCTACACCGAGGACATGTTCAAGCAGTACGAGGAGTCGCACCCCGGCATCACGGTCAAGGAGAAGAAGGCCGCGACGTCGAACGAGGCTCGCGAGAACCTCAACACGCGTCTCGCCGCCGGCTCCGGCCTCTCCGACATCGAGGCGGTCGACACCGACTGGATGCCCGAGCTCATGCAGTACCCCGACAAGTTCGTCGACCTGACGGACCCGGCTCTCGAGGGTCGCTGGCTCAAGTTCAAGACGGACGCCGTCACGACGGACGACGGCAAGCTCCTCGGCTACGGCACGGACTTCGGTCCCGAGGGCATCGCGTACCGCGGCGACCTGCTCGAGAAGGCCGGCCTGCCCAAGGACCGTGACGCCGTTGCCGCGCTCATCAAGGGCAAGGACAACAGCTGGGACGACTACTTCGCCGCGGGCAAGCAGTACCAGGCCGGTGGCGGCGGTGCGTGGTTCGACTCGGCCGGCGCGATCTGGCAGGGCATGATCTACCAGGAGGAGGCTCCGTACGAGGACGCCAAGACCAACGAGATCATCGCCGCGGACAACCCGCGCGTGAAGGAGATCTACGACGCGGTCGTCAAGGCCTCCGTCACGGACAACCTGTCGGCCCACCTCTCGCAGTGGAGCGACGACTGGACGGCCTCGTTCCAGAACAACGGCTTCGCGACGATGCTCGCGCCGGGCTGGATGCTCGGTGTCATCGAGGGCAACTCGGCCGGCGTGACGGGCTGGGACCTCGCGGACGTCTACCCCGGCGGCGCCGGCAACTGGGGCGGTTCGTTCCTCACGGTCCCCGCGCAGGGTGCGCACCCCGAGGAGGCGAAGGAGCTCGCCGCATGGCTCACCGCTCCCGAGCAGCAGGTGCAGGCGTTCCTCAACAAGGGCACCGTCCCGTCGCAGGTGGACGGCCTGAAGGACCCGAAGTTCACGGGCGCCGTGAACGCGTTCTTCAACAACGCCCCCACCGGTGAGATCCTCGCCAACCGTGGCCAGGGCATCATCTCCACCCACAAGGGCCCGAACTTCTTCGCGATCAACGACGCGATGCAGTCCGCGCTCACCGAGGTGGACGTGAACAAGGGCAACCCCGACGAGCAGTGGAACACGTTCATCACGGCCGTGAACGCGCTGGGCTGACGTCATCGCTGAAGCCGGGCCGGTGCGCTGGTCGCACCGGCCCGGCTTCACCGCAGCAGACCCCGACGCTCGCCCCCCGCTAAGGACAACCGATGGCCACCTCCACCACGTCTCCGCAGCTGAACCGCGGCGGACAGGCCGACCCAGGACGCACGCCGCGCCGGGTCGGTTTCAGCCAGACTCTCGGGCGTTGGGACGTCAAGCTCTCGCCCTACCTCTACGTCTCCCCGTTCTTCATCCTGTTCGCGCTGACCGGTCTGTTCCCGCTGCTCTACACCGCCTTCGTGTCGGTGCACGACTGGAACCTCATCGGCGGCAAGGGTGACTTCGTCGGGTTCGAGAACTACGCCTACGTCCTCCAGCAGCCGAACTTCTGGAAGGGCATCCGCAACACCTTCTCCATCTTCTTCATCTCCACGATCCCGCAGCTGATCATCGCGATCATCCTCGCGGCGCTCCTCGACGCGAACCTGCGCGCGAAGACGTTCTGGCGCATGGGTGTCCTGCTGCCCTACGTCGTCGCCCCCGTGGCCGTCAGCCTGATCTTCGGCAAGCTCTTCGCCGACCAGTCCGGCATCATCAACACGCTGCTCGGCAAGATCGGCATCGACCCGATCGGCTGGCACGCCCAGGTGCTGCCCAGCCACATCGCGATCGCCACGATGGTCGACTTCCGGTGGACGGGCTACAACACCCTGATCCTCCTGGCCGCCATGCAGGCGATCCCGCGGGACCTGTACGAGGCCGCGGTCCTCGACGGCGCGAGCCGGGTCCGCCAGTTCTTCTCGGTCACCGTGCCGATGCTGCGCCCCACGATCATCTTCGTGGTCATCACGTCGACCATCGGCGGCCTGCAGATCTTCGACGAGCCGCGTCTGTTCGACCAGACCGGACAGGGTGGCCCGAGCCGCCAGTGGATGACCGCCACCATGTACATCTACGAGGTCGGCTGGGGCAACCAGAAGAGCTTCGGTCGTGCGTCGGCCGTCGCGTGGATCCTCTTCCTCATCATCGTCGTCGTCGGCATCATCAACTTCTCGCTCACCCGGCGCATCTCGTCCGACGAGTCCAGCAAGTCGCGAAAGAAGGTGCGGCGATGAGCGCCCCCTCCGTCCCCGTCATCGCCCAGACCGCGGGCAAGGGTGCGGCCCGTGCGGCCGCGCGCAAGCGGAGCAAGGTCGGCGGCTCGGACCGCCGGCCGGGCTGGGTGACCTACCTGATCCTCGCCCTCGCGATCATCGCCTCGATCCTGCCGCTGTACTACGCGTTCCTGCTCGCGTCGTCGAACTCGGCGTACATCGCGCAGAACCCGATCCCGTCGCTGATCCCGCAGGGCGAGTTCTTCGACAACGTCAGCCGCGTCCTGAACTCCGACATCCAGTTCTGGAAGGCGCTCGGCAACTCGATCATCGTCGCGACGATCACGTCGCTGTCGGTCGTCCTGTTCTCGACGCTCGCGGGCTTCTCGTTCTCGAAGCTGCGCTTCCGCGGGCGCAACGGCCTGCTGGTGTTCGTCATCGCCACCACGGCCGTGCCGACGCAGCTCGGCATCGTCCCGCTGTTCATCGTGATGTCGCAGCTGCACTGGACGGGCAAGCTCGTCGCGGTCATCGTGCCGGGTCTCGTCACGGCGTTCGGTGTGTTCTGGATGACCCAGTACCTCGAGGGGGCGCTCCCCTACGAGCTCATCGAGGCGTCCCGTGTGGACGGCGCGTCGATGATCCGGTCGTTCTGGCACGTCGCACTGCCCGCCGCACGGCCCGCGGCCGTCATGCTCGGCCTGTTCACGTTCGTCGGCTCGTGGACGAACTTCTTCTGGCCGTTCATCGTCCTCGGCAGCGAGAACCCGACGCTCCCCGTGGCGGTCCAGCTGCTCCAGGCGTCGTACTTCAAGGACATGGCGCTGATCATGGCCGGTGTCACGGTCTCGATCGTCCCGCTGTTCGTCCTGTTCTTCGTGGCCGGCCGTCAGCTGGTCGCAGGCATCATGCAGGGCGCCGTCAAGGGCTGACGTCCCCGCATCTGGTGGTACCCGGATGTCACGCCAGCACGTCTGCGCGATGATCCGGTGAAGGTCACGAGGGCGGGGTGCCCCCGGCACCCCGCCCTCGTCGTCCGTTCAGCACGTATCCGCTGCCCGCCCCGGCAGCCACAGGAGGGAAGACCAACGGTGGTCGACAACATCCCGACCCGTACCGAGCCGGTCCGGCCGCCCGCGCCGACGCTCGAGGAGGTCGCCGAGCGTGCGGGCGTCTCCCGCTCGACGGCCTCGCGTGCCATCAACGGCGGCCTGCGGGTCTCCCCCGAGGCGCTCGCCTCCGTCGAGGCGGCCGTGGCCGACCTGGGCTACACGCCGAACCGCGCCGCACGCTCGCTGGTGACCAAGCGGACCGACTCGATCGCGCTCGTGGTCCCGGAGCCGGACGAGCGCGTCCTGTCCGACCCGTTCTTCGCGGGCACTCTCAACGGGCTGAGCACGTCTCTCGCGGACTCGGACATCCAGGTGGTCCTCGTGATCGCCCGTCCCGGGGAGAGCGAGCGGACGATCCGCTACCTGCGCAACGGTCACGTCGACGGCGCGATCGTCGTGTCGCACCACCGCGACGACGAGCTGGACCGCGCGCTGCTGGCCTCCCGCGTCCCGAACGTCTTCGTCGGCCGGCCGCTGTCCGCCGACGAGCGCGACGTCCAGTACGTCGACACGGACAACCACGAGGGCGGTCGGATGGCGACGCAGCACCTCATCGACCAGGGCCGTCGCCGCATCGGCACGATCGCCGGTCCGCAGGACATGTCCGCCGGTATCGACCGGCTGCTCGGCTGGCGGGACGCCATGGAGGCCGCCGACCTGCCGCAGGACGCCGTGGTGCACGGCGACTTCACGATCGCGTCGGGTGCCCGCGCGGCGCGTGAGCTGCTCGAGCGGTTCCCCGACCTCGACGCCATCTTCATCGCGTCGGACCTCATGGCCGCGGGGGCGCTGGGTGTGCTCGCCGAGCACGGCAAGGACGTCCCGGGCGACGTCGCGGTGGTCGGGTACGACAACCTCGGCGTGGCCGCGTCGACGACACCGCCGCTGACCAGCGTGATCCAGCCGGTGGTGGCGATGGCCCGGGCCGCGGGTGCGCGGCTCCTCGACCAGCTGCAGGGGGCGACGCCGCCCAACGAGCCGCTGATCTTCGCGCCCGAGCTGGTGATCCGCGCGTCCGCCTGAGCCTCCCCGGGGGCGGCGGCAGGTCAGGCTGTGTCGACCCGCGACTCGTCGACGTGCCCGAACCGGTGGCGGGTCCGGCTCACTGCCTGCTCCCGGAGCACGGTGAGCAGCTCACGCTCGGCGCTCGCCAGCACGGGCCCGTCGAGCACGGTGACCTCCCCCGCGTGGTGGGCCGCCGCCGCCCTCAGGCCGGGGGCGGCTCCGACGACGCGGACCCGCCCCTGCACCGCGCCGGACCGCACGCGGCGGGCGAACGTCTCGTGCGACTCGTCGTCGACCCGGCTCACCACGACGGGGACCCCCGCAGTCCGGGCGGCCCGCCGCACGCGTTCGACGTCGCGATCCCGTGCACCGTCGCCGACCCGCACGGTGAGCAGCGGCACGGGCCGGTAGCGCAGCACGTTCGACTCGACCCGCAGCCCGGTGGCGTCGTGCTCGCGGGAGAAGACGTCCCGCCACGCGCGCTCGTCGTCGGCGGTGGCCCAGTCGAGCCAGGCGTCGTCGTCCTGCGGCACGTCG
Source organism: Cellulomonas sp. (assembly GCF_017744555.1). Lineage (GTDB taxonomy): Bacteria > Actinomycetota > Actinomycetes > Actinomycetales > Cellulomonadaceae > Cellulomonas. The sequence continues at coordinate 48,615 of NZ_JAGIBD010000017.1, read as the reverse complement.
GGTCCGTCGGACCAGGTGCCGATCTGTGCGACGTAGTGGGGGCCGCCTGCCTTGGCCCCGGGTCCGACGACGGACGCCTTCCACCCGCCGAACGGCTGCCGCTGCACGATCGCGCCGGTGATGTGGCGGTTCACGTACGCGTTGCCCACGTGCACCTCGTCGAGCCAGTGGTCGATCTCGTCGTCGTCGAGGCTGTGCAGCCCGCCGGTGAGGCCGAACGGCACGGCGTTCTGCAGCTCGATCGCGTCGTCGAGCGTGTCGGCGCGCATGACGCCGAGCACGGGCCCGAAGCACTCGGTGACGTGGAACCACGACCCGGGGGCGACGCCGTGCTTGACGCCGGGTGACCAGGCGCGACCGTCGTCGTCGAGGCGGCGCGGGGCGACGAGCCAGCCCTCCCCCGGTTCGAGGGTCGTCAGGGCGCGCAGGAGCTTGCCCGACGCGGGCTCGACGAGCGGACCGACAGCGGTCGACAGGTCGTCACTGGGTCCGACGTGCAGCGAGGCGACGGCGTCGGCGAGCTGCCGGCGCAACCGGTCGTCGCGTCCCGCGGAGCCGACGAGGATGAGCAGCGACGCGGCCGAGCACTTCTGCCCGGCGTGCCCGAACGCGGACCGCACCACGTCGGCGACGGCGAGGTCGACGTCGGCCGACGGCGTGATGACGAGCGCGTTCTTCCCGGAGGTCTCGGCGAACACGTCGAGGTCGGGCCGCCACCCGGCGAACAGGCGGGCGGTCTCGATCGAGCCCGTGAGCAGCACACGGGCGACGTCCGGGTGCGTGACGAGACGCCGGCCGACGTCGCCCTCGGGGCTGAGCACGACGGTCAGCACGTCGTCGGGCGCACCGGCCGCACGCAGACCGTCCGCGACGGCGGCCATCGCGACCTGCGCGCACCGCGGCGTCTGCGGCGCGGGCTTGACGAGCACGGGCGAGCCGGCGGCGATCGAGGCGAGCACCGAGCCGACGGGGATCGCGACCGGGAAGTTCCACGGCGGGGTCACGACAGTGACGCCCGTCGGCTCGTGGACCGCGCCCGGGACGCGAACGAGGTCCTCGGCGCGGTCGGCGTAGTAGCGCGCGAAGTCGACGGCCTCGCTCACCTCGGGGTCGGCCTCGGCGACGGTCTTGCCGGCCTCGTGCACCATGGTCGAGACGAGCGCGGCGCGGGCGTCCTCGAGGGCGTCGGCGACGCGCCGGAGCGCATCCGCGCGCGTCGAGACCGGTGTCGAGGCCCAGGCCGGAGCGGCGGTCACGGCACGCGCGACGACGGCGTCGACCTCGGCGACCGTCGAGACGGGCACGGCGCCGGACGGCACGGGCACGTCGCGGTCGGTCACGCCGCGCGCCCACGCACGGGCGACCGCCACGGCGGGGTCGGTGTCCGGGGTGTTGACGAACCGGCCGACCGACGGGGCGTCCGCGAAGGGCCGGGCGACCCGGCGGGGCGCGGTCGACGGCTCGTCCCGGGCCGCCCACGCCGTACGGAACGCCTGCTCCTGGTCGGGCATCGCACGGTCGTCGTCGGGTGCGAACAGCGCGTGCAGGAAGTTCTCCCCGGCTGCGTTCTCCTCGAGCCGCCGCACGAGGTACGCGACGGCGACGTCGAGGTCGTCGCGCGCGACGACGGGCGTGTAGAGGAGCACGCTGCCGACCTCGTCGCGCACCGCACGCGCCTGCGCGGGTGCCATGCCCTGCAGCATCTCGACGTCGAGCGCGTCCTGCACCCCGCGCGACGTCGCGAGGAGGTGCGCGGCGGCGACGTGGTACAGGTTGTGGCTCGCGACGCCGACCCGCAGCGCGTCGGCCCGGCCGGGCGTCAGCGCGCGGTCGACGAGCCGCAGGTACGCGGCGTCGACGTCGGCCTTCGTCGGGTACGGCGCCTGCGGCCAGCCGTGCAGCTCGGCCTCGACGCGCTCCATCGCGAGGTTCGCGCCCTTGACGAGGCGAACCTTGAGCGGTGTGCCGCCGTCCTCGCGGCGCCGGCGGGCGAGGTCGGTGAGCTCGTCGAGCGCGTCGGCCGCGTCGGGCAGGTAGGCCTGCAGCACGATGCCGGCGGGCGCGCCGAGCAGCTCGGGGTCGGTCACGAGCCGTTCGAACACCCGGACCGTGAGGGTGAGGTCGCGGTACTCCTCCATGTCGAGGTTGAGGAACGTGCCGTGGTGCGCGGCGGTCAGGTACAGGGGCCGGAGCCGCTCGACGACGCGTCGCACGCTCCCCTCGGTGTCCCAGGTGGACAGCTGGCTCGCGACGGCCGACACCTTCACGGACACGTAGTCCACGTCCGGCCGCTCCACGAGCGCACGGACCCGGGCGAGCCGCGCGACGGCCTCGTGCTCACCGAGGACCGCCTCGCCGAGCAGGTTGAGGTTGAGCCGGTAGCCGGCGGCGCGCATCGACGCGAGGTGGCGGCGCAGCGCGGGCCCGTCGTCGACGACGAGGTGCCCGACGAGCTGCCGGAGCCGGAACCGCGCCGCGGGAACGACCGCGGCCGGCAGCAGCGGCGCGACGCGGGTGCCGACGCCGAGCAGCGCCCGGTCGAGCGGCCCGAGGAACCCGGCGGCCGCGTGGGCGGTCGCCCCGAGGGCCGTGAGCTCGCGGGCGGCGACGCGCACGTCCCGGGGCCTGGCCACCCGGTCGACGAACCGGACCGCGAGCTCGAGCCCGGCAGGGTCGGCGACGAGCGCCGCGAGCCGGCCCGTCGTGCGGCGCTCGGCCGCGGTCTCCCCGGACGTGGTCGCCTCCAGCCAGCCCTCCGCGAGCCGGACGGCCTCCTCGACCACCTGCGCGTCGTCCGCCATGTCCCGCCCGCACCCGCCTTCGTCGTCCCCCGCCGTTGGTGCTCACAGTGTGTGCCCTGCCGACGGCGGACGCTGCCGGACCGCGCCGCGGCGCCCGGACCGGCGACGCCCGGACCACCCGGTTTGCACCGCAGGGGACGAGCCGGACATCCTGGGCGCCCGGCCGAGCGCCGGCGACGCCGTCGTCGAACGAGAGGACCTCCATGACCCTGCGCGCCTCCACTCGAGCCGTTCCCGTGGCCGTCGCCGCCCTCGTCCTGGGCGCTGCGCTGACCCTCGGCGCGGCGCCGGCGCAGGCCGGTCCGGTCGCCGGCCCGGACGTCCCCGTGCAGCCGCTGCCGGCGCTGTCGCAGCCCCGGTCGGGCGTCGGCGTGATGTCGACGATCGAGGACGAGGAGGCGTGGTGCGGCTACCTCACCGGCGTCTACGTCTTCCACCCGGCGTACTACTCGGTGCGGACGATCAACTGCCGGTACACCGACGTGTTCGTCAAGCCCGTGCACCTCAACGGCACGTTCGGCACGTGCGTGCTGGTGCCCGCACGGCACTCGCGTCACCTGGGTGGCTCAGTGCTCAAGCCCATCGAGGAGTCGCAGATCTGCTGAGGTCAGGTCTTCACCCGACCGAGGGGCGGACGTGATCGGCTCGTCCGTCGGTCGCGGTGGCGGGAACCTGCGGCGATGACCAAGGTGGGGGCGTGACCGACCAGGCAACGGAGCCCCGTCCCCCGCACACGTCCCCGCTCGAGACCGCGCGCGCGCAGCTGGCCTCGGCGATCGAGATCCTCGGCTACGGCGAGGGCCTGCACCAGATGCTCGCCACGCCACGGCGCGAGATGAACGTCGCCGTCCCGCTGCGCCGCGACGACGGCGAGATCGTCCTGTTCACCGGCTACCGGGTGCAGCACAACATCTCGCGCGGCCCCGGCAAGGGCGGCCTGCGGTACTCGGCCTCCGTCGACGTCGACGAGGTCCGGGCGCTGGCGATGTGGATGACGTGGAAGTGCGCCGTCGTCGACGTGCCGTACGGCGGCGCGAAGGGCGGCGTGACGATCGACCCTCGGCTCCACTCGTCGGCCGAGCTCGAGCGCGTCACCCGGCGGTACACGAGCGAGATCATGCCGATGATCGGCCCCGAGCGGGACATCATGGCGCCCGACATCGGCACCGACGAGCAGATCATGGCCTGGGTGATGGACACGTACTCCGTGAACCTCGGGTACACGATCCCGGCGGTGACGACGGGCAAGCCGCTCGCCGTCGGCGGGTCCCTCGGGCGGCCCACCGCGACGTCGCGCGGGGTCGTGCACGCGGCCGAGGCCGCGCTCGCCGACGCCGGCGTGAAGCTCGACGAGGTGTCCGCGGCCGTGCAGGGGTTCGGCAAGGTCGGCTCGCACGCGGCACGGTTCCTGCACGAGGCCGGCGCCCGGGTCGTCGCGGTGAGCGACGAGCACGGCGGCGTGCGCGCCACGGACGGGCTGGACGTCCCGGCGCTGCTGCGACACGTCCAGGACACCGGCAGCGTGACGGGCTTCGTCGGCGGTGAGGCGATCACGAACGCCGAGCTCCTCTCGCTCGACGTCGACGTGCTCATCCCGGCAGCCGTCGAGGGCGTGCTCGACGAAGAGTCCGCGGGGCGCGTCAAGGCGCGCTGGGTCGTCGAGGCGGCCAACGGACCCACCACGACCGAGGGCGACCGGATCCTGGCCGACCGCGGTGTGGTCGTGGTGCCGGACATCCTCGCCAACGCGGGCGGCGTCGTCGTGTCGTACTTCGAGTGGGTGCAGGCGAACCAGGCGTACTGGTGGACGGAGCACGAGATCGCGGAGCGGCTCGAGCAGCGGATGCTCGCGTCGTACCGGTCCGTCGCGTCGCTCGCGCACGCGGAGGGCCTGTCGATGCGGGACGCCGCGCTCGCCATCGGCGTGCGTCGCGTCGCGGAGGCGCACCAGATCCGGGGGCTGTACCCGTGACGGCCGGGGACTAGCGCGGCCGCCGCGCGCGTTGCGGTCAGCGTGACCACCGCAGCCGTGCCCTCGTCCGCACCCGCCTCCGTGCCCCTGTCCGTGCTCGACACCGCCCCCGTGAGCGCGGGCGCGACCAGCGGCGACGCCCTCGCCGCGACGACCCGCCTCGCGGCCGCGGCCGACTCGCTCGGGTACCACCGGTTCTGGGTCGCAGAGCACCACGCGATGCCGGCCGTCGCCTCGACGTCGCCCGGTGTGCTGCTCGCCCACCTCGCCGCCGCGACCCGGCGGATCCGGGTCGGGTCGGGCGGCGTGATGCTGCCGAACCACCCGTCGCTCGTGGTCGCGGAGCAGTTCGCGATGCTCGAGGCCCTGCACCCCGGGCGGGTCGACCTCGGCATCGGGCGGGCGCCCGGGGCGGACCCGACGACCGCGGCGGCGCTGCGCCGGACCGTCGAGGGCCTCGGTCACGAGGACTTCCCCGCGGAGGTGATCGACGTGCTCGCGCTCCTCGGCGTCCGGCTCGACGGGCTCGCCCCGTCGGCACGGGCGCAGCGACTCACGGCGACGCCGGTCGCGACGTCGAGCCCCGAGGTGTGGCTGCTCGGGTCGAGCCTGTTCAGCGCGGAGCTCGCCGGGAGCCTCGGCCTGCCGTTCAGCTACGCGCACCACTTCAACACCGGCCACACCCTGCAGGCCGCCGAGACCTACCGTCGCGCGTTCCGGCCGTCCGTCGTGCTCGACGTGCCGCGGCTCATGGTGTCCGCGTCGGTGCTGGTCGCGGACTCGGACGAGGAGGCGCAGTTCCTCGCGGGCCCCAGCCGGGTCATGGCCCTGAGCCTGCGCACGGGCCGTCCGCTCGCCCCGATCCTGTCCCCCGAGGACGCCGCGACCGCGCTCGCCGAGCTCGACCCGACCGCGGCCGCCGAGTTGTTCGCCAAGGTGCCGGGCACGCAGGTCGCCACGACCGCGGACCGCGCCGTCGCGGAGCTGACCGACCTGGTCGCCCGCACCGGCGCCGCGGAGCTCATGGTCACGGGCACCGCGTACGACGTCGAGACGCGGATCGGCACGCTCAAGGCGCTCGCCGCGGGCTGGGGCGGCTGAGCGCGCGCGTCAGACCCGGCCGGCGCTCTCGTCGCGGACGAGCTCGGCGGTCCCGCCGTCCGGCGAGGTCACCTGCCGTCGGTCGGCGTCCGGGGCGCGCACCGTGAGCGTCGACCCGAGCAGCGCGAGCACCGCACGCTCGGCGTCGGTCGCCTCGGGCGGCCCGGCCATGAGCGTCGACACGACCGGCCCGAAGGTGATCGTGTCGTCCTGCGCCGTCCAGGTGCCGCGCACCCGGTTGACGCCTGCCATCCCGTAGACCTGCCCGTCGCCGTCGAACGTCAGCCAGGGGACGTGCTGCCCCAGGGCCGAGACGTCCGCACCGGTGAGCGCGGTGAACCGCCATGTCCCGTCCACGTCGACCATCTGCCGATGATGGCACCGGCACGGCCGTCGTGGGCGGGTCCCACGCGGCGGATCGCGCCGGGCGGTCAGCCGCGCGGCTGGCGGTCCGCCCAGGCCTCGAGCGTCGTGCGCGGACCCGTGTAGAACGGGACCTCCTCGCGCACGTGCAGACGCGCCTGCGTGTTCCGCAGGTCGCGCATGAGGTCGACGATGCGGTGCAGCTCGGGGGCCTCGAACGCGAGGATCCACTCGTAGTCGCCCAGCGCGAACGCGGACACCGTGTTGGCGCGCACGTCCTTGTAGTCCCGAGCGGCCTCGCCGTGCTCGACGAGCATCCGGCGGCGGTCGTCGCCGTCCAGCACGTACCAGTCGTACGACCGGACGAACGGGTACACGCACAGGTAGTCGCCGGCCGGCTCGCCCGCGAGGAACGCGGGGACGTGCGCGCGGTTGAACTCGGCGGCACGGTGCAGCCCGACGACGGACCACACGGGCAGCAGGTGCCGGCCGAGGTCGCTCGCGCGCAGCCGCTGGTAGGCGCCCTGCACCTCCTCGACGGTCTCGGCGTGCCACCAGACCATGAGGTCGGCGTCGGCGCGCAGACCCGCGACGTCGTACCAGCCGCGGACCACGAGGCCGTCGGCACCGACCGCCTGCTGCGCGGCCGCGATGAGGGTGGCGCGCTCGTCGTCGTCCTCCGGGAGCACCTCCTCGAGGGCGAACACGGACCACATGGTGTAGCGGATCGTGCTGTTGAGCGCCTCGGCGTCGGGGGCGGGGTGGCTCACGGGTCGTCCTCTCGGGTGCGCGGGTGGGTCAGGACGCGGGGGTCAGGACCGGGGGTCGACGGAGCAGGCGGCGAGCCGGCCGGAGTCGACGCCGTCGCGCATGCGGCAGCAGCCGGGCGCGCACACGTCGGCCCGGGCGGGCAGGCCGCCGACCACGGCGGGTGCGGGTGCGGGCTCGCCGGCCTCGACAGCGCGTGCGCGCGCTGCGCGCTCCAGCACCAGGTCGACGAGGCCGCGCACGAACGCGTCCCGCGTGCCCACGGTGTCCGCGCGGACCGCCGTCAGGCCCAGCTCGGCGGCCGTCTCGAGCGCCTCGGTGTCGAGGTCGAACGCGACCTCCATGTGGTCGGAGATGAACCCGATCGGCGCGATGACCACGGCCGTGGTGCCGGCTGCGGCGAGCGCCCGCAGGTGGTCGTTCACGTCAGGCTCGAGCCACGGCTGGCTCGGCGGACCGGAGCGCGAGCAGTACGCGAGGTCCCACTCGAGCGTCCGCCCGAGCCGCTCCCCCACCGCGGCGGCGACGGTCGCGGCGACGTCGAGGTGCTGCTCGCTGTACGTCGGACCGGCGACGCCCGACGCGGCCTCCATCGTGTCCGGGATGGAGTGCGTGACGAAGACGAGGCGGCCGTCCGCACCGAGCTTCTCGTAGGCCTCCGTGACGGCGTCGATGTTCGCCTCGACGAAGCCCGGGTGGTTGAAGTACGTGCGGACCTTGTCGACGACCAGCGGGTGCTCGCCCTGGGGCAGGCCCACCTCGGCGCCGAGCTCATCGAGCGCCGTCCAGAGGTTCTCGCGGTACTGCCGGCAGCCCGAGTACGACGCGTAGGCGCTGGTCACGAGCGCGACCACGCGGCGGGCGCCGTCGGCGTGCGCGGCCGCGAGCGCGTCGCGCGTGTACGGCTCCCAGTTGCGGTTGCCCCACACGACCGGCAGGTCGAGGCCGCGCCGCTCGAGCTCGGCGGCGAGCGCCTTCTGGAGCGCGAGGTTCTGGCCGTTGATCGGGCTCGCGCCGCCGAAGTGGTGGTAGTGCTCGGCGACCTCGGCGAGCCGCTCGTCCGGGATGCCCTTGCCGGCCGTGACGTTGCGCAGGAACGGCAGCACGTCCTCGGGGCCGTTCGGCCCTCCGAACGAGAAGAGCAGCAGCGCGTCGTACGGGGCTGTGCCGACGGTCTGCTCGGCGGGCGTGCGGGGGCTCAGCGACGTGTTGGGGGCCACCGATCGATCATCGCACCGGACCGCGCGGCGGCCGGCCCGGAGGGTGCCGATCGGCACGTGATCTTGATGCGACAAGCCGTCAGGAAAACAGCGGCGTGCACCCGCCCGGTCCGGACGGGTGCACGCCGGGGCGGTCAGCCCTTGACGGCGCCGCCGAGACCCGCGCCGCTGAGGAACATCCGCTGGAACACCAGGAACATCACGATCGGGATGAGCGTCGAGATCGCGAGCGCCGCCATGAGCGTCCCCTTGTCCACGTTCGCCATGGACTGCAGGTAGACCGACAGCGGCATGACCGACTGGTCCTTGAGCACCAGGAACGGCCAGAGGAAGTCCTTCCACGACGCGATCACCGCGAACACCGACACGACCCCGATGATCGGCTTGCTCATCGGCAGCACGATGTTCCAGAACAGCCGGAAGGGCCCGGCACCGTCCATGCGCGCCGCCTCGAAGATCTCCCGGGGCAGGCCCGCGAAGAACCGCGCGACGAGCACCACGTTGAACGCGCTCGCCCCGGCCGGCAGCCACACGGCGAAGAAGTTGTTCACGAGGCTCTCGCCGACGGGCGGGTCGACGACGATCTTGTACAGCGGCACGAGCAGCACGACCGCGGGCACGAACAGCGTGGTCAGCACCGCCCAGTTGAGCACCTTCGCCCAGCGCGGCCGCAGCACCGACAGCACGAACCCGCCCGTCGTCGCGACGAGGATCTGCACGAACCACGAGCCCAGCGCGACCCACACGGTGTTCATGAAGAAGTGGCCGATGTGGTACCTGTTCCACGCCATGTCGATGTTGTGCCAGGTGGCGCCGTTCGGGAAGAACGCGAGCGGCGCGCTCTGGATGTCCTGCGTCGGCGTGAACGCGAACTTGCCGAGCAGCAGCAGCGGGCCGAGGCACCACACCACGAGCAGCACGAGCAGCAGAAAGTGCATCGTGCGCCACGTGTGCTTGACGGTCGGCCGGTGCCAGTCGGCGGTGGACAGGGCGCCGCGGTCGACGGGTTCGTCGTTGCGCCGCCGGCGGGGCGGCCTGGGCGCGGCGACGGGGTCGATGACCGCGATCTTCGTCCGCTGCAGCTTCGTGCCGGTGTCGGTGGTGGTCACGATTCGCTCCAGCTCCGGGTCAGGTGGAAGTACGCGAGCGACAGGACCGCGAGGAACACGGCGAGCAGCAGGCTCAGGGCCGTGGCCTCGCCGAAGTGGTTGCCGATCGACGTGAACGCGAGCTGGTACACCCACAGCATCACGGTGAGGGTCGCGTGGTTCGGGCCGCCGTTGGTGAACAGGAACGGTTCGAGGAACACCTGGGCCGTGCCGATGATCTGCAGGATCAGGGTGATGAGCAGCACGCCGCGCAGGTGCGGCATCGTCACGTGCCACACCTTGCGCCAGACGGAGGCACCGTCGACCTCGGCGGCGTCGTACAGCTCGGGCGGCACCGTGAGGAGCGCGGCGAGGTAGATGATGACCGTGCCTCCGGCGGCGGCCCACGTGGCCTCGAGGACGAGCGACGGCATCGCCATCGCCTGGTCGTTGAGCCAGCTGTACGGGCCGAGGCCCACCCACCCGAGGATCGTGTTGAACACGCCCTGCGGCCGCGGGTCGTAGAAGAACTTCCACAGCAGCACCGCGACGACGGGCGGCACCACGACCGGCAGGTACGCGAGCACCGAGTACAGGCCCTTGCGGCGGCGCAGCTCGCTCATGAGCACCGCCCCGACGAGCGGCACCGGGTAGCCGAACACGAGCGCGAGCAGCGCGAACCACGCGGTGTTGCGGATGACCTTGGGCAGCAACGGGTCGGTGAAGATCGCCGCGAAGTTGTCCCAGCCGACCCAGACCGCGGCGTCGGTCATGTTCGTCTTCTGGAAGCTCATGACGACCGCGGAGATGATCGGCCACCACGAGAAGATGCCGAAGACGAGCAGGATCGGCAGGCCGAAGACGAGGGCGGTCAGGCCGCCCCGCCGGGCCCAGGTGGCGGGTGTCCCTCGGGGGGTCCCGCGGGTGGGTGTCGTCGCCGTGCCCGCGCGGTGGCGGTCGGCGAGGACGACGTCGTCCGTGGTCATGGCGCGCTTTCTGTCGGTCGGTCGGGCGGAGCGGCTGCGGCGACGCCGGACGGGGAGGTCGTCCCCGTCCGGCGCCACCGCGCTGGAGTCAGCCGGGCTGGCTCACTTGGCGCTGTCGATGGCCGACTGGCCGGCCGCGTTCGCGTCCTCGAGCAGCTGGTCGATGTCCGCGTTCTGGTCGGAGATCACGGCCTGGACCACCGGGAACAGCTGCGCGTACAGGTCCTGGACCGACGCCGAGGCCTCGGGCACCAGGTTCTGCGTGAACATGACGTCCGTGTAGCCCTTCATGTCCTCGAGCGGCACGTTGATGTACTGCTTGACCCACTCCTGGCTCTGCTCGTAGTTGGCCTGCGAGAAGATCGGCAGCACCGGGGTGCCGACGGCCTGGGGCGGGTTCGCGGCGACGCGGGACTGCGCGTCGGCGACCGCCTGGTCCTTGTCCTGCAGCTTGCTCAGGTACCACCAGTCGATCCACTTGACCGCGGCGTCCTTCTGCGCGTCGGTGGAGTCCTTCGTGACGGCCGCCATCGTGCCGCCGGTGAGGGCACCGCCGTCGCCCGACGTCGGGATCGCGGTGAGGCCGTAGCCCCAGTCGCTGTTCACGCCGTTCGACTCGACGAGCGAGTTGTAGACGTCCGAGCCCGACGTGTACATCGCGAGGTTGCCGGCCGCGAACTCGGTGTTGATGTCGCCCCAGCCGAGGTCGGTCCGGTCGAGGAGCGAGCCGTCCTCCCACTTCAGGTCGTGGAGCCACTGCAGGTGCTCCTTGACGGCCTTGTCGTCGAGCGTCGCGGTGTAGCTCTTGCCGTCGTACGTCTCGATGACGCCGCCGCGCGAGTTCGCGCCGGCGGCGAGCTGCCAGCCGCCCGCGTTGTCGAGCGCCATCATCGCGTAGCCCGCGACGCCGGTGGCGTCGTGGATCTTCTTGGCGTCCTCGCGGACCTCGTCCCACGTGGTCGGCGGGTCGTTCGGGTCGAGGCCGGCCTGCTCGAACAGGTTCCGGTTGTAGTGCAGCGCGACCGCGTAGATGGACTTGGCGGGGACGGCGTAGATCTTGCCGTCGTCGCCCGTGCCGTTCGCGATGAGCTTCTCGTTGAACTGGTCGCCGTACGGCAGCGCCCGGACGTACGAGTCGATGTCCGCGAGCTGGTTGTTCTCGATGAGCGTCTTGCCGTCGGTCAGCGGGATCTCGAAGACGTTCGGGAGCGTGCCACCGGCGAGCTGCGCGGTGAACGTCGACGCCTTCCAGTCGTAGTCCTCGGTCTCGATCGAGATGTCCGGGTACTTCTCCTCGAACGACGCGACGCGGTCCGCGAGCTGCTGCTTCGCGGCGTCGTCGGCCGTCGGGAGCAGCCCCGCGACCTTGATCGAGACCTTGCCCGCGGCGTCGCTGGACGAGTCGCTCGAGTCGTCGTTGCTGCTGCACGCGGCCAGGAGGCCGAGCGACAGCACGCCGGCCATGGCCAGCGCGGTGGTGCGTGAGGACCTCATCGTCACTCCTTCGTGAGTTGCGGCCGGACGGGGGGTCGGGCCTGGTACTGCTCGGGGGTTCGGTCGGTGGTGCTGGGTGGGTGGCGCGGTCGGTGCGGTTACGAGGTCGGAACGGGTCGGTCGGTGCGCAGCCACGCGGCGGTGTCGCGGGGCAGCAGGCCTGCGTCGAGCGGGTCGCTCGTGAGCAGGACGTCGGTGTGTCCCGGCAGCTCGACGGGAGACGCGCCCAGGTTGACGACGCACACGACGTCGCCCCGGGCGAACGCCAGCACGCCCTCGGGGGCGTCGACCCAGGTCATGGGCCCGTCACCGAGCGACGGCTCGGCGCGACGGACCCCGAGGGCCGCGCGGTACAGGTGCAGCATCGAGTGCGGGTCCGCCTCCTGGTGCTCGACCGTGAGGCCGGCCCACGCGGCGGGCTGCGGGAGCCACGGCTCCCCCGTCGCGCCGTCCGGGCTGAACCCGTACGGTGCGGCGGTCCCGGACCAGGGCAGCGGCACCCGGCAGCCGTCGCGACCGGGATCCACCCCCTGCGACCGGAAATGCATAGGGTCCTGCAGGAGCTCGCGCGGCAGGTCCTCGACCTCGGGCAGGCCGAGCTCGTCGCCCTGGTAGACGTACAGCGAACCGGGCAGTGCGGCGGTGAGCAGCGCCGCGGCACGGGCCCGACGAGCCCCGACGACGAGGTCCGTCGGCGTGCCGAAGCGCTTCGCGGTGAACGCGAAGGACGAGTCCTCGCGGCCGTACCGGGTGACGGGCCGCGTCACGTCGTGGTTGGACAGCACCCAGGTCGCGGGCGCGCCGACGGGACCGTGCGCGGCGAGCGTCATGTCGATCGACTCGCGCAGCTGCTTCGCGTCCCACGGCCGGGCCATGAAGTCGAAGTTGAAGGCAGTGTGCATCTCGTCGGGCCGCAGGTACTGCGCGAACCGGGCCTTGTCCTGCAGCCACACCTCGCCGACCAGCACGCGCGTGCCCTCGTACGAGTCGGCGACCTTGCGCCACGCGCGGTAGACGTCGTGGATCTCGTCACGGTCGGCGTGCGGGTGCTGGTCCGTCTCGTCGTACTCGGGGAGGCTGCCGTCCTTGATGAGCAGCGCGGCCGAGTCGATGCGGATGCCCGCGACGCCCCGGTCGAACCAGAACCGCAGCACGTCCTCGAACTCGGCGCGCACGTCGGGGTGCGACCAGTTGACGTCGGGCTGCTGGGGCGCGAACAGGTGCAGGTACCACTCGCCGGGCGTGCCGTCGGGGTTCGTCGTCCGGGTCCACGTGCTGCCCTGGAAGTCGGACACCCACTGCGTCGGCATCTGCTCGCCGTGCTCGCCCTTGCCGGGGTGGAACCAGAACCGCTCCCGCTCGGGGCTGCCCGGTCCGGCGGCCAGCGCGGCCTGGAACCAGGCGTGCTGGTCGGAGACGTGGTTGGGGACGACGTCGATGATCGTGCGGATGCCCAGCGCGAGCGCCTCGGCGATGAGCTGCTCGGCCTCCTCGAGCGTGCCGAACGCCGGGTCGATGGCCCGGTAGTCGGCCACGTCGTACCCGCCGTCGGCGAGCGGGGACACGTACCACGGGGTCACCCAGATCGCGTCGACGCCCAGGTCGCGCAGGTAGGGCAGACGGGCGCGGAGACCCGCCAGGTCACCCGTGCCGTCGCCGTTCCCGTCGGCGAAGCTGCGCGGGTACACCTGGTAGATCACCGCACCGCGCCACCACTGGGCGTCGGTCTCGGGCTGGGCCTGGGGCACGCGGTCTCTCGTCTCTCGTGGGCTCCGACGGCGTCGTCGGGCCGGTGCTCGCTGCTGCGTCGTTCGTCACGTCCGGCAGTCAACCCCTCGTCGGGCCGCGGCCGCCGTCGTGTCGTCGGCGTGAGCCCGACACTAAAGGTCTCGACTGAAACCACGCAAGAATCTGACAGTTGCGTTATCGAAGTGTGACCCGCGACTGGACGAACCGGTGCGAAGGACGTCACGCGCTGGCGTGACCGAGGGCACACCGTCGCGCCGGCGGTGCAGCGGGCCAAGACGCCCCGGTCCGCGGCTTCCCGCCGAGTCCGTGGCTTCTCGGCGAGTCCGTGGCTTCCCGGCGAGACCCGCACCTGCAACCGCCGGACTCGACGACATCCCCCGGACTCGGCGACGAGAGGGGTGCGCGAGGTCGCCGACGTCGGCAGTCGGCACCGACCTCGGCGGCCCCGGGCGACGTCGGTATGCGCGTCCCGCAGCTCAAGGGGCCGACGCCGCGGGGGCGCCCGTGAAGGTAGGCCCCGGTGGGCCCCGACGGTCGCGGCGGGGCCGTGGAGGCGTCCGGGAGACGAGCTCCCGGGCAGGTCAGGCGGTCGGCGCGGGTGCCGTCGAGCCCCGGACGACGAGCTCGGGCTCGAACAGGAGCTCCTCCTGCGGCACGGACGCACCGTTGATCTGGCTCACCAGCAGGTCGATCGCCGCCCGGCCCATGGGCTCGATCGGCTGACGGACGGTCGTGAGCGGCGGCTCGGTGCAGTTCATGAAGGCGGAGTCGTCGTACCCGACCACGGACACGTCCTCGGGCACGCGCAGACCGGCCCGTCGGGCGGCCCGGATCGCACCGAGCGCGAGGGGGTCGCTCGCGCAGACGATGCCGGTGACCCCTTCCTTGAGCAGGCGCGTCGCGGCGGCCTGCCCGGACTCGAGCGAGTAGGCCGAGCGCACCACGTGGTGGCCGCCGAGGTCGATGCCGAGCCGCTCGGCGCAGGCCTTGGCGGCCGCGAGCTTGCGCTCGGACGGCACGTGGTCGACCGGCCCGAGCACGATCCCGAGCCGGGTGTGCCCGAGCGACGCGAGGTGGCCGATGGCCTGCTCGATCGCGACCTGGTCGTCGCACGAGACGCGTGGGAACGGCAGCTCCTCGATCGACGCGTTGATGAGGACGACCGGCAGGTTGCGGCCGGTCAGCCGCTCGTAGTGCCCGTGCGTGGCGTCGCGCTGGGCGTAGTGGCCGCCCGCGAAGACGATGCCCGACACCTGCTGCCCCAGCAGGAGCTCGACGTAGTCGGCCTCGGACACGCCGCCGGCCGTCTGGGTGCACAGCACCGGGGTGAACCCCTGCTGGGCGAGCGCTCCCCCGACGACCTCGGCGAACGCGGGGAAGATCGGGTTCTGCAGCTCGGGGAGCACCAGGCCGACGAGCCGGGCGCGCTCGCCGCGCAGCTTGGTGGGTCGCTCGTAGCCGAGCACGTCGAGCGCGGTGAGCACCGCCTCGCGGGTCTGCTCCGACACCCCCGGCTTGCCGTTGAGCACCCGGCTGACGGTCGCCTCCGAGACACCGACCTTGCGCGCTACCTCTGCGAGTCGACGTGACATGCAGCGAAGTCTACGGCCCAGCGTTGCAAGCCGCTTGCATTCGCTTGCAAGCGGCCGACCACGCGTCGCCGGCTCACCTGGACGGGCGACGCCAGGTCCGCTGGACATGCGGCCAGGACGGCGCGCTCCTACCGTCGTCCCCAGGCGGACCGACCGGCTCCGCCTGCGCCCAGGAACGCACCGACCACCCGAGGACACCGTGTCGCTGACCGACGACCCGTCGACGGGCGGAGCCGTGCTCGGCCGCCGGTACCGGCTCGTCGGACCGCTCGGCCGGGGCGGCTCGGGCGACGTGCTCGTCGCCGTCGACACCCGGCTGGACCGGCGCGTGGCCGTCAAGGTCTTCACGCTCGGCACCGCGTCGCCAGACGAGATCCGCCGCTACGCGCACGAGGCCCGCGTCCTGTCGGGTCTGGCGCACCCGAACCTCGTCGCGCTGCTGGACGTCGGCGCCGACGTGCTGGACGGCGTGGGACCGGTCGCGTTCCTCGTCATGGAGCTCGTCGAGGGGCGGACGCTGCGGGACACGATCGCGGCGGGCCCGCTCGAGCCGGCGCTCACGGCGGACGTCGGCCGGCAGCTCGCGACGGCGCTCGGCCACGCGCACGCCGCCGGGGTGACCCACCGGGACGTGAAGCCGTCGAACGTCCTCGTCTCGTCGACGGCGGCGCCGACCGGCCGCGGCGACGCGCCGTGGCTCCCGGTGGTGCTCGCCGACTTCGGGATCGCGTCCGCCACGACCGCGGGCGCGACAACTCCTGGTCGACCGGTCACCGGCACGACGACCGGCACGGCGGGCTACCAGAGCCCCGAGCAGGCGCTGGGCCGCGAGGCGGGGCCGTCGAGCGACGTGTACTCGCTCGGTCTCGTGCTCCTCGAGTGCCTGACGGGCGAGCGCGCGTACCCGGGCGACGCGCTCACGAGCTCGCTCGCGCGCCTGCTGCACCCCGCGGAGATCCCGGCCGAGCTCGGGCCCGAGTGGGGCCGGCTGCTCACGGCGATGACCGCGCAGGAGCCGACCAGGCGGCCCGCGACGGCGGCCGTGGCGGCCGAGCTGCGCGCGCTGCGGCACGTGGGCCCGCGCGTCGGCTGACGACGCGTACGGCGTGCGTCAGGCGTGCGCGGGCGTCAGCGTGTCCGCGACCTCCTCGGCCCACGCGGCGACGGCCTCCATGTCACGGTGGTCCCCGTCGCGCGCACGGGCACCGGCGATGACGGCGCGCTCGGCGAACGTGAGGACGCTGCGGTCGAGCCGGCCGCGGAAGCTGCGGTGCCCTCGGGCGCCGATGCGCTCGACGAGCTCGCGGATCTCGTGGGGCGAGTTCGCCGCGGCGGCGGGCTGCGTCGCGAGCCCGGACGACAGCAGCCAGACGGGACGCTGGGCGAGGTCGTCGGCCAGGCGGTCGGCGAGCTCACGGGCCGCGGGCAGCCAGTGCGCGGTGTAGACGGCGGAGCCCAGCACCACGGCGTCGACTCCGTCGAGGGTGGCCACGTCCTCGGGCTCGCGCATCGTCACCTCGTGACCGCGCTGCCGCAGGACCTCCGCGACCGTCTCGCCGATGCCCCAGGTGCCCCCGTGCCGAGATGCGATCGTGACGAGCACGCGCATGTGACCTCGCTCCCCTCTGTGCCGGACCGTCGCCGGCAACTCATCCATCGTCAAGGACAGACCGGACGAACGGATGGGCCGGAGGTCCTGACGTGCATCAGGACGGGTCGGGGATGCCGGCCTGGGCTGCGCGGAGCTTGTCGGTGAGGGCCCGCAGCGTCGCGAGCTCGTCGGTGTCGAGCGCCCCGCCGACGAGCCTACGGATCGAGCGGACGTGCCGTCGGCCGATCTCCCGCTGCACGCGCGACCCCTCGTCGGTCAGGGTCACGGCGACGCCGCGGCCGTCGTCCGGCACGGGACCGCGGGTGACGAGCCCGTCGGCCTCGAGGCGTTCGACGAGCCGCGACAGGCTGGGCTGGGTGAGGAGCGACCCCTCGCCGAGCTCCTTGAGCCGGGCGGACCTGCCGGGGCAGCGCGACAGCGTGAACAGCACGTCGTACTCGCGGATGGACAGCGGCTCCCACACGTCGTCGCGCTGGAAGCGCCGCATCAGCGCCACCTGCGCACGGAAGAGCGACTCCCAGGCCTCCGCGGCCTCGCGCGTCCCGGGAAGCTTGCGCCCCTGCGTCATCTGCTCTCCTGTGAGGTGCGTCCGTCAGGTCCATGCGTTCGCAACAACACCTCCGCCCGCCCCATCCTTCCCGACCGCTTCACTATCGAAAGTTCCGAGGGCAAGCGCCCGAAATGTTTCAGCACCTCGCGCGCGTCTGGCGCCGATGACCACTCTTCGTTCGGCACTGGCTCGACGAGGAGGAAAACCATGGCCCCGACACAACCGCTCGCCCGCCGCAAGGCCGGGACGCGGAGCGCACTGCGCACGACGATCGCCGCCGCCGCCGCGACCCTGGTGGTCGGCACCGCGCTCGTCGTCCCCGCGCAGGCTGCGAGCACCCTGAAGGACTACGGCACCGCCGCCGGCAAGGACATCGGGTTCGCGCTCGACCCGAACCGGCTCTCGGAGTCCGCGTACAAGTCCATCGCGGACAGCGAGTTCTCCCTGGTCGTCCCCGAGAACGCGATGAAGTGGGACTCGACGGAGCCGTCGCAGAACTCCTTCAACTACAGCTCGGGCGACCAGGTGGCCCAGTACGCGGCACAGAGCGGCAAGAAGCTCTACGGGCACACGTTCGTGTGGCACCAGCAGCTCCCGGGCTGGGTCTCGAACCTGTCGGGGTCCGCCCTCGAGTCGGCGATGAAGAACCACATCACCAACGTCGCGACGCACTTCCAGGGCAAGGTCTTCTCGTGGGACGTCGTCAACGAGGCGTTCGAGGACAACGGCTCCCGGCGCCAGTCGGTGTTCCAGCAGCGGCTGGGTGACGGCTACATCGAGACGGCGTTCAAGACGGCGCGCGCCGCCGACCCCACCGCGAAGCTGTGCATCAACGACTACAGCATCGAGAACATCAACTCGAAGAGCACCGCGATCTACAACCTGGTCAAGGACTTCAAGTCGCGCGGCGTCCCGATCGACTGCGTCGGCTTCCAGTCCCACCTGATCGTCGGCCAGGTGCCCGGCGACTTCCAGCAGAACCTGCAGCGGTTCGCCGACCTCGGTGTCGACGTCCGGATCACCGAGCTCGACATCCGCATGAACACGCCCTCCGACTCCAGCAAGCTCGCGCAGCAGGCCGCGGACTACAAGAAGGTGTTCCAGGCGTGCCTCGGCGTGACCCGCTGCCAGGGCGTGACCATCTGGGGCATCACCGACAAGTACTCGTGGGTCCCCGGCACGTTCTCCGGCCAGGGCGCCGCGCTCGTCTGGGACGACAACTACGCGAAGAAGCCGGCGTACGACGGCATCGTGTCGGCCTTCAGCGGCGTGACCCCGACGCCCACCCCGACGACGCCGACCCCCACGCCCACCACCCCGACGCCGACCCCCACCACGCCGACCCCGACGCCCACGCAGACCCAGGGCCCGGCCGGCTGCCAGGTCACGTACAGCGTCAACCAGTGGAACACCGGCTTCACCGCGAACGTGACGATCAAGAACACCTCGTCGGCCGCGATCAACGGCTGGACGCTGAAGTTCTCCTTCCCGTCGGGCCAGGCGATCACGCAGGCGTGGTCGTCCAAGGCGAGCCAGTCCGGCTCGGCCGTGACGCTCACGAACGAGTCGTGGAACGGCTCGCTGCCGCCCGGTGGCAGCACGCAGATCGGCTTCAACGGCTCGCACACGGGCACGAACACGGCTCCGTCGTCGTTCACGCTGAACGGCACGACCTGCTCGTGACGTCGCTCGCCCGCTGAGCGGGCGTGCGTCTCGGGCGGCCCGGTGCCCGCAGGACCTCCTGCGGGCACCGGGCCGTCGTCGTCCCCCGACGGCACGGGCGCACCGCGCCGATACGCTGGCCCGATGAGCCAGGACACCGCCGGCAGGACCACGTACCTCCTCGTCGACGGCGAGAACATCGACGCGACGCTCGGCTCGTCGATCCTGGGCGGACGCCCGACGCCCGAGCAGCGTCCGCGCTGGGAGCGCGTGCTGTCGTTCGCGCAGCAGACGTGGGACCAGCCGGTGAAGGGCCTGTTCTTCCTCAACGCGTCGAACGGCAACCTGCCGATGTCGTTCGTGCAGGCGCTGCTCGCGATCGGGTTCCAGCCGATCCCGCTGTCGGGCGAGTCGTACGAGAAGGTCGTCGACATCGGCATCAAGCGCACCCTCGCGGCGATCGCGCAGCGTGACGGTGACGTGCTGCTGGCGAGCCACGACGGTGACTTCGCACCCGAGGTCGAGTTGCTCGTCGACGACCCCGACCGGCGCGTGGGGCTGCTCGCCTTCCGGGAGTTCACGAGCACCGCGCTGGCCGGGCTGACGGCACGCGGGTTGGCGACGTTCGACCTGGAGTCCGACGTCGCGGCGTTCAACGTGCAGCTGCCGCGCCTGCGGATCATCCCGCTCGAGGAGTTCGACCCGCTGCGCTACCTCTGACGCGCCGGGCCGCTCCCGTTTCGGCCGGTTTCGTGACCCAGGTCACAGACCTGTAACGGTTATCTGGTACTCGGCCCGAAGTACCTAGGACGCGGGACCAATTACCTAGTACCGCGTGGCTCACGTGTCGCCCGCGCTGGTAGACATCGGCTCGGTTCCACCCCGGTACGCCGGCACGCGCACCCGTCAACGGCGACGGCGGGCGCGCGCCGGACCGGGGTGGACGTCCATCCAGCGGTTCACCACATCGAGGTGGTCATGAGGCGACACATCCTCGCGGGGGTCTTCCTCGCGGTCCTGACGACGGCGATCGTCCTGCTCTCCGACGCGTTCGGCCTCGACGTGCAGGGAGTCGCCCTGCTCGGCGCGGCCCTCGGCGGCGCCCTCGGGCTCGTCCCGGACCGATCCCCCGTGCAGCGTGCCGGCGCGTTCGGCGTGGGCTTCGTCGCGGCCTGGGTCGGGTACGCCGTCCGCGCCGCCGTGCTGCCCGACACCAGCGGCGGCCGCGCGGTCGCCGTGCTGCTCGTGCTGCTGGTGTGCCTCGCCGTCGCCGCCGGCACGCGCGGCCGCCTCCCGCTGTGGGCGACCCTGCTCGGCGCCGCCGCGATGTCCGGCGCGTACGAGCTCACGTACGCGGCAGACCCGACGGCGTTCGTCAGCTCGTCGTGGAGCACCGCGACGTCCGTGCTGCTCGCCGCGGGCGCCGGCTTCGTCGCCACGTCGCTGCTCGGCCCGCAGGTCGAGGCCGACCGCGAGCGCGAACGCGAGCTGGCCGCCGCCGAGGACACGTCGTTCGACGACACGTTCGTCCCCGCCGACCCCCGTCCGTACCAGCCCGCCACGGAGGCCTGACGTGCGCCGTTCCACCGCCACCAGCCTGTGCGCCCTCGCCCTGGTCCCGCTGCTCGTCGGCACGACGGGCGGCGCCGCGAGCGCCGCGGACTCCGGTGACGTGACCGTCACCAACACCGAGACCGTCCAGGCGCGCCTCAACGCGAACGGTGCCCTGCTCAAGGCCCGCGTCTACGAGCAGCTCGACCTGTCCGGCCACGGCACCGCGACGATCACCAACCCGGTCTCGACGCACGGCCTGCGGAATCTCGACGGGTTCGGCGGCTACCAGGTGCGGGACGGCGCGGTCGTCACGTCGGTCGACGTCGACGGCGAGAAGCGCCTGCGCTCCGTGAGCGACTACGACCAGGAGCTCCCGCTGCAGGTCGCCGTGAGCTACCTGTTCGACGGCAAGCCCGTCGAGCCCGGCGCCGTCGTCGGCAAGACCGGCACGCTCACGGTCAGGTACACGGTGAAGAACGTCACCGGCAAGCAGCAGGCCGTCGAGTACGACGACGGCACCGGCGGCAAGGCGAAGGCCAGCGCCGAGACGGTCGTGCCGATGATCGGGTCGCTCACCACGACACTGCCGTCGTCGTTCACCGAGGTCCGGTCCGACGAGGCTGCGATGGCCGGCGACGGGCACGGCGGCACGCTCATGACGTTCCAGATGACGCTGTTCCCGCCCATCGGGTCCGCGACCGCCGAGTTCGGCTACACGGCGCACGTGTCGAAGGGCGTCATCCC
Source organism: Cellulomonas sp. (assembly GCF_017744555.1). Taxonomy (GTDB): domain Bacteria; phylum Actinomycetota; class Actinomycetes; order Actinomycetales; family Cellulomonadaceae; genus Cellulomonas. The sequence goes on along the minus strand of NZ_JAGIBD010000017.1, from coordinate 27,359 downwards.
GCCCGCGACCCTCACGTCCCTGCCCGTGTCGCCGCTCGACTTCCCGTCCTACAAGGCCGGCTCGGCGAGCTACCAGTCCGGCGCGAACAGCGGCGTCGACCTGACGTCGGGCGCCGTGCAGATCGACTCGAACCTGCTGCTCCTGCGCGACGGGGCGTCCGAGCTCCTCGCCGGGCTGCTGCAGCTCCGCGACGGCGCTGACCAGCTCGAGTCCGGGCTGAACGACGAGGCTGCCCCGGGCGCCGCGAAGCTCGCCGACGGCAGCCGCCAGCTCGCCTCCGGCCTCGCCGAGGCGAACGCCAAGGCGCCGCAGCTCATCGCCGGGCTGACCCTGGTGGACGGCGGTCTCTCGCAGGTCGACGCCGGACTGAAGAAGATGTACGGCCAGATCGGGACGCTGCCCACCGAGGCCCAGGCGTTGCACGACGGCATCGCCCGTCTGCGGGCAGGCATCGGCACAGCAACCGCCCCGGGCCCCCTGCTCGCGGGCCTGCAGCAGCTGCAGAAGCAGGTCTCCGGCGACGCGCCTGCAGCGCTCGCCGACCTGTCGGCCGCGGTCTACGCCAACGACCCGACGGCGCCGGGCGCGTACCAGAAGCTCACGTGCGCGATCACGGTCCTCGGCGACGTGCTGAGCGGGGCCGGGCCGGCGGCCGCCGGCGGGTGCTATCCGCAGGGCCGCCCGCCGATGCCGGCGCTGGCCACCGTGTCGCCGGCGTCGGCGGCCGTCGTCGACGCCGTCAGTACGCAGCTCACGGCCGGGAGGAACGCGCTCGCGGACCCGGCCGCCATCGCGAACCCGAACGACCCCGCGTACTACCTCGCCACCTCGACGAACCCGACGATCGAGCAGGCCCTCGCGTACCTCTACGGCGGCGCAGCGCCCGCGGACCCGACCATGCAGCAGGCACTGGCCTACCTGCAGGGCAGGCTCGCGAACGTGGCCGGCGCCGGCTTCGGCAAGCTGCAGTGCGGCCTGACGGTCTCTCTGTCCTTCTGCCCCAAGGTGGACGCCGACGGCAAGCCCACCGCCGGGCTCCTCGAGGGGCTCGACGCCGTCGACGCGGGCGTGAGCCTGCTCGTCACGAAGGTCGTCACGAGCGTGCAGTCCGGCGTCGGTGGCGACTCGGACACCCAGGCGAACGGCACGCTGCGCGGCGGGATCCACTCGCTGCAGGGCGGCGTGGACCAGCTCTCGGCCGGTGGTGACGCTCTGAAGAGCGGGCTCGGCCAGCTCGGCGCCGGAGCCGTGCGGCTTGACCGAGGTGCGCACGACCTCGCGTCCGGACTCAAGGACGCCGCGGACGGGTCGACGCAGCTCGCGGACGGCCTGGCCACGGCGGCCGACGGCGCCCCCGGCCTGGTCGACGGTGCGCAGCGCCTGTCGGACGAGGGCACGTCGCAGCTCGTCGACAGCGGCGAGGAGACGGCGGCGGACTACGGCGTGAAGTACGCGGTCCTCAAGGCGGGCGCCGAGCGGGCGTCGACCGAGGGCATGGCGTACGGCGCTCCGGACGGTGCGCTCGGGGCGACGGCGTACTCGATCGAGATCGCCGGGGTCGACGGCGAGGGCGTCAACGCGACGGGCCGCGGGCTCGCGGCGGTCGCTCTGTTCGCGATCGGTGCGGGCATCGCGACGGTGGTGCGTCGCCGGCTCGTCTGACCCCACGAAGCCCACCGCGGGCGTCGCGACCTCCCCCCGGTCGCGGCGCCCGCGGTGCTGTGTGCGGGTGCTGTCAGCCGGCGAAGCCCGACGACAGGGCGTCGTCGATCCGCTGCAGGACCTCGTCCCTGTGCGGCCCGCCGAACAGCGCGACGCCGTGCGACGCACCGTCGAGCAGCAGGAACGTGGACGCGTCGTCCGCCCGTGCCACGAGCTTCGAGTCGTCCGCATGGACGTCCTGGTCGTCGGCCGACGCGACGACGAGCAGCGGCCCGTCGTAGGTGCTGGATGCGGAGCGGGCGTCCACGCCTTCGATCTCCGAGGGTGGGCTGAGCGCGACGACGGTCTTGGGCGAGATCTCGTCGGCGCCGGCGGCGACGACGGCTCCGCCCTTCGATGCCCCGACGAGAGCGAAGTCCTGGCCGCCGATCGTGCGGAGCACCTGGACCGCGTCGCGGAGGGACTGGGGCCCGTCCGAGGACCAGCTGAACGTGCCGACGAGGTACCCCTCACCCGCGAGCCGGGTCAGCTGGTCGGCCCACTGGCACGGGCCGCCCCCACGCTGCGGCGCGAGCACCACGGCCTTGGTGCCGGAGCCGGTCCAGGCGACGAGCGTCGGGTCGTCCTCGGGCCCGGTCGCGGCGGTCGCGGTCCCTTGGGGGAGGCAGTCGAGCGTCTCGGCCGGCCGCATGTCGGGTGACGGTCCGATTGTGGGGGCGGCGCCGGTGGGGGCGGTGGCGTCGTCACCCCCGCCGGAAGTGCAGCCGGTGAGCAGCGCACCCCCTGCGACCAGCGCGAACAGCGGGACGAGGGCACGGGAGCGAGGCGAGTGGATGTGCACCGACGATTCCTACGGCGGGTGCGTCAGCAGGGCAAGCCCATGTCCACGGACCGAGCCTGCCGAAACGCTTCAGACGACCGGGACCTGCGACGACGGCTCGCCCGCTAGTCGCGCCGAGGCAGCCCGGGAGCGACGGCGTCGTACCGGTCGAGGACGATGTCGACGAGCCTCTCGTCGGGGGCGAGCGGGTCGGTGACCACGTCGGCCCCCGCCTCGAGCACCCGGTCGTGGAAGAAGCCCGGCGCCAGCAGGTACGACGCGACCACCACCCGTCCGTCACCCGTGAGCCCCTCGCGGGCGGCGGCGACGGCGGCAGGTACTCGCGGCTCGGCCCCCGCGCCGTAGCCGATCGTGACGGGCTGGTCGAGCGTGTCGGACAAGCCGGCGGCGACGGCCTCGACCGCGAGCGCGGCGGCCGCGTCGCTCGACCCGGCGGCGGCGAGCACCACGACGTCGCCGTCGCGCAGACCCGCGGCCGCGAGCCGGTCGGCGAGGATCTCGACGAGACGGTCGTCCGGGCCGAGCGGGGCGGACGCCTCGGCGGACGGCAGGTCGACCGCGGCCGCGATGTCGACCTTCACGTGGAAGCCGACGGACAGCAGCAGCGGCACGACGACCACACCGGGGGCCCCGTCGCCGAGCGTGTCCCGGACGACGTCCGCGACCTCGGGCTGCTGGACGTCGACGAACGCCTCGCGCACGGTGAGCTCGGGCCGGCGGGACCGGACGCCGTCGACGATCGACCGGATCGCCGCACGCCCGTCGTGGTTGCCGGTGCCGTGCGAGCAGCCGACGAGAGCGGGCGCCGGCGGGGCGGCGTGCATCGCGTTCGTCATGCGGTGTGCTCGAGCTCGAGGCGGTACCCGCGCTTCACGACCGTCTTGATGAGCTCGCGGCTCCCCGTCGCGTCGCGCAGCCGCGCGATCGCGACCTCGGCCGCGTGGGGGTCGCGGGAGTCGCCGGGCAGCACCTGCAGCACCTGGTCGCGGGGCACGACCGACCCCTGCGCCGACGCGAGCAGGCGCAGCACCTCCAGGCCGGACGGCGTCAGCGGGAGCACGTGGCCGTCGAGCACGGCCGCGCCGCGGAACACCTGCAGCGGCCCCGCGACGGTGCTGAGCGCCTGCAGCCCTCCGTAGTGCGCGACGAGCGAGCGGACGAGCGACCCGAGCCGACCCCGGTCGGGGACGAGCGGCTCGATGTGGCGGTCGAGGAGCGGCCGGGCGGTCACGGGACCGACGGCGGCCATCACGACGTGGCCCGACTGCGCGAGGTCGACGATCCGGTCGGTGACACCGGCGTCGTCGGCGGCGGCGAGCCACGCGGCGGCACCGGGAGCGGACGTGAACACGACGGCGTCGACCTCGCCGGCGGCCACCGCCTTGACGGACGCGGTGACGACGGCCGGGTCGGGCGGAGGGCCCCAGCGGTAGACGACGAGGCTGCGCACGGTCGCTCCCGCGGCGGCGAACGCCTCGTCGAGCCCGTCCGCTCCGGCACCGTGGTGCTGCACGGCGATCTTCAGGCCGGCGACCCCGTCGTCGAGCAGGACCTCCGCGATCTCGGCGCTCGTCTCCGACTCGGCGACCCAGTCGGCCGTGAGCCCGGCGGCCTGGATGGCGCCTCGTGCCTTGGGGCCCCGCGCGACGATCCGCGTGCCCTTCAGAGTGTCCACCAGCTGCTCGGCGAGGCCCACCGCGTCGGCGGCCTCGATCCAGCCGCGGAACCCGATCCCGGTCGTGACGACGACCGTGTCGGGGGGGTCGGCGAGCAGCGCGCGCGTGCCCTCGATCAGGGCCGCGTCGTCGGTGTGCGGGACCATGCCGAGGGCCGGCGCGTGCCGCACCGAGGCGCCGCGCCTGGTCAGGGCAGCGGCGAGCTCGGCGGACCGGCGGTCGGCCGTGATGAGGACGACGCACCCGGCAAGCGTCTGGTCGATGGGGTCGCTCACGAGGTCATTGTGTCGTGCGTCTGTGGCGCGAGTGCGTCGGCGCCACCGATCCCGTCGAGCAGACCTTCCGCCGCGACCCGGCCGAGCACCACCACGGCCGGCGCACGGACGCCGACCTCGGCGGCCCGCGCGGCGATCTCGCCGAGCGGCGCACGCGTGACGCGCTGGGTCGAGAGCGTGCCGTTCTCGACGACGGCGGCCGGGGTCGACGGGTCGACGCCGGCCGCGGCGGCCTCCGCCGTCAGGTCGGTCAGCACCGCGACACCCATGAGCACGACGACCGTGCACGACGCGTCGCGCAGGCCCGTGAGCGCGGCGGACGACCAGCCGTCGTGCCCGTTCATCACGTGCACGGCGCCGACGGTGCCGCGGTGGGTCAGCGGGATCCCGGCGGCCGCGGGCGCGGCGAACGCGCTGCTCACACCTGGGACGACCTCCACGGGCACCCCGGCCTCACGGCACGCGATCACCTCCTCGCCGCCGCGGCCGTACAGGAACGGGTCGCCGCCCTTGAGCCGCACGACGAACCGCCCGCGCTGCGCCTGCTCGACAAGGATCCGGTTGATCTCGTCCTGCGGCACGGGGTGGTGACCGGGGGTCTTGCCGACGTCGATCACCTCGACGTCGGCCGGCAACGAGTCGAGGACCTCCACCGGGCCGAGCCGGTCCGCGACGACGACGTCGGCCTGCGCGAGCGCCCGGCGGGCCGCGACCGTCATGAGCGACGGGTCGCCCGGGCCGCCGCCGACGAGCACCACGCGGCCCTCACCGGCAGGGCGCGGCCGCCGCGCGCGCAGGTCCAGGTCGCCCTCGTGGAGCACGTCGGATAGCGCGTCCCGCACCGCCGCGGTGCGCCGCGGGTCGGGGGCGCCTGTCGAGACGACGCCGACGAGCACGTCGCCGCTGCGGGTCGTCGCGGGCGTGCGGGCCGTGCCGGCCGCTCCGGACCCGGCGTCCACACAGAACGTGCGGCGCGCCGCTGCCCACTCCCCCACGGCGGCGTCGGTCGCGCGGTCCCCGGTCGCGGTGTGCACGAGCCACACGCCGTCCACGTCGCTCTCGACGACCTCGCGGGCACGCCACTCGACCAGTCCCCACCGGTGCAGGTCGAGCAGCACCTCGCACAGCTGTGGCGCGACGACGACCACGCGCGCCGCGTCGGCGAGCAGTCCCTGCACCCGGCGAGCCGCGACCGGACCGCCGCCGACCACGAGCACCGGGCGGCCCGTGAGGTCGAGCCCGAGCATCGTCGTCACGGGGTCCCCACCTCGACGACGCCGTCGCTGACCCGGACGGGCCACACGGTGAGGTCGCCGGACGCGCCGGCCACCGGCGTCTTGCCCGCGGCGTCGAGGCACACGCCCGTGACGAGGTCGAACACCTGCTTGTACATGGGCGACGCGACCGTGGCGACCTCGACGCCGTCGACCGTGCGGGAGCCGACGATCCCGCGCGACATGACGTAGGCGTCGCTGTACGGGTCGTGCTGGTCGACCGCGAGCACGCGCCCGTCGACCAGCCGGAACAGCGCGACCTGCTGGCCGTCCAGCAGCGCCGCGGCACCGCGCTCGGGCGCGAGGTCGTCGACCCGGCACACCGCGGTCCACGTGGTCTTCTGGGTGTCGAGAACGGTCATGACCGCACCTCCAGCGTCGATCCGGCGACGAGCACGGGCTCGCCGCGGCCGGCCGCGGCACGCTCGTCGGGTGTGGCAGGTCGTGCCTGGCCCCGCTCGGGGACGTAGGCCAGGGACGGGTCGGGCACCTCGGGGGCGTTGACGAACGACGCGAACCGCCGCAGCTTCTCGGGGTCCTCGAGCGTCGCGCGCCACTCGTCCTCGTACTGCTCGACGTGCTGCGCCATCTGCGCGTCGAGGTCCGCGGCGATGCCGAGCGAGTCCTCCATGACGACCGCCCGGACGCCGTCGAGCCCGCCGTCGACCTCCTCGACCCACGGCGCGGTGCGCTGCAGACGGTCGGCGGTGCGGATGTAGTACAGGAGGAACCGGTCGATCGCGGTGATGAGGTCCTCGGTGGACAGGTCCTCCGCGAGCAGCTGCGCGTGCCGCGGCGTGAAGCCGCCGTTGCCGCCCACGTACAGGTTCCAGCCCCTGTCGGTCGCGATGACGCCGACGTCCTTGCCGCGGGCCTCCGCACACTCGCGGGCGCACCCGGAGACGCCGAGCTTGAGCTTGTGCGGCGAGCGCAGCCCCCGGTACCGCAGCTCGAGCAGCACGGCGAGCGCCACCGAGTCCTGCACGCCGAACCGGCACCACGTGGAGCCGACGCACGACTTCACGGTCCGCAGCGACTTGCCGTACGCGTGCCCCGACTCGAAGCCGGCGTCGACGAGCCGCTGCCAGATGAGCGGGAGCTGGTCGATGCGGGCGCCGAACAGGTCAATCCGCTGGCCGCCGGTGATCTTGGTGTAGAGGCCGTAGTCCTTCGCGACCTCGCCGATCGCGATGAGCCCCTCCGGGGTCACCTCGCCCCCGGGGATGCGCGGGACCACCGAGTACGAGCCGTCCTTCTGCAGGTTCGCCATGACGTGGTCGTTGGTGTCCTGCAGCGCGGCCCGCTCGCCGTCGAGCACGTGCGCGGGGGCCGTCGTCGCGAGGATGGACGCGACCGCGGGCTTGCAGATGTCGCAGCCGCGGCCCGTGCCGAACCGCTCGACGACCTCCGTGAAGCTGCGCAGGCCCGCGACCCGGACGGCGTCGTAGAGCTGGGCGCGGGACAGCGCGAAGTGCTCGCACAGCGCCGAGCTGACGGTGATGCCCTGCTTGGTGAGCTCGGTGGTGACGAGCTTCTTGACGAGCGGGAGGCACGACCCGCAGCTCGTGCCGGCCTTGGTGCACGCCTTGACGGCCCCGACGTCGGTGCAGCCGTGCTCGGTGACCGCGCCGCGGATGGTGCCGGCGGACACGTTGTTGCACGAGCAGACGCCCGCGTCGTCGGGCAGCTCGAGGTCCGGCGCTCCCCCGCCGCCGCCCTCGGGCAGCAAGAACACCGCCGGGTCGCCGGGCAGCTCGCGACCGAGCATGGGCCGCAGGCTCGCGTAGGCGGACGCGTCGCCCACGAGCACGCCGCCGAGCAGCGTGCGCGCGTCGTCCGACATCACGAGCTTCTTGTAGACGCCGTTCACCGGGTCGGCCCACACGAGCTCCAGCGCACCCTCGGTCCGCCCGAACGCGTCGCCGAAGGACGCGACGTCGACGCCCGCGAGCTTGAGCTTCGTCGCGGTGTCCGCGCCGGGGAACTCCGCCGCGCCGCCGAGCAGGCGGTCCGCGGTGACCTCGGCCATCGCGTAGCCGGGGGCGACGAGCCCGATGCAGGCGCCCTGGATGCACGCGACCTCTCCGACCGCCGACACGTCGGGGTCGTCCGTCAGGCAGGTGTCGTCCACGACCACGCCGCCGCGCGGGCCGATCCCCAGCCCGGCGGCGCGTGCGAGCTCGTCGCGCGGCCGCACGCCCGCGGCCACGACCACCACGTCGGCGTCCACCCGGCCGCCGTCGGCGAGGTCGAGCCGGCCGACCCCGCCCCGCCGGTGCGGACGGATCCGCACCGTCATCGCGTTGACGCGGACGCCCACGCCGATGTTGTTGATGAGCCGCCGCAGCGCCTCGCCGCCGCCGAGGTCGAGCTGCGTGTCCATGAGGTGCGTGCCGACCTGCAGCACCGTCGCCTGCGCACCGAGCGCGTGCAGCGCCCCCGCCGCCTCGAGGCCGAGCAGACCGCCGCCGAGCACCGCACCGCGGACCGGGCGGCGCAGGTCGGACTGGAGCTTCTCGACGTACCCGCGCAGCGCGGCGACGTCGTCGATCGTGCGGTAGACGAACACGCCGGGCAGGTCCGCGCCCTCCGTCGGCGGCACCCACGCGTACGACCCGGTGGCGAGGACCAGGTGGTCGTAGCAGTACGTGCGGCCCGACGCGGCGGTCACCGTGCGCGCCTCGCGGTCGATGTGCGTCACCTTGTCGTCGCGGACCAGGCGGACGAGCGGGTCGCGCCAGAGGTCGGCGTCGCCGAGCTCGAGGTCCTCGGGGTCCCTGCCGCTGAAGTAGCTCGTGAGGGCGACGCGGTCGTAGGGCCGGCGCGGCTCCTCGGCGAGCACGGTGATCCGCCAGGTGCCGGCGGTGTCGCGGTCGCGCAGGGCTTCGACGAGCCGCTGGGCGACCATGCCGCCGCCGACGACGACGAGGTGACGGGGATCCATGGGTGGCTCCGGTCAGTCGGGGACGAGGGCAAGACCGACGGTAGGAAGCGCGTGTTTCGCGCGGTGTCGCGGGTCCGTTACCCCGAAGGAACGTTGTCCGCACATCCCGCGCGATGGGCGTGTGAGCCGCGGCGGTGTGGGTGCTGGCTGGCACGGTGGGGCCCATGAGTGCCGTGGTCGCCCTGCTCAGGGCCGTGAACGTCGGTGGCCGGACCGTGAGGTCGGCGGAGCTTCGCTCGGTCGCGGAGTCGTTGGGGCACACCGAGGTGACGACCTACGTGAACAGCGGGAACCTCGTGCTGGTGCCCGCCGGCGGGGCGGCCCCGGACGACGTGGCCGCCGGGCTGTCGGCCGCCTTCGAGTCCGAGCTCGGGTTCGACGTACCCGTGATCGCACGCAGCGCCACCGAGTGGGAGCTCGTCGTGCGGGCGCTCCCGTTCCCCGCGCAGGCGGAGTCCGACCCGTCGCACCTCGTCGTGTGCTGCTGGGACGGCGTGCCCGACGTCGCGTCGATCCGCACGTTCGACGCGTCGGTGTACGGGAACGAGTCCGTGATCTGGCACGGACGGGAGACCTACGCGTACTACCCCGACGGGATCGGCCGGTCCAAGCTCACCCTGCCCGTGCTGTCCAAGGCCGCCGGCCGGGTCGGCACCGCCCGAAACTGGAGGACCGTGCTGGCCCTCCAGAAGCTCGTCCAGGAACGGTCCTGAAGAACGATGTCGCTCACCGTGTCCTCTTTGGTTGGATCGATCGCGTGACCGTCCTCAGCATCTCCTCCCTCGAGAAGTCCTACGGCACCGTGCGCGCCCTGCGGGACATGACGTTCGACGTGCGCGGCGGCGAGATCTTCGGGTTCGTCGGCTCGAACGGCGCCGGCAAGTCCACGACCATGCGGATCGCCGTCGGCGTGCTCGCCGCCGACGCGGGCACGGTCACGTGGGACGGCCGCGTCGTCGACCACGCCGTGCGGCGCCGCATCGGGTACATGCCCGAGGAGCGCGGCCTGTACCCGCGGATGAAGGTCGCCGACCAGCTCGTCTACCTGGCCCGCCTGCACGGCATGGACGCCGCGGCCGCGCGCCGGTCGATGGAACGGTGGACCGAGACGCTCGGCGTCGAGGAGCGTCGGGGCGACGAGGTGCTCAAGCTGTCGCTCGGCAACCAGCAGCGCGTGCAGCTCGCCGCGGCGCTCGTGCACGACCCGGAGATCCTGGTGCTCGACGAGCCGTTCTCCGGGCTCGACCCCGTCGCGGTCGACGTCATGAGCGCCGTGCTGCGCGACCAGGCCGACCGCGGGGTGCCCGTGCTGTTCTCGTCGCACCAGCTCGAGCTCGTCGAACGGCTCTGCGACCGGGTCGGGATCGTGCGGTCCGGGTCGATGGTCGCCGTCGGCGGGATCGACGAGCTGCGGCAGACAGACGAGCGGGAGTGGGTGGTCGACGGTCCACCCGCGTCGTTCGCGTCCGCCGTTCCTGCCGCGCGCGTGGTGTCGGCGGACGGTGCCCGGACCGTCGTCGCGGTGGGGACGTCGGCGCCCGCCGACGTCGACCAGGAGCTCCTGCGGGCCGCGCTCGCCGCCGGGCCGGTGCGCGAGTTCGCCCGCAAGCGGCCGACGCTCGTCGAGCTGTACCGGCACGTCGTCACGACCGAGGCCACGCCCGCCGCCGACCTCGAGGAGGTGTCGGCATGAGCGCCGGGAACCCGCTCGCCATCAGCTCCGGCGCGGCGATCCGCATGATCGCCGGCCGCGAGATCCGGTTCCGCCTGACGTCGAAGGCGTTCATCTGGACCACGGTCGCGCTCGTCGCCGCCGTCGTCCTCGGCGGCGTCGCGGCCGGGCTGCTCGCCGACCGCGAGACTCCCCCGCAGCAGGTCGGGCTCACGTCGGCAGCCGCCGGGGTCGCCGACCAGCTCGTCGCGACCGGCAAGGCCGTCGGCGTGCCGGTCGAGACGCAGGAGGTCGAGTCGGAGGCGGCCGGCCGTGACCTCGTGAAGTCGGGCGACCTCGACGCGCTCGTCACGTCGACGTCGCCCGAGCTCACCGTCGTCGTCAAGCAGAGCCTCGGCGACACTGGCTCGGCCGTGTTCGGCCCGCTCGCGCAGCAGCTCGCCCTCGGGTCGGCCGTCACCGACCTCGGCGGCGACCCCGCCTCCGTCGCGGCCGACATCGCGTCCGCCGAGCCTCAGGTCACGTCGCTCGAACCCGACCCGTCCGTGGACGGTGCCCAGATCATCGCCGGCTACATCGCCGGGATCCTGCTGTTCATCTCGCTCATGACCGCTGGACAGCTCGTCGCTCAGGGCGTCGTCGAGGAGAAGTCCAGCCGCGTCGTCGAGCTGCTGCTCGCGACCGTCCGGCCCTGGCAGCTCATGGCCGGCAAGGTGCTCGGCATCGGCGTCATCGGGCTCATCCAGATCGTCGCGGTCGTCGGCTCCGGCGTCGCGACCGCGCTCGCGTTCGGGCTCGTCGACTCGTCGTCGCTCGATCTCGGTGTCACGGCCGTATGGGCCGTGCTGTGGTTCGCGATCGGGTTCGCGATGTACGCGCTGGTCCTCGCCGCGCTCGCCTCGCTCGTGTCCCGTCAGGAGGACGTCGGGTCCGTCATCTCGCCCGTGATCGGGCTGATGATCATCCCGTACATCATCGGGATCTCGATCGCGCCCTGGGACCCCGACAACCCGCTGATCCGGTGGCTGTCGTACATCCCGTTCTTCTCGCCGTTCCTCATGCCGATCCGCATCGCCCTCGACGCCGCCGCGCTGTGGGAGGTGCTGCTCGCCGCGGCCCTGTGCCTGGCCCTCATCCCGGTGCTCGTCTGGTTCGCGGGGCGCGTGTACTCGAACGCGGTGCTGCACTCGGGCGGCCGGATCAAGCTGAAGGACGCCCTACGCGGTGCCCCGGTGTCGGGGGCGACCTCCTGACGGGACATCGCTGAGACCGTGAGGCTCGGATGGATTCCGGATCCGGCCCATGGCGTGGCTGCTGCCAGCACCGCTAGCATCGCTGGCAGACGAGACGCGGGAGGGCTGACATGTCGACGATCACGGTCAGGAACCTGGACCCCGAGATCCAACGACGGCTCAAGGTGCGAGCCGCCCACCACAACCGGTCGATGGAGGCCGAGGCCCGGGCGATCCTGAGTGCGGCAGTCTCGGGCGACAGCCTCGTCGAGTCGTGGCTCACGGCCGCGGCCGAGCTGCGCGGGCCCGAGATCCCGCTCCCCGCCCGCTCCGCGCCCCGTGAGGTCGATCTCGATTGATCGTCCTCGACACCAACGTCCTGTCCGAACCACTCAAGCAACGTCCCGACGAGCGGGTCCTCGCCTGGCTCGACGGCCTCCGCGAGCCGGCCGCGATCACGTCGGTCAGCGCCGGAGAGCTGCTGACGGGTGCCCTCGCGCTGCCGGACGGACGCCGACGTACCCTGCTCGTCGAGCTGATCGAGCGCACCCTCGTGGACTTCCGCGGAAGCGTCCTGCCGTACGACGAGACGGCTGCGCGCCACTACTCCGTCATGCAGACGCGACGTCGCCAGGCAGGACGGCCGCTCCCGACCGAGGACGGGATGATCGCCGCGACGTGTGCCGCACGCGGTGCCTCTCTCGCGACCCGCAACACAGCGGACTTCGATCTGCTGGGTGTCCCCCTGATCGATCCCTGGCTGTCGTAGGACCGCCGGGACCCGTCGCGGCACACCGATAACCTGGCCGCATGGCCACGCTCTTCACCAAGATCATCGACGGCGAGATCCCCGGCCGGTTCGTCTGGGCCGACGACGTGGCGGTCGCGTTCGCGACCATCGCCCCCATCACCGACGGGCACACGCTCGTCGTCCCGCGCGACGAGGTCGTCCAGCTCACCGACGCGTCCGACGACCTGCTCGCCCACCTGACCCGCGTCGCGAAGGTCATCGGGCAGGCGCAGCAGAGCGCGTGGGACGCACCCCGGGCGGCGCTCCTGGTCGCCGGGTTCGAGGTGCCGCACCTGCACCTGCACGTGCTGCCTGCGTGGGACGAGGCGAGCCTGTCGTTCCGGAACGCCCGGACCGACGTCCCGGCCGCCGACCTCGACGCGGCCGCCGAGCGCGTGCGGCAGGCGCTCCGGGACGCCGGCCACGCGGCGAACGTCCCCGCCTCGATCGGCTCGCCCGCTCTCTGATCCGAGCCCCGGCACCTGGGTGAGTACCGCGTGAGCGGTGACAGCCCACCCCTCGACCGACCCGGGTGGGCCGTCACCGGTCTCGACCGTCAGGTTGCCGTCACCGGAATCGCTCGGCCGGGACGGGATGTTCCTCAGCATGAGGGTGCAGGATCGGCCCCGATGACGAGCACACAGGAGCGGAGCGGCATGACACGGCGGACCTGGACCTGGCTGTCTGCGCTCGCCGGTCTCGCCGCGGGTCTCGTGACGGTGGGCGTGGGGTCCCTCGTCGCGATCTTCACGGGGCCGTCGTCGGACCCGCTCAACGCGGTCGGGGCGGCGTTCGTCGACGCGACGCCGGCGTGGCTGAAGGACTTCGCGACGTCGACGTTCGGCACGAACGACAAGGCGGTCCTGCGACTCGGCGAGGTGCTCGTGGTGGCGGGGCTGTGCGCGCTCGCCGGCATCCTCGCGGCGCGTCGGTGGGCGTGGGGCGCGACGCTCGTCGTCCTGCTCGGTGCCGTCGCCGCGCTCGCCGCCACGGGCAGACCTGACGCGGGCGTGCTGGCGGGAGCACCGAGCGTGATCGGCACGATCGCGGGGCTGCTGACGCTGCGCGAGCTGGTCCGCCGCATCCCTGCACCCGACGAGAAGGCCGCCCGCACGGCGGCCACCCGCACGGGCGCCACGCGGCGCGGGTTCCTGCAGGCCGGGGCCGTCGCGGCAGGTGCGGGGTTCGTCGCGGTGCTCGTCGGGCGGGCGCTCACGGCCGCGACGCGCGGCGCGACGACGGCCCGGGCCGCGATCCGGCTGCCGTCCGCCGCCACGTCCGCGCCGCCGGTCCCCGCCGGGGTGCAGGTCGACGTCGACGGCGTGCAGCCGTGGGAGACGCCGCCGCCGGAGTTCTACCGGATCGACACCGCCCTCGTCGTCCCGCAGGTGGACCCGGACACGTGGACGCTCACGGTCCACGGCCTGGTCGACAACCCCTTCACGATGACGTGGGACGAGCTGCTCGCCAGCGACCTCGTCGAGGCGTGGGTCACGCTGTGCTGCGTCTCCAACCCCGTCGGCGGCGACCTCATCGGCAACCAGAAGTGGCTCGGGCTGCCGTTGCAGCAGGTCATGGCCCGCGCGCAGCCGCACGCCGACGCGGACATGGTGCTCTCGACGAGCGCCGACGGGTTCACGGCGTCGACGCCCCTGGAAGCCTTGACCGACGGACGCGACGCGCTGCTCGCGGTCGGGATGGACGGCGAGCCGCTGCCCATCGAGCACGGCTTCCCCGTGCGGATGGTGGTGCCGGGGCTGTACGGGTACGTGTCGGCGACGAAGTGGGTCGTCGACCTCGAGGTCACCCGGTTCGCCGACGCGACGGCCTACTGGACCGACCGCGGCTGGTCGGAACGAGGGCCCGTCAAGACGCAGTCCCGCATCGAGGTCCCCCGCACCGGGACGACCGTCGACGCCGGGGACGTGGTCGTCGCCGGGACGTCGTGGGCGCAGCACCGTGGGATCACGCGCGTGCAGGTGCGGGTCGACGACGGCGCGTGGAACGACGTGACCCTCGCGGCCGACGGTGGCATCGACTCGTGGCGGCAGTGGTCCTGGACGTGGCCCGACGCGCCGAGCGGCGACCACACGCTGTACGTCCGGGCGTTCGACCCGGACGGGCCGCAGACGGGCGTCGCCCAGGGCGAGGTCCCGGACGGCGCCACCGGGTACGACGACGTGCGCGTGACGGTGCGCTGAGACGCAGGCGCTGAGTCGACGCCGCTCGGCGGGGCCGTCGGCACGACGACGCGGCGGCACCCCCTGCTCGGGGTGCCGCCGCGTCGTCGGGCTGGAGCCGTCAGATGACGGTGGACCCGAACGCAGAGCCGCGCCGCTGGTACACGGCCCACACGGTCAGCGACATCACGACGTAGAGCCCGACGATCACCCACAGCGCCGCCTGGATGTTGCCCGTCGCCGTCGTCGAGACAGCGAAGCCGCGCGGGATGAGGAACCCGCCGAACGCCCCGATCGCCCCGGCGATCCCGAGGCAGCCGGCCGCAGCCTTGGCGCGCCGGGCCTTGTCCTCGTCGTCGGTCGCGCCGTGCCGGAACACCGCGGGGATCATCCGGTACACCGAGCCGTTCCCCGCACCGGTCGCGACGAACAGCACGAGGAACGACGCGAGGAACCCGCCGAACGAGTGGGCGCGCAGGGCGAAGATCGCGCAGACCGTGCCGATGCCCATGACCGTGAACGCACCGATCGTCACGCGGGCGCCGCCGAGCTTGTCGGCGAGGGCGCCACCGAGGGGCCGGGCGAACGACCCGACGAGCGCGCCGAGGAACGCGACGGACAGCGTGATCTCGGGGAACTGGTTCTTCAGCAGCGTCGGGAACGCCCCGGCGAAGCCGATGAACGAGCCGAACGTGCCGATGTAGACGAACGAGATGATCCACGTGTGCTTGACGCGGGTGGCGGCACCGTACGAGCGCGGGTCGGACTTCGCGTTCGACAGGTTGTCCATGAACCGCCAGGCCAGCAGCGCGGCGATGAGGACGAACGGGACGAACATGAGCCCGGCCCGTTCGAGCTGCACGCCGGCGGCCCCGACGATGACGAGCGGCACGGCGATCTGCACGGCGGCGGTCCCGATGTTGCCGCCGGCCGCGTTGAAGCCGAGCGCGCGGCCCTTCTCCTTCTCCGGGTAGAAGAACGAGATGTTCGCCATGGACGACGCGAAGTTGCCGCCGCCGAGGCCTGCGAGCGCCGCGATCCCGAGCAGCACCCCGAACGACGTGTCGGGGTTCTGCACGACGATGGCGAGCGAGATCGTCGGGACCAGCAGCAGCAGCGCCGAGATGATCGTCCAGTTGCGGCCGCCGAAGACCGGGACGGCGAACGTGTACGGGATGCGCAGCGTGGCACCGACGAGGATCGGCACCGCGATGAGCCAGAACGACTGGTCGACCGTGAGGGCGAAGCCCGCCGACGCGAGCTGCGGCACGACGATGCTCCACAGCGCCCAGACGCCGAAGCCCAGGAACTCGGCGAACACGGACAGCCCGAGGTTGCGGCGGGCGATGGGCTTGCCGACGGAGGACCACTGGCCCTCGTCCTCGGGGTTCCAGCCGTCGATCCAGCGGCCGGGACGGGTGGTGAGCTGGCCCGGCGCTGGCGCGCCGACGAGGGGGGACGCCGCGGTGGCGTCGGCGGTCACGAGCGGTGTCGCCATGGGGACCTCCGGCAGATCGGGTGGGGCTCGGACATCGGCGACGCTAGGGAGCAGATGTTTCGACGGGCCGGTCCGCGGCGTTGCGCGGGTGGAACCTTTCGCGCACTGAGTGCCCGGGGTGTCTGTGAGAAGACGCGGCTACGCGCGCCGCCGCACCCGCACGGCCGACGCGGGCACCGCGAGCCGCACAGGGGCTCCGACCTGCAGGTCGACCCGCCCGACCAGCGTGGGAGCCAGGTCGACGAGCACGTCCCCCGTGGTCCGGACGCGCACGCCCGTGGTCCCCGTCTCCAGGTCGACGACGTGCGAGGTCCACACCAGGTCGTCGGCGTCGGGCTCGGCCACCGACACCGCGGTCGGCGCGAACGACGCCTGTGCGGGCGTTCCCACGGGCAGCTCGGTGCGGCACGGGAGCCGCAGCCCGTCAGGTCCGGCCAGCACGGGGCCGGCGGCGATCTCGCCGACCACGAGGTTGACGCCGGCAAGCGCCGCGGTGAACGGGTGGGCCGGGTCGGTGAGGACGTCGAGCGGGTGGCCACGCTCGACGACGGTCCCGTGATCGAGCACGACGACCTCGTCGGCGAGCGTCAGGGCGTCGAGCACGGAGTGCGTGACGAGCACGGTCGGCGTCTGCGTGCGGCGGACCTGGTCGCGCACGACGTCGCGGAGCTCGGCGGCGGTGCGGACGTCGAGCTGCGCGAACGGCTCGTCGAGCAGCAGCGCGGCGGGCTCGGCGGCGAGCGCGCGGGCGAGGGCGACGCGCTGCCGCTGACCGCCGGACAGCGCGCGGGGGCGGCGGTCGCCCAGCCCGTCGAGCCCGACGGCGGTGAGCCACGCGTCGGCCGACGTCCGGGCCGCGGCGGCCGCCGACCCCGCCGCGCGCGGCCCGAACGCGACGTTCTCCCGGGCGTCCAGGTGCGGGAACACGAGCGGGTCCTGGCCGAGCAGGCCGACGGACCGCCGGTCGGGCCGCACGTGCACGCGGCCCTCGGCGCCGACGGTGGTCAGCACCCGAGACCCCACGCGCACCGACCCGGAGACGGGCAGCAGCAGCCCGCCGATCACGTCGAGCAGCGTCGACTTCCCGGCACCGTTCGGCCCGAGCACCGCGACGATCTTGCCCGGGCCTGCGGTCAGGGCGACGTCGAGCGCGAACACCCCGCGGCGTACGCGCACGTCGACCTCGAGGCTCACGTCGCGTTCCCCGGTCGCCAGGCCCGCGCGGCGAGGAGCACTGCGGCGGCGGCCGCGACGAGCAGCAGCGACAGCGCGACGGCGGTGCCCTGGCTGACGCCGGCGCCGTTGAACGCCGAGTAGATCGCGAGCGGCATGGTCCGCGTGACGCCCGGGGTGTTGCCGGCGAACAGGGCGGTCGCGCCGAACTCGCCGAGCGCCCGTGCGAAGCACAGGACCGTCCCGGACACGAGGCTGGGCAGGACGAGCGGCAGCGTGATGCGCCGCAGCACGGTCCACCGGCCGGCGCCGAGCGTCGCGGCGACCGTCTCGAACCGGGTGCCTGCGGTCCGCAGGGCGCCCTCGACGCCGAGCACCAGGAACGGCATCGCGACGAACGCCTGCGCGATGACGACCGCGGTCGTGGTGAACGGCAGGCGGATGCCGAACCACAGGTCGAGCGTCTGCCCGACGAGCCCGCGCCGCCCGAGCAGGAACAGCAGCGCGATGCCGCCGACGGTGGGCGGCAGCACGAGCGGCAGGGTGACGAGCGCGCGCAGCACGTCGGACGTCCACCCCCGCGACCGGGCCATCACCACGGCGAGCGGCACCCCGAGCACGAGGCACACGGCGGTCGCGAGCGTCGACGTCACGAGCGACAGCGTCAGCGCGGACACGGCCGCCGCCGACGTCACGTCCGCCGGCAGCGACCGCCAGTCCGCCCGCACGAGCAGCGCGACGATCGGCAGCACGAGCAGCCCGAGCGCGAGCCCGGCCGGCGCCCACAGCAGGCGCGGGACGCCGTGCCGGTCCCGCGGCTCGCTCACGGGCTGACGAACCCGTGGTCGGCGAGCACCTGCTGCCCTTCGTCGGAGAGCACGAGGTCGACGAACGCCTGCGCGACGTCGTCGCCGTGCGTGCGCGTCGGCTCTGCGAGCAACGCGATCGGGTACGCGTTGACGGCGGACGCGGCCTCCGCGAAGTCGACACCCTCGACGGCGTCGCCGGCGCCGAGCACGTCCGTCCGGTAGACGATGCCCGCGTCCGCGTCGCCCGTCTGCACCTTCGTGAGCACGGCTTTGACGTTCTGCTCCTCGCTCCCGGGCGTGAACGTCACGCCGGCAGTGTCGAGGGCCTTGTGGGCGGCGGACCCGCACGGCACCTCGGGCGCGCACAGCACGACGATCCCGCCCGACGACGCGAGGGTCGCGAGGTCCGCGAGCGACCGCACGTGCCGAGGGTTCCTCGCGGGGACGACGATCTGCAGCGTGTTCGTCGTGAACACCGTCGGCGCCCCCTCGACTAGCCCCGCGTCGACGACCGTCGCCATGCTCTTCTCGTCGGCCGTCGCCAGCACGTCCGCGGACGCGCCCTCGACGAGCTGCGTGGCGAGCGTGGACGAGCCGTCGTACGTCACGGGTGCCACCTGCACGCTCGGGTGCTGCTCCATGAACGTCGTCGCGAGCTCGTCGAACGCCGCCTGCAGCGACGCCGCGGCGAACACCGTGAGGTCACCGGTCAGCTCCGGCTCGGCAGACCCGGTCGACGTCGAGGCGTCGGCCGGCCCGTCCGTGCCGTCGCTGCATGCCACGAGCGCGAGGACGGCCGCGAGCGCGAGCGTCCCGACCGTCGCGGCTCGCCGGGTCGTGGCGCGCCTCATCGGTGCCCCCTCGGGGTCTCGACCAGCACCGTCGTCGCCTTGACCACGGCCGTCGCACGGGACCCGACCTCGAGCCCGAGCTCGCGGACCGCCTCGCTCGACATGAGCGAGACCACCCGGTACGGCCCGCACTGCAGCTCGACCTGCGCCATCACGGTGTCGAGCGTCAGGGCGGTCACGATCCCCGTGAACCGGTTGCGCGCGGACGTGCGGCCCGCGTCGGTGTCGTCCGGGGTCCGGGCGCGCTCGACGGCGACCGCGGCGAGGTCGGCCCCGTCGACGACCTGGCGCCCCGACTCGTCCACGCCGGCGGCCAGCGTGCCCGCGTCGACCCACCGGCGGAGCGTGTCGTCGCTGACGCCCAGGAGCGCCGCGGCCTCGCTGATCCGATAGTGCGTCACGAACGGGGATCTTAGCCCGCATCTGCGCCTCGAAACACTCTCCTCATCCGCTCACGCGGAGATCCGCCCTCCAGCCGCGCAACCACCCCACCAGCGGTAACGTCCGCTCATGGCGAAGGCGCACAAGGACAAGAAGCAGGACACCCCCAAGATCTCCAACAAGGTCTACGAGGCCGAGCTGTTCCGCCTCCAGGCCGAGCTCGTGAAGGTCCAGCTGTGGGCGCAGGCCACGGGCGCACGCATCGTCATCCTGTTCGAGGGCCGCGACGCCGCCGGCAAGGGCGGCACGATCAAGCGGATCACCGAGTACCTCTCCCCCCGCGTCGCACGCATCGCCGCGCTGCCGACGCCGACCGAGCGCCAGAAGACCGAGTGGTACTACCAGCGGTACGTGGCCCACCTGCCGGCGGCGGGCGAGATCGTGCTGTTCGACCGGTCCTGGTACAACCGCGCAGGCGTCGAGCGGGTCATGGGCTTCTGCACGCCGCAGGAGTACAGCCAGTTCATGCGGCAGACGCCGATCTTCGAGCAGATGCTCGTCGAGGACGGGATCCTGCTGCGCAAGTACTGGTTCTCGGTGTCCGACGAGGAGCAGCTCCGCCGGTTCCGGTCGCGGCTCAACGACCCCGTGCGGCAGTGGAAGCTGAGCCCGATGGACCTCGAGTCGATCAGCCGGTGGGAGGAGTACTCGCGGGCCAAGGACGAGATGCTCGTGCACACCGACGTGCCGGCGAGCCCCTGGTACATCGTCGAGTCGGACGTGAAGAAGGCGGCCCGACTCAACATGATCAGCCACCTGCTGTCGACCATCCCCTACACCGACGTGCCGCACGAGAAGGTCGTCCTGCCGGATCGGCCCGCAGCCTCGAACGGGTACGTGCGGCCGCCCCGCGAGCTGTCGACCTACGTGCCGGACCACGTGGCGGAGCTGCGCGGCGACCCGGAGAAGCATCTCTGACCGCTCTGTCAGCCGGCCGCGAACCGGCGTTGCACCCGGGCCACTGACCTGCGACGTTGGACCGCATGGCCGCGCCCCCCATGACCCCCGGACCGGCGCTGCGCGTCCGCGTCCCCGGCCTCAACCCCGCCGTGCGGGACTTCCTCGCGACAGAGGCCGGCTCCGCGGTCGTGCTGCTGTCCGCGACCGTCGTCGCGCTCGTCTGGGCGAACTCGCCCTGGAGCGCCGCGTACGACGACCTCTGGACCACGACCGCGGGTCTGCACGTCGGTGGCTGGAGCCTGGACCTCGACCTGCAGCACTGGGTCAACGACGCGGCGATGGCGATCTTCTTCGCGGTCGTCGGCCTGGAGATCAGCCGCGAGGCCACGAGCGGTGAGCTGCGCGACAAACGGACGGTCGCCGTCCCCGCGCTGGGCGCCCTCGGCGGGCTGCTCGTGCCGGTGCTCATCTACCTGGCGTTCAACGGGGGCACCGACGCGGCGCACGGCTGGGGCGTCGTCATGTCGACCGACACCGCGTTCCTCGTCGGCATCCTCGCCCTGTTCGGGCCGGCGTGCCCGGACCGGCTGCGGCTGTTCCTGCTGACCCTCGCGATCGTCGACGACATCGGTGCGATCACCGTGATGGCCGTGTTCTACACGGACGACGTCGACCCGCTGGCGCTGGCCCTCGCGGGCGTCGTCGTGGCCGGGATGCTCGTCATGCGGTGGCTGCGGGTGTGGCAGCTCGCGCCGTACGTGGTGGCCGGGATCGTGCTGTGGCTCGCCGTGCAGGCGTCGGGCGTGCACGCGACGCTCGCCGGTGTGCTCGTGGGGCTGCTCGTCCCCGCGACCGTGCCGCAGCGCGAGCAGGTCGAGGCCGTGCCGGTCTACGCGGGCGACCTGGTCGACGACACGACCGCCGAGCGCGAGCACCTCGCCGAGCTCGCCGCACGGGCCGCGGTCCCGACGAGCGACCGGCTGCAGCGCGTGCTGCACCCGTGGAGCGCGTTCGTCGTCGTCCCGCTGTTCGGCCTGGCCAACGCGGGCATCCGACTCGACGCCGAGACCCTCGGCGCGGCGCTCCACTCGCGGCTCAGCATCGGCGTGGCCGTCGCGCTCGTGCTCGGCAACGCGATCGGCATCACAGGTGCCTCGACGCTCGCGATCCGGCTGGGCCTCGGCGAGCTGCCCGGACGGGTGCGGTACGGCCACCTGCTCGGCGGCGCGGTGCTCGCGGGGATCGGGTTCACGATCTCGCTGTTCATCGCGCAGCTCGCGTTCGACGACCCCGCGCAGCTGTCCCAGGCGAAGATCGGCGTGCTCGCCGGGTCGCTCACCGCGGCCGTGCTCGGGTCGGTGCTGCTGCGGTGGCTCGGCGAGAAGCTGCCCCTGTGCTCGCCCGCGTCGGTCGGTCCGCCGCCCGCGCTGCCACCGCTGCCGTGGCGGTCGCCGGCCTGAGCGACCCTCAGACGCCGTCGGCGAGCGCCGCGTACCGGTCGAGGATCCGCGGCCACTCGGTGAACTTCCCGCGGTCGGCGCCGTTCTCCTGCGACCAGCCGCCGTGCTCGAACGTCATGACCGTGCCGCCCTCGGCGTCCGCCCGGAAGGTCACCGTGATGCGCGACGGGTGCTCGCGCGTCTGGCCGAGCGTCGACGAGTGCACCAGCCTCGCGGCGGCGTCCACCTCGAGGACCTCGCCCCACGGCAGCGCCCCGCGGGTCGCGTCCTCGAGCAGCAGCCGCCCGCCGACCCACGGCTCGATCGTCGCGCCGACGAAGCCGGCAGGGTCGGGCGAGTAGTCCGGGTGCCACCAGCGGCCGATCTCCTGGACGTACGCGTCGAACGCCGGGCCCGGCGCGCACCGCAGGTGGTACTCGTACCTGATCGGCGACAGGTCCATCGACCGATGGTGGCGCGACACCGGCAGTCGCGCCAGCGTGCGCCGTCGGCGTCAGGCCATCGGGTCGTCGGGGCCGTAGGTGGTCAGGCGGAGGCGGCGCGCGTCCTGCTCGGCGATCCGGCCGGCGGCCGCGCGCAGCGACGCGACGGTGTCGGCGCCGGCCCGGACGAACCGGCCGGAGAGCTCGTCGAGCTCGCCGTCACCGAAGGCGACCACGAGCTCGGCGACCGCCTCGACGGGCGTCCACTCGGTGCGGTCGGCGTGCACAGGCATGCCGCTGGTCATGTCGGTCACGACGACGCCGGGAGCGAGGTCGAGCACGCGGACGCCGCGGTCGCGGTACTGGGCGTCGAGCAACGTGGTGAACCGGGCGAGCGCGCCCTTGCTGATGCCGTACCCGGTGTACGACGTGCCGCGGTTGTGGCCCGACCCCGAGTTCATGTTGAGCACCCGGCCGCCGCCGCGGGCCAGCATCGCGGGCAGCACGGCGTGCGTGACGAGCATCGGCCCGCGCACGTTCGTCTCGACGACCCGCCACATGTCCTCGACGTCGTCGTCGCCGAACGGCACCTCGGCGTGCTCCAGCACGCCCGCGTTGTTGACGAGCAGCCCGATGCCGCCCAGGTCCGTGTCGACGCGCGCGACGGCGTCGGCGACCGCGGTGACGTCGACGAGGTCCGCGGCGGCGACGGCCACGGGCACACCGGTCGCCGCGACCTCCTCGGCGACGGCGTCCAGGTGGCTGCGGGTCCGTCCGACGAGCCCGACCGCGTACCCGGCGGCGGCGAGTCCCAGGGCGACGCCGCGGCCGATCCCCCGCCCGGCGCCGGTGACGAGTGCGGTCCGCGGGGTCGGTGACGTCATCGGCCCATCGTGCCGCATCAGGCCGTGGCCGCGACCGCCTGGTCGACGGCCTCGCGCAGCCGGCGCAGGTCGGGCCGGCCCGTGTACCGCACGCCGCCGACGAAGATCGTCGGGGTCCCCGTCACGCCCGCCGCGACACCCGCTGCGTAGTCGTCCTGCACCGCTCGGGCGAACCGCTGCGCACCGTCGCCGGCGACCTCGTCGGGGTCGATCCCGAGCGCGCGAGCCGCAGCCCGCAGGTCGCGCTCCGTCAGCCGGTCCTGGTGGCTCATGAGCTCGTCGCGCATCTCCCAGAACAGCCCGTGCGCGGCGGCCGCCTCCGCGGCGAGCGCCGCCGTGAGCGCGTGCGGGTGCACCTCGAACAGGGGGAAGTGCCGCCACACGAGGCGGACGCGGCCGGCCGAGGTGTCGACGAGCTCGCGGAGCACCGGGGACGCGGCGCGGCAGTACGGGCACTCGAGGTCGCCGTACTCGAGCACCGTCACCGGGGCGTGCGGGTCGCCGTAGACGTGCCGGTCGGCGGGGGTCGGGTCAGCCATGCGACGACTATGCCCTGCGGGTCAAGGCGTGCGTCACGGCCGGTGCAGCCGTCGTGGCAGCAGCGGCGGGCTCGCGGTGCCGTCGCCCGCGACGATCCCGTCGACGACGTCGTGCAGCGCGTCTGCGGCGCTCACGCGGGGACGCCAGTCGAGCTCGCGCTCGGCGCGTGCGGTGTCGAGCACCGGCGCGGCGAGGGCCATGTCGAGCCAGCCCGGCCCGACCGGCACCACGCGCGCATGCCAGGCTGTCGCGAGAGCGGCACGCACCGTGCCGGGCCGGACCTCCCGCACGGCTCCCGCGCCGACGACGTCGGCCACGTCCTCGCCGCGCAGCACGCCGGGTGCGGCGATGTTGAACGCGCCCCGCACCTGCCGCACGACCGCTTCCCGGTAGGCCTCCGCGAGGTCGTCCGCGTGCACGGTCTGCAGCCGCAGTCCCTCCGGCCACGGCAGGACGGGCAGCCGGCCGTCGAGCAGTCGCTTCGGCACCAACGGCCCGAGGAAGTACCGGGCGATCTCGTGGCCGGCCTCCCGCTGGAACACGAGCGCGGGTCGCAGCCGGGCGACGACGAGGCTCGGGTGGGTCGCCTCGGCCTCGTCGAGGAGCCGTTCCTGCGCGGCTTTGTGGACCGAGTACGACGACGACCGGACGCCGTCGGTCGGCCATCCCTCCCCACGCGGCACGTCGTCGGGCGCCGGCGAGTACGCCCCCACCGACGACGCCGCCACCACGTGCGGCACGCCGGCGCGCACGACGGCGGCGAGGACCCGGCGGGTGCCCGACACGTTGACGTCGAACAGCCGACGGCGGTCGTGGCTCGGCTGGATCGCCCACGCGAGGTGCACGACGGCGTCCGCCCCGGTGAACACCTCGGTGAGACGCGTGACGACGACGTCGTCCGGCACCGCCTCGCCGAGGTCGCACGAGACCCACGACGCCACCCGGTACGGCAGCGGCGGCAGCCCTCGGGGTACGCGCCGGGCGACCCCGACCACGGACGTCACGGACGGGTCGGTCGCGAACCGCCGCAGCAGCGCGGTCCCGACGTTCCCGCTCGCACCGACGACGACGACCCTCATCGGCGCGCCCCCGTGCGGCTCGTCGGTCTCGCGGTGGGCGGTCGGGGTGCGCTCGTCACCCGCCCCACGCTGGCACCGGTCCGCGACCTGCGCATCCGGGGTCCGGGTCGGTCCGTTCCTGGTGCGAGAACCGGGGTCGGGCAGGACGATGCGTCCATGCTGCGGACCCGGGTCGTCCCCGCGCTCGCCGCGCTCGCCCTGGTCAGCGGCTGCGCGGTGGGCTCGTCGGCGACGCCCGGGTCCGACGCAGGGACGCTCGGCGACGCGGTCGCCGAGGCCACGTCCGCGGTCCAGACGACCCGGGTCGCCGCCCGCCTGCTGCGCACCGACCGGGCGCCCGCGACCGTCGTCGACACCACCATGGACGACTCCGTGCACGTGCTCTCCGACGCGACGTTCGCGATCACCACGCTCGTGCCGGGCGGCGCCCGGGCCGCCGCGTGGCGCGACGAGGCCCTCGACGCGGTCGACGAGGCCTCCGGTGCGGTGGCGCGGGCGCGCGACTGGGCGAACGGCGTCGGCGACCCCGCCACCGTGCGTGCCGACCTCGACGCCAGCGCGCAGCGGCTCGACGACCTCGGCACCCGGCTCGACGCGGCGGCGGGCCGATGAAGCGGCTGCTCGGCGTCGCCCTCGGCATCCTCACCGCCATCGGCGGCTTCCTCGACATCGGGGACCTCGTCACCAACGCCGTCGTCGGGTCCCGGTTCGGTCTCACGCTCGCGTGGGCCGTGCTCGTCGGCGTCGTCGGCATCTGCCTGTTCGCCCAGATGTCCGGGCGGGTCGCAGCCGTGAGCGGGCGGGCGACGTTCGAGATCATCCGCGAGCGCCTCGGCCCCCGCACGGCCGGCGCCAACCTCGTCGCGTCGTTCCTCATCAACCTGCTCACGCTCACCGCGGAGGTCGGCGGCATCGCGCTCGCACTGCAGCTCGCCAGCAGCGTCGAGCCGAGGCTCTGGATCCCGGTGGCCGCGCTGGCGGTGTGGCTCGTCATCTGGCGCGCGAAGTTCAAGATCATGGAGAACGTCACCGGGCTGGTCGGGCTCTCGCTGGTGGTGTTCGCCGTCGCGGTCTTCCAGCTCGGCCCGGACTGGTCGGCGCTCGCCGAGCAGGCGCTGTCCCCCACGGTGCCCGCGCAGGAGGGCGCCGCGTCGTACTGGTACTACGCGATCGCACTGTTCGGCGCCGCGATGACGCCCTACGAGGTGTTCTTCTTCTCGTCGGGCGCCCGCGAGGAGCGGTGGACCGCGAAGGACATCGCCGAGTCCCGGCTCAACGTCATGGTCGGCTTCCCGTTCGGCGGGGTGCTGTCCGTGGCCATCGCCGCGTGCGGCGCGATCGTCTTCCTGCCGCAGGCGATCGAGGTGTCGTCGTTGTCGCAGATCGTGCTGCCCGTCGCCCTCGCCGGCGGCAAGCTCGCCCTGGCTGTCGTCATCGTCGGGATCGTCGCCGCGACGTTCGGCGCTGCCCTCGAGACCGGCCTGTCCAGCGGGTACACGCTCGCGCAGTACTTCGGCTGGTCGTGGGGCAAGTTCCGCCGGCCCGCCCAGGCCGCCAGGTTCCACCTCTCGATGATCATCGCGATGCTGGTCGCGGTGGCGGTGCTCATGACGAGCGTCGACCCCATCCGGGTCACCGAGTTCTCCGTGGTGTTCTCGGCCGTCGCCCTGCCACTCACGTACCTGCCGATCCTGCTCGTCGCGAACGACCCCGAGTACATGGGCGAGCACGTCAACGGCCGCGCGACGAACGCCCTCGGGCTCGTCTACCTCGTCGTCATCGTCGTCGCGTCCGTCGCGGCGATCCCGCTGATGATCGTGACGGGAGCAGGATCATGAGCCCGCGCATCCGACGCTCGGCACGGCCGTTCCCGCCCGACGAGACCCTGCCCGAACCCCCTCGGCCCGCCGGGCTGGTCCTCGACGCGCGGCTGCACCTGCTCGACCGCCAGACGCTCGACGTCGACGGCGTGCCCGTCTCCACCGTCGACGACCTCGAGATCGGCCCGCACGGGTCGACGTCCCTGCGCGGCACCGACACCGTGCTCGTCACCGGCCTGCTCTACGGTCCGGTGTCCGTCACCCGCGTGTTCGGCGGCCGTCCACCCGCGTCCCGCCTGCACCGCGTCGACTGGCGGCACGTGACCGACGTCGGCACCACGATCCGCCTCGGCGTCCACGGCGACTCCCTCGACGTGCTGTGGCTCGAGCGCTGGGTCCGCGACCGCGTGATCGGACGCATCCCGGGAGGCCGCCATGATCCTCGGTGACCTGCTCGACTCCCCCGTCGTCGACCCCGCCGGTCGGCCGCTCGGGTTCGTCGTGGACGTGCGGCTCGTGCTCGACGGGCCGGTCGAGGGGCCGCTCGCCGCGCCGCGCGTGCACGGGCTGCTCGTCAGCCCCCGGACCGGGACGTCGTTCCTCGGCTACGAACGCACCGGCCTGCGCGCCCCCGCCCTGCTCGCCCGGTACCTGCGGTGGCGGCACCGGGGGTCGTTCCTCGTGCACTGGACGGACGTCGAGGAGGCCTCCGCCGACCGGGTCACGCTCGTGGAGGGATACCGGCGGTGGTCCCCGGCGATGTTCGGGGTCGCGCACCAGCGGCCCTGACGGCGATGTCGCGATCATCACCGGGCCGGCACGGATATCGTCCCGGCCATGATCTTCGACCCCGCACAGGTAGACCCGCTGGTCGAGTTGCTCGAGACCGGTCGGCTGGACGAGGCGGTCGAGATGCTGGCGTCGCAGCTTGAGGC
>NZ_JAGIBD010000016.1 GCF_017744555.1 Cellulomonas sp. | reverse complement strand
AGTCCGCTGCGTGCGCTTGATCAACGCCTTCGGGCGCGAGTTCCGCCACGCGATCGTCTCGGGCGACCTCGAGCGGCGCTCGGCGGCGGCGCTGCTCGACCCCAAGGCACAAGTCTCCTGGCCGAAATTTCCGCCGCTTGCGGGCAAACCGTGGCCTGCACGGCTCAAGCAGATCGCCGCGGCGATGGCCGAGCTGGCCGCGTCGTCGGCAGCCCCGCCGAGCACGCCGGCGCTCTCGTTCGGCGGCGCCCCGGCGGCTGCGCCCGCGCCCGCACCGGCCGCCGCGACGACGGTCGGAGACCGGCCGATCTGGCTGGACCCCGCCGACGAGGCGAAGTGCAACGACTGCGGCACCTGCTACCAGGAGCTCCCGGCGCTGTTCGAGAGAACCACGATCGTGGTCGACGGGCAGGCGAAGGTCGTGGGCCACATGAAGGAGGGTGCGCTCGACGGCTTCGTGGTCACACCCGACATCGCCCAGCGGATCGCCCGGGTCAAGGCCAACTGCGACGCGGAGTCGATCCACTGATGAGCACCGAGGCCACCGCACGCACGACCGACCAGGACGACGTCCTGCGCTGGGTCGGCGCCCGTCACGCGCTCGACGCGACGCGCGAGGAGGTGGAGGCCCTCGACGCGACGCGGGGGGTCTCCACCTTCCGGAACCAGCTCGACCTGCTCGAGCGCCGGCTCGTCGCCGACCCGCGCACGTTCCGCGACCTGTTCATCGCGGACGGCATGGCGGCCGTCGCCTGGGAGTTCCGGCAGCCCGAGCTCGGCCGCGACTTCGTCCTGCGCCTGTGGGACATGCTCCTGCGGGACGACGACGTGTCGACCGTGCTCATGCGGTTCGTCTGGGACCTGCCCCTCGGCAAGAAGCGTCTGTTCACGAGGGCGGTCGACGCCCACCTGTCCGACCGCTACCCGATGCTCCGGGGCATCTCGCACGACTGGCCGGCGGGCAACACCATCCCGCCGTACGTCCGCGAGGCCGACGAGCGCGCCGACGACTTCGACCTCGTGAGCAAGGGCTACCTCGGCTACATGGATCTCGGGTTCACCCGGAGGGACGTCGACCTGCTCGTGTGGCTCGAGGCGATCCGCGACAAGCAGTGCGCCGACGCGCCCTGCGAGCTCGGCGTGTTCCTCGAGGCCCACAAGCCGCCGAAGTTCGGCTGCCCGGTGAAGATCCACATCCCCACGATGATGGAGCTGATCGGCACCGGGCGGTTCCAGGAGGCGCTCGAGCTGCTGCACTCGTGCAACCCGCTGCCGAACGTCACCGGCCGCGTGTGCCCGCAGGAGCTCCAGTGCCAGGCGGCCTGCCTGCACAAGACGTCGATGCAGATCGGCCAGCTCGAGTGGTTCCTGCCGGAGCGCGACAAGCTCGTCAACCCGGGCGGAGACGCGGCACGGTTCGCCTCGTTCCCGAACCCGTGGACCATGGCGGCCAAGCCGCCGGTGGCGATCGTGGGGTCGGGCCCGTCGGGCCTCATCAACGCCTACCTCCTGGCCGCCGAGGGCTTCCCGGTCACAGTGTTCGAGGCGTTCCACGAGCTCGGCGGCGTGCTCCGCTACGGCATCCCCGAGTTCCGGCTGCCGAACGAGCTCATCGACGATGTGGTGCGCAAGATCCGCCTCCTCGGCGGCCGCTTCGTCACGAACTTCGTCGTCGGCAAGACGGCCTCGCTGCAGGACCTGCGCGACGCGGGCTTCTGGAAGATCTTCGTCGGCACCGGCGCGGGCCTCCCGATGTTCATGAACGTGCCGGGCGAGCACCTGCTCAACGTGATGTCCGCGAACGAGTTCCTCACGCGCGTCAACCTCATGCACGCCAACCAGGACGACCAGGAGACGCCGCTGCCGTTCGTGCAGGGCAAGAAGGTCCTCGTCATCGGCGGCGGCAACACCGCGATGGACGCGGCCCGCACGTCGCGACGCCTCGGCGGCGACGTGACGATCGTGTACCGGCGCACCCGCGCCGAGATGCCGGCCCGTCTCGAGGAGCTCGAGCACGCGCTCGAGGAGGGCATCCACCTGCTCCCGCTGCGCGGGCCGTCGGAGTTCCTCGGCGACGGCGCCACCGGCTTCGTCAAGGCGGCGACGCTCGACGTCATGGAGCTCGGCGAGCCGGACGCGTCGGGCCGACGGCGTCCGATGTCGACGGGCGAGACCGAGCAGATCGAGGCCGACCTGGTGATCATGGCGCTCGGCAACTCGTCGAACCCCATCATCAAGGACTCCGAGCCACGCATCGAGACGTCGAGGTGGGGCACGCTCAACCTCGCCGCGGCCGGGTCGCAGCAGACGACGCTCGCCGGCGTGTACTCGGGCGGCGACGCCACCCGCGGCGGGTCCACCGCGATCAACGCGGCCGGCGACGGCCAGGCAGCGGCGCGCGAGATCCTCGCCGAGGTCGACGTGCCGCTCGCGGACGTTCGCCGGATGGTCGAGGACGCCGAGAAGTACACCGACATGGCGGCGTCCGACGCGGTGATCCTCGCCAAGCGGAACCTCTCGCCCGGCATCGAGGAGTTCGTGGTCCGGGCGCCGGTCGTCGCGAGGTCGGCGCAAGCGGGCCAGTTCGTCCGGGTGCACACGCGGGAGGGCGGCGAGCTCATCCCGCTCACCCTCGCGGACTGGGACGCCGAGGCGGGCACGGTCTGCCTCGTCGTGCAGGCGGTGGGCGTCAGCTCGGCCGAGATGAACGCGATGTCGCCGGGCGACGTCCTCGCGGGCATCGCCGGTCCGCTCGGCCGCCCGTCGGAGCTGCACCGCTACGCGGACGACGAGACCGTGGTCTTCACGGCCGGCGGGCTGGGCCTGCCCCCGGTGCACCCGATCATGCGCGCACACCTGCGGCTGGGGAACCACGTCACGCTCATCGCCGGGTTCCGGACCAAGGACCTCATGTTCTGGACGGCCGACGGTGAGCGAGTGGCGGACCTCCAGGCGGAGTTCGGCGACCGGCTCGACGTGGTCTACGCGACGAACGACGGCTCGTACGGGGTCGAGGGCTTCGTCACGAAGCCGCTGCAGGAGATGCTCGAGGCCGGCCGGAAGATCGCCGAGGTCGTCACCATCGGCCCGCCGATGATGATGCGCGGGGTCTCCGACCTCACCCGGCCGTACGGCGTGCGCACGGTCGCGTCGCTGAACTCGATCATGGTCGACGCGACGGGCATGTGCGGTGCGTGCATGGTGCCGGTGGTGATCGACGGCACCCTGGTCCGCAAGCACGCGTGCATCGACGGCCCTGAGATCGACTCGCACCTCATCGACTGGGACAAGTTCCTGCCACGGTTCGGCTTGTTCACGGCCCAGGAGCAGGCGGCCCGGGAGCGGCACGGACTGTAAGGCACCTCGCGTCGGCGCCGGCGGGTTCCTCCCGCCGGCGCCGACGCCCACTCACGCCTCTGCCGCAGCCACCGCCACCGCGCGCGGGTCACCGGACGCGCTCGTGACCGCCCGGATCCCCATGGTGCCGAGCATGCGCTGCATCGGCGGACCCATGTGCCCGGTGGCGACGACCTGCACGCCGTTCTCGCGGAGGAACCGCACGACGCGTGCGTGGTGCGAGCCCTCCGTGCCCTCGTCGTGCGCCAGGTCCCAGCGGACGTCGTGCTCGACCCAGTCGGTGACGGCACCGCCGTCGACGGTCGCGATCGCGACCCGCTGCGCGCGGCCCCACCCCCCGCCGACCTCTGCCGGCTGAGCCGGACCGACCAGGGACAGGGCGACGACGGTGCTCACGCGCCCATCGTCCCGCGTGCCACGACGCCGGAGGCAGGACGACAGGCCCACCTCGGCTGGGCGCGCTCGGCCGGACATGGCGCAGGACCGGGACGACGAAGGGCCCGTGACCGCATCGCTGCGGTCGCGGGCCCCTCGGTTGCGCGGAGGATGGGGGATTCGAACCCCCGAGGGCTTTCACCCAACACGCTTTCCAAGCGTGCGCCATAGGCCACTAGGCGAATCCTCCCGGCCGACCGAGGATACCCGACCGGACGCGCTGGACCGAATGTGATGGAGGCGTCACTCGTCCCAGTCGACGTACACCTGGTGCTGCAGCGCGCTGTCGACCTCGAGCGTGACGACCGCGGGCGTCGTCGCGCCGTCGTCCCAGAGCGCGGTGCCGGTGCAGGTGAGCACGGGCGCGAGCCCGCCGGTCGCCGGGCGCTGCACGGTCGTTCGACGGTCGTCGGTGACGGTGAGGTCGGACATCGACGTGAGCGGGACGTCGGTGCCGCTGACCTGGGCCCGCGACAGGGCGACGGCCTCGGCGGCGACGGACTCGCACGTCACGGTCCGCAGGTCGGCCAGCTCGGCCTTGACGCGCTGGTTGAGGAACACCGGGATCGCGATGGCGGCGAGGATGCCGACGACGAACAGGCCGCCGACCACGCAGCCGACGACGATCAGCGCAACCTTCAACGGGCTCCGCGAGGCGACCGGAGCGGGTGGGACCCCCCACGCGGGGGCGAAGCCGCCGGGCGCGGCGGCCGGGCCGAAGCCGGCGGGCACTGCCGTGGCGACCGGAGCCGGCGCGGGCGTGGGGGCCTGCGTGCCAGGGCCCACGTGCTCCGTCCACCGCTGCCCGTCGTACCAGCGGGTCGTCGTGGGGTTCTCAGGGTCCGGGTACCACCCGGGCGGGACGGCGGTCATCGCAGGCTCCTGTGTCGGTGGGTGGCTCCGACCTGCATCGGCATCCGCGGTCCCGGCCTGAAGCCCGTCGGGCCGTCCCTCGGGTGTCAGCGGTCCTGCGTGGACTCCAGCACCGCCATCGCCGCGGACCTCCCGGGGATCCCACTGACGCCGCCGCCCCGTCGGGCACCCGCACCGCACAGCAGGACGCGCTCGTGCGCGGTCGCGACGCCCCACCGGCCGGCCGGGGTGGTCGGCTCGTCGTCCTCGAGCCACGGCCACTGCAGGTCGCGGTGGAAGATGTGGCCCCCGGGCAGCGCGACCTCCCGTTCGAGGTCGACCGGTGTGCGGACCTCCAGGCACGGGCGCCCGTCCGCGTCGAGCGCCAGGCAGTCCTCGATCGGCTCGGCGAGCACGGAGTCGAGCGACCGCAGGGTCGCGGCGAGCGCTGCGGCTCGTGCCCCCTCGGGGTCGGTGCGGAACAGGCGTGCGGGCATGTGCAGCCCGAAGAGCGTGAGCGTGTGGTGGCCCGTCGCCCGCAGGTCGGGCCCGAGGATCGACGGGTCGGTGAGGGTGTGGCAGTAGATCTCGGCCGGCGGCAGCGTCGGGACCCGGCCGGCGGCCGCCTGCGCGTACGCGGTCGCCAGCTGCTCGGACGACTCGTTGACGTGGAACGTGCCGGCGAACGCTGTGCTCGGGTCCACCGCCGCGTCACGGAGGCGGGGCAGCCGGCGCAGCACCATGTTGACCTTGAGCTGACTGCCCTCGGGCCCGTCGTCGGGCTCGCGCCCGAGGAGGCCGTCGAGCACGTGCGGGGCGGCGTTGACCAGCACGTGGGTCCCGCCGACCGCGTGCGAGGCCCCGTCGTCGTCGGTCCACGCGACCTCGCCGGCCCCCGGGTCGATCGCGTGCACGGTGGCCCGGGTCCGCAGGTCGGCGCCCGCCGCGCGGGCCGCGTCCGTCAGGGCCTCGACGACGGCGCCCATGCCGCCCACGGGGACGTCCCAGTCGCCCGTGCCGCCGCCGATCACGTGGTAGAGGAAGCAGCGGTTCTGTACCAGGGTCGGGTCGTGGGCGTCCGCGAAGGTCCCGATGAGCGCGTCGGTGAGGACCACGCCCCGCACGACGTCGTGCGCGAACGTGCGCTCGACGAGCTCCCCGAGCGGTGCGTGCAGGTCCGCCCACCACCGCTCCCCGACGGCGGCACGCGCCTGCGCCCGGGTCGGCAGCGGCCCCGTGACGGTCGGGAACACGGCCTGCGCCAGCGCGTGGGTGCGGGCGCCGAACTCGTGCCAGGCGCGGTGGTCCTCCGCCGCACCGACACTGCCGAACGACCGCTCGGTCGCGTCGAGGTCGCCGGTGTCGACGAGCAGGCCGCGGGTCGGGTCGCTGGAGAGCGGCGTGTACGACGCGACGCGTCGCCGCCGCAGCTCCAGCGCGAGCCCGAGCTCGTCGCGGACCGCGCGCGGCAGGAGCGACACGAGGTAGGAGTACCGGGACAGCCGGGCGTCGACGCTGCGGAAGACACGGCGCGACCCGGTGGCGCCGCCGAGGTGGTCGGCGCGCTCGAGCACCAGCACGCTGCGGCCGGCACGGGCGAGGTAGGCCGCAGCGGTCAGCCCGTTGTGGCCGCCGCCGACGACGACCGCGTCGTAGCGGGTCCGTTCCACGCAGTCACGGTAGGGCTCCCGGTGCCCGTGTGGGCGGTCGGTCCTAGCCTGCCGATGTCCGGGCCCGCCATCCCGGTGCGGCCCACGAGTCGAGGGAGCAACGCCATGCCGCACGGCGACATCACGCACATCGACATCCCCGCGGACGACCTGGATCGCGCGAAGGCGTTCTACAGCGGCCTGTTCGGCTGGGACATCAACGAGGTGCCCGGCTTCGAGGGCTACCCCATGTGGCAGGCCCCGAACAAGATCAGCGGCGGCGGCTTCGGGCTGCGCGACGGCAACCTGCAGGTGCCGCGCAGCTACGTCGAGGTCGACTCGATCGACGACGCGCTCGCGCGCGTCACCGAGCTCGGCGGGAAGACCGTCCAGGGCAAGCAGGAGATCTCCCCGACGAGCTGGTGGGCCGTGTTCGAGGATTCGGAGGGCAACCAGCTGGGCCTGTACGAGGGGACGACGGACGCGGGCTGATCACACCTCGCTGAACCGGGCGACGGCGCGGATCTTGTTCGTCGCGTCGAGCGCGGCCACCTTGTACGCCTCGGACAGCGTCGGGTAGTTGAGGACGGTGTCGACGAGGTAGTCGATCGTGCCGCCGCAGGCCATGATCGCCTGCCCGATGTGCACGAGGTCGGTGGCCGAGGTCCCGAAGATGTGCACGCCGAGCAGCTCGCGGGTGTCCACGTGGACGAGCAGCTTGAGCATGCCGTAGGAGTCGCCGACGATCTGGCCGCGCGCGAGCTCCCGGTACCGGGCGACGCCGACCTCGTACGGCACGGAGTCGCGCGTGAGCTCGTCCTCGGTCCGGCCGCAGTAGGAGATCTCGGGGATCGTGTAGATCCCGATGGGCTGGATGCCGGCGAGCTCGCGGGCGGGCTCGTCGAACGCGCGGTACGCGGCGAGCCGGCCTTGGTCCATCGACGTCGCGGCGAGGGCGGGGAACCCGATGACGTCGCCGACGGCGAAGATGTGCGGCTGCGCCGTGCGGTACTCGTCGTCGACGTGGATGCGGCCGCGGTTGTCGGCCTCGAGCCCGGCGGCGGCGAGGTCGAGCGTCGCGGTCTGGCCCTGCCGGCCGGCGGAGTACATGACGGTGTCGGCGGCGATCTTCTTGCCGGACGCGAGGCGCGTGACGGTGCCGCGGGGGCTGGAGTCGACGCCGGCGACCTCCTCGCCGAGCCGGAACGACACGGACAGGTCGCGCAGGTGGAACTTCAGCGACTCGACGACCTCGGGGTCGCACATCTCGAGCATCGTGGGCCGCTTGTCGATGATCGTGACGCGCGTGCCGAGCGCGGCGAACATGGAGGCGTACTCGATGCCGATGATCCCGGCGCCGACCACGACCATCGACCCGGGCACGCGGTCGAGCGCGAGCACGCCGTCGGAGTCGACGACGGTCCGCTCGTCGAACTGCACGGTGTCGGGGCGGTGCGGGCGTGAGCCGGTGGCGATGACGACGAACTGCGACGTGAACCGGGAACGGCGCCCGTCGACGTCGGTGACCTCGATGGTGTGCGGGTCGACGAACGCGGCGGCGCCGTTGTGGATGTCGACGTGGTTGCGCAGCAGCTGGGCGCGGACGACCTCGATCTCACGGCCGATGACGTGCTGGGTGCGGGCGAACAGGTCCTCGATGGTGATGTCGCTCTTGACGCGGTAGGACGCGCCGTACACCTCGCGCTGCGCCATGCCCGTGAGGTACATGACGGCCTCGCGCAGCGTCTTGGACGGGATGGTGCCGGTGTTCACGGAGACGCCGCCCATCATGTGCCGGCGCTCGATGACGGCGACGCGGCGGCCGAGCTTGGCGGCGGCGATGGCGGCCTTCTGCCCGCCGGGGCCGGAGCCGATGGCGACGAGGTCGTAGTCGTACCGGGGGTCGGGCGGCGGTGGCTGCTCGTCGCGGTCGGGCTCGTCGGGGATGCCGTCGGTGGCCATGTTCGCAGTCTGGCCCGGTGCGACGCGCCCGGCAGCCCCGCGGGCGAACTCGTGTCGGCGGAACCCCTGTCGCTCGGACCGTACCGACGGGTAGCATCCGTGACCGAGACGATGACAACAGTCATCGTCCGGATTAACGGAGAGGTGACATGAGACGCATGCGTGAGATGGCCGCCGTCACGATCGGTCTGGCCGCAGCACTGGTCCTCACCCCCACCGCCGGCTGGTCCGCGTCGCACCCCGACGTCGACGCACCCGGACCCGTGACCGCCGCGAAGGTGCCCGCCGGCGTCATCGGCGCGCTCCAGCGCGACCTCGGGCTCTCGAAGGCCGCCGCGAGCGAGCGGCTCGCCTTCCAGGCCGGCGCCGCCGACGTCGAGCGCACCCTCGAGGCGCGCCTCGGCGCCGACTACGCCGGCGCCTGGTTCGACACCACCAAGAACGTCCTGCACGTCGGCGTCGTCGACGCTGCCGACGCGCCCGCGGTCCGCGCCGCCGGGGCGCACCCGGTCGTCGCCCGTCACACGCTCGCCGCCCTCGACGCCTGGAAGACCGGCCTCGACACCGCCCTCGCCCCCGTCGCCGCCGCCGTGCCGTCCTGGTACGTCGACGTCACCACCAACACCGTCGTCGTCAACGCGACCGCGGGCGCCGTCGCCCAGGTCCGTGACCTCGCCGCCGCCGCCGGGGTCCCCGCCGACGCCGTCCAGGTCGTCGAGACCACCGAGGCGCCCCGCACGTTCATCGACGTCGTCGGCGGCAACGCCTACAACATCAACAACCAGTACCGCTGCTCGGTCGGCTTCGCGGTCAACGGCGGGTTCGTCACCGCCGGGCACTGCGGCACCACCGGGTCGTCCACGACCAACCCGTCCGGCACGTTCGCGGGGTCGAGCTTCCCCGGCAACGACTACGCGTGGGTGCGCGTCGCCGCGGGCAACACCCCCGTCGGCGGCGTGAACAACTACAGCGGGGGCAGGGTCGCCGTCGCCGGGTCCACGCAGGCCGCGGTCGGCGCCTCGGTGTGCCGCTCGGGCTCCACCAGCGGGTGGCACTGCGGGACCATCCAGGCGTTCAACGCCACCGTCAACTACGCCGAGGGCAGCGTCTCGGGCCTCATCCGCACCAACGTGTGCGCCGAGCCCGGCGACTCCGGCGGCTCGCTCGTCGCCGGCAACCAGGCGCAGGGCATGACGTCGGGCGGGTCCGGCAACTGCACGTCCGGCGGCACCACGTACTTCCAGCCCGTCAACGAGGCGCTCGGCGCGTTCGGGCTCACCCTCGTGACCTCCACGGGCGGCGGGGGCGGTGGTGGTGGCACGTGCACCGGCTACGCCCGCACGTACACGGGCACACTCTCGTCCGGCCAGTCCGTGACGCAGCCGACCGGCAGCTACGTGACCGTCAACGCGAGCGGGACCATCCGCCTCTGCCTCGCGGGCCCGAGCGGCACCGACTTCGACCTGTACCTGCAGAAGTGGACCGGGTCGGCCTGGTCGAGCGTCGCGTCGGCGACGACGGCCAGCAACAACGAGTCGATCACCTACAGCGGGACGTCCGGCTACTACCGGTACGGCGTCTACGCGTACTCCGGCTCGGGCGCCTACACCCTGGGTGCCACGACGCCGTGACCCGGCGATAGCCCCACCGACCGGCGAGGGTCCTGCACCGTAGGGGGGTGCAGGACCCTCGTCATGCCTGGACTCCCGTGCGGACCGCGCGGTACATGTCGACCGTGCCCGCGTCGTCGTCGCCCACGCCCGCGTTCTCCTCGTACCCGCTGCGCCGCGTGTCGTGGTCGGGCGACGAGGTGCCGCCCGGCGCCTGGTGGGCCCGCGTGCCCGTCGTCGAGCAGGTGCTCCGGGAGGGGTGGGAGCCCGCGCAGCTCAACGTGCTGGTGGGGGAGAACGGCGCCGGGAAGTCGACGCTCGTCGAGGCCGTCGCGATCGCGTTCGGCCTGGGTGCCGAGGGCGGTTCCACCGGCTCGAGGCACTCGACCCGGCCGACCGAGCCGGGCCTCGCCGAGTGCCTCCGGCTCGGCCGCGGGGCAGGGGCGCCGCGCGGCGGGTTCTTCCTGCGCGCCGAGACGATGCACTCGTTCTACACGTACCTCGAGGACCACCCCGGTGGCGCCGACCCCGTGTTCCACGAGATGTCGCACGGCGAGTCGTTCCTCAGCCTCGTTGGCGACCGCATGTGGCGTCGCGGCCTGTACGTGCTCGACGAGCCCGAGTCGGCGCTGTCGTTCACCGGCTGCCTCGCGCTCGTCGCGCACCTGCACCACATGGTCACGACGACCGACGCGCAGGTGGTCCTCGCGACGCACTCGCCGATCCTCGCGGCCCTTCCCGGGGCCACCGTGTGGGAGGTCGGGGAGTGGGGCATGCGGGAGTGCGCGTGGGAGGACCTCGACCTCGTGATCCACTGGCGGGGCTTCCTCGACGACCCCCGGCGGTACCTGCGGCACGTCCTGGAGGACTGACCGGTTGGGTTAGGCTTGCGGCAGACCCCTCGTGCGGCGTCATCTCGCTGAACTCCCCCAGGGCCGGAAGGCAGCAAGGGCAGGTGAGCTCTGGCGGGTGTGCGGGGGGTCCTTTTCATGCGTCCGTGACGAGCGTCCCGGGGTTCGGTCGGTACGCCGCGCTGGTTCCCGTGGGCGGACGGCCGGCCGCCGCGTGTACGACCCCGGTCGGACGTTCCTCGTTCCGCAGACACGACCCGCGGCCGACGCGGTGCCTGCCCGCCGGGCTCCAGGCTGGTCACCATGACGACGACCCCCCTCGCCGGCCCCGACCGCCTCACGGCCCGCGGCCTGGTCAAGCGCTTCGGCCCGACCACCGCGCTCGCGGGCGTCGACGTGACCCTGCGGCCCGGCGAGTCGCTGTCCGTGATGGGGCCGTCCGGCTCCGGCAAGTCGACGCTGCTGCACTGCCTGGCCGGCATCCTGCAGCCCGACGCGGGCTCGGTCGTCCTGCAGCCGGCGTCCGGCGCCCCGCTCGACCTCGGGTCGCTGGGGGAGCGGCGCCGCTCGCTCGTGCGACGGCAGCACTTCGGGTTCGTCTTCCAGTTCGGGCAGCTCCTGTCCGAGCTCACCGCGCTCGAGAACGTCGCGTTGCCGTCGATGCTGCTCGGTGC
Source organism: Cellulomonas sp. (assembly GCF_017744555.1). GTDB lineage: Bacteria > Actinomycetota > Actinomycetes > Actinomycetales > Cellulomonadaceae > Cellulomonas. Next base: position 82,889 of record NZ_JAGIBD010000016.1, on the reverse strand, counting down.
GACCCGTGCCGACGCCGAGCTGACCGCGAGCGGCTGGCTCAGCCGGCTCGGGCTCGACGGCATGGGCGACCGCCGGCCCGGCGAGCTCTCCGGCGGCCAGGCGCAGCGCGTCGCCGTCGCCCGCGCGCTCGTCACGAGGCCCGCGGTCGTGTTCGCCGACGAGCCGACCGGCGCCCTCGACCAGGCCACCGGCTACGACGTCATGCGGCTGCTCACCGAGACCACGCGGGCCGCCGGTGCCTCGCTCGTGGTCGTCACGCACGACGCCGACGTCGCCGCCTGGTGCGAGCGGCGCATCACCGTGCGCGACGGGCTCGTGGTGGACGAGGCGCGACGCGCAGGGGGCGCCGCGACCGTCCCCGCTGGTGCAGGCACGTCCGTGCACGGCTCGGCGGACCCGCGATGAGGACGGTCCGCGCGCTGTCGCCGCTGCTGCGCCGGGCGGGTGGGCGGGACGCCCGGATCACCACGGCGCTCGCCTGCACCGCGTTCGCGGTCGTGACCGCGCTGGCGCTCAGCGTGGCCGGCGGGCTGCTCGCGTTCCAGGCGCGCGCCGCGGAGCCCGTGCCGAGCGGCGGTCACGTGTTCGGCTACCTGTACGTGTCGCTCGCGTGGACGGCGCTGGCCCTGCTCGTGGTCCCGCTGATCACGCTCGGTGGCGCCGCTGCCCGGCTCGGCGTCTCGCGCCGCGACGCCCGGCTGTCCGCGCTGCGGCTGATCGGCGTCACGCCCCGCGAGGTCGTCGGGCTCACGCTCGTCGAAACCGCGTGGCAGGGGCTCGTCGGTGCCGTCGCCGGGTGCGTGCTGTACGTGCTGCTCATCCCGTTCTGGACGCTGTTCGTGTTCCAGGACCGGCCGTTCACGTTCGGCGAGCTCTGGGTCGGGCCCCTCGTGCTGGCCGGCGCGCTCGTGGTGATCCCGCTGCTCGCCGCCGGGTCGGGCGCCGTCTCGCTGCGGCAGGTCGTCGTGTCGCCGCTCGGCGTCTCCCGGCGGGTCCGGGCACCCGGGCTGCGGGCGGTGCGGGTGCTCGTCGCGGGAGTGCTGATGATCGGGTTCATCGTCGTGAGCATCGCGATGCGCAGCTTCGGTGCCGTGGCCATCGGCGTCCTGCTCGGGTCGTTCGGGGCGGCGTTCCTCGCGCTCAACGCGATCGGGCCGTGGGTGCTGCGGCAGTTCGGCGGACGACGGCTGCGCGCCGCCCGGACGCCCGAGCAGCTGCTGGCCGCCCGCCGGCTGCTCGACGACCCGAAGGCGGCCTGGCGGGTCGTCGGCGGGCTCGGTCTCGCCGGGTTCGTCGCCGGCGCCCTGGCGGTCGTCCCGGTGCTCGCGGCCGCCCAGGCCGAACGCGACGCGACCTCCGAGATCATCGGCCACGACCTCACGACCGGCGGCCTGCTCACGCTGTCGCTGACGTTCGTCGTCGCCGCCGTGTCCGCGGGCATCACACAGGCCGCGTCCGTGCTCGACCGGCGCCGTGAGTACGCGTTGCAGCACCTCGCGGGCCTGCCGTCCGACCTGCTCGACCGCGTGCGCCGCCGCGAGGTGCTCGGTCCGCTCGTCCTCGTGTCCGTCGGCTCCGCGGCGCTCGCCCTCGTGATGCTCTCGCCGCTGTTCGGCCTCCTCGCGCTGCGGTCCATGACCGGCCCGCTGCTCCTCGTCGGGTGCCTCGCGCTCGGCTGCGTCCTGGTGCTGGCCGCCACCGAGGCGTCCCGGCCGCTGCTGCGGTCGGTGCTCGCCGACACCGTGGTGCGCGCCGACTGACGCGTGCCACCCGCCCGGCGCGCCGGGCCCAGAGCCGGGCTGCCGGTCGCCGGGGGGTCGGCGACCGGCAGCCCTGTGTCGGGAGCCACCACCGTGGGTCCGGTGGAGCTCACCCGGCCGACGCACGGGGCCGGCCGCTCGCCGGCCGACGTCCGGGCCGGGTGGTCGCCGGTCAGCCGGCAGCGCCGCGCAGGGCGAGCCGCGTGAACGTCTGCGCGGCGCCCGCGTCGCGCTTGAGCCGTCGGACCAGCTGGTCGAGCGCGGGCGGGTCCGCCACGGTCGCGTGCAGCAGGTAGTCGTACGACCCGGTCACGTGGACGGCGTCGAGCACCTGCGGGAAGCCCGGTGGACGGGTCAGGGCCGCGGTGAAGTCGTCGTTGGTCGTCTCCGGGGCGAGCCGAACCTCGATGAACACCTCGAGCGCGGCCCACCCGTGCCCGCCGCCCGCCGCCGGCCCCCCGTCGGCCCCAGGCTCCCCGCCGCCGCGTTGGCCGACCGGTGCTGCCGCGCCCGCGCGCCCCGGATCCGCCGGTGCCGCCGCGCCCGCGCGACCCGGACCGCCGCGGAACGGCCGCTGCGACGTGACGACCGTGAACCCGCGGATGGTGCCGTCGTCCTGCATCCGGCGCACGCGCGCGGCCGCGGCGTTCGCGCTGAGACCGACCCGGACGCCGAGCTCGCGGAACGGGAGCCGCGCATCGGTGGTCAGCTCGCGGAGGATGGCGTCGTCGATGGCGTCCATCCCGCGATTGTCGCAGTCGTACGGCGACATCCGCAGAAGTCGCTGGCGGTCCGCGGGTGGTCCCCGCCACCCTGGCGGGCATGTCCTCCGCCGCGACCGCGCTCGTGCTGGGCGCCCTCGCCGGGCTCGCCGTCGCGATGCCCGTCGGGCCGGTCGGCGTGCTGCTGCTGCGCACGGGTCTGCTGCAGGGCACGCGGGTGGCGGTCGGCGCCGCCGCGGGGATCGCGACCGTCGACGCGGGTTACGCGGTGCTGGCCGTCGCTGCGGGCGCCCCCGTCGGCCGCGTCGCCGAGTCGCACGCCGACGTCGCGCGCCTGCTCAGCAGCGGCGTCCTGCTCGTCGTCGGCCTGGCCGCCCTCGCCGGCTGGTGGCGCACCCGCCCCTCGAAGGCCCCGGCCACCGCCACCGAGCCCGACCCCGTCGGTCCCGGCCCGGACCTGGCGGGCGGTGCGGGCGGATCGCCGGCCGGTCGAGCGTGGGCCGTGCAGGGTCGGCCGACCCGCAGGGCCGTGCTCGGGGCGTACGGGCGGTTCGTCGGTCTGACCGCGGTCAACCCCCTCACCGCGGTCACGTTCGCGACGGTCGCCGTCGGCCTCGCGGCCCGGGTCGGCGAGCGCCCCGAGGTGGCCGGCGCGACGGCGTTCGTCGTGGGGGCGGCGGTCGCATCGCTGACCTGGCAGCTGGTCCTCGCGGTGGTGAGCGGGGGGCTTGGCGGCCGTCTCGGGGCCGTCGGACGCTCGCGCACGTCGCTCGTCGGCGCGCTCGTGGTCGTCGGGCTCGCCGTCGCGGTGGCCGGCGGCTGACGCGCGCGGCGCGGCAGTCGCGGCCGGCCTCGCGGCCGTCGTCCGGTCGCCGCGCCCCCGCTCGGGTGACCCCGCGCACCCGTGGCCTGCGGGGCTCGGCGGGTGTCAGTCCGTGCGTCTAGGGTTCGGTGCGTGACGACAGCCCTGTACCGCCGCTACCGGCCCGAGAACTTCGCCGAGGTGATCGGTCAGGACCACGTCACGGCCCCCCTCCGGCAGGCGCTGCGCAGCGGGCAGGTCAACCACGCGTACCTCTTCTCGGGCCCGCGCGGGTGCGGCAAGACGACGTCGGCCCGCATCCTCGCCCGCATCCTCAACTGCGCGCAGAACACCGAGGCCAGTCCGACGGACACCCCGTGCGGCGTGTGCCCGTCGTGCGTCGAGCTCGCGCGCGGCGGCTCGGGCAGCCTCGACGTGGTGGAGATCGACGCGGCCAGCCACGGCGGCGTCGACGACGCGCGCGAGCTGCGCGAGCGCGCCACGTTCGCGCCCGCGCGCGACAGGTTCAAGGTGTTCATCCTCGACGAGGCGCACATGGTCACGCCGCAGGGCTTCAACGCCCTGCTGAAGATCGTCGAGGAGCCGCCGCCGCACGTGAAGTTCATCTTCGCGACCACGGAGCCCGACAAGGTCATCGGCACCATCCGCTCCCGCACGCACCACTACCCGTTCCGGCTCGTCCCGCCGGACGTGCTGGTGCCGTACCTCGACCAGCTCTGCGCCGCCGAGTCGGTGCCCGTCGGGTCGGGCGTCCTCCCGCTCGTCGTGCGCGCCGGCGCGGGGTCCGTCCGCGACACCCTCTCGGTGCTCGACCAGCTCATCGCCGGCTCGGGCGGGGCCGGCCTGGAGTACGAGGGCGCCGCGGCCCTGCTCGGCTACACCCCCGCGGCTCTGCTCGACGACCTGGTCGACGCGATCGCCGCCCGCGACGGTGCGGCCGCGTTCCGGATCGTCGAGCGCGTCATCTCGACCGGCCACGAGCCCCGCCGGTTCGTCGAGGACCTGCTGGAGCGCCTGCGCGACCTCATCGTCATCGCGGCCTCGGGCGATGCGGCCGACGCCGCGCTGCGCGACGTCCCCGCCGACCAGATGGACCGGATGCGCCTGCAGGCCCAGAACCTCGGCCCCTCCGAGCTGTCCCGCTCGGCCGACCTCGCCAACGCCGCGCTGACCGAGATGACCGGTGCGACGTCGCCGCGGCTGCACCTCGAGCTCCTCATGGCCCGCCTGCTGCTCCCCGCCGCCGACGACGCCCGCTCCGGCCTCGGCGCGCGGCTCGACCGCCTCGAGCGTGGCCTCCCCGCGGGTGCGGTGGCACCGCGCGGCGCGGACGACGTCCCCGCGACCCCCGACGCGCTTGCGGCGCCGGTCGCCACCGGTCGCCCGGTGCAGGGTGGCGCACGCGCCGCCCGCGAGGCGATCCCGACGTCCGCACCGTCCGTGCCCTCCGCCCCGGCCCCGTTGCCGGTCGGCCCGATCGCCGCGGTCCGCCCGGCGGACCCGGTTGCGGCACCTGCGGCTGCGCCCACCGAGCCGACCGCCGGCGTGCCGGTCGAGCCGACGGGCCACGTCGCCGGCGCGCCGACGGGCCACGTGGCCGGCGAGCCGACGACCGCCGCGCCGGTCGCGGCCGAGGACGTCGAGGACGTCCCGGAGGTCGAGAGCGCCGTCGCACCCGACGCCGCGACCGAGCCCGACGTCGCCGACGCCGGGACCGAGCCCGTCGTACCCGACGCCGAGCCCGAGCCCGTCGTACCCGACGCCGAGCCCGAGCCCGCGGTGACCCCGCGGCAGGCCGAGTCTGTGGCGACCGCGCAGCAGGCCGAGCCCGTCGCGGCCCCGGCGCCCGCTCCCGCTCCGGCAGCCGTCCCCGCGCCGAGCGCGCCGCCCGCAGGCAGTGGCGGCGGCCAGGACACCGAGATGCTCCGCCGCCGCTGGCCCGAGGTGCTCGAGACGGTCAAGGGCCTGCGTCGCGTGACGTGGGCCCTGGTCGACCCGCGCAACGCCCAGGTCGCCGAGCTCGACGCGTCGACGCTGAAGGTCGCGTTCAGCACCAGCCAGCTCGCCACGACCTTCCGCAACGGCGGTCACGACGCGGTCGTCGCGCGCGCCGTCCGAGAGACGCTCGGCTTCGACGTCCGTGTCGAGGGCGTCGTCGGCGACCAGGCGGCCCGGCCCACGGCCCCCGCGGTCCCGGCCGCGACCGGCGGGGCAGGTGCGGGCGGCGGTCCCGCACGAGGGACTGGATCGTCGGCGCAGGCCGTCTCGCCGGCCCAGGCTGCGGCCTCGTGGGACGAGGAGCCGCCCCTGCCCGAGCCGCCGGACGACGAGCCGCCGCACCCGGACGTCGAGGCGCCGCGCGCGTCGGCCGCACCGGCCTGGGGCGACGAGCCGCGCCCGGATGTGCCCGGCGCTCCGACCTCGTCGGATAAAGGCCCTCTGAGCGCCCGCGAGCGCGGCGAGGCCGCGGCTGCCCGCAGCTCGGCGGCGAGGTCGTCGGCGGCGCAGGTGGTCGACGAGCCGTCCCCGGACGACCCCGACATCACCGGGTCGTCGCTGGTCGGCGCGCCGCTGGTCGCGCAGATGCTGGGTGGCACCGTCATCGACGAGCAGGTCGACGACCACGCCTGACGACGCCGCAGCCGGCACGCAGGGCCGGTTGCACCACCTGGAGCTGTGGGTCGCCGACCTGGCAGTGCTCGACTCCTGGGCGTGGCTGCTCGGCGAGCTCGGGTACCAGCAGCGCGACGCGTGGGCCGACGGTCGGAGCTGGTCGGGCAAGGGCGGCGAGTACCTCGTGATCGAGTCGGGACCGGACGTGCGCCGGGAGCGCCACGACCGGCTGCGTCCGGGCCTCAACCACCTGGCTTTCTGGGCGGGGTCGGCGGCAGACGTCGACCGGCTCGTGGCGGCGGGGTCGGACCACGGCTGGAACTCCCTGTTCGCGGACCGCTACCCGTTCGCGGGCGGTCCGGACCACTACGCGGGGTATCTGGAGAACGGCGACGGCTTCGAGGTGGAGCTGGTCGCGCGGCAGCGGGCGGGCGTCGGCGACCGTTGAGCGGGTCGCCGGACGGGCGGGTCGCGCGACGAGGTTCGGGACGTCGACCACGTAGGCTGGCCGGGTGTACGAGGGCGCGGTCCAGGACCTGATCGACGAGCTCGGGCGGCTGCCCGGCGTCGGTCCCAAGAGCGCCCAGCGCATCGCGTTCCACATCCTCGCGGCGGACCCGGCGGACGTCCGGCGGCTGTCGGACGCGCTGGTCGAGGTCAAGGCGCGTGTGAAGTTCTGCGACGTGTGCGGCAACGTGGCGCAGGAGGACCAGTGCCGCATCTGCCGTGACCCGCGCCGCTCTCCGAACACGCTGTGCGTCGTCGAGGAGCCGAAGGACGTCGTCGCGATCGAGCGCACCCGCGAGTTCCGCGGCAGGTACCACGTGCTCGGCGGCGCCATCAACCCGATCGCGGGCGTCGGCCCGGACGACCTGCGCATCGCGCAGCTCATGACGCGGCTCGCGGACGGCACCGTCACGGAGGTCATCCTCGCGACCGACCCGAACGTCGAGGGCGAGGCGACCGCCACGTACCTGGCGCGGCTGCTCGTGCCGATGGGCCTGACGGTGAGCCGTCTCGCGTCCGGCCTGCCGGTGGGCGGCGACCTCGAGTACGCGGACGAGGTGACGCTCGGCCGGGCGTTCGAGGGCCGTCGCCGCATCAGCGCCTGACCGCGGGCGCGCACCACCAGACAAGGACGAACGGAGCAGGTCATGGACACCACCAGCCGGCACGACGCCGACGATGCCGACCTGCGGGACATCGCCCGGGCCGTCGCCGAGGAGGCGCGCAGCTACCTGAGCACCGTCACGGAGGTCGCGGCGGGCACCAACCCGGAGGCGGCCCTGCCGCTGGTGCTGCTGGCGGTGTCGGACGTCCTTGCGGCGGGCGCGCGCCTGGGTGCGACGACGGACGTGGTGCCGTCGGAGCGGTTCGAGCCGGACCTGGGCCCGGACCCGGACGTCGACCCGCTGCACGCCAACCTCGCGAACGTGTTCGAAGGGATCGACGAGTACGTCGAGGTCGTCGACCCGCTGCTCGGCGAGGAGGTCGAGCACGCGACGGTGTCCGGGGACCTCGTCGCGATCGCGGGTGCGCTCGCGCAGGGGCTGCGCCACTACGAGACGGGCGCGGTGCTCGAGGCCCTGTGGTGGTGGCAGTTCTCGTACCTGTCCGACTGGGGCGAGCGGGCGTCGAGCGTGCTGCGCACGATCCAGACGATGCTCGCGCACCTGCGTCTGGACGTGCCGGACGACGTCGCCACGGAAGCGGAGTACGACGCCCTGCAGCCCTGACGGGCACCGCCCGACGGGCGCTGCGTGACGGGCCGTGCATGACGGGCCCTGCGTGAACGGCGGACCGGATCGCCGTGCGCCGCGTCCCGGCTCATCCAGCACCGGGACGCAGCGCACGCGGGATCAGGCGACGCGCGTACCCCGGGCCAGCGTCCGCTGCGGGATGCGCAGACGGCGGACCGCGACGACGAACCCGGCCGCGCCGAGCAGCAGGTTCGCACCGAGCCCCCACGGCCACACGGGCGCGGTCGACAGGTCCTGCCGCAGGTCGTCCTGGAGCTCGGCCGGCGCGGCGGTGCCGGTCCAGCACTCGTCGAGCGCGGGCGGCGGCCCGGCCCGCAGCATCCGGACGCCGTCGCGCATCGCGCTCAGGGGGCTGCCGTCGCCGTGGACCGACAGCGGGCCGGTCCCGGCGCCGTCGGCGACGACGACGAACGGGTTGATGCCCAACAGCCACCAGGTGCGCTCCGTGTGGCTCACGCTCCGCTCGGCGGTGAACACCTCGCAGGGGCCGGGGTCGTCTCCGTCGGCCCACCCGTCCTGCATGCCCCAGACGGTGACCTGCTCCTGGCTGGTGGTCGTCGTGAAGGTGAGCCCGAACAGGATCGGTGTGAAGACGGTGATGGCGGCGACCGTGATGAACGCGAGCACGGTCGACCCGGCGGTGCGCGCGACGAGCGCGGAGAACCCGAGCCCGATCCCGCACACGGCGAGCAGCAGCAGCGCGACGAGCAGCACGACCCGCACGATCGCCCACCCCGGCGTGCCGCCCAGCGCGAGCGCCAGGACGAGGAACGGCAGGCTCGTCACGAGGAACGCGCACGCGGCCGACCAGGCGGCGAGGAGCTTGCCGGTGGCGATCTCGGCGGGGGACAGGAGCGTCACCTGCAGGGTCGCGAGCGTGCCCGCGTTGCGGTCGCCGTTGACGGCGGTCGACGACAGGGTCGGGGTGACCAGCAGGCCGAGCCCGAGCACGAGCGCCGTGACCGCGGAGAACAGGATCGGACCGGTGTTCGGGCGGTCCTGGGCGCTGAACGCCTCGAGCGCGCCGGTCGTCAGCAGCGTGATGCCGCCGACCACGACGAACCAGACGACGAGCGCGACGATCCACCGGGTCGACCGCACGCGCTGCCGCAGGTCGAGCACGGCGACGGTCCGGACGCCGTGCCAGGTGAGGCCCCAGGTCCCGCCGCGGCCGACGGGCAGCCGGGCGGGCTCGGGGGCGGGCGGCAGCTCGAGCTCGACGGGGTCCATCCGGGTCATGTCCGCTCCTCGTCGAGGGCCAGGTAGGCCTGTTCCAGCAGTCCGGTGGCGGGCGCGAACGACAGGACGGGCACACCGGCGGTGACCGCGTCGCGCAGCAGCCGTGCCGCGGTCGCGTCGTCGGCGAGCTCGAACAGCACGCCGCCGGGAGTCGCGGCCGGCGGCGCCAGCAGGTCGCCGTCGTCGTCCGGCCGCCAGGTCACGCCCACGGAAGTGAGCCAAGCCGTCGCGGCGTCGAGCGCGAGCGCCCGCAGGTGCCAGGTGCGCGGTGCGGGGCCGTCGCTCTCGACGGACGACGACACGGTCCGTCCGCGCGAGAGGAACACCGCGTCGTCGGCCATCTCCTCGAGCTCGGACAGCACGTGGCTCGACACGAGCACGGTCCGGCCCTCGTCGGCGAGGCGGCGCAGCAGCACCCGCAGGTCGACGCGCGACCGGGGGTCGAGGCCGCTTGCCGGCTCGTCGAGCAGCAGCACGTCGGGGGAGTGCACGAGCGCCCGCGCGAGACCGAGCCGCTGCTTCTGCCCGCGCGACAGGACGCTCGCGGGGCGGTCGGCGAACTCGGTGAGGTGCACGGTCGCGAGCAGCTCGTCGACCCGGGTGCGCGCCTGCGCGGGCGGGATCCGGTAGGCCGCGGCGAACGTCAGGAGCACCTCGCGGGACGTCAGCGAGTCCCACGTGCCGAACGTGTCGGGCATCCAGCCGGTGCGGGCGCGCGCGGCCCGGCCGTCGGTGACCGGGTCGAACCCGCCGATCCGCACGTCGCCGGAGTCCGGCACGAGCAGGCCGGCGAGGACCAGCAAGAGCGTCGTCTTGCCGGAGCCGTTGGGCCCGACGAGGGCGGTCACCGCACCCGCACGCGCCTGCAGGTCGACGCCGTCCAGCGCGCGCACCGAGCCGAACGAGCGGCGCAGGCCGCGCACGACGATGCCGGGCGGTGGAGTCGGTGACGTCGGGGTGGAAGGGGCCGGCGCCGCGCCGGGTGGACCGGCGGCGGGGCCGTCGTCGTCGACGGTGCTCGTCATGCGGCTCAACGTACGGGCAGGCCTGGCCGCGTACCCGTGTTTCGGTGGTCGAACTCTGTGAGGAAGCTGTGCCGAAGATCGGCGCACGGCCGGGACGGGTGCTGGGGCACCTCCCGGCCGTGCGCCTGCCCCGGCGGGCCGTCTGCGGGTCGGGTCAGCAGCCCTGCCGGGAGCTCCCCACGACGACGTCGTCGAACCACAGCGTGTCGCTGCCCTCGCCGTAGCTCTCCCACCCGAGCCGCAGGTCGGTGAGCTTGGGCGTCCACGCCTTGTTCGACCACTGGCCGTCGAGGTCGTGCGTCGGCGTGCCGTCGGCGACGAGGCCCGGCACCACGTCGCCGTCGAGCCACGTCGTGAGCTTGCCCGCGGTGCCGTCCACCTGGACCTCGACGCAGTGCCACGACGCGGTCGGCAGCGGCTTGCTCTGCGCGACGCCCGCGGGGCTCTGCTCGGGCAGGGTCGCGTCGTCGGACGAGCGGTTCCACTGCAGCGCCGCGTTCTGGCCACCCATCCGCAGGTCGCGGTTGCCGTCGTTGGCGTCCTTCATCGCGAGGAACGTCGTGTGCGACGTCGGCTGGGCCGTCGAGTGCCGCACCCAGAACCGCACGTAGTACTGCTGCGGGAGGCTGCTCAGGCTCTGGTTCGCCTGCACGAAGACGTGGTTGCAGTAGCCCGCGGTGCCGTCGATCCGCAGCGAGCGGCCGCCCGAGTGCGCGACCGACGAGTCGATCGCCGCGCGGCCTGTACCTGAGCAGTCGGGGTAGCTGACCGTCCACGTGCCCGAGGGGGTCGCGCCCGTCTGCGACTCCAGGCCGTCGCAGAAGATCGCGGAGCCGCACACCGTGGGGGTGGGGGTCGGCGTGGGCGTCGGCGTCGGGGTGGGCGTCGGGGTGGGCGTCGGAGTCGGAGTCGGAGTTGGTGTCGGAGTCGGCGTGGGAGTCGGCGTGGGTGTGGGCGTCGGTGTCGGGGTGGGCGTGACCGTCGGCGTCGGAGTCGGCGTCGGCCCGCCGCTGCACGACACCCCGTTGAGCGCGAAGTCCGTCGGCGCGGTGTTCGACCCGGACCACGTCCCCTGGAACCCGAACGACGTGGTCTGCCCCGCGGCGAGCTCCCCGTTCCACGCGGCGTTCGTCGCGGTCGCGACAGCCCCCGACTGCGTCACCGACGAGCTCCACGCCTGCGTGACCTTCTGCCCGGACGGCCACGTCCAGGTCAGCGACCAGCCGTGCACGGCCTGCGCGGGGGTGAGCTTGACGTCAGCCGTGAACCCGCCGGGCCACGAGCTCGTGGCCCACGCGACCTGGCACGCGCCGGCCGCCTGGGCGGTCACGCCGACGACGACGCCCGCGGTGGCGACGCCGACGACGGCGACCGCCGCGAGCGCCGCACGCCAGCGCGCACGGGTGAGGGGGAGACGCATGGGTGGTGTCCTCTCGGCATGGGCGCCCGCACCATCACGGGCGTGCGACGGCCGGCCGTCGCCTCGTGCCTGGCAGCGTCCCGACCGGCGCGGGCACGGCGGAACCCCCTCAAACGCTTCACCTGCCGCCCGATCCGGCATGCGAAACCCTCTGCCCACCTGGCGAGCACCGCCGTACACTCGCCCGGACCCCAGTCCTGGACCCCGTGCCCGGACCCTGTCCGCACCTCGAAAGAGCACCCCCGTGGCCCTCATCGTGCAGAAGTACGGCGGTTCCTCCGTCGCCGACGCCGCCAGCATCAAGCGCGTCGCGAAGCGGGTCGCCGAGGCCAAGCGCGCGGGCAACGACGTGGTCGTGGTGGTCTCCGCGATGGGGGACACCACGGACGAGCTGATCGACCTCGCCACCCAGGTCACGCCGCTGCCGCCGCAGCGCGAGATGGACATCCTGCTGACGGCCGGCGAGCGCATCTCGATGTCGCTGCTCGCGATGGCGATCCACAACCTGGGCGTCGACGCGAAGTCGTTCACGGGCCAGCAGGCGGGCGTCATCACGGACGAGACGTACGGCAAGGCGCGCATCATCGACGTCACGCCGAGCCGCATCACCGACACGCTCGCGGAGGGGTCGGTCGCGATCGTCGCCGGCTTCCAGGGCGTCAACCCGTCGACGAACGACGTCACGACGCTCGGCCGCGGCGGCTCGGACACCACCGCGGTCGCGCTCGCGGCGGCCCTCAAGGCCGACGTCTGCGAGATCTACACGGACGTCGACGGCGTGTTCACGGCGGACCCCCGCATCGTGCCGAGCGCGCGCAAGCTGGACCGGCTGGGCTACGACGAGATGCTCGAGATGGCGGCCAGCGGCGCCAAGGTGCTCATGCTGCGGTGCGTCGAGTACGCGCGCCGGTACGGGGTGCCCGTGCACGTCCGCTCGTCGTTCTCGACCCACACGGGCACGCTGGTGACGGACCAGCCTTCCGAAGGAGAAGAAGTGGAACAGCCGATCATCGCCGGCGTCGCGCACGACCGCAGCGAGGCCAAGGTCACCGTGGTGGGCGTCCCGGACGTGCCCGGCAAGGCCGCCCGCATCTTCGAGGTGGTCGCCGGCTCGGGCGTCAACATCGACATGATCGTGCAGAACGTCTCGGTCGCCGCGACGGGCCTGACGGACATCTCGTTCACGCTCCCCGCGACGGACGGCGCGGCCGCGACGACGGCCCTCACGGAGCACCAGCCCGACATCGGCTTCCGGTCGCTGCAGTACGACGACACGATCGGCAAGCTCTCGCTGGTCGGTGCGGGCATGAAGTCGCACCCCGGTGTCTCGGCGCGGCTGTTCGCGGCGCTGTCGGACGCGGGCATCAACATCGAGATGATCTCCACGTCGGAGATCCGCATCTCCGTCGTGACGCGCGCCGACTCGCTCGACGACGCGGTGCGCGCGGTGCACACCGCGTTCGAGCTGGACGCGACCGAGGACGAGGCAGTGGTGTACGGAGGGACCGGACGATGAGCGGGCTGAACGTCGCCGTGGTGGGTGCCACGGGTCAGGTCGGGGGCGTCATGCGGCGCCTGCTGGACGAGCGCGACTTCCCGGTCGCGAGCATCCGCTACTTCGCCTCGGCGCGGTCGGCCGGCACCACGCTGCCGTGGCGCGACGAGCAGATCACTGTCGAGGACGTCGAGACGGCCGACCTGTCCGGCATCGACATCGCGCTGTTCTCCGCGGGCGGAGGCACGTCGAAGGTGCACGCGCCGCGGTTCGCCGAGGCCGGTGCGGTCGTCATCGACAACTCGTCGGCCTGGCGCCGCGACCCCGCGGTCCCGCTGGTCGTGTCCGAGGTGAACCCCGACGCGCTCGGCGACGTGCCCCAGGGCATCGTCGCGAACCCCAACTGCACCACGATGGCCGCGATGCCGGTCCTCAAGGTGCTGCACGAGGAGGCCGGCCTGCGCCGCCTCGTCGTGTCCACGTACCAGGCCGTGTCGGGCAGCGGGCTCGCGGGTGCCGCGGAGCTCGACGGGCAGATCCGCGCCGCCGTCGAGCAGGACACGCTGCAGCTGGTCCACGACGGTTCGGCGGTGTCGTTCCCCGACCCGGTGAAGTACGTCGCGCCGATCGCGTTCGACGTCATCCCGCTCGCCGGCTCGATCGTCGACGACGGCCTGTACGAGACGGACGAGGAGCAGAAGCTTCGCCACGAGTCGCGCAAGATCCTCGGGCTGCCCGATCTGCTGGTCAGCGGTACGTGCGTGCGCGTCCCCGTGTTCACGGGGCACTCGCTGTCGATCAACGCCGAGTTCGACCGCCCGATCACCCCCGAGCGGGCCCGCGAGCTCCTCGCGGACGCGCCTGGTGTGCAGCTCACGGACGTCCCGACGCCGCTCGCCGCCGCCGGTCAGGACCCGTCGCTCGTCGGCCGCCTCCGCCAGGACGAGGGCGTGCCCGACGGGCGCGGCCTCGCACTGTTCGTCAGCAACGACAACCTGCGCAAGGGAGCCGCGCTCAACGCGGTGCAGATCGCGGAGATCGTCGCCGCGCGTCTGGCCGCTGCGACCCCCGCCTGACCGCGCCCGCGCGTACGAACCCCGCCTCCCGGTCGTCCGAGGGGGGCGGGGTTCGTCGTCCCTGCCGACGCACGGCCTCAGTCCGCCCCTGTCAGGTGCCGGACAGGACGTTCGTGAGCTGGTCCTCCGTCGGTGCCGTGATGCCGGCGTCCGCGCCCCAGCTCGTGAACGTCATCTCGACGGGCGTGCCCGCGATGTTCGACGTCGCCTTGACCAGCCGGTTCTGCTGGTCGACCCAGAAGCCGAGGGTCACGGTCGCCGGGAGCTGCTCGCGCGGGACGCCCCCGCCGAGGTCCCCGAGTCCGTCCGTGAGGCGCGACGTGGCGACGACGACGTCGTACGGCTGGGCAGGCACACCGTTCACGTCGGTCCGCGGGCCGGCGATCCGCACGGCGATGACGGCGCCGTAGAGCGCGCGGACGGGCCTGACGGGGTCCACGCTCACTGCGGGCACCGGCAGGCCCGCGTCGCCCTTGGTGTCGTCGAAGTACTTGCCGTGGGTCGCGGGGGCACGCACGAAGCGCCGGCCGTCGACCGAGCGGACCTCGACGGCCCCTCCGGGGATCGTCGCGCTGACCCGGTTGTTCGACCTGACCATGTCGACGTCGACGACGTTCTCGACGGGTCCGGTGGGGCCGGTCGTGCGCGTCGTCCACGTGAGCGACCGCGCCGCGAGCATGGACTCGGAGAGCCGCGGTACGAGGGTGTCGGGGGTGAGCTGCTCCCACGTGAGGTGGGCGGCCTGCGGGTCGGATGCCGACCTGGTCGGTCTCGGTGCGTCCTGCGCCGCGACGCCGGCGGTGGTGCATCCCGCGGCCGCCGCGGCGACGACGAGAGCAGCGGTCAGGGCACGGGCGAGTCGGGTGGTGCGCACGGGGGCCTCCTGCGATGTCGGTGACGAGGGGTCCTCGGCATCGCGGCCGGGCGCACTTCCACCCTGACATCACGTCGGGCGATCTGTCCTAATCCGTCTCGTCATGTGGGCCGTGCGGTCTGTCACCTTCGGCTCTGACGGAACGGTCCTGCAGCCGTCGTCGCGGGCGGTCGGACAGGTGTGTTCGCAGGTCGGTCGGGGTGACCGACCCGGTCCGTGGCCCCGTCAGTCGGCCGGCGGGATCGGGAAGTTCTGGTCGAACACATGGTCGGGGTCGTACTCCCGCTTGATCGTCCGCAGCCGGGTGAGCGTCGGCTCCGGGAAGGCGTCCAGCAGCCGCTCGGCGCGCGGGTCGGTCTCGAACGACAGGTAGGTGCCGTGCATGACGGGGTGCACCAGGGCGTCCCACGCGGCGTCGAGGCCGCTCCGGTCGGACCGTGCGCCGAACGTCGCCACCGAGAAGGCCTGCGTGCGGTGGGCGTAGGCGGTCGCGGCGGGGTCGACGTCGTTGATCGCGCCACCGACCGAGCGCAGCTGCAGCAGCATGACGTCGTCCGACGCCGCGAACGTGTCGAGCGCCCGGGCCGCCTCAGGGGTCATGCGCTCGAGAAGGCCCGACCGGCTGCTCGGCGCCGCGCCGCCGTCGTGGTGGCGGGCGACCGGGTGCACGATCCCCGCGTAGGGCACGAGCTGCGCGGACTGGTCGAGCACCGGCGCCACGCCGAGCATCGGCTCGAGCGCGGCGACGGCCGCCGCGGTGTCGTCGCTCGCGAACACCGACATCGCCCGTGCCACGGCCTGACCTCGGCGTCCGTGCCCGGGGCTGACGTGCAGGAAGCTCGTCAGCTCGCGGGGGGAGTCCTGCACGAGCGTGCCCCACGCGTCGAGGAGCCCGCCGACGTCGGACGCGTCGAACGTCATGGTCGAGTAGACGACGTCGGGCACGGCCGACGCCTCGACCTCGACCCAGGTCACGACCCCGAAGTTCGCGCCCGCGCCGCGCAGCGCCCAGAACAGGTCGGGGTGGTGCTCGTCGTCGACCTGAAGCACGCGGCCGTCCGCGAGCACGACCTCGGCGGCGACGACGTGGTCGATGGTCAGGCCGTGCAGCCGGCCGAGCAGACCGATGCCCCCGGTCGTCGCGAGCCCCCCGACCCCGACACCGCCGTAGTCACCCGACGAGATCGCCCAGCCGTGCGGCGCCAGCGCGGCCGCGACCTCGCCCCAGGTGGCGCCGGCGCCGAGCCGGACCCGCCTGCTGCCGGCGTCGACCACCTCGATCCGGTTCATCGCGGCAAGGTCGACCACGATCCCGCCGTCGTTCGTGGACCGTCCGGAGATGCCGTGCCCGCCGCTGCGGACCGCGAGCGGCCCGGGCTGCGACCGCGCGTACTCGACGGCCAGTGCGACCTCGGCGGCAGACGACGCGGGCAGCACGAGGCCCGGTGCGCCCCGGCGCATGTACGTGGACCGCACGCGGTCGTACCGGCGGTCGCCCGGCTCCACCGCGGCCGCGGCGAGCTCGCGCGGTACCGCGTCGTAGTCGATCCCCGGCACCCGGCGGGCGAGCGCCGCCGCCCCACGGACGTGGCCCGTGACCGTCTGGGCGTTGGCCCGCTCCGCGGCGACAGCCTCCCGGACGGCGGGCGCCACCTGCTCGGCGAACAGGCGGATGTCGCGCGGGTCGTCCGTGCCGAGGATGAACGTCGCGACGCCGTCCTCGAGCGCGAGCCGGACCAGCTCGTCGACCCACTGGGACACCGGACCCACCAGGCCGCCCTGTGACGCCGGCGAGAACGAGCCGTTGACGTTGAGCAGCCGCCGGATCTCGCGCGGGTCGCGCCCCGCGGCTCGCGCGGCGTCGTCGATCGCCGTGTTCCCACGGGCGAGGTCGCCCGGCTGCAGGTACCCGAGCGACGGGAGCCACCCGTCCGCCTTGGTGCCGACCAGCCGGAGCATGCGGGGCTTGTAGGCGCCGAGCCAGATCCCGACGTCGTGCGCGGGTGCCGGGCCGCGCTTGGCTCCGTCGACCCGGTGGTGGGTGCCGCCCGCGCGCAGCGGCACCCGGGTGCTCGTGTCCCACACGCCGCGGATCACGTCGATCGCCTCGCTGAGGGCGTCGACCCCCTGCCCGGGGGTGAGCCGGGTGCCGCCCATCGCCTCGATCGCGTCCCAGAACGCGCCCGCGCCCAGGCCGAGCTCGACGCGTCCTCCGGACAGCAGGTCGAGGCTCGCGACCGACCGGGCGAGCACCGCGGGCGGGCGCAGCGGCAGGTTGACCACGTTCGCCGAGAGGTGCACGCGCTCGGTGCGCGCCGCCGCGTAGGACAGCAGCGTCCACGTGTCGAGGAAGGCCGGCTGGTACGGGTGGTCCTGGAACGTGACGAGGTCGAGACCCGCCTGCTCCGAGAGCACGGCGAGCTCGACGGGTGCCTGTGGGTCGCCGTTCTGCGGGGTGAGGAACGTGCCGAAGGCCAGCTCGTGGCCGTAGTCCGTCATGCCGTGCCCGTCCTTCTCGATCGTCTGTCTCGCAGACTATATGTCACACCACTCGTCTGCGCGGCAGCGCATGTGCGCTACGATCCCCGCATGAGCGCACCCGCCGACGTGCACACGGTGGACCTGGGATGGTCCGTCGGCACCCTCCTGCGCCGGTGGCGCGAGGCCGTCGAGGGCGCGCTCGCGGGCATCCCCGACGGTGCCCGCGGGTACCACGTGCTGTCGGTGGTCGTGCACGGTGAGCCGCCCACGCAGGCCGCGCTCGCCGCACAGCTCGGCATCGACCGGACGGTCATGACCTACCTCGTCGACAGGTTCGAGGGCTGCGGCCTCGTCGAGCGCAGGCTCGACCCGCACGACCGACGCGCGCGGCGCCTCGTCGCGACGCCGCTCGGTGTGCAGACCGCCGCCGAGCTGGAGCGGGCGGTCGCCGCCGCCGAGGACGGCGTGCTCGGCGCACTCACACCGGCGGAACGTCAGGTGCTGCGACACCTGCTGGCCCGGGCGACGGCCGATGCCGACGCGGGAGCCGACGGCGACGCCGACCGGTGCGCGGTCGTCACCGCCGACCTCGACGGGCCGGACACGCCCCGACGCTGACGGGCCGCCAGGCCCGACGGGGACAGCCGCCGGGGCCCGGCGCCGTGGTGCGCTCCACCGCATCCACGGGCAGTTCCCACGGCGTCCCACACGTCGTCCCACGCTCACCGCGTCGCGGCTCGTCATCTGCTGTGGTCGCGCTCCCAAGACACCGTCTCTCGAAAGGTTTAGGAGTCTGGACGCCCCCTGTGCGCGACACGAGGGTGGTCGCCGTCCCGACCGTCGCTCACCGGACGTCCGCACCGCTGCGTGCGCCCGGCCCCGCGCCGGCCCGGTCCTTCGTGCACCTCCCGCCACAGTCCGCCACGCGCGCGTGCCGGACGGCGGGCCGCCGTCCCGCGCTGCTGCGGGCGTCGCCCGCTAGCCAGAAAGGTACGAGAGATGTCCTCATTGACCCGACGGCGAGGAACCTGGGTGGCGCTCGCCACCCTCGGCACCTCGTCGCTCCTGGCGGTCGCGGGCATGCAGCCCGCGCTCGCCGCGACCGGCGGCGGGTCCCTGCCCGCCACGATCACCGTCCCCGCGGCGGCGCCGGTCAAGCTAGCGGCCACCGGGGAGTACGCGCAGCGGTTCCTCGCGCAGTACGAGAAGATCAAGGACCCGGCCAACGGGTACTTCAGCCCCCAGGGCATCCCGTACCACTCCGTCGAGACGCTCATCGTCGAGGCCCCGGACTACGGTCACGAGACCACGTCCGAGGCGTACTCCTACTGGGTGTGGCTCGAGGCGCTGTACGGCCAGGTGACCGGCGACTTCACGCGCGTGAACACCGCGTGGGACACGCTCGAGAAGTACATGATCCCGACGAGCGCGGACCAGCCGACGAACTCGTTCTACAACCCGTCGAGCCCCGCCACGTACGCCTCGGAGTTCAACCACCCGAGCAGCTACCCGTCGCAGCTCAACAGCGGCGTGACGTCGGGCAGCGACCCGATCGGCGCCGAGCTCAAGTCGACCTACGGCAACGCGGACGTCTACGGCATGCACTGGCTCGCCGACGTCGACAACAAGTACGGCTTCGGCGCCACGCCGGGCGCGGGCTGCGAGCTCGGCCCGACCGCGACCGGCACGTCCTACATCAACACCTTCCAGCGCGGCCCGCAGGAGTCGGTCTGGGAGACCGTCCCGCAGCCGTCGTGCGAGGAGTTCAAGTACGGCGGCCCCAACGGCTTCCTCGACCTGTTCACCAAGGACTCGTCGTACGCGAAGCAGTGGAAGTACACCAACGCCCCCGACGCCGACGCGCGCGCGATCGAGGCTGTGTACTGGGCCAACCAGTGGGCCACCGCCCAGGGCAAGCAGTCCGTCATCGCCGGCACGGTCGCCAAGGCCGCCAAGATGGGTGACTACCTGCGGTACGCGCTGTTCGACAAGTACTTCAAGCAGATCGGCTGCACCTCGCCGTCCTGCCCCGCCGGTTCCGGCCGCTCCAGCGAGCACTATCTGCTGAGCTGGTACTACGCGTGGGGTGGCGCGACCGACACGTCGGCCGGCTGGGCCTGGCGCATCGGTTCGTCGCACGCGCACTTCGGGTACCAGAACCCGCTCACCGCGTACGTCCTGTCGAACGACACGGCGTTCATCCCGAAGTCCGCGACGGCCAAGGACGACTGGGCGAAGTCGCTCACGCGCCAGCTCGAGTTCTACCAGTGGCTGCAGGCCCCCGAGGGCGGCATCGCCGGTGGCGCGACGAACAGCTGGGACGGCGCCTACGCGACGCCGCCGAGCGGCACGCCGACGTTCTACGGCATGGGCTACACCGAGGCGCCCGTCTACAACGACCCGCCGTCGAACCAGTGGTTCGGCATGCAGGCCTGGGGTGTGCAGCGCGTCGCCGAGCTCTACTACGCCACGGGCAACGCCCAGGCGAAGAAGATCCTCGACAAGTGGGTCCCGTGGGTCGTGAAGAACATCTCGGTCTCGGGCACCACCTGGTCGGTCCCGTCGGAGCTCACCTGGACGGGCAAGCCCGACACGTGGAACGCGACGAGCCCGGGCAGCAACTCCGGCCTCTCGGTCAGCGTCAAGAGCACCGGCCAGGACGTCGGCGTCGCCGGCGACACCGCCCGTGCCCTGCTCTTCTACGCCGCCAAGGCCAACGACACCGCGACGGCCGCGAAGGCCAAGGCGCTCCTCGACGCGATCTGGGCGTCCAACCAGGACTCGATCGGCATCACGTCCGACGAGACCCGCAAGGACTTCCTGCGCTTCGACGACACCTACGTCGCGGGTGGTGACGGCATCTACATCCCGTCCGGCTGGACCGGCAAGATGCCCAACGGCGACGTGATCAAGCCGGGTGTCTCCTTCCTCGACATCCGCACCTGGTACAAGCAGGACCCGCAGTGGTCGAAGGTCCAGACGGCCCTCGACACGGGCGTGGCCCCCACGTTCCGGTTCCACCGGTTCTGGGCGCAGACGGCCATCGCGGCGGCCCTCGCGGACTACGACCGTCTGTTCGGCACCACCACGCCGACGGACGACACCACGGCCCCGTCGGTCCCGACGGGCCTGCAGGCCGGCACGATCACGTCGAACAGCGCCACCATCACGTGGACGGCGTCGACGGATAACACCGGCGGCTCGGGCGTGGCGGGGTACGACATCTACCGCGGCACGACGAAGGTCGGCTCCTCGACCACCGCGTCGTTCACGGAGACCGGTCTGACGGCGTCCACGGCGTACACCTACACGGTGCGGGCCAAGGACGTCGCCGGGAACGTCTCGGCAGCGTCGTCGGGCCTCACGGTCACGACGAAGGCCGCGTCGACCGACACGACCGCACCGAGCGTCCCGACGGGCCTCGTCGCGGGCACGGTCACGCAGGACACGGTCTCCCTGTCCTGGACGGCGTCCACGGACAACACCGGTGGCTCCGGCGTGGCCGGGTACGACGTGTACCGCGGCACGACGAAGGTCGGCTCGACGACCACTACGTCGTACACCGACACGAGCCTGAGCCCGTCCACGGCGTACTCGTACACCGTGCGGGCGAAGGACGTGGCGGGCAACGTGTCGGCGGCGTCCTCGGCGTTGTCCGTCACCACGCAGGCCGCGGCGACCGACACGGTCGCACCGAGCGTCCCGACGGGTCTGGCCGCCACCACGGTGACCGAGACCAGCGTGGCCCTCACGTGGGCCGCGTCCACCGACACCGGTGGCTCGGGCCTCGCGGGGTACGACATCTACCGCGGCACGACGAAGGTCGGCTCCTCGACCACCGCGTCGTACACGGACTCGGGCCTCACGGCCGCGACGGCGTACTCGTACACCGTCCGGGCGAAGGACAACGCGGGCAACGTCTCGGCGGCCTCGTCCGCCCTGTCGGTGACCACGAAGTCGACCACGACCACCGGGTCCTGCAAGGTCGTCTACACGGCGAACAGCTGGAACAACGGGTTCACGGCGTCGGTGCGCGTCACCAACACCGGCACCACGGCCCTCAACGGCTGGACCCTCGGCTTCTCGTTCGCGAACGGCCAGAAGGTCACGCAGGGCTGGAGCGCCGACTGGTCGCAGTCCGGCACGACGGTCACCGCGAAGAACGCCGCGTGGAACGGCTCGCTGGCCGCCGGCCAGACGGTCGACATCGGGTTCAACGGCTCCCACACGGGCACCAACAACAACCCGACGTCGTTCACGCTGAACGGCGCCACCTGCAGCTGACCCAGCTGCACCCGCCCCTGAGGGGCGACGAGGGGCCGGTCCCGGGACTTCCCGGGGCCGGCCCCTCGGCCGTCTGCCGGACCAGTCGGGGTAGGGATTTCCCCCGGGTGGGTCGGTGGGAGGTCTTGGTGTCTTCGCGCAGGCCCGGGGCCTAGCGTCTTCGGTATGAGCTTCGACGACAGCGTCCCGACGACGACACCCCTGCCGGTGCCGCCGGGCGCGCGGACCACGGCCGACGCACCGACCCGGGTCCTCGGCCCGACCGGTCCCGCACCGACCGGCCCCGCGACGACCGGCCCCGCGTCGGCCGGTCCCGCGTCGGCCGCGTCAGGTGCCCCCACCCCGGTGGTCCCCCGGGCCGTCTCCACGGACGACGACCTCCGCGTCGTCGCCCCGGCCCTCGCCGGCATGCGCGAGCTGCTCGCCGCCCCGGTGTCGGCCGCGACGTGGCGAGCGGTGTCGCAGGTCGTCATCGGCAGCGCCGGGCTGCTCGTCATGGGCATCTGGCTGTCGGTCGCGCTGTCGCTGGCCGCGGGGCTGCTCGTCGTGTTCCTCGTGGGCGTCCCGATCCTGGTCCTCACGCTGTGGACGACCCGGCCGTACGCGCGGCTCGAGCGGGCCCGGCTCAAGGCGCAGGTGCTCGTCGACGTCCCCGCGCCGTCGTACCGGCGTCCGAAGGGTCCGGGCTGGTGGCCGTCGTGGGTCGCGATCATGACGGACGCCCGGACGTGGGGCCACGTCGCGTACGTGATCGTGGCCGGTCTGCTGATGACGGCCGCGACCGCCCTGCTGACGGTCCTCGGCTGCTTCGGCATCGCGCTCGTGATCGCTCCGCTGCTCGCCGTGGCGCTCCCCGACGTCCACCTGTCCCCGCACTGGCTGTTCGAGGTGGTCGGCGGCGTCGTCGCGGTGTGGCTCGCGGCGCTCGCCGCGCAGGCGTCGACGCTGCTGCAGGTGCGGCTCGCCCGCGCGATGCTCGGAGCGTCCCCGCAGGACCTCGCCGTGCTGGCCGCGCAGGAGCGTGCCGCGCGTGCCGAGGGGCGCGCGGAGCACCTCGCGGAGACGCGCACGGCGGCCGTGGGCGCGGCGGACGACGAGCGTCGGCGCATCGAGCGCGACCTGCACGACGGTGCTCAGCAGCGGCTCGTGGCGCTCGGCGTCGAGCTCGGTGTGGCCCGTCGGACCGCGACCGCCGACCCCGAGGCTGCCGCCGCGGCGCTCGAGCACGCGCACCGCGAGGTCAAGGAGACGCTCGCCGAACTGCGCGACCTCGTCCGCGGCATCCACCCGGCCGTCCTCACCGACCGCGGCCTGGACGCGGCGCTGTCGGCGCTCGCCGCCCGCAGCCCGGTCCCGGTCGAGGTCGTCGTGCCGAACGCGACGCTGCTCGGCACGGCCAGCACGTCGGCGCAGGCCGCCGCCTACTTCGTGGCCGCCGAGGCGCTGACCAACGCGGCGAAGCACGCGCACGCCCAGCACGTCCGGGTCGAGGCCGCCGTGACCGACGGCGTCCTGCGGCTCGTCGTGCAGGACGACGGCGTCGGCGGCGCGGACGCCCACCCGGGCAGCGGCCTCGACGGCCTGCGCAGCCGGGTCGCGGCGCTCGACGGCACGTTCCACCTGGAGAGCCCGGCCGGAGCCGGCACGCGACTGACCGTGGAGGTGCCGTGCGCATCGTGATCGCCGAGGACTCGGTCCTCCTGCTCGACGGGCTCACGCGCCTGCTGACCGCGGAGGGGCACGAGGTCACCGGCTACAAGACGGCCGACGAGCTCGTCGCCGCGCTCGGCCCCGGCGCCGACGTCCCGGACGTGCTGGTCACGGACGTCCGGATGCCCCCGACGCACACCGACGAGGGCCTGCGGGCCGCCGTCCACCTGCGATCGCTGCACCCGAGGCTGCCGGTGCTCGTGCTCTCGCAGTACGTCGAGCAGCGGTACGCGCAGGACCTGTTCGCGGGCGACGTCCGCGGCCTCGGGTACGTGCTCAAGGACCGCGTGGCGGACGTGGACGAGTTCCTCGACGCCCTCACCCGCGTGTCGCAGCGCGGCACAGTGATCGACCCCGAGGTCGTCGCTCAGATCCTCGCCCGGACCCGCAGGTCGGGTCTCGAGACGCTCACCCCACGGGAGCGCGACGTCCTCGGCCTCATGGCCGAGGGCCGCTCCAACACCGCGATCGCCGATCGCCTCGTCGTCGGCCTCCCGGCCGTCGAGAAGCACGTCACCTCGATCCTCACCAAGCTCGGCCTGCCCCCGGACAGCGACGACCACCGTCGCGTGCTCGCGGTGCTGCGCTGGCTCGAGCACGCCCCCTCGAACGGAGAACGGCCATGACCACCACGCTCGAGAACCCCGTGCAGTCCCCGCCGCCCCCGGCACCGCGGTCGCCGAGCTCGCGGGCGCTCATCTGGACCGGCGGCATTGTCGGCGGCCTCATGCTCGTCACGGGCGTGTGGAGCGCGACGGGCCAGCTCATCGCCGCGAACGTCGACGTCTCGTCGACCGCCCGCACCGCCACGTACGACGCCCAGCCGGTCGTGCGCCTCGTCGCCGACGGCGACGTCACCGTGACGACAGGGGGCTCCGAGGTCGTCGTCCGCCGCGAGTCCCGCAGCGCCTTGTCGACGCCCCGGTACAGCTCGTCCGTCGTGGGTGACCGGCTCCTCGTCGAGCACCGGTGCGACTGGTGGAGCCCGGGCGTCTGCACCGCGTCACTCGTCGTGCAGGTCCCGGAAGGCACGGACGTCGAGATCGAGGCGCACGACGGCGACGTGTCCGCCTCCACGCTGGAGGGCTCGATCGACGCGCACACGTCCGACGGCGCGACGACGATCGAGGACGTCGTCGGCGACGTCGCGGTGCACAGCGGCGACGGGCGCATCCTCGTGTCCGCCGTGCAGGGCGACGTCGACGTGTCGTCCTCCGACGGCCGCGTCGAGGTGTCCGACGTGTCCGGCCGGGCCGACGTGCACTCGACCGACGGCCGGCAGGAGATCTCCGGCGTCCACGGCGACATCGACGCGTCCGCCAGCGACGGCGACGTGACCGTGTACGGCACGGGGGAGCCCGTCGCGCTCGACATCTCGGTGTCCGACGGCCACCAGACCGTCACCGGCCCCACCGACCCGAGCGCTCCCGTGCACGTGCGGATCCACACCAGCGACGGCAACGCGTCGTACCTCGGCCCGAACGGCTGAGCCGGACCGTACGCACGGCAGGGCCCCGACCGGTCGACGGGCGGGGCCCTGCCGTGCGTCTGCAGGCCTTGAGCCTTTGCGGATTTCGTGAATAATTGCGGACATGAGTGACCAAGGTGCGGCTGAGCGCTTCGCAGCCCTCGCTGACCCCGTCCGCCTCGCGACGGTCGAGGTGCTGTCGCGGGGCCCGGCCAGTGCCGGAGAGCTGGCCCGGCACGCCTCGGTCTCACCGTCCGTCATGAGCCGCCACCTCCGGACGCTCCAGGTGGCCGGTCTGGTCACGGACAACCGGGACCCGCACGACGCACGCCGCCGCGTCTTCACGCTGCGCGACGACGGGCTCGTCGCGGCCCGGGCCTGGATGGATCAGGTGCAGGCGCAGTGGAACGAGCAGCTCGCAGCGTTCCGCACCCACGTCGAAGCCACCGACGACGGACGCCCTGCGGCGGCGCGCCCGCCGGGCGGTGACACGGCCCGCCTCGGCGAACCCTCGCACCGGCGGTCGGGCCGATGAACCGTCCCGCCGGCGCCGCGGACCGGTCGGAGCGCCCTGAAGCCCGGGCGAGCATCGACGTCGGGGTCCCGCCTGCGCGAGCGTTCGAGGCGTTCACGGCCGAGATCAGCTCGTGGTGGATCCCCGGACCGATCAACTACTTCGACGCCGGACGGTCGCCGACGATGCACGTCGAGACCCGGCTCGGGGGGCGAGTGCTCGAGGTGTACCCCGACGGCGAGCTCGTCATCGCCGAGATCACCCGATGGGAGCCCGGCGTCCGCCTCACCTACCGAGGCGTCGTCGACGACAGCCAGACCGACGTCACCTTCGAACCCACGACCAGGGGCACCCGAGTCCACGTGCACCAGTACCTGCGCGACGGTGGCGAGCGGGCGTTCCTGTTCTGGCCCAACGTCATCGGCTGGCTCATCCCGTGGTGCGACAGCCAGGTCATCGGAAACCACACACCTCGGAGGTAGAGAATGACCGACCCCGTCGAGATCTTGCGCTCTGCCAGGGCGGCAGTGCTCCACGACTGGCCCTCCGAGGACGTTCCCCACGCCCTCGTCCACGCGGGCCTCGACGTCACCTTCCAAGGTGGCCCCGACCCGGACGACCTCTACGTCATGCGACTGGTCGACGGCCGTCCGGAGACGAGCCCGGTCACCGCCCTGCCCGAACGGGCGGACATCGTCTACAGCCACAGGCCGGCGGCGGAGCTGCCCGGTCTGCTGGCAGAGGCTCAGCGACTCGGTGCCGCCACGCTCTGGCACCAGTCGGGCCGCAACGAGGACGGCGAGAAGGACCCCACCGGCGTCTTCCTCACGCCCAGCGAGGCAGAGCACATGGCCGCGCTCGCACACGCGGCAGGCGTCGCGTTCGTCAGCGCGCCCTACATCGTCGCCGCCGCAGCGGCCGCCCGCTCCCGCTAGAGGCGACCGACTTCCGCCGAACCCTTCGTCTCGTCGCCCAGATCTCGCACCTCGCCTGACGCGGGGCAACCCCGATCGCGGGCATCCATCGGGCCGCGGCGCAGGCGTTGGAAGCACGCAGGTCGAGCGCTACGGTCGGACGATGATGCGACCTGGCGAGGGCGCGGATCGCGACGATGACGCCGACAGGCGGGACCTCGCGGCAGGGCGGCGGGACGCCGACGCTGCGGCGCGCGACGAGTTGGCCACCCGAGGGGCGACCGACCGGGAAAGACGTGACCAGGCCATTCGTGACCGGCTGTGGGCCGAGCAGGTCCGGCGCCACTCCGCAGCCCTGCGCGATGAAGTCCACGACGCCGCGGCGGACGCCCGAGCAGCACTCGAGGACGCCATCATCGCGCGTGAGATGGCGCAGTCGGAGGCAGAGATGTCCCAGGCCGACCTCACGATGATGCTGGACGACGCGCGGGACCTCAGGCGGTCGGAAGCCGTCGACCGCCTCGCCGCGGCGAGCGACCGCAGCAAGTTCGAAGACGATCGCCGCGATTCGGCTGGTGACCGAGACAAGGCGAGCGCCGACCGCCAGCAGGCGTTGATCGACCTGGAGACGGCGCGACCGTCGACGCAGGACGAGGCCTGACCTGGACGACACACCCCCCTCCCGCGTCGCTGCGCGCTCGGGCCGGTTCGCCTTGGCGGCGTCGAGAGCCTCCTGCACGGCGTCGAACCGGCGCTCCGACTCGACGAGGTACAGGATCTGCGCGGCGAGATGTCCTCGCCCCGGTAGTAGAACGGCAGCCAGCGGCGACCGGCATGCAGCTGCGGCTGTGCGTGCGCCGCAGCCGGCCCTCGCGCCGCGAGAGCATGCGCGGGCCTCGGTGAAGCCCTCCGCGGGGGTTCCGGACCTCCCCGGGGTAAGCGAAAGGCCCCCTGGCGCGAGCGGACACTGTCGGGGTGGCGGGATTCGAACCCACGACCTCTTCGTCCCGAAGGGCTGGGGGCCGCCGAGACTGCCAAACCCATGCCGTCTCCTTGGCGCTGCTGCGTTGGTGGCTGTCGGTGGTTGTCGCCCCGTTCGGTGGTGTCGTAGTCACCCACTTAGTCACCCAGAAGGACGGGCGATACGTCACGGGGCGTCGCTGCTAGGCCGCGGGGAGCAGGCTCATCAGTCGTTGGACGCGACGCGAGCTGGACGTCGGCGCTTGGGGATCAGTTGTGAGATCAGCCAAGCGGCGATCGCGGCGATCGCGGCGATCGCGCAGATTCCTGCCATCGCCAGATCGCCGGAAGGAGCATCGTTGGCAGGCTGCAGCCCAGTGACGAGCGCAAAGACACCGACGCCGGCGAAGACGACGGCCGAGCCGATGAGGGTGTGCCTGAGCCCGCGCAGCTCGACGTCGAGCAGCAATTGGCGGAGTTCCCTTCGGCCCTCAGCGTCACGAGCGCGACGATCGTCCGTCATCCCCATCCGCCCATCTGACCTTCGACCGCGCGCGGAAGTTCGCACGTCGTGCGCAGATCGTAGGCGCCACACCGATAGCGGGGCACCAGAGGCGGGCGGAGCTCCGGGTCAGGGTGGCCAAAGGCCATCGCGCAGCGACGCCGAAGGGGCCCTTGACGCGGAGTGGAGCCGGCCGGAGGCTCGGCGGTCGGTGCGGCGTCGGGCGAGGCGAGACGGATATGAGAGCGAGCAGTTCGGCGGTTCCGGGGTGACATCGGGACCGCATTTGTTGCGTCGGGGAAGGCCGGACGGGTGGCGTGCGCGCAGCGAGCGGAGCGAGCGGAGCGCGGGGCCCCGCCCGGGAGGCCGACCCGCGCGGCGCAGCCGCGCGCTTGAGGCAGTAAGGAAAGGCTCACCGACAAAGGGGGCCCAGCCGTGTCCTCCGGTCAGGCCTTCAACGTCTCACCGACGCGACCCGGCAATCACCACGAACCGTGAAGAGCCGAAAAAAGATGCTCCACACGGCGTGTCTGCACAGGCGCGCCGTAAACGGAAGAAGCCTGGAGGATTTCGTGCCATCCACCCCTCGCACGTCTGATGGCCCTGCTAGCGTCCTCCCGTCATCTCTTGATGACTCGTCCCAAAGCGGGAAACTAGGAGGATAGGCATGAAGTCGTTCTGGGCCAAGATCGCCGTGGGTATCGGAATTCTTTCTCTGCTCGTCGTAGGTGCACCAACAGCCGCCAGTGCTACAGGAAACTACGAATGGCAGTGTGTACAGCTGAACGGCGTCCAGACTCCGATGTCTCCGGGCGAGGAACTGATCAATTGTCAAGGGTATCGGCTCAAGAAGTATCTCGATGGCAAGCTTATCGCGACATACAAGATTAATAGCGTCTACCCGGTGTCAGGAAATCCTCCTTCGGCTGGTTGCATCATTGACGCGGGTCTCGTCGTTGTCGGCATCTACACAGCTTCGGGGATTATCGTGTGGCTTGCGACAGCCGTAGCCGGCCTCCGGGCGTGGCAAACCTGTAAGGCATGACGACTGCTCCATAGTCCAAGTAGACCGCGCTCGCACCCTTCCGTCAGGTAGCGATTCAGACACAGGCCGTCCTTCCACCGGGGCGGCCTGTGTAGTCTCCGGCGGGCGCCGGAGGCGCCTCGATTTCTCCGTCGGCGCCCCTCGAGCCTGGCCCAGCCCCGCGCGGGCAGCAGCACCGCCAAGCCGCTGATCGCGGCTTGCACCAACCACCACGACACCCCGTGCGCCCTTGCCGTCTCGCGCGCGGAGCGGCCTGAGCCGATCACCGCGCCGACCAGCACCGCCTTGAGTCGCACCGTCGAACGGGCACGGGCTGCGAGGCTCGTCGGCCACTCCGGAACCGACGTCACTGAGAAGGTCTGCCGGCAGGAGCTGCGTCCCGTGATCCAGACCCGGGCTCAGGTCATGGATGCCATGTTCGCGGACGTGGGGACCGATGTGGGCTGGTCGATGGTGCCGCCGTTCTCGGTCGCCGTGGCGAGGGGAGGCAAGGGTGCGTAGTCACCCAGTTCGTCACCCAGGCGGGGTCGCGACCACGGTGCAGGCAAGCGAAAGGCCCCCTGGCGCGAGTGGACTCGCTGACCAGAGGGCCTTCCACACTGTCGGGGTGGCGGGATTCGAACCCACGACCTCTTCGTCCCGAACGAAGCGCGCTACCAAGCTGCGCCACACCCCGTGGAGCCCCGTAAGGATAGCCGACTCCTCTGCCCGGAGTGAAACCGGGGCCGCCGACGTCCGCCGGACCCGCTCGGGTGCAGTCTCTCGTCGGGGTTCCAGACGCTCGCCACGCGCATCATGACCGCCTGAATCGATTCGTGTGACCATAGTCACACTGGTTCTGACTCGCGCAGCTCCTGGTCCTTCTAGGTTGTCGCTCGGTCCACGCGTCGAGGCGTTCGTCGCGCAGTCACGACACCAGGGGGATGGCGATGCGTCGACAGCTGCGAGGAGAGGACCACCACGGTCGATCGTGGTCCGCCGACGGGCGGGCGTCCGCGCGGGTCGCCGCCTCGACGGCGCTCCTGCTCGCAGCCACACTTCTCGGGTCTGCACCCGCGACGGCCGCCGGCAAGCCGGCACCGACGCCGCCGCCGGCGCCGCCCGCCACGGTGGACGTCCCCGCCCCCGAAGGCTCGGCGGATGGCTTGACCCCGGCGGTCCCTGAGAAGGACCGCGTGGCCGCGCTCGGACCGGGATGGACCCTGTCGCAGGACCGGGCCTGGGAGCTCTCCGGCGACGCGTCCGGCCTGCACGTGCTGGTCGCCGACGCCGCCGACGGCTACGAGCTGCGCACTGTGGCGACCCTCGCGGCGGCCGGGGTCGAGACCGACCGGTGGATCGGCAACGCGTGCATGACCGCGAGCGGCACGCGCCTCGTCGTCGCGTACGCGCCGCGCGGCTACACGAACGAGGAGGACCTGTTCCTCCGCGGTGCCTTCACGGCCGTGGTCGACCTCACGTCCGGAGCCGTGACCGTGCTGCCGGTGCTGAGCAGCCTCGAGTACTTCTCGCCCTCGTGCGGGCACGGCGAGGAGGCTGTGCTGACGGTCTCGGGAGGCGAGGACGTCTACGCCACCAGGCTCGTCACGGTGGATGCGGCAGCCGGCGCGGTCGTGGCCCGTGTCGAGGCAGCCGGGCAGCTGACCTCGGCGGTGCTCACGGACCAGGGCATCGTCGCGGCCGCCTCGGACGCTGTCGTGCGGGTCGACGACGAGGGGACCGTCGAGCCGATCGCGCGCGCACAGTCCGTGCCGTACGGGCTCCGGGCCGACGCCGACGGCGGGCTCGTCTTCCTCGACCACGACGCCACGACAGCGCACGTCCGCCGGCTCACCGCCGACCGCCTGCGCACGGTCCGGCCCGACGCCTCCACGAGCGAGCTCGCGCGCGGTCCGCTCACCGCCGTCGGCGTGACGTCCACTGCCGGGGGCCGGGTGCTGCTCACGGGCTCTGCACGGGCGACCGGGACCCTTCCGGCTACCGTGCAGGTCGTCGGCGGAACCAAGGGGGACCGGTCGAGCGTCCTGGGCGAGGTCACGATCGGGCTCGACGCCCTGCTGCCGGTCGCGCCCGGGACGGACGAGACCGGCAGCACGCCCGGCGCGAGGACGCGGGCCGAGCTCCACGTCCGCAGCCTGACGACCGGGCGGACGTCTCGGCTCAGCACGGTGCTCGACGGGGCGGACGCCGTGCCGTCGGGGGAGGAGGTCGTCCACCCGTCGGCCGGGGACGGCACGCCCTCCGGCCGCGAGACCGGGCTGCGGCAGCCCACGGCAGCCTCGCGGTCCGTGCTGCGGAGCGCCCTCCATGGCACGGCAACGACGGCTGCAGCCACGGCGGCCACCGCGGCCGGCGACGCACACAACCCGCTCGAGACGGAGCGGACGTGCGCGGTGCCGCGCAACGATCCCGGCAACCAGGCGCTGCAGCCGAAACCGAGGCAGGTCGAGTGGGCGGTGGACCAGGCCGTGCAGGGTTCGCTCAACGTGTCCCGGCCGGCCAACTGGAAGAATCTCGGGATGTCGGCCTACGACGTGTCGACCATGTTCCCGGCCGTGCCGCTTGCCGGCGGCGGTCAGGTCCCCGCGCAGGTCATGCTCGGGATCCTCGCGCAGGAGTCGAACCTGTGGCAGGCGCCCGGCTACGTGGTGCCCGGCGTGACGGGGAGCCCGCTGATCGGCAACTACTACGGCGTCGCCGTCACGGCACCCGACCCGGACGACCGGTGGCGGGTCGACTGGAGCAAGTCGGACTGCGGGTACGGGGTCGCGCAGGTCACGGACGGCATGCGGCTCGCCGACACGGGCGTCCCCGGGTCGCGCACCTACGCGCAGCAGCGGGCGATCGCGCTCGACTTCGTGGCCAACGTGGCGGCCGGCCTGCAGATCCTCTCGAAGAAGTGGAACGAGACCCGCGCGGCCGGGCTGACCGTCAACGATGGCAACCCGGCCCGGATCGAGAACTGGTACTACGCGGTGTGGGCGTACAACACCGGGTTCTACCCGCAGTCCGACGCGCACAACACGGGGCGCAACGGCGAGTGGGGCGTCGGATGGCTCAACAACCCCGCGAACCCGTCGTACCCGCCCGAGCGGAGCCTGTTCAACAAGAACCCTGCCGATGCGACCCATCCTCAGGACTGGGCCTACCCCGAGAAGGTGCTCGGCTTCGCCGCCTTCCCGCCGTCCCTGCTCGAGTCGCCCAACACGTTCGTGGCCGCGTACCGCGCGGCGTGGTGGCCGGGCGACGGGTCCGCCGCGGACGCCAACCGCACCTACTCCCGCCCGCCGCTGTACCAGTTCTGCGACGAGACGAACGACTGCGTCCCGGGCACGACGAACGTGCAGGGCGGAGTCAACTGGGGCCCGTGCGCCCACCGCGCGAGCAACGGCACCTACGACGGTCACTGCTGGTACCACGGCAGCGTCGTCTGGAAGTACGACTGCCAGACCCAGTGCGGGCGGCCCTTCATCCGGTTCGTTCCCGGGTACGCCTACCAGGACGACGGCACGGCCTACCCGCCGAACTGCTCCCGCAACGGACTGCCGTCCGGCGCCCTCGTGGTCGACGACATCGCCGACACGGCACCGATCGTGCGGCCCGGCTGCGCACGCAGCGTGGGGAACCAAGGGACGTTCACCCTCGACTTCGCCGCCGACAGCACCGGCCACTACCCCTCGAAGATCGACTTCCACCAGCTGGGCGCCGGGTACAACGGGCACTTCTGGTTCGGGCACACCCGGTCGGCGGACCTGAGAGCGGGATCCATGCGGGTCACGGGGACGTGGGCGCTCGGGCGGCGGCTGGACGCGTGGACCCGGATCATGGTGCACGTCCCCGACCTGGGTGCGCACACCCAGGAGGCGACCTACCTCGTGGACCTGGGCGACGGCCGGCCGGTGAAGCGGCGCGTGATCGCGCAGCGCTGGATGGTCAACACGTGGGTCTCGCTGGGAGTGTTCGACGTGCACGGGATCCCCAAGGTCACCCTCTCGACGGAGACGACCCTCGGCGACGGAGCGGACGACCCGCGGACCGCCGACGACGAGCGGACCCTCGGTCCGAAGAACGAGGACATCGCCTTCGACGCCGTCGCCTTCGCGCCGCTCGCTGCGAAGCCGGCGAACTTCGTCGTCGCGCTGGGCGACTCGTTCTCTTCCGGCGAGGGTGGCACGACGGACCTGTTCACGTACGACGCGGAGTCGGACAACAACGGCACGAACGCGCGCCTGCAGAACGCGTGCCACCGCTCGCCCCTCACCTGGTCGCGGGTGGCCCGCCTGCCTGACTCGTCGGACCAGATCCGCTCACGGGTCATCGCGAACGACCCCGCGCTCGACTACCACCTGCTGGCCTGCTCCGGTGCCGTCACGCGGAACCTGCTGCCCACCGAGCTGACGCTCGGCTCCGGTGCCGTGCTGCCGAGGACGGCGGGCGGGGATGCCGGTGGGCCACGGTTCGGCGAGCTCTCGCAGCTCGACCAGGGGTTCCTCGACGAGAACACCACCGTCGTGACGCTGTCGATCGGCGGGAACGACGCCGGCTTCGGTGACGTCCTCGCGTCGTGCATCACGGACGACGACTGCTCCGTCCACGACGACGGGAGCGGCCCCGCGTCGGTCGTCGTGCCGCAACGGATGGCGACCACGGTGCAGCCCTCGATCACGACCGTCCTCGGGCAGATCCACCTGCTCGCACCGAACGCCCGCGTGGTGCTCATGGGCTACCCGCGGCTGATCACCCGGATGGGCTGCGGCCAGGCCGGGCTCTCCGAGCAGGAGATCGGCTGGCTCGCGTCCCTCGCCGACGTCCTCGCAGGCAGGATGGCCGCTGCGGTCGCCGACGCCAACACCGCAGCGGGTGGCACGTTCGTCACGTTCGTCGACCCGCGGGCGGCGTTCGACGGCAAGGGGGCGTGCGGGACGCCGCCGTTGATCCACTCGATCATCGTCGGGAAGACGCCGGGCGAGACGCCGGGCCTCGCCGCGAACCCGGTGTCCCAGCAGTCGTTCCACCCGAACGCCGACGGCTACCGCACGTACGGCGACCTGCTGACGGCCGCACTGGTTCCGGCACCGTGAGCGCGGCATGAGGCACGCGGGGACCCTCATCGGCCTGCTCTGCGTCGTCGCGGTGGCCGGGTGCGCCCCGGCACCGCCGACGCAGGAGGCCGCCGACTCCGCACGGAGCATGGCCAGAGCCGACGCGGAGAACCTCCGGTACTGGGTGGAGCACGACGGCAAGGGCGTCTCCGGCCAGGAGCTGCTCGACCACCTGCTCGCGGTCGTGGCCGAGCCGAACAGGGCGTTCCTGCTCGACCAGGCGTTCGGCGCCGACGGATCCGCCACCGTGACCGTGTACTACGACGCAACAGCGACCGCGGGCGGAGGCCTGTTCACGGCCGACGCTGGTGCCCGGTTGTGCGTCGACCTGACTGCCGTTCCGGGCGACCCCGGCACCGTGACCGTCGAGGACGCCCCGTGCGCCGGCGAGGCGCTGCCCCGGCTGCCCGACGGGTCGCGCGAGGTCACGCTCGACGGCGGCTGAGAACACTTCGGGCGCCGGACGGCGTGCGAGGCGACGAGGGCGGAAGGCCCTGCACTCGTCGACAGATCCTGCAGAGAGGTAGCTCATGAACCTGTCCCCCCTCGCCCGCCGGGCGGCCGCCCGCGTGCTCGTCGTGCTCACGCTGCTGGCCGGCGTCGTCGTCGGCTCGGCGGCGTCGCCCGCGGCGGCGGTCGGCTGCTACGGCGCCACCTGTACCGGCAAGGATCCTCAGGCGAACGGCTGTGCGGCCGACGCCGTCACCGTGGAGGAGTTCACCTACTACTACACGCGTGTCGAGCTCCGGAAGTCGGCCGCGTGCCACGCCGCATGGACCCGTGCGTCGAACCCCGCGGGCACGCCTCCGACGTCCTGCAACGACATGTGGGTCGCGACCCGCGGGTACGACGCCAACGACGTTCTCAAGGGGAGCCAGATCCAGCAGACCGTCTGCGGGCAGGGGTCGACCTGGACCGCGATGCGGTCGTACTTCGAGTGGGTGCGCGGCTGCGTGATCCGCGTGTGGTATGACCAGCCGCCGGTGGCCTGCACGGCGCGGCACTGACGTCGGAGCGGCCCCGTCGCCCTCCCAGCAGGTGTGACCTGCAGCAGACGGGGACGGGGCCGCGTCGACTCAGCCTGCGACGAGCGTGAGGAGCGTCGCCTCCGGCCGGCACGCGAACCGCACCGGCGCGTAGGGCGACGTGCCCAGTCCTGCCGAGACGTGCAGCCAGGTCGAGCCCGCGCCGCCGGCCCGGTCGGGGCGCGGACCGGGCCAACCGTGCAGCCCCTTGGCTCGCCGCGTGTCGATGTCGCAGTTCGTCACGAGGGCGCCCCAGCCCGGCACCGCGAGCTGTCCTCCGTGCGTGTGCCCGGCGATCGCCAGGTCGACGTCGTCGTCGTGCATGGCGTCGAGGACCCGCCGGTACGGGGCGTGCGTGACGCCGAGGTGCAGGTCGACCGGGTCGTCGCCGGTGCGGGCGTCGTCCGGACGACCAGCGGGCGGGTACCGGTCGAGGTTGAGGTGCGCGTCGTTCGTGCCGACCAGCGAGACCCGGCGGCCGTCGAGCTCGACGACGTCGCGACGGTTGTCGAGGTCGATCCAGCCGGCGTCGCGGAACCGGGCGCCGAGCTCGCGCCAGGGCAGGTGCACGGGCTCCGGGTGGTGCGGCATCCGCGCGTCGGGCAGCAGGTAGCGGGCGGGGTTCTTGAAGATCGGCGCGACGAAGTCGTTGGAACCCCACACGAACGCGCCAGGCTTCGCGAGGTGCGGCTCGAGCGCGCGGAGCAGCGCCGGCATCGCGTCGAGGTGTGCCCAGTTGTCACCCGTGTCGACGACGAGGTGAGGGTCCAGCGACGCCAGGTCACGGACCCAGTCGACCTTGCGCTGCTGACCGGGCAGCAGGTGGAGGTCGGACAGGTGCAGGACCCGCAGGGGCCTCTGCCCGGCCGGGAGCACCGGCACGGTGACCTCGCGAAGCGTGTACCAGCGGACCTCGACGAACGCGGCCCAGGCGAGCGCTGCCGCTCCGGCAAGCGCGAGGCCGCCGGCGGTGCGGCCCAGGCTGACCGCACCGCTGGAGGCGGAACCCATCAGTGGCCGCCGTTCCCGCCGCCGTTGCCTCCGCCGTTGCCTCCGCCCGGACCACCGCCGGGGCCGCCTCCCGGCTGACCGGGGAACCCGGGGAGGCCGGGTCCACCGGCCGGGGGCTGTCCGTTCGAGAGCCGCAGCGTCACGGTGCTTCCGCGCGGCGCGGTGCCGGACGGGGACTGCTCCGCGACCGAGCCTGCCGGGACCGAGGAGGCGACCTGCTCCGGCGCCACGGAGACGCCGAACCCTGCGCCCTTGAGCGTCGCGGTCGCGTCGGCGACGGACTTGCCGACCACGCTCGGCACCCGGATGCGCTCGCCGTACACGAGCTTGTCGTCCGGTGCGGCGAAGCCGGGGTTGGCGACCCCGTCGAGCGCCTGCACCGTGAACCGCTTCCAGGTCGGTGCCGCGATCGTGGAACCGAACGCGAATTGGACCCACTTGCCGGCGATGGGCATCTTCTGGACGGGCTTCCACTCCTTGGGGTAGCCCACCCAGACGGCGGTCGCGAGGAGCGGCGTGTAGCCGACGAACCAGGTCTCCTCGTTGTGGCTCGTGGTACCCGTCTTGCCCGCCGAGGGGAACGGGGGCGCCCCGACCTTCTCCGCGGTGCCCTGCCACACGTTGCTCAAGGCGAAGTTGATGGTGTTGGCGTAGCGCGCCTCGATGGCCTGGTGGCATCCCGCCTCGGGCACCGGCAGGGCCGCGCCGTTGGTGTCCGTCACGGACGTGATGGCGATCGGGGCGCAGTACACGCCGCCGGACGCGAACGTCGCGAACGCGGCGGCCATGGTCATGGGTGCCACGCTGTCCGTCCCGATGACGTTGGCCGCGTTGGTGGTCGGTGCTGCGCCCTTGCCCGTGTGCACGCCGAGGTCGGCCGCGCCCTGCATGATGTTGCACAGGTCGAGCTTCGTCGCCATGGTCAGGTACGCGAGGTTCACCGAGTTCTTCGTGGCGTCGAGCACCGTCATCGTGCCCTGGCCGCCCTCGGCGTTGCCGGCCGGCCACGGGACGTTCCTTCCCTTCGCGCCGCACGTGGTGAACATGTTCTCGTTCATCAGCCGCTCGGAGCCGTCGACGGTCTCGTACAGGCTGTGCCCCTGCTTGAGCCACTCGAGCAGGGTGAACGGCTTGAACGTGGAGCCCGGCGCAAAGCCGCCGGACGCTCCGTAGGCGAAGTCCGTGTTGAAGTTCACCGGCTCCTCCCCGGGGTTGGCCGCGACCGGGGCGTAGATCCGGTTCTGGGCCATCGTGAGGATCTTGCCGGTGCCGGGCTGCACCGTGACGATCGACGTCCCGACGCCGGACGGGTCGTCCACGGGGATGCCGTTCTTGACCTCGGTGTCCGCGAGCGTCTGGAGGCGGGGGTCGAGCGTCGTCGTGATCGTCAGGCCGCCCTTGTACAGGAGGGCCTTGCGCGCCTCGACGGTCTCGCCGAACGCGGGGTCGTTGACGATGACCTTCGTGACGTAGTCGCAGAAGTAGCCGGACCCGGGGACGACGTCGCCCGCCGTCATGCAGCCCTGCCGCAGCGGGTGCACGTTGAGCGTGGTCGGGAGCGGGGTCGTGACGCCGGTCGTGTACTCGTCGGCGGTGATGTAGTTCTGCTGCTTCATCAGGAGCAGCACGCGGTTGCGGCGGGTCTCCGACTCCTCGGGGTGCAGGACGGGGTCCCACTTGGTCGGGCTCTGCGTCACGCCCGCGATCGTGGCCGCCTCGAGGTAGTTCAGGTCCTTCGCCGGCTTGCTGAAGTAGTACTGGGCGGCCGACTCGACGCCGTACACCGACGCGCCGAACTGCGCGATGTTCAGGTACTTCTCGAGGATCTGGTCCTTGGTCATCGTCTTCTCGAGAGTGATGGCCAGCTTGGCCTCACGCAGCTTGCGCGCGTAGCCCTCGGTGCCGTCGGCCTCCTTGGCGGCCTGGACGGCGGCGAGCTGCTCGGCCTCGGTGCCCGTCGACAGGGCCTTCTCGATCAGCACGTTCTTCACGTACTGCTGCGTGAGGGTCGACGCGCCCTCCTGACCGTCCTGCCCACCGAGGTTGCGCACGAACGCCCGGGCCATGCCCTGCGGGTCGACGCCCGCATGCTCGTAGAACCGCTTGTCCTCCGTCGCGATGACCGCGTGCTGGAGCAGGGGCGAGATCTCGGCGAGTGGCACGACGACCCGGTTCTGGTCCCAGAACGTCGCCAGCACGGAGCCGTCGGCCGCGAGGATCGTCGACTTCTCGGGGAGCGTCGTCTCGCCGAGCTCGGTCGGCAGCCCGTCGAAGGCCGTCACGGAGACGTCCGTCAACCCGTTCGCGGCGGCGACCCCGGGCAGCACGAGCCCGGCGGCGAGCACGCCGCCGACACCGGCCACGAGGACGAAGGACAGCAGGAGGGCCAACGCCTGGAAGGCGTTGACCTGTCGGCCGCGCGAGCGCGCAGGGTTCGGCATGCCGACAGGGTAGTCGGGCCCCCTAGGAGGACCGCCCCGGTGTCGCCCCGAGGCGCGGACCTGCACCCAACCTGCACATGCGCCGGACCCGGTCACGGGACATGGTCAACCGTCCATCAGTCGATATGACCCGAACGGAGGCTCGCCAGATGCCCGCGGCACCCGCTAGTTTCCCCGCAGGACCCGGGAGCGTTCGCTGCGGCATGCTCCCGTCATCGCGCCAGGAGGGCGAGTGTCGACTGTCACCTACGACGCGCACTGGACGGCGGTCGCCGCGTGCGGCACGGGCAAGATCTCGCCCGACGCCCTGTTCGTCGAGGGTGCCGCCCAGCGCGAGGCCCGGACCGTGTGCATGGGCTGCCCGGTGCGCCTGGAGTGCCTCGCGGACGCGCTCGACAACCGCATGGACTTCGGGGTGTGGGGCGGCATGACGGAGCGCGAACGGCGGGCGTTGCTGCGCCGTCGGCCCGACGTGCGGTCGTGGTGGTCGGAGCTCGTCGGCGCGGAGAGCGGGTCCCTGCCGGTCCGGTGAGAGCGCTTGCACACCACGCCGTCGGCCGCGCACTAGGGTGAGGCGCATGGCCACGAAGTGGGAGTACGCGACGATTCCGCTCATCATCCACGCCACCAAGGCGATCCTCGACCAGTGGGGCGCCGACGGCTGGGAGCTCGTCCAGGTGATCCAGGGTCCTGACGCCGGTCTGGTGGCGTACCTCAAGCGGCCCGTGGAGTCCTGATGGGCGCGGCCGCCCGGCTCGCCGAGCTCGGTCTCGAGCTGCCGCAGGTCGCTCTGCCCGTCGCGGCGTACGTCCCGGCGGTGCGGACGGGTGCATACGTCCACACGTCCGGGCAGCTGCCGTTCGTCGACGGTGCCCTGGTCGCCACCGGCAAGGTCGGCGCCGAGGTCTCGCCCGACGACGCGGTCGGGTACGCCCGCACCGCGGCGCTCAACGCGCTCGCCGCGGTCGCGGCGGTGGTCGAGGCCGAGGGCGGACCGTCGGGCGCCGACGCGCTCGACCGGATCGCCCGTGTCGTCAAGGTCGTCGGCTTCGTGGCGAGCGACCCGGCGTTCACCGGGCAGCCCGCAGTGATCAACGGTGCGAGCCTGCTGCTGCGTGACGTGCTCGGCGACGCCGGCGTGCACGCACGGTCGGCGGTCGGCGTGGCGGTGCTCCCGCTGGACTCGCCCGTCGAGGTCGAGATCGTCGTCGAGCTGACGGCCTGACCGCCGGACCGACGGCCCGGCCGCCGGGCCCTCAGCGGGCCCGGCGCTCCAGCCGGTCGACGTCCAGCAGCACCACGGCACGGCCCTCGCGGCGCACCCACCCGCGTGCGGCGAAGTCGGCGAGCGCCTTGTTGACCGTCTCGCGCGACGCGCCGACGAGCTGCGCGAGCTCCTCCTGCGTGAGGTCGTGCGCGACCCGGACGCCCTCGTCGACCTGCTCGCCGAACCGCGTCGACAGGTCGAGCAGCGCCTTGGCGACACGGCCGGGCACGTCCGAGAACACCAGGTCGGCGAGGGCCTCGTTGGTGCGGCGCAGCCGGCGGGCGAGCGCCTGCAGCAGCTGCTGGGCGACGGCCGGCTTGTCGTGCAGCCAGCGGACCAGCTCCGTGTGCCCGAGCTCGAGCACGACGGCGTCGGCGACGACGGTCGCGGTCGCGGTGCGGGGGCCGGGGTCGAACAGCGACAGCTCGCCGAACATCTCGCCCGGTCCGAGCACCGCGAGCAGGTTCTCGCGCCCGTCGTTGGACCGGCGGCCCAGCTTGATCTTGCCCTCACGGACCACGTAGAGCCGGTCGCCGGGTTCGCCCTCGTGGAAGAGCGTGTCGCCACGGACCGCCTCGATCGGCTTCATGCTGTCGACGAGCGCCGACGAGGCCTCCGGGTCGAGCCCCGCGAACAACGGGGCCGTCAGCACGATGTCGTCCTCCACCGTGGCACACACCTTCCCGGCCGCTGAGCGGCCAGCCGGCCGTCGAGCCCACGACGGGCGGCGACGGCATCGAGCACGGGCGGCCGCGGAGCGACCGGAGCCCCCACAAGTCTGCCCCATGCAGGGCACGACCTGCGGCCTAGCCGCGCCCGAGGGGTCGGTTCAGCAGCTGGGAGGCGGTCGCGGGGTCGTGGGCGAGGTTCGCGATGAGCCTCTCGGTGGCGCGCTGGAGGGCCGCCTCGACGCCCGCCTGGTAGCTGGCGAGCCTGGCGTCGAGGGAGCGGAGCTCGTCGAGCTGGGCGATGTCGCCGCCCGCCTGGTCGGCCCCGAGCACGGCGGCGAGCTCCGCAGGACGCGGCACGGCGACGCCCACCTCGAGCGGGAGCTGGAAGGCGACGCCCTCGCCGAGGACGTCCGGCCCGGTGGCCCGGGCGACCGCGAGGTCGAGCCGGGCGCGCACGATGCGGCGCCACCACGCGACCCGGGCGTGCTCGACGCGCAGCGCGCGCCGGTCGAGGCGCAGGTCACGAACCCGTTGTTCGA
Source organism: Cellulomonas sp. (assembly GCF_017744555.1). Classification (GTDB taxonomy): domain Bacteria; phylum Actinomycetota; class Actinomycetes; order Actinomycetales; family Cellulomonadaceae; genus Cellulomonas. The sequence goes on along the minus strand of NZ_JAGIBD010000016.1, from coordinate 42,147 downwards.
CGGGTGGCGTCATGGGGTGGGCCCTCCTCGGGAGCGTTCCTCCACGTTCTCGGTGCCCGGGAGACCCGACTTGAGCGATCCGGCCCTCACGTCCCCCGTCGGGAGCAACCGGGCACGTGTCACCGCCCTCGGCGTGAACGCGCATGTCAGCGGTCCGTCCTAGGCTCCCCGTGTGACGACGACCGCACCGCAGGAGTCCGCGCTCGCCCGGACGCGTCGGGCCAGGCGCGTCGACCGGGCCCTCGCGGTCCGCTACCCCGACGCCCACTGCGAGCTCGACTTCACGTCGCCGTTCGAGCTGCTGGTCGCGACCGTGCTCTCCGCGCAGACCACCGACGTGCGGGTCAACCTCACCACGCCGACGATGTTCGCCCGGTACCCCGACCCCCAGTCGCTCGCGGCGGCGAACCCCGACGAGCTCGAGGAGATCCTGCGGCCCACCGGGTTCTTCCGGGCGAAGGCCAAGGCGGTGACCGGGCTGTCGCAGGCGATCGTCGAGCGGTTCGGCGGCGAGGTGCCGGGCAGGCTCACGGACCTCGTCACGCTGCCGGGGGTGGGTCGGAAGACCGCGAACGTGGTGCTCGGCAACGCGTTCGGTGTCCCCGGCATCACGACGGACACGCACGTGCTGCGCCTGTCCAAGCGGCTGGGCTACACCGAGAGCGACGATCCGCTGGTGGTGGAGCGCGAGCTCGGCGAGCTGCTGCCCAAGAAGGACTGGACGATGGCCTGCCACCGGCTGATCTTCCACGGGCGGCGCACGTGCTTCGCGCGCAAGCCGGCGTGCGGCGCGTGCCCGGTCGCGTCGATGTGCCCGTCGTACGGGATCGGCGAGGTCGACCCGGTGAAGGCCGCGGCGATGGTGAAGGACTAGACGGGGACGGTGTCGCCGAGCCAGTCGAGCAGCAGGTCGGTGACGGTCTCCGGGACCTCGTCGGGCAGGTAGTGCCCGGCGGACGCGACGAGCTCGTACCGGTAGTCCTGCCCGAGGAGCGCGGCCGTGCTCGACGAGAGCGCCGCGCGCGGGGCCGGGCGCAGGCCGTCCTTCGCGCCGTGCACCTGCAGCACGGGCAACGGCCGGGTCGACTCGAGCGCCGAGCGGTACCGCCGGCCGTCGAGCCGAGGCATCGAACGGACGAGCCAGCGGAGCTGCTCCATCTGGCTGTGCGCCGCGAACGGCACCCGGATCGCGTCGCGGTACGTCCGCTCGGTCTCCGCGTCGAGCCAGCCTGGTGCCCCGCCCCACTCGGTGAGCAGCTGCACCACGAGGTCGCCCCGGATGAGCGCCCGCTCGGGGAACGACGGGAGCTGGACGAACGCGAGCCGCCGCATCGCCCCGGGCCGGAGCGCGGCCCTCGGGTGCCACTGCGTGTCGAGGGGGTGCGGTGCGCCGAGCGCGGCGACGGCCCGCGTGACCTCGGGATGCAGCGCGGCCAGCGCCCACGCCACCTCGCCGCCCGTGCCGTTGCCGACGACGACCGCCTGCGACGCGCCGAGCGAGCGCACGACGCCCGCGACGTCGGTCGCGAGCGTCGGCACGTCGTACCCCTGCGGCGGCTTGTCGGACCCGCCGGTGCCGCGCACGTCCATCGCGGCGACCCGGTAGCCGGCCTCGGCGAGCGCGGGGAGCTGGTGCCGCCACGCCCACCAGAACTGCGGGACGCCGTGCAGCAGGACGACGAGCGGGGCGTCGCGGTCGTCGGGTCCGCTCACGGCGACGTGGAAGCGTGCGCCGTTCGCGGCCACGAACCGGTGCTGCCACGGGCCGTCGATCAGGAGCGTGGCGGAGTCGACGGTCGTCATCGAGGCGAACTTACCCGACCGTTCCGGCTCCCAGCCCGACGTCGCGGGCGTGGTGCCGGTCGCGTCGCCACAGTGCCGCGCCGCCCAGGACCGCGGCGACGAGCGACGCGGCGAGGACGGCGACGACCACGTGCTCGTCGTGCGCGCTGCCCTCGCCGAACGCGAGCTCGCCGACCAGCAGCGACACCGTGAACCCGATGCCCGCGACGAGCCCGACCGCGAGCACGTCGCCCCAGCCGAGGCCCGGGGCGAGCGTGGCGCGCGTGAACCGGGCGACGAGGAAGGTGGCGGTCAGGATGCCGAGCGGCTTGCCGGCGACGAGGCCGAGCGCGACGCCCTGTGCGACGGGGTCGGCGACGGTGTCGGCGAGCACGCCCGAGTCGAACGTGACACCGGCGGCGAACACCGCGAACACCGGCACGGCGAACCCGGCGGACCAGGGCCGCCACCGGTGCTCCCACCGCTCGGCGAGCGACTCCTCGGGCGGGTCGGGCAGGCGCAGCGCCCGCTGGGTGGCCGCGGTCGTCGCGGGTGCGGTGAGGCCGAGCAGCACGCCCGCGATCGTCGCGTGCACGCCGGACGCGTGCAGCAGCGCCCAGGCGAGCAGCCCGAGGGGGAGCAGCAACCAGCCGGACGTCCAGCCACGACGCACGACGAGCGCGAACACCGCGACCGTGCCGAGCGACGCGGCGAGCGGCCCGAACGCCACGTGGTCGGTGTAGAACACGCCGATCACGACGATCGCCAGCAGGTCGTCGACCACCGCGAGCGTGAGCAGGAACGCGCGCAGCGAGTTCGGCAGGCTGCGACCGACGATCGCGAGGACGGACACGGCGAACGCGATGTCCGTCGCCGTCGGCACCGCCCAGCCGGCGAGGTCGCCGCCCGCGGCCTTCGCGTTGACCGCGACGTAGAGGGCCGCGGGGACGAGCATGCCGCCGACGGCCGCGACGATCGGCACGACGGCCCGCCGCGGGTCACGCAGCTCGCCGGTGACGATCTCGCGCTTGAGCTCGACGCCGACGACGAAGAAGAACACCGCGAGCAGGCCGTCGGTGGCCCACGAGGCGATCGAGAGGTCGAGGTGCAGCGCGGCCGGTCCGACCACCGTCGCGGAGACGGTCTCGTACGACGCCGGCCACGCGTTCGCCCAGACGAGCGCGACGACCGTGCCCACCAGGAGCAGCACGCCGCCGGTCCGCTCCTCGCGGAGCGTGTCGGCGAGGTTGCGCTCGCTCCCGGGCGTGAGCGCGCCGAACAGGCGCTGGCCGGCGCGGCGCACGGTCAGGCGTCGAGCGACTCGGCGAGACCGGAACGGTCGTCGACCGCGCCCCGGCGGTCCTTTGGCGGGTCGAACCGGTAGCCGACGTTGCGGACCGTGCCGATGAGCTGCTCGTGCTCGGGGCCGAGCTTGGCCCGCAGCCGCCGCACGTGGACGTCGACGGTCCGGGTGCCGCCGTAGTAGTCGTAACCCCACACCTCCTGCAGCAGCTGGGCGCGGGTGAACACGCGGCCCGGGTGCTGCACGAGGTACTTGAGGAGCTCGAACTCCTTGTAGGTCAGATCGAGGGGGCGCCCGCGCAGACGTGCGGTGTAGCCGCCCGCGTCGATCGTGAGCTCGCCGGACGAGATCTCCTGCGGCGAGTCGTCGAAGCTCGTGGTCGCCGCACGCTCCATGACGAGCCGGAACCGGGTCTCGACCTCGGCCGGGCCGGCGGACTCCAGGACGATGTCGTCCGCGCCCCACTCGGCGGTCACCACGGTGAGCCCGCCCTCGGTGAGGACGAGCACGAGCGGGACCGTCAGGCCCGTCGCGCGCAGCAGGCGGCAGGTGGTGCGGGCCGTCACGAGGTCGCGACGCGCGTCGAGCACGACGATGTCCGCGTCCGGGGCGTCGACCAGCGCCGAGGGTTCGACGGGAAGCACCCGGACACGGTGGGAGAGCAGTCCGAGAGCCGGGAGCACCTGGGCCGAGCCCCCGGACGCTGGAGTGAGCAGCAGCAGATCCGCCACCTGGTACCTCCCCGCGTGCGAGTGGTGGACACGGTACCGCCTGGTCTGCGCGCTCCGCGCCGACCGACCGCCGTTCGGCCGCCGACCGGCCGCCGACCGGCCGCGGTCCTGCCGCCGTTCGACCGGGGGCTGGCGGCGCGTCTGCGACAATCGTCGCCGTGCAGACCCCCTCGTCCTCGACCCGCGCGTCCCGGTAGCGGCCCGTGCAGCTCGCTACGCGTGCGGTCGTCACGGCCGCCCTCGCCGCTCTGGTCGCCGTCGCCGGGTACGTCGGGGGGATCTACGTCGCCGGCGCCGCCGGCCTCCTCGCGCTCGTCTTCGCGATCGGCTGGCCGAGCCTCGCAGGGCTGCCCTTCCGCCCCGGATCGACGGTCGTCGTCGCGCTCGGGGGCCTCGGGGCTGTCGCCGTGGTGCACTACGCGGCCGACGAGCCGTACCTGCGTGACCTGCCCGTGGTCCTCGCCGGCGCGATCGTGCTCGCGTTCATCAACGAGCTGCTGCGGCGCGACGGACGGCCGCGGCTCGTCGAGTCGGTGTCCGGGACGGTCGCCGGCACGGCCGTCGCCGTCGCCGTGACGGGATGGGTCGCGTCCGGCCGTTCGGCGGGCGGCGAGTCGCTCGTCGTGACCGGTGCGACCGCGTTGGCCGTCGGGTCCGCGGTCGTCGCGCTGACGCTCGCGCCGCTGCTCGGCGCCGTCGTGACCACGCTGGCCGCGACCGCGGCGGGTGCCCTCGCCGGAGCCCTGCTGCCCGAGATGGGTGTCGTCCCGGGCGCGGCTCTCGGGTTCTCCGTCGGCGTGCTCGTCGCCGCGCTGCACGCGCTGTTCGACCGGCTGCCCGCGCTGTCGCGCAAGACCGCCGCGCTCGCCGCCGTCACGCTCCCGGTCACGGTGACGGGCACGCTCGTGTACGTCGTCGGGCGCGTGCTCGGGAGCTGACGTGGGTCGCGTGCTGCTCGTCGTCGCCGTCCTGGTGCTGGCCACCGGGCTCGGGCTGTGGTGGCGCGCGCGCAACGGTCGGTTCACCGCCGTCGACCCCCGCGTCGTCGAGGACGCGGAGCACACGCCGACCACGGGCGACGACACCCGGCTGACGGCCGCCGAGATCGGTGCCCCGCTCGGGTCGCGCGTCACGTTCGTGCAGATGTCCAGCGCTGTGTGCACGCCGTGCCGCCGCACCCACGCCGTCCTCGCCCAGGTGGCCGCCGAGCACGAGGGCGTCTCACATGTGGAGCTGGACGTGGAGGAGCACCTCGACCTCGTGCGACGCTTCCACGTGATGCGCACGCCCACCACCCTGCTGGTCGACGCCCACGGCGTCGTCGTCGGTCGCCTCTCCGGCGCGACCGACCGCCGGCATGCGCTCGCGGCCCTCGCGTCCCGTCCGGACGGCTCCCGTCCCGACGGCTCCTGTCCCGACGGGGTCCTGCCCCGCTGACGTCGAGCGCCCGACCTCGTCCCGAGGTCGCGGCACCCGGTGCACCGCGAGCCGGTGCCCACGTCCGGCGGTCCACGACCCCGGCCCCGCCGCCGTCCTGCCGCGCCCCTTCGCTCCCAGCCCCACGGTCGCGGCGTCCCGTCACGTCCTCCTGGAGATCCCCGTGCCCGAGCCCGTCCCGTCCACCGCCACGCCGTCGACCGCCACGCCGTCCACCTCGCCGCTGACCCCCGCCGGCATCGACCCCCGCGGCCCCCGCTTCGGTGCCGCCCTCACCGCCGTCCTGCTGGTCGGCGTGCTGCTGCTCGGCACGTCCGCCGCCGCGACCGCTCTGCTCGCCGTCGTCGCCGCGAGCTTCGCGCTCGGTGTGGCCTTCGGGGTGGGTGGCACGTGGCAGGGGTGGCTGTTCCGACGGTTCGTGCGGCCGCGCCTCGCGCCGCCGACCGAGCTCGAGGACCCGCGGCCGCCCAGGTTCGCGCAGCTCGTCGGGCTCGTCGTCACGGGCGTCGGGCTGCTCCTCGGCGCGCTCGGCGTGGCCGTCGCGGTGCCGGTCGCGGCGGCGTTCGCGCTCGTCGCGGCGTTCCTCAACGCCGTGTTCGGGCTGTGCCTCGGGTGCGAGCTGTACCTGCTCGGCGTGCGGCTGCGGGCGCGCGCCTGACGGGCCGCTAGTAGACGAGCGCCTGCGCACCCTCGGCGAGGGTCTCCTCGACGAACACGGCCGCGCCGGCGATCCGCACACCCGGCAGCACGTCGTCGGGCGTGATGCCCCGGCGCGCCGCGCACTGCGTGCACACCGTGACGCTGCCGGCCTCTAGCACCACGTCGAGCAGCTCGGCGAGCGGGGTCGCGTGCTCGAGCACCAGCTCGGACGCGCGGCCCGGCAGGCCGAACCAGGCCGACTCGCCCGTGAGCCACAGGCTGACCTGCGCACCCGCGGCGACCGCGGCGGCGGCGACGGTGAGCGCCTGGTTCGCCGCCTCGGGGCGGTCCGTGCCGGACGTGGTCTTGATCACGAGGCTGCGCGTCGGGTTGCTCACCGGAACAGCGTAGGGGTGCGTGCTCGTTAGGATCGGAGCCATGACTGTCACCGAGGGCGTCTTCATCGGTCTGCTCGTGGCGGCGACCCTGACGATCGGCTGGTTCGCGGGGCTCGTCGTCTGGAAGCTCTACAAGGGCCAGCGCTGACCACCAGGAGGACCCGACCCATGCCGTTCGTGCTGCCCGACCCCGAGGGTCTGGCTCCCGAGGTGTACCCGCTGGCGTGGCTCGTCGGCCGGTGGAGCGGACCCGGCGTGGTCGGCTACCCGGGCATCGACGAGACGGCGTTCACCCAGGAGGTCGTGTTCGACCACGACGGCGGCCCGTACCTGTCGTACACGTCGACGATCCGGCTCGTGGTCGCGCCGGACGACGCGGCGAGCCTCGACGAGGGTGACGCCACGGACGACGAAGGTCCGGTGTGGGCCACCGAGTCCGGGTACTGGCGGGTGCCGCCGGAGCGGCCCGAGGGCCTCACCGAGGACCAGCACCCGGTCGAGCTGCTGCTCGCGGACCCGTCCGGACACGTCGCGGTGTACGTCGGCGCCGTCGGCAAGGGCCGCATCGACCTCGCGAGCGACCTCATCGCGCGGACGGCGAGCGGCGCGGATGTGAGTGCCGGCAAGCGGCTGTACGGCCTGGTGCAGGGCGAGCTCATGTGGGCGCACGACATCGCCGCGTTCGGGCACCCCATGCAGTCCTACGCGTCGGCCCGGCTGGCGCGCGTGGAGCCGACGACGCCCTCCGACGACGAGGACTGACGACATCATGAGCGCCGACGCGTCGACCGAGGTCGAGCAGGGCCACGGGGAGCCGCCGCGGCACGTCAGCCCGCTGCTGCACCGCCGGGGTGCGGTCGGTGGCGCGGGCCCCGACGCGGGCGTCGCGTGGCACTACGGCGACCCGACGGCCGAGCAGCGCGCCCTGACCCGCGGCGGGGCCGTGGTCGACCAGTCGCACCTCGGTGTCGTCCGCGTCGCGGGACCGGACCGGCTGAGCTGGCTGAACTCGATCACGTCGCAGGAGCTCACGAACCTCCCGCCGCGCACGTCCACCGAGCTGCTGGTGCTGAGCCCGCAGGGGCACGTCGAGCACGCGGCCGGGGTCGTGGACGACGGCGAGGCCACCTGGCTGGTCACCGAGACGCCGGTCGGCCTCGCAACCTGGCTGAACCGCATGAAGTTCATGCTGCGCGTCGAGATCGACGACGTGACCGACGAGTGGGCCGCGATCGGCGAGCCCGTCGCGGCCGAGGGCACCGCCGACGAGCCCGTCACGTGGCGCGACCCGTGGCCGACCACGGCCCCCGGCGGCACGCGCTACGGCCCACCCGACGACGAGCACCCCGGCGCCGACCGCCACTGGCGGCTCGTCCTCGTCCCGCGTGCCCGGCTCGTCGACGAGGTGCGCGCCCGCGAGGCCGCCGGCTGGCCGCTCGTCGGCACGTGGGCGTCGGAGGCCGTGCGCGTCGAGGCCTTCCGCCCGCGCGCCGCGCGCGACGTCGACCACCGGACCATCCCGCACGAGCTCGACTGGCTGCGCACCGCCGTCCACCTGCACAAGGGCTGCTACCGCGGGCAGGAGACCGTCGCGCGCGTGCACAACCTCGGCCGCCCGCCGCGGCGCCTCGTGCTGCTGCACCTCGACGGGTCCGGGCACCTGCTGCCCGAGCCGGGCGCCGACGTGCACGAGGTGACCGCCGACCACGAGCCAGGCCGGGCTGTCGGGAAGGTCACCACGGTCGCGCGGCACCACGAGCTCGGCCCGGTCGCGCTCGCGGTCGTCAAGCGGTCGACGCCCGTCGATGCCACGCTCGTCGTGGACTGCGAGGGCGGGGCCGTCGCCGCGGGCCAGGAGCAGGTCGTGCCGGGCGAGGGCGTGTCCGTGGACCGTCCCGCGCCGCGCGGACCCGTGGCCCGCGGGCTCGGGGTGCACCCGAGCCTGTGACCCCGCACGGGGCGCGCGGCCCGTCGAACGAGGCGAGGGCCGCAGCGGTCCCGGACGGGGAGGTCCCATGAGCACCGACACGCGACCCGTCCCGCTGCCCGGCCCCCGCAGGTCGGAGGCGCGGCGGCTCGTCGAGGCCCGCGTGCGACAGGGCTGGGCCCGCGTGGTCGGCGCGTGGTTCCCCATCCTCGAGGCCGCCGTCGCCGGCGGGATCGCCTTCGGCATCGCGCACTACGTCGTCGGCCACCCGTACCCGTTCTTCGCGCCGGTCAGCGCATGGGTCGCCCTCGGGTTCTCGATGGACCGGTCCGTGCGCCGCGTCGCCGAGCTGGCCGCCGGTGTGGCGCTCGGGGTCGCGCTCGGCGACCTTGTGGTGCACGTCATCGGCTCCGGGGCGTGGCAGATGGCCGTGGTGCTGTTCGTCGCGGCGCTCATCGGGCGGTTCCTCGACCGCGGGGCGATGCTCACGACGCAGGCGGGCGTCCAGGCCATCGTCATCGTCGGTCTCCCGGTGGCGAGCGGCGGGCCGTTCGGGCGGTGGGTGGACGCCGTGATCGGCGGAGCCGTGGCCCTCGCGGTCGCGCTGCTCACGCCCAGCGACCCGCGCCGGCGACCGCGGGCGCTGGGGCGGTCGGCGGTCGACGAGCTCGCCGCCGTGCTGCACACCCTCGCGCGCGGCCTGGACGCCCGGTCGCTCGACGACATCGACGACGCGCTGCTGCGCGGGCGGGCCTCCCAGCCGGTGCTCGACGACTGGACCGAGACCGCGTCGAACGCGCAGGACCTGTCCCGGGTGTCGCCCGCGAGCCGCCGCTACCACGACGAGCTCGGTGGGCTCGTGCAGGCGTCCGTGCGGGTCGACCGGGCCATGCGCAACGCGCGCGTGCTCGTGCGGCGCTCGCGGGCCGTCGTCGAGGCGGGTCAGCCGCACGCGCTCGACGACGTCGCGGCGCAGGTCGAGGCCACCGCGCGTGCGGCCGACGAGCTCGCCGCCGCGATCGGCGCGGGCCGTGACCCAGACCGGGCACGCGAGCGGCTCCTCGGGGTCGCCGCGCGGCTGGACCCCTTCGTGCTGGCCGCGGACGACTGGCAGGCGCAGAGTCTCGTGCTGCTGCACCGCTCGCTCGCCGTCGACCTGCTCGAGACGGCCGGGGTCTCGCCGCGGGACGCGCGCGAGCGGCTGCCGGAGATCTGACCGGCGGGTCCGTCCGCCGGTACGGTCCGACGGATCCGGTCGTCGGGTCGGCCAGGCGCCTGACCCGCCGACCGCGCGGCCGGTACGGTCGGCACGTGGAGGTCGCGGTCAGCGCGTTGCGCGCGGAGCTCAGGCAGTGGATCGAGGCCGCGCGCGGCGGCGAGGACGTGGTCATCACGGAGCGGGGAATCCCGGTGGCGCGGCTGTCCGGGATCGACGCCGCGGACCTGCTGACCCGCCTGGAGCGGGACGGGCTGCTGACGTCGCCCGACGTGCCGCGGCCCACCGCCCACCCGACGGCCCGGCCTGCGCAGGCCGTGTCGGGTCTCGTGCGCCGGCTGCGCCGCTGACGTGGCGGTCGTCTACCTCGACACGAGCGCGCTCGTGAAGCTGTGCGTGCGCGAGACCGGCAGCGACCTCGTCGCCGCGCTGTGGGACGGCGCCGACCTGGTCGTGACGTCGCGGCTGGCCGACGCCGAGGTGCGCGCGGCGCTCGCCGCCGGCCGCCGGTCCGGGCGCCTCGACGCCTCCGCGGCGACGCACGCCGTCGCCGAGTGGGACCGGCTGTGGCCGGGCATGCACGTGCTCGAGCTCGGCGCGCCCGTGACGACGCAGGCGGCGACGCTCGTCGGGCGGCACCCGCTGCGTGCCGCCGACGCGCTGCACCTCGCGTCCGCGCTGACCCTGCGGTCGCCGGACCTGGTCGTCGCCGCCTGGGACGAGCACCTGGTGGCCGCCGCACGGGCCGAGGGACTGCGCGTCGTCCCCTGACGCTGCCGCCCGCCCGCCTCCGTCTCGTAGGCTCGGCGCGTGTCCATCGCCGCGATCCAGCTCGTCCTGTTCACCCTCTTCTACCTCGCGATCTTCGTCCTCTGCGTGTGGTCGCTGGTCGACCTGCTGCGTCGGCCGGCGTCCGCGTTCCCCGCCGCTGGCAAGCGCACCAAGAACTTCTGGGGCCTGATCCTCGGTGTCGCGGTGGTGATCGCGTTCATCGCGCTCCCGCCGCTCGGAGCGCTGCGGTTCCTCTCGCTGCTCAGCGCCGTGGCGGCGATCGTCTATCTGGTCGACGTGAAGCCCGCCGTGACGCCGTACTCGAAGCGCCGCGGTGGCGGCTCGCGCGGACCCTGGGACAGCGGACGCGGCTGGTGAGCGCGCCCGATGTCGGGACGCACGCCGTCCCGCTCGCCCGGGTGGTGCGCGGCGACCTCGTGGAGTCGGTGCACCACGGGCACGTCGTGGTGCTCGCGCCCGACGGGTCGGTGCGGCTCACGCTCGGCGACCCGGACGTCGTCGTGTGGGCACGGTCGTCGCTCAAGCCGCTGCAGGCGGTCGGGATGCTGCGGCACGGGCTCGACGTGGACGACGAGGAGCTCGCGCTCGTCTGCGCGAGCCACAACGCGGAGCAGGGGCACCTCGACGTGGTGCGTGCGCTGCTGTCGCGCGCGGGTCTGCGCGTCGACGACCTGCGGAACACCCCCGACTGGCCGCTCGACCCTGAGGCGGCGTTCGAGTGGCGCACCACCGGGCAGGTGCGCTCGTCGCTCACCCAGAACTGCTCCGGCAAGCACGCGGGGATGCTCGCGACGTCGGTGTGGGCCGGCTGGTCCACTGAGGACTACCTGTCGCCCGGGCACCCGCTGCAGGTCGCGCTGCGCGACGCCGTCGCGTCCCTGACCGGCGTGCCCGTCACCTCGACCACGGTCGACGGGTGCGGTGCGCCGCTCTTCTCGACCACGCTCACCGGCCTCGCCCGGGCGTTCGGCCGCATCGCCGCCGCTGCCCCCGGGACCGGCGAGCAGCGGGTGGCCCGTGCGATGTCGCAGCACCCGTGGCACGTCGCCGGCACCGGGCGCGACGCGACCCGGTTCATGCAGGCCGTCCCCGGGCTGGTCGCGAAGGACGGCGCCGACGGCGTCTACGCCGCGGGGCTGCCCGACGGGGGAGCGGTCGCGGTCAAGATCGCCGACGGGTCCGCGCGGCCTCGGCCCGTGGTGCTCGCTGCGGCGCTGGCCGTCGCCGGTGTCGACCCTGCCCTGGTCCGGCCGGTCGGCGCCACGCCGGTGCTCGGCCACGGCACGCCCGTCGGGGAGGTCGTCGCGACGTTCGGGCCCGACGCGTGAGGGCCGTGGTCCAGCGGGCCACGCGCGCGTCCGTCACGGTCGACGGCATCGTGGTCGGCGCCATCGACCGGCCCGGGCTCGTCGCGCTGGTCGGCGTGACGCCCGGCGACGGACCCGCGCAGGTCGAGGTCATCGCCCGCAAGATCGCCGAGCTGCGCATCCTGCGCGACGAGCAGTCCGCCGTCGACGTCGGCGCGCCCGTGCTCGTCGTCAGCCAGTTCACGCTGTACGGCGACACCCGCAAGGGCCGGCGGCCCACCTGGAACGCCGCGGCGCCGCGACCCGTCGCCGAGCCGCTCGTGGACGCCGTCGTCGACGCGCTGCGCGCCCGGGGGCTCGAAGTCGCGACCGGGGTGTTCGGGGCGGACATGGCCGTGGAGCTCGTCAACGACGGGCCCGTGACGATCCTCCTGGAGTCGGTGCCCACGGCCTGACTCGCGATCCCGCAGGTGTCGACGTCGCCCCCGGGCCGGTGCGCGCCGGGACGTGGAAAGGGCCCCTCGGAGTAAGCGTCCGAGGGGCCCTTCCTGACCGCAGGTCGTGCGTCACCGGCTGACCGGTGACCGACGCCGCCGTTGACGGTGCGGCTCCGACCCGACACCCGGTGGATCGCCGGCTGCGCGTCCCCCCGGAGGGGGTCCCACTGCCTGCTCTCCGCCGTGGGCGGGGGGACTGCGATCGGCCTCCCGGTCCGTAGCGACCCCTGCGTCGTCATCCGCAGGTCGGTGGGTTGCCCCGCCGATGTGGTCGCCCGTTCTCCGGTCGGCCTGGCCTCGACCGCCTGTCTCCGCCGGCTTCCGGTGCCCCCGAGGGGGTGCCTTGGTCCTGCGGTTCTCGAACCGTCGAGGTCGATGTGTGATTTCTAGTCCTGCCCGCGGAGGGCCTGCAAGGGCTTCGGAGAGGAATGTTTGTCCACCGCTCTCCCCACACCTTCGTCCACAGGCTGACCTGCATGAAGACGCGGCAAGCACAGGGGTGTGGACAACATTTGTGGATGGTTGGCGCGTCGTTCACCCGGGTGGGTGCAGGCCGCCGGTACCCTTGACCTCAGACAGGCCCCTCGGAGTAAGCGTCCGAGGGGCCTTCCTCGTGCCGGGCGCCCGTGCCGGGCGCCGGTGGCGGGCGTGCCGGGCGCCCCTGGCCGGCCCGGTGCAGGCCGCGCGTCCCGCCCCGCTGTCGGCCCGCCACCCGTCCCGCCATGATGGCCAGGTGCGCATCGAAGCCGTCCAGGGCGACATCACCACGCAGGACGTCGACGTCGTCGTGAACGCCGCCAACTCGTCGCTGCTCGGTGGCGGCGGCGTCGACGGCGCGATTCACGCCGCGGCGGGCCCCGACCTCCTCGCCGCGTGCCGGGAGGTCCGTCGCACGCGGTACCCCGACGGTCTCCCGCCGGGCGACGCGGTCGCGACCGACGGCTTCCGGCTTCCCGCCCGCTGGGTCGTGCACACGGTCGGGCCGAACCTGCACGCCGGTCAGGACGACCCGACGGTGCTCGCGTCGTGCTTCGCGCGGTCGCTCGAGGTCGCCGTCGAGCTCGGTGCGCGGAGCATCGCGTTCCCCGCCGTCAGCGCGGGCGTGTACGGGTGGGACGTCGCCGAGGTCGCCCGTATCGGGGTCGGCGTGGCGCGGTTGTGGGAAGACGGCGTCGAGAACGGCGGTCGCGAGGGGCACCCCGAGCCGCACGGGATCGAGCTCGTCAGGTTCGTGCTGTTCTCGCCGGCGGCTCTCGACGCCTTCGAGCACGCGATCGCCGCCTCGGGCAGGAGCGACGATGAGTGACCTGCTGCCGGCGCTCGCCACGGACGGCATGCGGCGCGTGCTGTGCGTCGTCGCGCACCCCGACGACGTCGAGTACGGCACGTCGTCGGCCGTGGCCGCCTGGACCGCCGCCGGGATCGAGGTCTCCTACCTGCTGCTCACCCGCGGCGAGGCCGGCATGGACGCGTCACCGCCGGACCGGACCGCGCAGGTGCGCACACGTGAGCAGGTCGCGGGAGCCGCGGAGGTCGGTGTCACCGACGTCGTCTTCGCGGAGCACCCGGACGGGATGCTCGTCTACGGGCTCGACCTGCGGCGGGACATCGCACGCCGCATCCGCGAGGTGCGGCCCGACACGGTCGTCACGGGGTCGTGGGAGATCGAGGGGTTCGTCGGGCTGAACCAGGCGGACCACCGGGCCGTGGGGCTCGCCACCGTGGACGCCGTGCGGGACGCGGGCAACCGGTGGGTGTTCGGCGAGCTGCTCGACGACGGCCTGGAGCCGTGGGAGGTGACCCGCCTGCTTGTCGCGGGCGATTCGCGGCCCACGCACGGCGTCGACGTGGGCGGAGAGCCGCTGCGGCGCGGGATCGCGTCGCTCGACGCGCACGCCGAGTACCTCGCCGGGCTGCCCGGCCACCCGGCACCCGCCGACATGCTGCCGATGATCGCCGCGATGCAAGGGCGGGCCATGGGCGTCGAGCACGCCGTCCTGTTCCGCGTGCACGACCTGCAGGGCCCGCCGCCCGGGCTCAGGGACGAGCTGTCCAGGCGGGGGATGGTTCCGCCCTCCTGACGGACGAGGACGGCCGGCACCCGCGCGAGGGCGCCGGCCGTCGTGGGTCTCTCAGGCGGCGTCGAGCTCCGCGATCTCCTCCGGGCCGAGGATGAGGTCGGCGGCCTGGAGCGAGTCGCGGATCGTCTCCGGGCGGGACGCGCCGGGGATCGGGATCACGACGGGCGCCTGCGCGAGCTCCCACGCGAGCGTCACCTGCTGCGGGCTCACGTGGTGGACGGCGGCGATGCGGGCGAACGCCGAGAAGCGGTCGCCGAGCTCGCCCGCCCGGGAGATGCCGCCGAGCGGGCTCCACGGCAGGAACGCGATGCCGAGCTCGGCGCACAGGTCGAGCTCGGGCTGCGACGAGCGGAACGCGGGCGAGTACTGGTTCTGCACCGACACGAGCCAGCCGCCGAGGACCTCCTGCGCCTCGCGGATCTGGTCGGGGTTCGCGTTCGAGATGCCGGCCATGCGGATCTTGCCCGCGTCGAGCAGCTCGACGAGCACGCCGACCGACTCGGCGTAGGGGACCGTGTTGTCGGGGCGGTGGAACTGGTAGAGCCCGATGGCGTCGACGCCGAGCCGCTTGAGCGAGCCCTCGACGGCCTCCCGCAGGTGCTTCGGCGAGCCGTCGACGGTCCACGAGCCGTCGCCGGGGCGCAGGTGGCCGCCCTTCGTCGCGACGAGCACGTCGGACGAGTCGCCGCCCCACGTGCGCAGCGCCTCGGCGATGAGCTCCTCGTTGTGGCCGACCTCGCCGGCCAGCAGGTGGTAGGAGTCGGCGGTGTCGATGAGGGTGACGCCCGCGTCGAGGGCCGCGTGGATCGTCGCGATGGAGCGGGAGCGGTCCGGCCGGCCCTCGATGGACATCGGCATGCCGCCGAGCCCGATCGCGCTGACCTGGACGTCTCCGAGTGTGCGTGTCTGCATGGATCCATGAGAGCAGATGTCAGCAAGGACGGGCGCGCACCGCATGCGGTGACACGCCCGTCCTCGTGGGGGCCGGTCAGGCGTTGACGGGCTCGGGCTCCGGCTTCGGGGCCGCGGGGAGCTCCGACGGGTCCGGGCGCTTGGCCAGGTTGCTCGGCCACCACATCGTCTTGCCGATGTCGAGGTTGAGCGCCGTGACCAGCACCGACCGGACGATGATCGTGTCGAGCAGGACACCGAACGCCACGGCGAACCCGATCTCGGCGAACCCGACCAGCGGCAGCGTGCCCAGCACCGCGAACGTCCCGGCGAGCACCAGGCCCGCGGAGGTGATGACGCCACCCGTCGCCGCGAGACCGACCAGCGAGCCCCGGTGGTGGCCCACCCGGATCGCCTCCTCCCGCACCCGGGTCATGAGGAAGATGTTGTAGTCGATCCCCAGGGCGACCAGGAAGACGAACACGAACAGCGGGAACGACGTGTCGGCACCCGCGTACCCGAACACGTGCTTGAACACGAGCGCGCTCACGCCGATGGCGGCGCCGAACGACAGCACGACCGTCCCGACGAGCACGAGCGGTGCGACGACGGCCCGCAGCAGGATCATCAGGATGACGAACACCGCGATGAGGATGATCGGGATGATCACCTTGCTGTCGTACGCGGACGCCCGCTGCACGTCGAGGTTGGTGGCCGTCGCGCCGCCGACCTTCGCGTCGGCGTCCGGGACGGCGTGCAGCTCGTCGCGGGCGCGGTCGACGGTGTCGTACGCGGCCTGGCTGTCCGGCGCGGACGTCAGGGTCCCCTCGAGGTACGCGATGTCGCCCTTGACCACGGGCTCGGTCACGCTGGACGGCTCGATGCCGTCGACGCCCTTGAACGCGGTGGCCACGGCGTCCGCCTCGTCGGCGTTCGCGATGACGACGACCGGGGTCCCGGCGCCGCCGGCGAAGTGCTCCGCGAGCACCTTCTCGCCCTCGATTGACGGCTGCGTCGTGGTGAACGAGTCCTCGTTGCTGAGGCCGACGGCGTTGAGCTGCGTGATGCCGACGCAGGCGATCAGCAGGATGCCTGCGGTGACGATCCACGTGCCACGAGGGCGCTTCTCGATACGGCCGCCGACGCGGGCCCAGAAGCCGTGCTCGGTGGGCTCGCGGTCACCGACGTGCGGGGCGCGCGGCCAGAACACCCAGCGGCCGCAGGTCACGAGCAGTGCCGGGAGCAGCGTGATCATGACGAGCAGCGCGACGACGATGCCGACGGCGGCGACCGGGCCGAGGCCCGCGGTGGAGTTCATGGTGGCGAACAGCAGGCAGAGCATGCCGACGGTCACGGTCGCGCCGCTCGCGATGATCGCGGGGCTCGCGCGGTGCAGGGCGACCGCCATGGCCTCGTGCCGGTCGGAGTGGTGCCGGAGCTCCTCGCGGTATCTCGCGACGAGCAGCAGGGCGTAGTCGGTGCCGGCACCGAACACCAGGACCGTGAGGATGCCTGCGCTCTGCGCGTTGACGGTGAGGCCGTACCGGTCGGCGAGCACGTAGATGACGGCCTGCGACACGGTGAGGGCGACGCCGGCGGAGACCAGCGGCAGCAGCCACAGGATCGGGCTGCGGTACGTGAGCAGCAGGATGACGATGACGACGGCGCCCGCCGCGTAGAGCAGCGTGCTGTCGATGCCCTCGAACGCGGCCGACGAGTCGGCGGCCTGCCCGGCGGGCCCGGTGACGTAGACCTGCATGCCGCCCGCGCCGTCCTCGGCGGTGGCCCGCAGGTCGGCGACGGCGTCGGCGGCCTTCTCCCAGCCGTCCTTGCCGAGGTCGAGCGGCACGATGACCTGCGCGGCCTCGCCGTCCTGCGACGGGACCGGGCCGATCACGTCGCCGTCGAGCGTGTCGAGCGACGAGAACTCGGCGACGTCGGTCTGGATGAGGGCGAGGTCGTCTTGCGTGAGACCGCCCGGGCGGTCGTAGACGATGACCGCCGGGATCGTGTTCTCCGAGACGAACGTGCTCGCCACGTCGATGACCTCGGTGGACTCGGCGTCGCCGGGCAGCCAGGACTTGGCGTCGTTGTCCTGCGCGCTCGTGAGCTTGCCCGCGAGGGGGCCGAGCAGGGCGACGACGCCGAGCCAGAAGGCGATGACGACGAACTTGGCGTAGCGGTGCGTGATCCAGCCCGCGACCTTGGACATGACAAATCCTCTGGGGGTGTCGACGACGACGGTGGAGTTGGCCGGCGAGGGTGGGGATGCACGTCGCGCGCCGGCGAATCCTAGGTTCCTCGGGGAGGTGCATCGCGAACCATCGGGGATACCCCCGAGTTTCCCCTCAGGGTGTGACCTGGGTCACCTAGGTGTCCTCAGGGAACTCTCAGGGAGTTGACCCAGGCGACAACCTCGCTGGTCACAGAGGTGTCGTCGCGAGGTGCGTGGTCGCCCGCGACCGTCACGAGGGTGAGCGGACCGGCCACCGTGCGCAGGTGCAGGTCCAGCTCCTCGGGGGTGCCGAAGGGGTCACGCAGGCCCGAGACGGCCAGCACCGGGACTTGGATCTGCGGCAGGTGCTCGACCCGGAGGCGGTCAGGGCGACCGGGTGGGTGCAGCGGGTACGAGAGCAGCACGAGCCCCGCGACCGGGAGGCCCTGCGCGACCGCCATCGAGCACATCCGCCCGCCGAACGACCGGCCCCCGACCACCAGCCGGTCCGTGCCGACGCCGAGCTCCTCCGCGAACGCGGTCGCCTCCTCGACGACGCACGCGATCGCCGCCTCCGGCCGGTCGGGGCCGCGGCGGCCCGCCCGGCGGTTCGGGAAGTCGACGCGGCGGACCGGCAGGGGAGCCAGGTCCCGCTCGAGCGCGACGAGCGTGCGGTGGTCCCGGCCCGCACCGGCCCCGGGGGTCAGCAGGACGCCGGCGACGGTTCGGCCGGCATCGCCCGTCGGGCCGTCGCTCATCGTGCGGCGACCTGCGCGGCGTGCCCGACGACCGCCGACGCGGCCCTGTCGACGTCGTCCTCGTCGTTCCACACGTGGAACGCGAGCCGCACCCGGCCGCCCCGGCCCGCGACCCGGCAGCCGGCCGCGTCGAGCGCGCCCCGGAGCGTGCCGCGCTCGTCGTCCTCGAGCGACACGATCGCGCTGTCCGACGGACCGAGCCCCACGGCCTGCCGGAACGCGTTCGCGAGCCCGACGGCGTGCCGGTGCAGGGCGGCCGGGTCGGTTGCGGCGAACGCCTCGAGCGCGGGAGCGACGCCGAGCCAGACGAGCCAGGCGGGGGAGACGTCGAACCGGCGCGCGTCGGACGCGAGCGTCATGTCCGGGCCGTAGATCGACGACCAGATCTCCTTGCCCGCGTACCAGTTCGCGTGCAGCGGGCGGATCCGCTCGACGACGTCGGGGGCGACCGTGAGGAACGACGCGCCGCGCGGCCCGGCGAGCCACTTGTACGACGAGCCCGTCGTCACGTCGAATCGGGCCGCGTCGGTCGGCAGCCACCCGGCGGCCTGCGTGAGGTCGCAGACGGTCAGCGCCCCGACGGACCGCGCGGCGGCGAGGACCGCGTCGGCGTCGGCGACCTTCCCGTCGCGCGACTGCACGAGCGAGAACGCCACGGCGCCGGTCGACGGCTGGACCTCGTCGGCCAGCGCCTCCACCGGGACGTGCCGCACGGTGACGCCCCGGTCGGCGTGCGCGAGGAACGGGAACACCACCGACGCGAAGTCCTGGTCGACCGTGAGCACCTCGCACCCGTCGGGCAGCGCGGCCGCGGCCAGCCCGACGAGCGACGACACCTGCGCGCCGATCGCGACCGCCGACGCGTCCACCCCGACCAGCCGTGCGTAGGCGTCGCGCGACCGCGTGACGGCCTCGTCGTACCCGGCCATGTCGATCCGGCCGGCCTGCCACGCGTCGACGCCCGCGCGCATGGCGTCCGCCGTCTCGCGGGAGGGCAGGCCGCACGTCGCCGCGTCGAGGTAGCCGGGCACCCGGTCGAACCGGGCCTGCAGGTCGCTCAGCGTGCCGGTCCCGGGCGTGGTCGTCATGGCCCGATGGTCGCCCGGCAGGCGGCACGGCACAACGGCCAGCGCGACGGAAGTGGCCCTGCCCCGCAGGTCGTCGACGGGCGTCAGCGGTAGACGGCGGCGACCGCGGCGACCTCGATCAGCGCGCCCGGGAACGACAGCCCGGCGACCCGGGCACCCGTCACGAGCGCCGGGTCGCCGTCCACCTGGAGCGTCGGCGCGGCGGCCGCGAAGGCGGCGTTGAGGTCGGCGCCGTCGACGATGAGGATCGTCCACGCGACGACGTCGCGCACGGTCGCACCGACGGCGGCGAGCGCGGTCACGACGTTGGCCATGACCTGGCGGCTCTGCTCTGCGATGTCGTCCCCGCCGACCAGGGCCCCGTTCGCGTCGACGGCGTTCTGGCCGCCGACGTGGATCGTGGTGGCCCCCGGCGGGACGACGGCGACGTGGCTGAAGACCGGGCTGTGCACCAGTCCGGCAGGGCGCAGGAACGAGACGGTGGTGTCCATACGGTCACGCTAGGGCGAACCACCCACACGGCCGGTGCGCCGGCGGCCGGCCGGGTGGGCGCGGACCCCGGTCGTGCGGTCGTCAGCCCTGCGACCACCCGATCGCCGGGCGGTGCCCCGCCGCCGTCGCGCGCTCCCACCAGCCGCGGGGCAGCCAGTCGTTCGCGACGAACTGCGGGTGCTGCGGGTGCCGGTCCACGCACCACAGGCCGAACACCATCGGCGCCCACGGCGACTGCAGCCGCCACAGCACCGGGCCGGTCGTGGAGTGGCCGTACAGCTGCACGACGTCGGGCCCGACCATCTCCGCGACCTGCACGGACTCCCACGGCCACTGCCGGTGGCCCTTCGTCGACTGCAGGTAGAACCCGTGGCTGGACACGACGACGGACCCGCGGTCGACCTCGAGCCAGCGCGGCACCGCCGCCGCGGCCGCCGCCTGGCGTCGCGACGCGTTCCCGGCGGCCCGGACGCCCGCGACCACGCCGGTCACGGCCAGGCCGAGGCCGCCCGACGCGAAGAAGAACCCGCCGTCGTGCTGGTAGGTGCCGTCGCCGGGGGCGAAGAACTCCTGCAGCACGAACCAGCCCTCGCTCAGCAGCGACTCGTCGCGCGCCATCGCCGGCGGGAAGGACGCGGCCACCGTCGTGGTGATCGCGTCGGTCCGGCCGGCCTTCGTCGCGGCGACCACGTGGCACGTGTACAGGAGGGCAGCGTCGAACCAGCCCCACTCGTCGTCGGCCCCGCCCCGCACGTCACGCGCCATCCGCAGCCCCCGTCGTCTCCGGACCGCCGCCCCGCGCGACCGTCGTCGCACAGTGTCCCGGATGCAGGGCCGGCGGCAGAAGCGGTGTCCGCGCTGGTCAGGGTGGCTGTCAGATCCCCAGCACGGACCGGATGGTCCGCACCACGCCGTTGTCGTTGTTCGACGGCGCGACGAACCGGGCGGCCGCCCGCACCTCGGGGTGGGCGTTGTCCATCGCGAACGACCAGTGCGCGGCGGCGAGCATGCCGAGGTCGTTGAAGTAGTCGCCGAACGCCATGGTCTGCTCGGCGGTGATGCCGAGCGTGGCCTGGACGGCCTGCAGCGCGGTGCCCTTGTCGACCGTGCGGCTCATCACGTCGACCCAGTGCTCGCCCGACACGATCACACGGTCGTGCACGTCGAACGGCGCGAGCAGCGGACCGGCACCCTGCTCGGCGTGCCCGAAGTCGTACACCGCGACCTTGAGGACGTCGTCCTCGACCGCGGTGAGGTCGTCGACGGTCTCGAGCAGCGCGTAGTACGGGTGCACCTGCGCGAGGAACCGGTCGTCGGTCCGCTCGACGTACGCGGAGCGCTTCCCGCACAGCACGGTGCCGACGTCACCCGTCGAGGTCCGCACGGTCTCGACGAGCGCCCGGGCCGTCGCGAGGTCGAGCGGGTCCGAGCTGACCTCCTCGTCGTGCCGCACCACGTACGCGCCGTTCTCGGCGACGTAGACGAGGTCGTCGCGCGCGAACGTCCGCCGGAGCGTCGCGTACTGCCGGCCGCTCGCGGGTGCGACGACGACGCCGCGGCGGTCGAGCTCGTCGAGCAGCGGCCAGAAGCTCGGGTCGATCCGCTTGTGGTCGTCGAGCAGGGAGCCGTCCTGGTCGAGCGCGATGAGCCGGATGTCGGGGACCTCGCCGACGTCGGGCGGGTCGAGGACGGGACGGGGGCCGGGCGTGGTGGTCACCGGTCGATCCTCGCAAACGGCTCAGCGGGCGGCGGCCAGGGCGTCCGTGACCCCGGTCTCGCGCGGGCCGCCGAACCGTGGCGGGCGGTGCGTGAGCGCGTCGAACGCCGCCCGGCCCGAGGCGGGCAGCTCCCGGACGCGGTACATCAGTGCCTTGCGCGGCTCCACGCTGCGCGACGAGACGCCCACGCCGACGACGTCGATGCCTGCCTCCTGGCACGAGAACAGCGCCCGGCGCAGGTGGTAGTCCTGCGTGACGACGACCGCGCCCGCCACCCCGAACACGTCGTGCGCCCGCACGCAGGTGTCGTGCGTGTCGACACCCGCGAAGTCCGACACGATCGCCGCGTCCGGCACGCCGTGGTCCACGAGCCAGCCGCGCATCGCCGTCGGCTCGTCGTGCCACCGTGTCGTGCTGTCCCCGCTCACCAGGACCACCCGCACGGTGCCCTCGGCGTACAGCAGGGCGGCGGCGTCGAGCCGGCGGCGCAGGTAGGTGGACGGCGTGCCGTCGGGTCGCAGGCCGGCACCGAGGACGAGCGCGACGGGACGCTCGGGCACGTCGTCGGGATCCCGGACCCGGGACTGGCCCACGGCCTGCACCCACAGCACGGGCGCGGCGACCAGGACGACGACGGCTGCGGCGACCACCGTGACGAGGCGGCGACGCGACCGGCGGGGCGGCGCGGCGGTGGTCACGACGGTGAGCGTAGGGTCGTGAGCGACGTGCGCGGGCCGACTTCGGCGGGTCGTCCTACCGCGGTGCGGCCGGGGTCGCGGGCGACGGGCGTGCCCGGACCCGCGACGCCCACCAGGCGGCCCCGCCGATCGTGGCCCCGAGGCCGGCGACGGCCAGGACGCACAGCAGGGCGACGCCCGCGACGGTGCCGAGCACGCCGGACAGGAACCTCGTGGCCTCGGCGTCCTCGACCACGAGCACGCGTGCGTCGTCGACCGACGCCGCGGGGACCGCCACGGTGTACGTCCCGGCGTTGCCCGTCGTGAACGCCGCGACGGTCGAGGCCGTCATGCCGCCCCGCGACGCGTTCAGCGACACCGCCGCGGCGTCCCGCACGTCCACCGCCGACCCGTCGGGCGCCGTCACCTCGGGCCGCGAGTCCAGGCCCACGTGCGCCGCCTCGTCCGGCACCAGGAGGTACAGGGCGTACGCGGTGTCCGCGTCGAGCACCACGGTCGACGACCCCGGCGCACCGATCACGGCGAGCACCCCGGACCCCGGGTCGCCGTCTCCGTCGAGCACGTCGAGCGGCAGCAGGCCCAGGAACAGGCGGACGACGAGCACGGCCACGGCCGACGCCACGAGCAGCAGGACCACCCCGACGGCGGTCAGCGTCACCGGGGCGACGAGCGACGTGCGGCGCGGCGGTGCCCACGGGGCGGGGGTGGTCACGCCTGCGAGCCTAGGCCGCGGCGCCGCTCACGACCTGCGTCACGCCTGCGGCGAACACGGGCAGTCGCAGCACCACCCCGCCGTTAGCATCGAACAACGCCGCTCGTCGTCGCCCACAGGCCGCCGCCCCGGGTACGCGGTGAGCACGTCGCTCGTGAGGAGTGCACATGTTCGAGAGATTCACGGACCGAGCCCGCCGCGTGGTCGTCCTCGCCCAGGAAGAGGCGCGGATGCTCAACCACAACTACATCGGCACCGAGCACATCCTCCTGGGACTGATCCACGAGGGTGAGGGTGTCGCGGCCAAGGCGCTCGAGTCGCTCGGCATCTCCCTCGAGGCCGTGCGTGCCCAGGTGCAGGAGATCATCGGCGAGGGCCAGCAGGCGCCGTCGGGCCACATCCCGTTCACGCCGCGTGCCAAGAAGGTGCTGGAGCTGTCGCTGCGCGAGGCGCTGCAGCTCGGCCACAACTACATCGGCACCGAGCACATCCTGCTCGGTCTCATCCGCGAGGGTGAGGGCGTCGCCGCCCAGGTGCTGAACAAGCTCGGCGCCGACCTCAACCGCGTGCGCCAGCAGGTCATCCAGCTCGTCTCCGGCTACCAGGGCAAGGANNNNCCAAGAACAACCCGGTCCTCATCGGTGAGCCCGGCGTCGGCAAGACGGCCGTCGTCGAGGGGCTCGCGCAGGACATCGTCCGCGGGGACGTCCCCGAGACGCTCAAGGACAAGCAGCTCTACACGCTGGACCTGGGCGCCCTGGTGGCCGGTTCCCGCTACCGCGGTGACTTCGAGGAGCGCCTGAAGAAGGTCCTCAAGGAGATCCGCACGCGCGGCGACATCATCCTGTTCATCGACGAGATCCACACGCTCGTCGGTGCCGGTGCCGCCGAGGGCGCGATCGACGCCGCCAGCATCCTCAAGCCGATGCTCGCGCGCGGCGAGCTGCAGACCATCGGTGCGACCACGCTCGACGAGTACCGCAAGTACGTCGAGAAGGACCCGGCCCTGGAGCGCCGCTTCCAGCCGATCCAGGTCGCCGAGCCGAACCTGCAGCACGCGATCGAGATCCTCAAGGGTCTGCGCGACCGCTACGAGGCGCACCACCGGGTGTCCATCACGGACGCGGCCCTGGTGGCCGCCGCGACGCTGGCCGACCGGTACGTCAACGACCGGTACCTGCCGGACAAGGCGATCGACCTGGTCGACGAGGCCGGCGCCCGCCTGCGCATCCGCCGCATGACGGCTCCGCCGGAGCTGCGCGAGCTCGACGAGCAGATCGCCGAGACGCGCCGCGACAAGGAGTCGGCGATCGACGAGCAGGACTTCGAGAAGGCCGCGCGCCTGCGCGACACCGAGAAGCAGCTCGGCCTGCGCCGCCTCGAGAAGGAGAAGTCCTGGAAGAACGGCGACCTCGACGCCGTCGCGGAGGTGGACGAGGAGCTCATCGCCGAGGTGCTGGCGAACGCCACGGGCATCCCGGTGTTCAAGCTCACCGAGGAGGAGTCCAGCCGTCTGCTCCACATGGAGGAGAACCTGCACAAGCGGGTCGTCGGCCAGGACGCCGCCATCAAGGCGCTCTCGCAGGCCATCCGCCGCACGCGCGCCGGGCTCAAGGACCCGAAGCGTCCCGGTGGGTCGTTCATCTTCGCCGGCCCCACGGGCGTCGGGAAGACGGAGCTCGCCAAGGCGCTCGCGGAGTTCCTGTTCGGTGACGAGGACGCGCTGATCCAGCTCGACATGTCCGAGTTCTCGGAGAAGCACACCGTCTCGCGGCTGTTCGGCTCGCCCCCCGGCTACGTCGGGTACGACGAGGGCGGCCAGCTCACGGAGAAGGTGCGCCGCAAGCCGTTCTCGGTCGTGCTGTTCGACGAGGTCGAGAAGGCGCACGCGGACATCTTCAACTCCCTGCTGCAGATCCTCGAGGACGGTCGCCTGACCGACTCGCAGGGCCGCGTGGTCGACTTCAAGAACACCGTCATCATCATGACCACCAACCTCGGCACGCGGGACATCGCCAAGGGTCTGCAGACCGGCTTCCAGGCCGGCGGCGACCTGTCGACGTCCTACGAGCGGATGAAGGCCAAGGTCAACGACGAGCTCAAGACGCACTTCCGTCCCGAGTTCCTCAACCGCGTCGACGACGTGGTCGTGTTCCCGCAGCTGTCCCAGCCGGAGATCTTCGCGATCGTGGACCTCATGGTCGCGAAGCTCGACAAGCGGCTCAAGGACAAGGACATGGCCATCGAGATCACGCCGGCCGCCAAGAAGCTCCTCTCGGAGAAGGGCTACGACCCGGTCCTGGGTGCCCGGCCGCTGCGCCGCGCGATCCAGCGGGACATCGAGGACACCCTGTCCGAGAAGATCCTGTTCGGGGAGCTCAAGGCCGGTCAGCTCGTGATCGTGGACGCCGAGGGCGAGGGTCTGCTCGGGGAGTTCATCTTCCGCGGCGTGCCGAAGGGCGAGCGCCCGGCGGAGCCCGTCACGGTGGGTGCCTCGGTCGGGACCGCGCACTCCGGGACCGACGTGCCGGCCGCCCCGAGCGTGTCCGGTCGCGGTGACGGCGGGACGGGGACGCAGCCGATCGCCGGCTGACCTCCCGGCCCGGTTCCCCCGGTCCTCATGACGACAGCCCCGGTCCCCTCTGCGGAGGGGGCCGGGGCTTCGTCGTTCCCGCCTGCGCCGCTGGTCGTCCGACGTCATGCGGCTGGTGCCGAGCACACGGTGCGTGGCCGGCGCGGGCGTGGGACAGTGGCGACCGACGCCCACCACCGCGGCGGTCGTCCCGGAAGAGGCATGCATGGCGCCGCACCGACCGCTGCAGGCCGAGGCACCGGCCCGGCGCGTCCACGACCGCGCCGTGCAGGGGCGTGCTGCGGGTCCGGACCGCGGTGACCTCCTGCACCGGCTCCAGCGTGCCGCGGGGAACGAGGCCGTGACCCGGCTGATCGCGTCCCAGGCTCGCGGTCGACTCGTCGCCGCGCCCGGCGCGCGGCCCGGCGCGCTCGCGCTGCCGGTGCCGGTCGTCCAGCGCGCGGTCCGGCTCGCAGGGGTGCCGAGGACCTACGCCGACCTCGTCGCGCTGCCGGTGGTCACGGCGTACGTCGGCACGCTCGCCCCTGCCGATGCGACCCGGGCGCTGCTGGTCGTCTCGACGTGGAGCCAGTCGGCGACCGTGCACGACTTCGGGTCGGTCAGGCGTCTCGTCAAGGCGGTCAGGAAGGCGCTCGAGACGGCGCAGGTCGGCCCGGCACCCGGCGCGCTGCCTCCTGCCCCGTACCTCGCGGCGAACCTGATGTTCGTGACGCAGGCGGGCGGGCGGCTGCCGACGCTCTACTTCGGGGCGGGCGGGGTGACCGGGCGCCTCCGTCAGCAGCACCCGGGCGGCCCGTTGGCCCAGGTGCCGAGGGCCAACAAGGTCGACTACTTCTCCACGCGCAGGGAACGACTCCAGAGGGTCCCGGGACGCGGCGCCGCCTTCCGAGGCACGCCGAGGGAGCAGCGGCTGCGCACGGTTCCGCAGCCCGGTGACTTCCACCTCGAGCTCACGTACGACGCGGCCGGGCACATCGCCGTGCGCCACATGTCCGAAGGCACGGTGGCGCGCGTCGGGCCGGATCCTGTCGCGTACCCCCAGAACGAGGTCACCAGGATCTACAAGGCGGCGATCGGCCAGCCGTGACGCCGGAGCGGCCCCGGGAGGGAGCACCCGGGGCCGCTCCGATGGTCGGCGTCAGCGGTGGCGGCGCCGCAGGGTCGCATCCGTGAGGGCTGGTGGGGTCCACCCCGCGTCGGCCGCGTTGAGCGTCGTGCCGGGCGCGACGATCGCGTCGATCTCGTCGAGCACGTCCGCCGGGAGGCGGGTGTCGAGCGCGGCGAGGGCCGAGTCGAGGTGCTCGGCGGTGCGCGGGCCGATGATCGCGGACGTCACGGCCGGGTGCTCCAGCACGAACCCGAGGGCCAGCTGCACGAGCGTGAGCCCCGACGCGTCGGCCAGCTTGGTCAGCGCCTGCACGGCGGAGGCCTTCGCGACGTTCTCCGGGAGCGACGGGTCGTGCCGGCCGGGCTGTCGGGCGATCCGCGGCGACACGGGTGCGTCGGCCCCGACCGGCCGCCCCGACAGCCACCCGCCCGCGAGCGGGCTCCACGGCAGGACGCCGAGGCCGTGCTCCAGCGCGAGCGGCAGGATCTCGCGCTCGACGCCGCGCGCGAGGATCGAGTACGGCGGCTGCTCGGTGACCGGCCGGACCAGCCGGCGGTCGCGCGCGACCCACTGGGCCTCGACGAGCTGCGACCCGAGGAACGTCGACGTGCCGACGTACCGGACCTTGCCCTGGTGGACCAGGTCGGACAGCGCCGACAGGGTCTCCTCGATGTCTGTCCCGGGCTCGGGGCGGTGCACCTGGTAGAGGTCGATGTGGTCGGTCTGCAGGCGGGTGAGCGACGCCTCGACCTCGCGGACGATCCAGCGCCGCGAGTTCCCGGCGTGGTTGACCTCGTCGGACAGGCGGCCGTGGAACTTCGTCGCGAGGACCACGTCGTCGCGACGGCCGCGCAGCGCCTTGCCGACGATCGTCTCGGACTCGCCGCGCGAGTACACGTCCGCGGTGTCGACGATGTTGATCCCGGCGTCGAGCGCGCGGCGGATGATCGCGATGGACTCGTCGTGGTCGGTGTTCCCCCAGGCCCCGAAGTTCATCGTGCCGAGCGTGAGCGGGGTGACCTGCACGCCGGTGCGGCCGAGCGGGCGGTACGTGGTCATGCGTGGGCTCCTTCGGTGAGGGTGCGTGCGGCGGTCCAGCGGTTCTCGGGGACGGCGAGCCCGTAGTGCTCGCGCAGCGTGGTCCCGGTGTACTCGGCGCGGAACAGCCCGCGCTCGACGAGGATCGGCACGACCTGGTCGACGAAGTCGTCCAGCCCGGACGGCAGGACCGCGGGCATGATGTTGAACCCGTCCGCCGCGCCGTGGTCGTACCAGTCCTGGATCGCGTCGGCGACCTGCGACGCCGTGCCGGAGAACGTGCGGTGGCCGCGTCCGCCGCCGAGCCGGCCGATGAGCTGGCGGACCGTGAGGTGCTCGCGCCGGGCCAGGTTGACGATGAGCGTGTACCGGGACTTGGCGCCCTCGATCTCGTCCTCCGACGGCAGGTCGGCGGGCAGCTCGCGGTCGAGCGGCAGGTCGTCCGGGTCGACGCGGAGCGTCTTCGCGAGCTGCACGCGCGCGTACTCGGGCTTGATGAGCCGGTCGAGCTCGTCCTCCTTCTCGCGGGCCTCGGCCTCGGTCGCGCCGATGACCGGCACGATGCCCGGCAGCACGAGCACGGTCGCGGGGTCGCGGCCCCACTCGACGGCCCGCCGCTTGAGGTCCGCGTAGAACTCCTGCGCGTCGGCGAGCGTCTGCTGCGCGGTGAACACCGCCTCCGCGTACCGGGCGGCGAAATCCTTGCCGTCGTCGGACGACCCGGCCTGGACCAGCAGCGGACGGCCCTGCGGGGAGCGCGGCGTGGTGAGCGCGCCCGCGACCGAGAAGTGCTCGCCGACGTGCTCGATCGGGTGCACCTTCGACGCGTCGCCCCACACGCCCTCGGCCTTGTCGCCGACCTCGGCGTCCGCCTCCCAGGAGTCCCAGAGCTTGAGGGACACCTCGAGGAACTCGGCGGCCCGCTCGTAGCGCTCGCGGTGCGACGGCTGGTCCGCGAGCCCGAAGTTGCGGGCCGCGTCGCCGAACGCCGTGGTGACGATGTTCCAGCCGGCCCGGCCGCCGCTGATGTGGTCGACCGACGCGAACCGGCGGGCCAGGTTGTACGGGTCGTTGTAGGTCGTCGACGCCGTGGCGATGAGCCCGATCCTGCTGGTCACGGCCGCGATGGCCGCCAGGACGACGGTCGGTTCGAGCGTCCCGGACGGGCGTCGACCGACGTCGCGCGACTGCGCCGGGCCGTCCGCGAAGAAGATCGAGTCGAGCTTCCCGCGCTCGGCCGTCTGCGCGAGGCGCTGGAGGTACGCGATGTTCGTCGAGACGGACGACGGGTCGCTCTCCGGGAGCCGCCACGATGCCTCGTGGTGGCCGGAGCTCATGAGGAACGCGTTGAGGTGGAGCTGTCCGGGTCGGTGGGTCATGACTCGGTCCCTTCGGTGGCTGGTGGGACGCCCAAGGCGTCGAGCAGGCGGGCGCGCAGGGCGGCGAACCCGGGGTCCGTGGCGGACCGCGGCCCGACGAGGTCCACGGGCAGGTGCAGGCTGATGCGGCCGGAGTCGAGCACCACGACGCGGTCGGCGAGCGTGATCGCCTCGTCGACGTCGTGCGTCACGAGCAGCACGGCCGGGCGGTGCCGCGCGCAGAGCTCGCGCAGCAGGGTGTGCATCCGGATGCGGGTGAGGGCGTCGAGCGCCCCGAACGGCTCGTCGGCCAGCAGCAGCTGCGGCTCGCGGACCAGCGAGCGGGCCAGCGACACACGCTGCTGCTCGCCGCCCGAGAGCTCGGTCGGCCAGGCGCGCTCGCGGCCGGCGAGGCCGACCTCCGCGAGCCGCTCGCGACCGAGGTCGTCGGCGTGCCGCAGACCGAGTGTCACGTTGTCGAGCACCCGGGCCCACGGCAGCAGCCGCGAGTCCTGGAACACCACGGACACGCGCTCGGGCACGGACACGGTGCCGGAGCCCGAGACGTCGTGGTCGAGCCCGGCGAGCGCCCGCAGCAGCGTGCTCTTGCCGGAGCCGCTGCGCCCGAGGATCGCGACGAACTCGCCCTGCCGGATCGTCAGGTCGACGCCCAGCAGCACGGGCGTCTCGCCGTCCGGCTTGGTCGCGACGCCGTACGTGCGGACGAGGTCCTGGACGACGACGGCCGGGGGCGCGTCGTCGAGCGTCAGCGTGAGGTCCGTCGTGACCGTGTCGACCGCGTCGGCCACGGCCGCCGCCGTCAGTCCGCCAGTGTGCGCCGCCACGACAGGGCCCTCCTCTGCACGAGTCGGACCACCGCGTCGGAGCCGTAGCCGAGGATCCCGTACAGCACGAGGCCGACGACGATGATCTCCGTCTGCCCGTACGTGCGCGCGAGTTCCATCATGTAGCCGATCCCGGCGGTGCCGTTGATCTGCTCGACGACGACGAGCGACAGCCACGCGGCCGTCACCGCGAACCGCAGCCCCAGCAGGAACCCGGGCAGGGCCCCCGGCAGGATCACGCGGGTCACGAACCCCCACCGCGACAGCCCGACGGTCTCGGCGAGCTCGACGTACCGCGCGTCGATGGTCCGCAGCCCGTTGTGGGTGTGGATGTACACGGGCACCGCGACGCCGAGCGTGATCGTCACGACCTTCATGGGCTCACCGATGCCGAGCCACAGGATGAGCAGCGGCAGCAGCGCGAGGCTCGGGATGGCCCGCTTGACCTGCACGGGACCGTCGATGAACGCCTCGCCGATCCGGCTCAGCCCCGACACGAGCGCGAGGGCGGTCCCGACGGCGATCCCGATGGCGAGCCCGAGGAACGCGCGCTGCGCGGACACCAGCAGGTTCGTTTGCAGCCGCCCGTCGGCGATCAGGTCGGCCGCCGTGGTCACGACGGTCCACGGTGCGCTCAGCGTGCGGGTGTCGATGAAGCCGGTGAGGCTGCCGACCGACCAGACGACCAGCAGGGTGAGCAGCCCGATCGCCGCGCTGCCACGGATCGGGCGGCCCGGGCCCAGCCGGCGCGTGGTGCGGCGCCGGGCCGGTGCCGCCGCGGCGCGGGTCGGCGCGTGGTGGGCGCGAGGGAGCGTGAGCGTCGACATCAGGGGTTCGCCTTCCGGTAGGCGTCCGCGGCCTCGGCGATGACGGGTGCGAACCGCTGGTCCCAGACGTCCTGCGCGGGGAACGCCGTGTTGCCGGTGGCCTTGGCGAGCAGGTCGATCGTCTCCTGGTGCCGGGCGATGGGTTCGGTCCAGTCGGCCGGGAGGTCGGGGGTGCCGGCGTGGTCGACGAGGTACTGCGCGTCGTTCTCGGTGAGGCCCTGGTCCTTCACGTAGTACCCGTCGCGCCACTCGTCGGGGTGGTCGGCCACCCACAGCTTCGCCTGCGCCCACACCCGGACGTACTCGCGCAGCGCCGCCGCCTTCGCCGGGTCGTCGATGACGCTCGTCGGTGCGTACAGGTCGCTCGGGTCGTCGCGCAGCCCGTGCTCGACGGTGTGCGCGCCGTCCTTGCCGTACTGCTCGACGTACCGGGCGACCTGCGCCCCGCCGATGGGTGCGACGTCGACCTCCTTCGCCGCGAGCGCCGTCGGGTACACGTCGCCCGTGCTGGGCAGCTCGACGAGCGTGACGTCGTCCTCGGTGAGCCCGGCCTTCTTGAGCGCGCGCAGCACGAGGGCGCCCTGCGCCTGCCCCGGGCTGTACGCGATCTTCTTGCCACGGAAGTCGGCGAGCGTCTTCACGTCCTCCAGGCCGGGGCGGACACCGAACTGGTAGATCGGGTTCTCCTGCCAGTCCTTGCGGTAGGACGCCGCGACGATCTTCACGTCGAGCCCCGTCCACGTCGCGTGGATCGGCGGGATGTCCGCGACGGCGCCCACGTCGAGCGCGTTCGCCCGGAACGCCTCCGTGGTCGCCGGGCCGCCCGACACGTTGGCCCACTGCAGGTCGAAGTCGACGTGGCTGTCGATCTCGTCGCCCGCGAGCGCGACGGCCTTCTGGGTGGTCGGGTCGCCGACCACGAGCGTGGTGCCGTCCGGGACGGTGGTCGGCAGGGCGGTGCCGGGTGTCGCGCTGCCGGCCGGGGCGTCGTCGCCGGTCGTGGCCGCGGCACCGGCGCAACCGGTGAGCGTCGCGACCGTGAGGAGCAGCGCGGCGGCGGCCAGCGGGGTCCGGGATCGACGGCGGGTGAGCAGTGGGGTGCGCATGGAGGAGCCCTTTCGAGGGATGACGAGGGGACCGCGCGCACGACGAGGTGCGGCGGGGAGGACGGACGGGAAGGCAGGCCGACCTGGCGCGGAGGCCGGACCGGGCGGAGGTGCGGTGCTGGTCTCGGGAGTGAGGTCGCGCGGGTGGAGGTCTCGCGGGTGGAGGTCTCGCGGTGACGCGGTGGGGGACCGTGGTGCCGGACGGGCCGCCTGGGTCTCAGGCGGACGGGGTCTGGCGGCGGTGCGTCCGGAGGGTCAGGCGCAGGGCCGACACGACGGGATGGCCGCGGGGCGCCGACACGAGCGGCGCCGTCCGCACGGGTCGACGACGGGGCGCAGCCGGGCTGCGCGGTCGGTCACTCGACTCGTGGACATGGCGGTGGACCATGCCAGTGACGGGTGGGGGTGACAAGGGTCAGGACGGGACATTCCGGATCATGAGACGCCTGGCGACGGACGGTTCCGGGCGGTCGCGCCTCGCCGTGGTGGGGCGGGCGCGCTCAGCGGACCCCGAGCGTCGTCCACCAGTCGTTCTCGTCGCGCCC
Organism: Cellulomonas sp.; assembly: GCF_017744555.1. GTDB lineage: Bacteria > Actinomycetota > Actinomycetes > Actinomycetales > Cellulomonadaceae > Cellulomonas. The sequence goes on along the minus strand of NZ_JAGIBD010000016.1, from coordinate 10,045 downwards.
CTCGAACCCGGTGACCTCGTCCTGCCCGGACGTGAGCCTCGGGTCGGACCGGTGGTGCGAGTGCAGCGCCACGGACGTCGCGACGTGCACGAGCCGCACGCGCGACCCGGTCAGCCAGGGGCCGCCGCCGTCGACCTGCACGCGCCAGTCGTCGTTCGCGTCGCCGACGCCGGCGGTCCCGAACGCGGTGACCTCCTGCTGGCCGGTGAGCGGCGACGGGAAGCCCGCGTGGCTGTGCAGGTTGCGCCCCGTGGCGACGTGCCGGAGCCGGACGACGTCGCCGTCCGCGAGGGTGTGGCCGCCGTCGTTCGGTGGCGTGCCGTCGGGGCCGGCCACGATCCACCAGTCGTTGTCGTCGGACCCGCCGAACGTCGTCACCTGCTGCTGCCCGGACGTGCCGGGGTGCGTGTAGACGGCGGGGTGCGAGTGCAGCGACCGGCCCGTCCACACGTGCGACAGCGTGAGCGTGGCGCCGGTGCGCAGCCGCACGCCGACCTCGACCGCGACCGACCCGAGCGCGCGCGGACGCTTCGCCGAGTACGCCTGGACGAAGAACCCGCGCCACCGCGGACCGTTGCTCGCGGCCCACCCGGGCTGCCCCGGCTCCGATGTCAGGCGCACCTCCTGGTCGGGGCTGTTGTTGTCGTAGACGAGCACCGTGACCCGGCCCGACGTCTCCTTCTCGTACCCGTAGGCGAGCACCTGGTGGTTCTCGCCGATGTCGCCGATCGAGCGTGCGACGACGAGCCCGAGCGGCACCGGGCGACCCGCGTCGACCGCCGCGACGACCTTCGGGAGCTCGTCCTCGAGCGTCCAGCGGGTCACGCCCTTGGAGATCCAGGTCGCGTGGTCCGAGCTCTGCGACCAGGTGACGAACTTCGCCGCAGTAGCCGTGCGGAACGAGTCGAAGAGGCGGCTGCGGATGTCGTCCGCGAGCCAGTGCCCGTCGGGCGGCACCCGGCCCGGCGCCCACAGGCTCGCCGGCCAGCGCGGCACCGGGCGGCCCGCCGTCCAGTGGTCGAGCGCGAGGTAGGCCATGCCGCCGCAGCGGCCCGCGGTCGTGACCTCGAACGCGCCGACCGAGAGGAAGACGTCGACGAACCGGTTGGCGAACGCGAAGCCGTGCACCGACGGGTCGAAGCCCGGCACCCGGCCGGAGCGCGCCCTGGTCGTCTCTCCGATCGTCATCGTTCCTCCCCCGCCGGAGGGCCGGCGCGACGTCGTGCCCGTCGCGTCGACTCTGCCAGGAGGAGGCCCCGCGTGCGCGCACTGATACCCCGCGCGCCTCGGTCATGCCTGGGCCCGACGACGGCCGGCCCGAACCGATCGCACCGGTGGGGGATGACGGCCGGGGTGCGGGGCGGCAGCATCGACGCATGTCCCGTCCGGGTGCCGCGTTCGTCGTCGCGGGTGTGCTCGTGCTCGCTGCGTGCACCGCCCCCTCGTCGGGTGGCGGACCCACCGCGTCAACGACCCCGAGCGCGTCTGCCGGTCCCATCCCCGCCGAGGTCCTCGCCGGCCTCACCGTGGAGGTCCGGCAGGCGCGCAGCGACTGGGCGCTGCGGGTCGTGCAGCTCCGCGTGACGAACGCCGGCCCGGGTGACGTCACCGTCGCGCAGGCGCGGCTCGTCACGCCGGACGACGAGGGCGTCGCGACGAGCGACCGCGAGCGGCCCGTCCGCGCGGGTGTCGACCGGGACGTGTCCGTTGCGCTGGGCACGCCCGTGTGCAGCGACGCCGCCTCGGGGGCGCCGCACGCCGAGCTCGACCTCGTCGACCCCGAGGGCCGACGGTCGACGCTCGTCGTGCAGCCCGCCGACCCGCAGGGACACCTCGCCCGGATCCACGGCGAGGACTGCGCCGCAGCAGCGGTCGCGCAGGGCGCCACCCTCACGCTCGCCGACGAGCTCGGCACCCACGAGGTCGACGGGCGGTTCGTCGGGCAGGTCGACCTGCAGCTGACGCCGGTCGCGGGCGGCCCGCCCGTGGAGGTGACCGGTGTGGACGGGACCGTGCTGCTCGCACCGGCGGACGGGTCGACGGGCTGGCCCGTCGACGTCACCACGTCCGACGGCGCCCGACGGACGGTGCCGCTGCTGGTCGTCCCGACCCGGTGCGACGCCCACGCCGTGGCCGAGGACAAGCGCGGCACGTTCTTCGGCGTGCACACCCGGGTCGGCGGCGTCGACCAGCCGGTCTTCTACGTCGGCGCGGACGACACCCTGCGCGGTGCCCTGCACGACTTCGTCGGCACGGCGTGCGGGATGCCGACCGGCTGACTCCGACCTGTGCTGCGTTCCTGGTCCGGTGCGACAGGAACGCAGCACACGGACGGCCGGCGGCGGGACCCTCACTCGGGTGACCGCCGGCCGCCGTCGTCGTCAGACGCGGACGACGACCTTGCCGCGCACGTGCCCGGACGCGCTCGCCTCGTGCGCGGCGGCCGCGTCGGCCAGGTCGAAGACCTGCGCGACCTCGACGCGCACCGTCCCGGCGGCCACCAGGTCGGCGAGCGCCTCGAGGTCCGCGGTGGACGGCCGCACCCAGACGTAGTGGCCGCCGAGCTCGTCGCGGGCCTTCGCGTCGACGATGGACGCGATGGTCCCGCCCGCTGCGAGCAGCTGCGGGGCCTGCGCGACGGCGTCCGTGCCGCCGTAGTCGAGGATCACGTCGACGCCGTCCGGGGCGAGCGCGCGGACGCGGTCGACGAGCCCGTCGCCGTACGCCACCGGCTCGGCGCCGAGCTCGCGCAGGTGGTCGTGGTTGCGCTCGGACGCCGTGCCGATCACGCGTGCGCCGAGCGCCCGGGCGATCTGCACCGCGAACCCGCCGACACCGCCCGCGGCGGCGTGCACGAGCACGGTCTGGCCCGCCGAGACACCGGCCCGCTGGATCGTCTGGTACGCGGTCAGGCCGGCCAGGGGGATCGCGGCCGCCTCCTCGAACGACAGCGACGCCGGCTTGCGGGCGAGCGTGCGGACCGGGGCCGCGACGAGCTCGGCGAACGTGCCGCCCTGCACCCAGTCCTTGCGGACGTAGCCGAACACCTCGTCGCCGACCTTCAGCTCCGGGGTGTCGAGGCCGACGCGCTCGACGACGCCCGCGACGTCCCAACCCGGGACCACGGGGAACTCGACGTCCATGATCGCGTCGAGGTAGCCCTGGCGGACCTTCCAGTCGACCGGGTTGACCGACGCGGCCTTGACCCGCACGAGCACGGAGTCGGGACCGACCTTCGGGGTGGGGAGCTCGGTGAGCTCGAGGACATCGGGGCCGCCGTAGCGGGAGTAGGTGATCGCACGCATGTCCTGTCGCAGCACGACGGGGCGTCGGACTATTCCGCCGGGAGCACGTCGCACCGCCCACACGGCGTCGCCGACGTCCCCGCGCAGGCGACGGCCGGGACCCGCTCAGGGGAGCCGGACGTGCTGCGGGCCGAGCTCGTCGACGGACGACACCCCGAGCAGGGCCATCGTGCGCCGCACCTCCGTGGTGAGGATCTCCGCGGCCCGGTCGACGCCGCGCTCGCCGCCGGCCATGAGCCCGTAGAGGTAGGCGCGTCCGACCAGCGTCGCTCGCGCACCGAGGGCGACCGCCGCCACGACGTCGGCGCCGGACATGATCCCGGTGTCGACCCACACCTCCGTGCGGTCGCCGACGGCCTCCGTGACGTCGGGCAGGAGCCGCAGCGGCACGGGTGCGCGGTCGAGCTGGCGGCCGCCGTGGTTGGACAGCACGATCGCGTCGGCCCCGGCGTCGGTCACGCGCACGGCGTCGTCGACCGTCTGGATGCCCTTGATGATGAGCGGCCCGTCCCACGACGCACGCAGCCACTCGAGGTCCGCGAGCGTCATCGACGGGTCGAACAGCTGGTCGAGGAGGTCGGCGACCGTGCCGGACCACGACGACAGCGACGCGAACCGCAGCGGCTCGGTGGTCAGCAGGTTCATCCACCAGGCCGGGTGCGTCGCCGCGTCGAGGACGGTCTTCGCGGTGAGCGCCGGCGGGATCGCGAAGCCGTTGCGGGTGTCGCGCAATCGCGCGCCCGCGACGGGCACGTCGACCGTGAGCATGAGCGCCTCGTACCCGGCGGCCTTCGCGCGGGCCATGAGGTCCTCGCCCGCGGCGCGGTCCTTCCAGACGTAGAGCTGGAACCACTTGCGGGCGTCGGGCCCCGCCTCCGCGACGTCCTCGATGGAGGTCGTGCCCATCGTCGACAGCGCGTACGGGATGCCTCGACGCGCGGCGACGCGGACGACGGCGCGCTCACCCTCGTGGTGCATGAGGCGCGTGAACCCGGTGGGGGCGAACGCGAACGGCACCGACGAGCGCGTGCCGAGGTACGCGGCGGAGGTGTCCACCCGGGACACGTCGTGCAGGATCGAGGGCCGCAGCTCGAGGCCGCGGAACAGCGACCGGGCACGCCGCAGGCTGATCTCCGCCTCGGCGGCGCCGTCGGTGTAGTCGAACACCGAACGAGGGGTGCGGCGGCGGGCGACCCGGCGGAGGTCGGCGATGGTGAGCGCGTCGTCGAGGCGCCGGCGGGTGGGGTCGAGCTGGATCGGCTTGGGTCGCAGCAGCGGCCTGAGCTCGGACCACGACGGGATCTGACGTTCGGTCACCGGGGAACTCCAGGCTGTGTGGCGCATCGTCGAGCTGCACGGCGGGTGCTCGTCCCGACGCTACAGCGAGGCGCCGCACCGGGCCTCGGGGGTGAGGCGGTGGCTCGTGCCGGTCCCCGTCGTGCGACCCTGGGCCGCGTGGACGACGAGCGCGGCAGGGCCCCCGACGACGAGCGTGCCGCCGCCCCCGACACGGGGCTCACCGCCCCCGACGACGAGCGTGCCGCCACCCCCGACGACGAGCGTGCCGCCTCCCACGACGACGAGCTCCCGGCGCACGACGAGCGACCCCGGCGGGCCGGTGGGCGCGGGCTGCTCGGCGCGTCGCTCGTGGTCGGGCTGGGCGTGTCGGTCCTGAGCCTGCCGGTCGTCACCGCGCTGCCCGCGACGGCCGCCGGGGTCGCGCACCTGCGCCGGGACCTCGACGGCCGCGCGGGCACCCTCGCCGACCTGTGGGCCGAGTTCCGTGCAGCCTGCCGGGGCGTCTGGGTCGTGTCGCTCGCGTCGGTGCTGCTGCTGGCCGTGCTGCTGCTCAACCTGCGGGCCGCCCGGTCCGGCGCGCTGCCCGGCGGGACCGGCGTGCGGGTGTTCTCGGGGGTGATGGCGGTCACGCTGCTCGTGGTGCTGCTGCGGGCCGCCGCGGGGTGGACGGCCGGGGCGTCGTGGAAGGACGTGCTGCGTGACGCCGGACGACGCACCGGCGACGACCTCACCGGGTCGTTCCTGCTGGTCGTGGCGCTCGGGCTGTGCGCGGTGGTCGTGTGGGTGCTGACCCCGTTGGTCGTCCTGGTGCCGGGGCTGCTGTCACTGGCGGTGGTCGCCGTGGAACGCCGCGCAGCCGTCCGCTGACGGTCCCTGAGCGGCCGGCGACGAGCGGGCGAGCCGGGTCCTCAGTCCGCCTCGTCGTAGCTGTCGACCACGGACACGTCGAGCGCGAACTCGACGGGGAACCCGCCGAACAGCAGGGCCCCGGCCTCGGCGGCCGACTCGCGGACGGCGTCGGCGACCTCGTCGGCGACGTCGGCGGGCGTGTGCACCACGACCTCGTCGTGCAGGAAGAACACGAGGTGCGGCCGCCCCGCGGTCGCCCCGCCGACCGTGAGCAGCCGTCGTCGCAGCGCCGCCATCCAGCACAGCGCCCACTCGGCGGCCGTGCCCTGGACGACGAAGTTGCGCGTGAACCGCCCCCAGTCCCGCCCGCGGCGTCGGGCCGCCCGCACCTCCTCGGCACCGGCCCCCTCGCCCGCGGCGGCGTGCAGGGCGTCCTGCCACTCGGCGTCCGGCACGGGCGACGACCGTCCCAGCCACGTGGTGACGACCTCGCCCCGCTCACCGGCGCGCGCGGCGTCCTCGACGAGCCCGACCGCCCGCGGGTACGCGCGCGTGAGCTGCGGCATGAGCGCTGCGCTCGCGCCCGTCGTCGCGCCGTAGATCGCGCCGAGCATCGCGTACTTGGCGTCTTTGCGGCTCTGCACGATCCCCGCCTCGACCACGCCCTGGTAGAGGTCGGCGCGGCGGGCCGCCGCCGCCATCGCGAGGTCGCCGGACATCGCCGCGAGCACGCGCGGCTCGAGCTGCGCCGCGTCCGCGACGACCAGCCGCCAGCCCGGGTCCGCCCGCACCGCCGCCCGGATCGCCGCGGGCAGCTGGAGGGCGCCGCCGCCGTTCGTCGCCCACCGGCCGGACACCACGCCCGCGGGCACGTACTCGGGCCGGAACCGCCCGTCGCGCACCCACGTGTCGATCCACGCCCACCCGTTCGCGCTCAGGAGCCGGGACAGCTTCTTGTACTCGAGCAGCGGCTCGCGGACGGGGTGGTCGAGGCCCTGGATCTCCCACTTGCTGGTGGACGTCAGGTCGAACCCGGCGAGGCGCAGGCCGCGCAGCAGGTCGGGCTGCGAGTCGGGGTTGAGGGTCGGCTGGTCGAGGGCGGTGCGGATCTCTCCGGCGAGCTGCTCGAGCCGTTCGGGCCGGGCACCGGCGAGCGGACGGGGACCGAGCATCCGGGTGAGGATCTCGTCGTGCGTCCGCGCGCTCCACGGCAGGCCGTCGTGCCGCATCTCCTCGGCGATGAGCGCACCCGTGGACTCGGCGGCGAGCAGCAGGCGCAGGCGGCCGGGCTGCGTCGAGCCGGCGACGGACGCGAGCTGGCGGGTCAGCTCCGCTGCGGCGTCGAGCCCGTCGCCGGCGGGATCGGGCGTCGGGTGGTCGTCGACGTCGAACAGGCTCGCCTCGACGGGCTGCGGCGCGCCCGGCCGCGGGCCGTCCCACGCTGTGCGCGGCCCGACGGCGACGGGGGTGCCGGCGGCGTACGCGCTGTGCCGGAGGATCGCGTGGCAGAGCCGCAGATCGTGGCACCGCTCGACGCGGACCCCGGCGTCGAGCAGCGGCGGGTACCGGCGCGACGTGTCGTCCCAGACCCAGCGCGGGCGGTCACGCTCGCGCTCGGCGACCGCGGCGGCGAGCGCGTGCGCGGGCACCTCGGTGCGGGTCAGGGGCTGCCCGTCGTCCGTGTGCTCGGCCAGCACGACGACGCCGGGGCGGACCGGGTCGTCGAGCACGAGCTGAAAGGGCACGGCACATCGTCGCAGCCGCCACCGACACACCCGTCCGGGCGTCACGGGTCCCGGTCAGGCGTGGCCGAGCCGCGGACGTCCCAGCACGGCCGGGTCAGCCCGCCTTGGCGACCGGCGTCCGGACGTTGCGCTGCTCGGTGCGGCGCATGGCGAAGATCCACGGTCCGCCGTCGGCGAGCGGCAGCGGGTCCCGCACCGGGTCGTACCCGAGCGCCTGGTAGTAGTTCACGTTGTCGGGCTTCGTCGTCTCCAGGTACGACGGCGCCTCGTCCCCGTCGACCAGCCCGAACGCGGCGGCCATGAGCCGCTTGCCGCGGCCCGCGCGCTGCAGGTCCGGCCGGACGCCGAGCGCCTCGACGTACCAGGTGTCGGTCGGCACACCCGACGCGGTCACGTCGCCGAACTTGATGATGCCCAGGCTGTGCTCGCGCGTGTACATCGCGATGCGGGCGATGCGGCCCGACTGGCGCCACCAGCGGGCCGCCGTCATCGGGTACGTGCCGGGCGGGTAGATCGCGATGGCGCCGGTGACGACGCCGTGCAGCTTGGTGACGAACGCCCGGCCGTACCGCACGGAGTCCGACAGCGTCATGCGGTACATCGCACGCAGCTCGTGCTCGCGGCGACGGCGCACCGGGAACAGGTGCACGAAGCCGGGGTCCTCGGCGAGCGCCGCCGCCAGGACCGTCGCGGCCGCGCGCACGTCCTCCTGGCGCAAGGGCACGACGACGTCGGGCGGGGGCGGTGCGAGCATGTCGCGCATCCTCTCTGGGACATGCGTCCAGATGCAAGCCCGTACGGCCCGTTTTGTCCGGATCGCGAGCGCGGTCCGGCAGCCCGACGAGCATGATTCGCAGGGCAGCGCAGGCCTTGTGCAGCTCGGCCACGCGGGGTCTTCACCCGCCCCTTCGCCCACCACGGCGGCGGTCCCGGCAGTCCGTCAGGCGGTCGGGTCCGAGGCATCGACGCGAGCACGACGTCGTTCGATGCTCGTGTGCGCCCGGGGAGGGGCGTCGTGCCGTGCGCGGTGGCGGCGGCGGCCAGCACCAGCACGTCGGCCGGAAGAACAGCTGCTCGTGGATCGCCGCGGTGCCGCCGTTGTCGCCGCCGCCTCCTCTGGTCGGCGGCGAGGGAGCGCTCGACCGGTTGGCCCGTATTTTCCGTTCTCGACGCACCTCCTGATCCCCAACGGCACAGCGCGCGGCCGGGACCGCGCCGACCACAGGGGAGCGGGTCATGGAACGCGAATACTTCGTCCGCGGTGAACGGCGGACCGTCGAGCAGGTCGAGGACGTCGCCGCCGTCAAGGTCGCACCGGACGCGTCGGGCGAGCGGGCCGAGCGGGCACGTGAGGTCGAGTCGACGGACGCGGGCCGTCAGGCGGGGCTGAGCGACGACGACGTCGACGCCTTCCGTCGTGCCGGATGGGTGTTCGTCGAGCCCGTCGCCGCACCCGGAGCCGGGGCGCGCGGCCTGATGGCCCGGGAGACACCGGCCGAGGTCGAGCGGGCCGGCGAGCTGGTCCGTCGCCCGAGCGGACGGGTCGGCATCGTGACCCGCCGGCTCACGGTGCAGCTCGACCCCGCGCTGTCGTCCGACGAGGCGCGCGCCACGCTCGAGGACCTCGGCGTCACGCCGCTGCTCACGCTCGGCTGGGCGCCGAACCTGTTCGAGGTCGACACCGTCCGGCACGACGACGCGATCGAGGCCTCGGCCGCGCTCGACGACGACCCGCGCGTGGTGTTCGCGGAGCCGAGCATCGTCGAGCACGTGGAGCAGCGCCTGCACCCCACCGACCCCCGGTACGCCGAACAGTGGCAGTGGCTCAACACGGGTCAGGCGGGCGGCACGGCGGGCGCCGACGTCCACATCGAGTCGGCGTGGGACGTCACGCGCGGCGCGGGCGTGACGCTCGCCGTCATCGACAACGGCTTCGACGCGGCGCACGAGGACCTGCAGGCCGGGATCACGGCGACGTCGGGGCACTTCCAGTCCAACGGCGCCGCCCCCGCGACGTGGGTGCAGGGCACCGCCGGGATGCCCGGCAGCAACCACGGCACGTTCTGCGCCGGCATGGCGGCCGCGCGGCAGAACAACGGTCACGGCGGCTCGGGTGCGGCGCCCGAGAGCGACCTCATGCTCATCGCGGCGCTCGGCGACCAGGTGGGCACGCAGGTCACGCTCGCACGCGCCGTGAGCTACGCGGCGGACCCGTCGACCGTCGTGCCCGGCGCCGACCCGGGGTCGGGTGCGGACATCCTCGTGTCGAGCCTCGGCCCGAACGGCGCCGACTGGGACCTCACGGAGGCGCTGCGGCTCGCGCTCGTGTTCGCCGGCTCGCACGGGCGGCAGGGCAAGGGGCTCGCGATCTTCTGGGCGGCGAGCAACGGCAACAACGTCGACGTGCTCGCCGACCACGTCGTCTCGCACCCCGACGTCATCGCGGTCGTGCGGTCCGACAACCGGGACCTCGAGAACAACGCGGCCCGCGGGCCCGAGGTCGAGCTCATCGCCCCCGGGGTCAACGTCGTGAGCACGACGTCGGGCGGCGGCTACGGTCCGAGCACGGGGACGAGCTTCGCGGCGCCGTGCGCGGCGGGCGTCGCCGCCCTCGCGCTGTCGGTGAACACCTCGATGACCCGTGACCAGCTCCGTGCCGTCATGCACGACTCCGCCGACAAGATCGGGGGCGTCGTCTACGACGCGAACGGGCACAACGACGACTACGGGTTCGGGCGCGTCAACGCGACGCGGGCCGTCGAGCTCGCCGGTGACGTCGCGACCGAGGGCGGCGCCGTGAACTCGATCGCGTTGGTGCGGCAGACGCCGGGGTGGGGGTCGATCCCG
>NZ_JAGIBD010000015.1 GCF_017744555.1 Cellulomonas sp. | reverse complement strand
GGACGATGGCCGCGAACAGGTCCCGCTTCCACGGGAGCACCGCGCCGCCGCCGCGGCGCGTCACCTTGGGCACGGGGCAGCCGAAGTTCAGGTCGACGTGGTCGGCGCGGTCCTCCTCGACCAGCAGCCGGACCGCCGCGCCGACCGTGGTCGGGTCGACGCCGTAGAGCTGCACCGAGCGCGGCACCTCGTCGGGCTCGAACGCGATGATCCGGAACGACTCGGGGCTGCGCTCGACGAGCGCGCGGCTCGTCAGCATCTCCGCGACGTACAGCCCGGCCCCCGACTCGCGGCACAGCCGCCGGAACGCCGCGTTCGTGACGCCGGCCATCGGTGCGAGCACGACGGGCGTGTCGACCGTGATCGGCCCGATGCGCAGCGGCGGGAGCGCCGGGCTCGCACCGGTCACGGGCGTGGCGGGGACGGGGGTGGACGCGGGCACCCGCCCATTGTCCCCCACGGCCCCGCCGCGGCCCACGCCCGCACCCCGCAGCGGTTGTGACGGCCCGTACGGCGCGGCTAACGTCCCGGCGTGACCGACCTGCCCCCGCCCCCGCCCGGCGCGACGCGCATCGACTTCCGCGGGGGTGCGACGCCGTTGCTGACCGTGAGCGTCGCGCTGGCCGCGCTGCTCGCGGTGGGCTGCGGCGTCATGCTCGCCGGCCCGCTGACGTCGGAGAACGACGACCCGACCACGATCGCCCTGGCGCGGGTCGTGCTGATCTGCGGCGTGCTGCTGTTCGGTGCGGTGGCCCTGGGCGGGGTCGTGACGCTACGGAACCTGCGGCGCCCGGCCGGCATGCTCGTCGACCACGACGGCCTGGACTGGTGGCAGGGGCACGACCGCGTACGGCTCGCGTCGTGGGACGAGGTCGGCGCGGTCGCGGTGTCCTACATGCGCAAGCCCGTCGCCCTGAGCGCGGGTGCCGCGATCGGCAACGCGCTGATCGGCGTGCAGGGCTGGTCGCTCGAGATCTGGACGCGCGAGGCGACGCTCGGCGGCCGGTCGCGGCGGCTCCTGCACGTGCCGGCCGATCCCGCCCCCGTCGACGGGCTCCCGCCCGTGCGCTACCGGCTGTTCCTCGCACCGTCGCCCGACGTCGCGCGGGCGACCGCCGAGGCCGTCGCCGCGGCCGCACCGCAGCGCTGGATCGGCACCGTCGAGCGGCCGTGGAACTCGGTTCCCGGCAGCTGACGACGCCGTGGGGCCTCCGCCCGCCGACCGGCGACGACACGCGGGTCCGCGCGCGGCGGCGCGCTCGTCAGCCGTCGGGCGCCCACCGCGCGAGCAGGTCGCGGAACCGGTCCGCGGCCTCGGCGCGGCGCGGCTCCTCGGGCGTGCCCCCCGCACCCCCGGCGAGCGCCGCCTCGGCGTCCGCGAACCGCGCCTCGACCCACGCGCGCAGCACGTCCGGCACGACGCCGTCGCCGAGCTCGCGCGTGACGGCCTTGGCCGCGACGAGGTCGTCGACGGCCGCGCGGACCTCGGCGGGCGGCGGCGCCTGGTCGAGCAGCTCGCCGAGGTTCATGGGTGGCGTGGGCGCGTCGTGCGCCGCGAGCCAGTGCAGGACGGCGGCGGGCCGGACCGCGTAGAACACCCGCTTGAGCGGCACGCGCGCGCCGTCGGCGGCGCCGCTGCGACGCCAGTGGTCCGTGCCGACGTGCAGGTGGTGACGCACCAGCCCGGCGCGGTCGCCGACCGCGTCGACGAGCGCCAGCAGCTCGTCGCGGAAGCCCGCCTCCCCGCCGTACACGAGCGGGGACCGCAGCCACTCGCCGACGGTGGCGTTGCCCTTGACCGCCAGCCGTACCGCCTTGAGCACGTCCCAGCCGCTGACGTCGAGGACCGCGTCGAGCGGCGTCTCGACCACGTCGCGCGGCGGCCACGGGTCCAGGTAGCGCGCGACCGGGCGGACGTACAGGAAGCGGCAGTCGTAGTCCGAGTCGGGCGACGGGAAGCCCCAGGCCCGGCTCCCGGACTCGACCGCCCAGGCGACGTGGACGCCCTCGGCCGCCGCGACTCCGGCCAGGCGCGCGTCGACCGCGGCCACGACCGCGGGGTCCAGGGACCCCGGCAGGTCGTGGCCGCGCGGCGCGACGCGCGGCGCGCCGGGCACGACGTCAGGCGCCGACGAGGCGCTGCGCGAGGTAGGCCGTGACCTGGTCGAGCGCGACCCGCTGCTGCGACATGTCGTCGCGGTGGCGGATCGTCACGGCCTGGTCCTCGAGCGTGTCGAAGTCGACCGTGATGCAGAACGGCGTGCCGATCTCGTCCTGCCGGCGGTACCGGCGGCCGATCGCGCCGGCGTCATCGAAGTCGACGTTCCAGCTGCGCCGCAGCTCGGCGGCGAGGTCGCGCGCCTTGGGGCTGAGCGCCTCGTTGCGCGACAGCGGCAGCACGGCGGCCTTGACCGGCGCGAGGCGCGGGTCGAGCTTGAGCACCGTGCGCTTGTCGACGCCGCCCTTGGTGTTGGGGGCCTCGTCCTCGTGGTACGACTCCACGAGGAACGCCATGAGCGAGCGGGTGAGGCCCGCGGCCGGCTCGATGACGTACGGCACGTAGCGCTCGTTCTTGGCCTGGTCGAAGAACGACAGGTCCTGGCCCGAGTGCTCGCTGTGCGTGCCGAGGTCGAAGTCGGTGCGGTTGGCGATGCCCTCGAGCTCGCCCCACTCGCTGCCGGTGAAGCCGAACCGGTACTCGATGTCGACCGTGCGCTTGGAGTAGTGCGAGAGCTTCTCGGCGGGGTGCTCGTAGTGGCGCAGGTTCTCGCGGTCGATGCCGAGGTCGACGTACCAGTCGGTGCGGGTGTCGATCCAGTACTGGTGCCACGTCTCGTCGGTGCCGGGCTCGACGAAGAACTCCATCTCCATCTGCTCGAACTCGCGCGTGCGGAAGATGAAGTTGCCGGGCGTGATCTCGTTGCGGAACGACTTGCCGATCTGGCCGATGCCGAACGGCGGGCGCATGCGCGCCGAGGTGTAGACGTTCTTGAAGTTCACGAAGATGCCCTGCGCGGTCTCGGGGCGCAGGTAGTACAGGCCCGACTCGTCCTCGATCGGGCCGAGGTACGTCTTGAGCATCATGTTGAAGTCGCGGGGCTCGGTCCACTGGCCGCGCGTGCCGCAGTTGGGGCAGGCGATCTCGGCGAGGCCGCCCTCGGGCGCACGGCCCTTCTTCTCCTCGAACTCCTCGATCATCTGGTCCTCGCGGAACCGCTTGTGACAGCTCAGGCACTCCGTCAGCGGGTCCGTGAAGACGCCGACGTGGCCCGAGGCGACCCACACCTGGCGGGGCAGGATGACGGACGAGTCCAGGCCGACGATGTCGTCGCGGCTGGTCACCATCGTGCGCCACCACTGGCGCTTGATGTTCTCCTTGAGCTCGACGCCGAGCGGGCCGTAGTCCCACGCCGACCGGGTACCTCCGTAGATCTCACCGCTCGGGAAGACGAAGCCCCGGCGCTTGGCCAGGGAGACGACGGAGTCCAGGCGGGACGGTGCAGCCACGAGCGATCACTCCAGAGTGGTGGCGCCCGCGGCTGGAGGTCGCGGGCTGGGGGGACCGTGGCCGGGTGCCACGGTCGGCGTCGTCGCACAGGCTACCGGGCGGCGCCGCGCCGCTGGTCAGCGTTTTGACAATGGTTCTCGTCTCGTTGAGAATCATTGTCATGTTCACCTCAGGTCGACGAGCGCTCCTGCGCCTCGCACCGCTCGCCGTCCTCCCCGTCGTCCTCACGGGCTGCGCACAGTCGGCCGGGTCCGACGACGACACCGTCCACGTGCTCGCGTCGTTCTACCCGCTGCAGATGATCGCCGAGCAGGTCGGCGGCGACCGCGTCACGGTCGACTCGCTCACGCCGCCCGGCGCCGAGCCGCACGACGTCGAGCTCTCCCCCGCCCAGGTCTCGCGGATCGACCGCGCCGACCTCGTCGTCTACCTGTCGGGCTTCCAGGCGGCGGTCGACGAGGCGATCGAGCAGACGTCGCCCGAGCGCGTGGTCGACGTGGCCGACGTCGAGGACCTGCTGACGCTCGAGCAGGAGGGCACGGAGAGCCACGCGGACGAGATCGACCACGCCGACGAGGACAGCCACGACCACGGGGCCCTCGACCCGCACTTCTGGCTCGACCCGAGCCGCATGCCCGCCGCGGTCGACGCCGTCACCGACGCGCTGAGCCAGGCGGACCCCGAGAACACCGACGAGTACCGGGCGAACGCCGACGCACTCAACGCCCGGTTCGACGACCTCGACCAGCGGTACACCGAGGGCCTGGCCTCGTGCGACACCCGCACGTTCGTCACCTCGCACGAGGCGTTCGGCTATCTCGCCCACCGGTACGACCTGCACCAGGTCGGCATCTCCGGGCTCGACCCCGACGCGGAGCCGTCGCCCAAGCGGCTCGCCGCGGTCGAGGACATCGTCCGCGAGGAAGGCGTGACGACGATCTTCTTCGAGCAGCTCGTCAGCCCCAAGGTCGCCCGGACGCTCGCGGCCGACCTGGGCATCGACGCCGCCGTCCTCGACCCGATCGAGGGCGTCACGGGCGACGCGGACTACTTCTCGATCGCCGACGACAACCTCGCCGCGCTGCGCGTGGCATTGTCCTGCTCGTGAGCACGGCCATGCCCCACGCCACCGCCGAAGCACCCGTCGTCCAGGCCCACGGCCTCGGGGTCGCGCTCGGCGGGCAGCACATCCTGTCCGGCGTCGACCTCAGCGTCGCGTCGGGCGAGGTCCTCGCGCTGCTCGGCGCGAACGGCTCCGGCAAGTCGACGCTCGTGCGCGCGCTGCTCGGCGTCGTCCCGACCACCACCGGCACCGTCCACCTGTTCGGCGCGCCGCTCGGCCCGTCGGCCCCCTGGTCCCGCATCGGGTACGTCCCGCAGCGCCTGCCCGCCGCGGCCGGCGTCCCGTCGACGGCCCTCGAGGTCGTCACGTCGGGCCTCCTGCACGGCCGCACGCTGCGCCTCCCGCACGGTGCCCGCCGCCGCGCGCTCGACGCGCTCGCCGAGGTCGACCTGTCCGACCGCGCGCACCAGCGCGTCCAGGACATGTCCGGCGGCCAGCAACAGCGCGTGCTCATCGCGCGCGCGCTCGTCCGCCGCCCCGACCTGCTCGTGCTCGACGAGCCGACGTCCGGCATCGACATCCCCACACAGGCGACGTTCGTCGACACGGTCGCCCGCCTGCGCGACGCCGGCACGACGATCGTCGTGATCCTGCACGAGCTCGGTCCGTTCGCCCCGCTCATCGACCGCGCGGTCGTGCTCCGGCACGGGCGCGTGGTGCACGACGGCGCACCGCCGCGGCCCCGCAGCGACCACGCGGACGACCACCACGACCACACGCACGCCCACCCGGACCCCGAGCCACCGCCGACCGGTCCGACGCTCTCCGTGGAGGTGGGGCCATGACGATGGACCAGGTCGTCGAGATGCTCACCTCGCCGCTCATGCAGCGGGCCCTCCTCGCCGCCGTGCTCGTCGGCGCCGCCGCCCCCGTGGTCGGCACGTTCCTCGTGCAGCGCCGCATGGCGCTCATGGGCGACGGCATCGGGCACGTCGCGCTCACCGGCGTCGCGCTCGGCTGGCTCGTCGGCTCGTGGGCGAACCTCGTGCCGCAGGACGCGCTCGCCGTGCCCGGCGCGGTCGTCGCGGCCGTCATCGGGTCGGTCGTCATCGAGCTCGTCCGCGAACGCGGCCGCACCAGCGGCGACCTCGCGCTCGCGCTCATGTTCTACGGCGGCATCGCGGGCGGTGTGCTGCTCATCAAGGTCGCGGGCGGCACCAACGCGAACCTCATCAGCTACCTGTTCGGCTCGATCTCGACCGTCTCGACGACCGACCTGTGGTGGACCGCCGCGCTCGCCGCCGTCGTGCTCGGTGTCGGTCTCGGACTGCGGACCGCGCTGTTCGCCGTGAGCCACGACGAGGAGTTCGCCCGGGCCAGCGGCCTGCCCGTCCGCGTGCTGTCGATGCTCGTCGCGACGATCGCCGCCCTCACCGTCACCATCGCGATGCGGGTCGTCGGCCTGCTGCTCGTGAGCGCGTTGATGATCGTGCCCGTCGCGATCGCCCAGCTCTACGCCCGCTCGTTCGGCCGGACCATGGCTGCCGCGAGCATCACGGGCGTCGTCGTGAGCGTCGTCGGGCTCGTGCTCACGTACTGGCAGGACATCCCGCCGGGCGCGACGATCGTCGTCCTCGCCGTGCTCGTCTACGCCGTCGCCGCGGCGCTGCGACCCGCGCTGAGACGGCCGCAACCCGTCCGCGACCCCCACCCCGACATGGTCGACGACGTGCTGCTGGCCGACGACGACGTCGACGAGATGTGCGTCGACGAGCCGGACCCCGCAGCGCCGAGCCGCTGACGCCCGGGCCACCCGCCCGGCGTTCCCCTGCCGGCGCGGCCGATCCGATTCGGCCCGGACGGGCCCTGCAGGGGAAGATCGGGACGTGACGGACGTCCGAGAGGCCTACGGGCTCGGTGGGGCACCCATCGGGATCGCGGTCATCGTGCTGTTCGCGATCGTGATGGCGCGCTCGCACGCCACGTACTGGGCCGGGCGCGCGGTCACGCGGGGCGCGCAGCAGGTCCACGGCGGCGACAGCGGGCCGGGCTGGTGGCGGTCCACGATCGAACGCCTCGAGCGCTGGACCAGCACCCGCGCGGCCCAGCGAGGGCTCGACCTCGTGCGCCGCTGGGGTGCCGTCGCCGTGACGCTCGCCTACCTCACGATCGGCCTGCAGACCGCGGTCTTCGCGTCGGCGGGCCTCGTCAAGATGCGCTACCTGCGGTTCTCGCTCGCGTCGATCCCCGGGGCGATCGTGTGGGCGATCGTGTGGGCGACCGTCGGGTTCGGGGCCTTCTGGGGTGCGCTCGCCTTGTTCGCGGCCTCTCCGTGGGCGCTGCTCGCCGTGGTCGTGGTGCTGCTCATGGTCGTCGTGTGGATCGTGCGGCACCGCCTGCTGCGCCACGCGGCCGACGTCGCCGACGACGAGCGGGCCGACGCGCTCGACTGAGCGTCGCCCACGCCACTGCCCTGCCGACCGGCAGCGCGCCGACCCTGCCACGCGCTCCCGGTCCGCACCTGGACCGGCGTCAGGAGCCGGCGGCGGTCTGCGGCTGGGACACGCAGAACTGGTTGCCGTCGGGGTCGGCGAGCACGGCCCACGAGAACGGGCCCTCGGTGTGCCGTGCGACGAACGTGGCCCCCGCCGCGACCAGCTCGTCGACAGCCGCGGCCGGGTCCGACGGGTGCAGGTCGAGGTGGACCCGGTTCTTGCCGGGGGTCGGGTCTGGCACCTTCTGGAAGCCGAGCCGCAGGCCCGCGCCGTCGGCCGGCTCGACCGCCACGAACCACCCCTCGGCCTCGTCGACCACGGTCCCGCCGGTCCTCGCGGCCCACCAGGCCGCCAACGCACGGGCGTCGAGCGTGTCGAACGTGACCATCTCCACCGTCATCGTCGTCGTCATGCCAGCGACCGTAGCGGCAGGGTCCGACATCGCCGCAGGTCAGGCGGAAGTGACACCCGGCCGGTCGACCGCCCCGCCGTACCGCCGGTCCCGCTGCGCGTAGATCTCGCACGCGCGCCACAGGTGCCGCCGGTCGACGTCGGGCCACGGCTCGTCGAGGAACACGAGCTCGGCGTACGCGGCCTGCCAGATCATGAAGTTCGACGTGCGCTGCTCACCCGACGACCGCAGGAACAGGTCGACGTCGGGCAGGTCGGGCTCGTCCAGGTACTTCGCGAACAGCTTCTCGTTGACGCGATCCGCCTTGACGCGGCCGGCGGCGACGTCCCGCGCGATCGCCTGCGCGGCGTCCGCGATCTCCGCCCGACCGCCGTAGTTCACGCACATGGTCAGGGTGCAGGTCGAGTTCCCCGCGGTCAGCCGCTCGGCCTCCTCGAGCTCGGCGATCACCGACCGCCACAGCCGCGGACGACGACCGGCCCATCGCACCCGCACGCCCCACGAGTTCATGATGTCGCGGCGGCGGCGCAGGACGTCCCGGTTGAAGCCCATGAGGAAGCGCACCTCCTCGGGCGAGCGCGACCAGTTCTCCGTCGAGAACGCGTACGCCGACACGTGCTGCACGCCGATCTCGATGGCCCCCGCGACGACGTCGAGCAGCGACGCCTCGCCCGCCCGATGGCCCTCGATCCGCGGCAGCCCGCGGGCGTTGGCCCACCGGCCGTTGCCGTCCATGACGATCGCGACGTGCTTCGGCACGAACTCGAGCGGGATCGCCGGTGGGCGCGCGCCGGACGGGTGCGGGAAGGGAGGCTGGGGCACGCGCCCATTCTGCCGGGTCCACGTGGGCGTCCAGGCGCTCGTCAGTCGACCGACGGCACCAGTCCGGCGAACCTGCGCGAGGCGTCCACGAGGTCGACACGGTGCAGCCCGTCGACCTCGGCGGACGTGAACCAGCGGGCGTCGTCGCTCGACCCGTCGACCTCCACGGTCAGCTCGCCGCCGACGACGTGCGCGCGGTACACGATCCGCAGCGCGTGCAGCGGCACGTCGGCGTACGGCTGCCGGTGCTCCGTCGGGATGACGATCGAGTCGACCCCCAGCAGCTCGTCGACGACCACGTCGTAGCCGGTCTCCTCACGGACCTCCCGGACGACCGCGTCGACCGGGTGCTCCCCCGGGTCGAGGCCACCGCCCGGCATCGACCAGGCGTTGCGCTGCGGCCCCTCGTTCCAGTGCGACAGCAGCAGCCGCCCCTCGTCGTCCAGCACCACGGCGTACGCGGCGACCCTCAGCTGCACGTCATCCCCTCCTGGTCGTCGTCCGCGGGCCGGCGGGCGCCCGGGACGAGGCATTCTGCCGCACGGTTCTCTGCAACCGCAGGGTTGCATCTCTGCGTCGGGCGCGCCTATCGTGAAATGCAACCGCACCGTTGCACACGAGGAGGAAGCCGACATGAGCACGAGCCTCACCCTGACCTTCACCACCGACCGGACACCCGAGGAGGCGTTCGCCGCGATCAACGACGTGCGCGCCTGGTGGTCCGGCCCGCCGGCCCCGACCCAGCCGCAGATCGAGGGCCGCACCGACCGCCTCGGCGAGGAGTTCACGTACCGCGTCACGGACCTGCACTGGACGAGGTTCCGGATCACCGAGCTCGTCGCGCCCCGCCGCGTCGCGTGGCTCACGCTCGACAGCGAGCTCACGTTCGTCCAGGACCGGCAGGAGTGGACCGGCACGACCGTGACGTTCGACGTCACGGAGCGCGACGGCCGCACGCAGGTCGTGTTCACGCACGTCGGGCTCGTGCCCGAGCACGAGTGCTACGACGTGTGCGACGACGCGTGGAGCTCGTACGTCCTGGGCAACCTGCGCACCCTCATCGACACCGGCTCGCCCGTCGCAGCCCCGGCCGGCCACCTCGCGGCGGCCGACGCCCTCCGCTGAACCTGCCGCCGATGGTCGGGCGGTCAGACCCGCTCGACCATCGGCAGCGACCGCAGCTGACGCTCCAGGTGGAACTGACAGAACGCAGCCACGAGCCCGTTCCCCTCGCCCCGGTGCCGCTCGGCGCTCGCGTCCGCGACCGCCCAGTCACCCGCCAGCAGCGCGGCCAGCAGGGCGAACGTCTCGGGCGCGGGTGCGGCGGACCCCGGAGGGCGGCACGCCCGGCACACGGCCCCGCCCGACGCCACGGCGAACGACGAGTGCGGGCCGGGCTCGCCGCAGCGGGCGCAGTCCGTGAAGCTCGGCGCCCACCCCGCGACCGCGAGGGCTCGCAGCAGGTACGAGTCGAGGACCAGACCCGGCGCGTGCTCGCGGCCGGCCAGCGCCCGCACGGCACCGACGAGCAGCCAGTACTGCTGCAGCGCCGGCTCGCGCTCCGCCTCGACGAGCCGCTCGGCCGTCTCGAGCATCACCGTGCCCGCCGTGTACAGCGTGTAGTCCTCGCACACCGGCCTGCCGTACGCGCCGATGGTCTCGGCCTGCGTGACGATGTCGAGGTTGCGGCCGGTGCTCAGCTGCAGGTCGACGTGCATGAACGGCTCGAGCCGGGACCCGAACCGGGACGACGTGCGGCGCACGCCCTTGCCCACCGCACGGACCTTGCCGTGCGTGCGGGTCAGCAGGGTGACGATCCGGTCGGCCTCGCCCAGCTTGTGGGTGCGCAGGACGATCGCCTCGTCGCGGTAGAGGCTCACCGGTTCATTGTCCCCTGCGCCGCCGACACCCTCCGCGGGACACGCTCGGCCCGGGGTGAGGGCGGCGTGCAGAACGGGTGCCGGCGGCGCGGGGCTCGCACGGTCGGGTCGGTCGCCGGGGTCGCCGACGGCCGGCCTGCCGCATCCGCCCGGCCGCGGTGGTGGGCAGCGGGACGGAAGTCAGGGCCGGCGTGCCGTGCGGGTCAGCGCACGGAAGGCACGCGTCGGCGGTCTCAGCGCTCGTGCCGGTTGACGGCCGAGATGATGGCCTTGAGCGAGGCCGTCGTGATGGACGGGTCGATGCCGACCCCCCACAGGATCTGGTCGCCGATCGCGCACTCCACGTACGCGGCAGCCGTGGCGTCGCCGCCCGACGAGAGGGCGTGCTCGGCGTAGTCGAGCACCGCGATGTCGACGCCGACGGACTTCACCGCGTCGACGAACGCCGCGACCGGGCCGTTGCCCGAGCCCTCGAGCGTGCGCGGCTCGCCGCGGTCGAGGAGGTCGACCGTGAGCGTGTCCGGCCCGTCCTCGACGCTGGTCGCACGGGTGGCGCGCAGCTTGAACCGCCCCCACGGGTCGAGCGGACCACCCGGCTCCACCGGCAGGTACTCGTCGTTGAAGATCCGCCACAGGTCGTCCGCGGTGACCTCCGAGCCATGCTCGTCGGTGTGCCGCTGCACCACCTGCGAGAACTCGATCTGGAGCCGACGCGGCAGGTCGAGGTCCTTCTCCGACTTCATCAGGTAGCTGATGCCACCCTTCCCGGACTGTGAGTTGACCCGGATGATCGCCTCGTACGAGCGACCCACGTCCTTCGGGTCGATCGGCAGGTACGGCACGGCCCACACCAGGTCGTCGACCGCCTTGTGCTGCCGGGCCGCGTTCGCCTCCATGGCGGTCAGGCCCTTCTTGATGGCGTCCTGGTGGGAGCCCGAGAAGGCCGTGAACACCAGGTCGCCGCCGTACGGGTGCCGCTCGTGCACGGGCAGCTGGTTGCAGCGCTCGACCGTCCGGCGGATGTGGTCGATGTCGGAGAAGTCCAGCTCAGGGTCGATGCCCTGGCTGAACAGGTTGAGGCCGAGCGTCACCAGGCAGACGTTGCCTGTGCGCTCACCGTTGCCGAACAGGCAGCCCTCGATGCGGTCCGCGCCGGCCAGGTAGCCCAGCTCGGCGGCCGCGACACCGGTGCCCCGGTCGTTGTGCGGGTGCAGCGACAGCACGACGTTCTCGCGGTGACGCAGGTTGCGGCTCATCCACTCGATCGAGTCGGCGTACACGTTCGGCGTCGCCATCTCGACCGTCGCCGGCAGGTTGATGATGACCTTCTTGTCCGACGTCGGGCCCAGCTCGTCGAGCACCGCGTTGCAGATCCGCAGCGCGAACTCGAGCTCCGTGCCCGTGTACGACTCCGGGGAGTACTCGTAGAACACGTCCGTGTCCGGGATGAGCTCCTCGTACTTCTTGCAGAACCGCGCCCCCGACACCGCGATGTCGACGATCCCGTCCTCGTCGGACCGGAACACGACCTCGCGCTGCAGCGTGGACGTCGAGTTGTACAGGTGGACGATCGCCTGCTTGGCGCCGGCGATCGCCTCGTACGTGCGCTCGATCAGGTGCTCACGGGCCTGCGTCAGCACCTGGATGACGACGTCGTCCGGGATCCGGTTCTCCTCGATGAGCATCCGGACGAAGTCGAAGTCCGTCTGCGACGCCGACGGGAAGCCGACCTCGATCTCCTTGAACCCCATCTGGACGAGCAGCTCGAACATCTCGAGCTTGCGGGCCGGGTTCATGGGCTCGATCAGCGCCTGGTTCCCGTCGCGCAGGTCGACCGCGCACCAGCGCGGGGCCTTCGTCATCTTCGCGTCGGGCCACCGGCGGTCCGGCAGGTCGACCCGGATCTGCTCGTGGAACGGGCGGTACTTGTGGATCGGCATCGTGGACGGCCGCTGGGGGCTCGTCTCGAGGTAGCTCATCGGGTTCTCGTCCTTCGTTGCGGTTTCGGCGGGCTCAGCCGGCGCACGGAACTCCGCGACGAGGATGCGGCCTAGAGGGCCTCGTCGCGGCAGCGAAGAAGGAGGGTGATCCGGAGCACGTCGTCACCATACCCCCGTGGACGCGCAGGTCTGCAAGCCGGTCCGCGCGGCAAGACACGCCGCGCACCGTCCGGCGTCAGCGGAGCGCGACGAGCCGGCCGTCACCCGTCGCGTACAGGTGGCCGCCGAGCTGCAGGACCCGGCTCGACCCGTCGGGCAACGGCGCCGTCCAGTCGATCCGCCCGGTCTCAAGGTCGAGCGCCACGAGCGTCGCCCCCTCTTCCGGCGTCGTCCGCTCGAGCAGCAGGTGCACGCCGTCCGTGAACGCCCGGCCGAGCCCCAGGCCGAACGTCCGGCGCCACATCTGCACGCCGGTGCGCTCGTCGATCCCGACGAGCGCGCCCGCGACCCGGAGCACGACGCGGTCGTCGACGACCGCGGCAATCTCCCGCGCAGGCGCGAACGCGCGCCACAAGGGTTCCTCGCGACCCGGCCGGTACGCACTCACCCGCCCCACGAGCGGGCCGCCCGCGAGGGCACCCGACGTGAAGACGAGCCCGGACAGGTGGTCGTCGACCTCGGGCTCGACGGGGACGCCCCGGGCCGTGAGCCACGGCTGCCCCTCACCCGTCGACAGCTCCGACATCACGTCGACCCCGACCGCCTCGAGCCGGTACCGCGTCCGCACGAGCGTCCCGTCCTCGAGCATGCGCGTCTCGTCGGTGCCCGCCGTGCGGTGCGCGGGCCGCACCTGCTCACCCGTCGCGGCGCGCAGCACCAGCGTGGACCCGCTCACGGTCGCGACGACGAGGCCGCCGCCCACCCGCAGCGTCACGTCACCCACGGCCGGCACCGTGATCGCGGCACCGTCGCGGCGCTCCCAGACGACCTCCGCGCTCATCGGGTCGATCCGGCGCACCGCGAACGCGCCCCACCAGTACGTCGCGACCACGACGTCGTCGCCCAGGGTGGTGGCCGCGACCACCCGGCCCTCGACGTGGTGCGACGCGAGCACGTCTCCGGTGCGTGCGTCCACCACGAGCAGCGCGGCGGGCGCCGGCGCGGGCGGCAGCTCACCCGGGGCGAGGTCGCGCTGGTCCGGAGGGGGGCCCTCACCCGCGAGGCACACCAGCCGGCCACCGAGCTCGTGGCACCGCACCTGCGTCGGTGACGGGTCGGCCGCGAGCGGGACCGTCCACCGCTGCGCCCCGGTGACGACGTCGACGCCGACGAGAGACCGGTGCTGCAGGTCCGGGCCGTCGACCACGACGACCGTGTCGCCGACGAGCAGCGGCGGCACCGTCTCGTCGAACGGCACCGACCAGCGGACGGCCGGCCCGGCGTCGAGCTCCTGCACCGCGCCGGGGAAGGCCGCGGCCGCCAGCACGTGCCGACGCTCCTGCGCCGTGACCATCGCGGGCGTGACCAGGCCGAACGCGACGACCAGACCGACGAGCGCGGCCAGCGTCAGCGCCGCGAGCAGCGGGCGGCGCAGCGCCCAGCCGCCGAGCCGGCGACCCTCGTCCTGCCAGCGCGACGGCGCCGGGCGCACGTCCGCGGCACCGTCGGCGTCGACCTCGTCCACGACGACGGACTGCATGGGGGCACCGAGGCTCGCGGGCCTCATGGGCCCACGGTAGACCGCATGCCCGACGACGCCGCCCCGGCCCGTGGCTCAGTGCAGGACGACGGTCTCCGTCGCGGTCTGGACGACGAGCCGACCGCCCACGCCGACGACCCGCTGGACGTGCGACGGCAGCGACACCGCCCAGAACCGGGTGCCGTCGTCCAGCCCGAGACCGACCAGCATCGGCGCACCCGCGTCGTCGATCGCCGGTCCCAGCACGAGGCTGCCGTCCGAGATCGGCAGCCACGGGACCTGCTGCCCCACGTCGAACGACCACTTCTGCTTACCGTCGCCCGCGTCGACGACGCCGTAGTGGGTGAGGCCGGACACGAGCAGCCGGTGCGCCACGACGGACTGCACGTCGAGCGCCTGCTCGACCGACCAGCGCGGCTCGCCGGTGCCGGCATCGATCGCGGACAGCGACTTGCCGTCGTCGAGCACCACGACGTCGTCGGTGCTCCCGTCGTCGACGAGCGCCCGCACGGGCAGGCCCGGCACGTCGTACAGGGTCTCGCCGTCGCGGTCGTACATGTGGCCACCCCCGACGGAGGCCCACGTCGCGAAGTGGTCGCCGACCGAGGCGACCTGCAGCCCGCGGAAACGGGGGCCCGTCAGCAGCACGTCGCCGTCCGCGCCGTCGAGCACCGCCGTCGACCCGTCGTCGACCACGACGACCGCGCCGTCCACCCGGACGCTCGCCGTCCCGCCCGAGCCGGCGACGGGCAGCAGGCTCGGACTCCGGTACCGCCACACTGCGTTGCCCGTGACCCCGTCGCGGCGCTCGACCATGACGCGGCCCTCGTCGACCCAGCCGACGACGAGGTCGTCGCCGACCCGGTCGGCACCCACCATGCTCTGCGGGACCTCCCAGGCGCCCAGCCGGGTGCCGTGCGACGCCGACAGCGCGACGACCCGTGTGCGCACCGGCGGCTCGCCGATCGCGGCGCGCGAGTACAGCACGCCCGGCCGGGTCACGAGGCACAGGATCGTCGGGCCGACGTCGCCGCCGTCCGACGGGCACCACGCCGCGCTGCTCTCGAACCCCGCCCGCTGCGGCGGTCCGAGCGTCGCCGACCACCGCGCCGCACCCGTGGCCGCGTCGTGCGACGTCGCGACCCAGCCCTCGAGGGTCTCGCTGACGAGCACGAGAGCGTCACCCGAGGCGACGACGCCGTCGGCGTCCGGGACGCCGGGAGCCCGCCACGCCACGGTCGGCGCACCGTCGAGCGGCCGGACCAGGCCCGGCACCGCACCGACACGCGCGACGTAGGCCCGGTCGCGGGCCGCGCTGACGAGCGCGGTGGCGGCCACGGCCAGGGCCAGGACTGCCGCGGCCACCCACCACCACCGGCGCCGACGCGTACGGACTGGCGACCGGGTGCCGTCGTCGGAACCGCCACGGTACGCGGCCCCGTGGTGGGGCCAGCCGTTGTCGTGCGGGTCGAGTGCCGGGGCGCCCTCGAGGTCGGGGTCGTCGACCTCGATCTGCTGCATCCTCGCAGCGGGACGCCTGCCCGTCATGGTGTCGAGCCTAGGACAAACCGGGCAGGCCAGGGGCCCTGACGAGCCGCAGCGAGCAGTCACCGAACGTCACGGTCGACCCCACGCGCAGCCGCACCTGCTGGTCCACCCCGCACACCACCTGGCCGCCGTCCGGCAGGGTCACCACCGTGCCGTTCGTCGAGCCGCGGTCGGCGATCCACACGCCGCCCGGCTCGACGCCGATCTGCAGGTGTGTCTTCGACACCGACCTGGCCGGGTCGACGACGCGGATCAGCTGCACGTCGACGTCGGCCGCAGGGTTGCGTCCCACCAGCGCCGTCCGGTCGATCGTGAGCAGACGGCCGTCGGACAGCTCGATCTCCGCGCTCGCCGGCGGGAGCGCACCGCTCGCGGGGCGGTCCGCGACGACGTCCCCGCGCGGTGCGGCACGGCGCGTCACCTCGACGTCGGGGTCGAGCCCGACGGGTTCGGCGAGCTGCCGGACGATCGGGACGGCGCGCGTGTCGAGGTCGGGCCCGCTGCGCTGCGGTGCGAGCGGGGCGAGCACGAGCGACGGCTGCGCGCCCTCGTCGAGCCACGCGTCGAGCTGCGCCGTGGCGGCTCCCGGCGTCGGGCCCGCCCACACCGGGACGGCGGCGGTGGTGACGCGGGGCTCGACGAGGTCGTTGCCGTCCGGCGGCCACGGCGCTGCCACCGGCACCGCGAGCGCCGCGGCACGCTCGGCGGCGACTCCTGCGCGCACGTCGAGCACCTCGTCGCGCGCGGCCAGGTCGAGCCAGCCACGGCGACGGCCGGTCCGGTCGAGCAGCGGCGACACGAGAACCAGCAGCAGGCCGACGCCGCACGCGAGCGACCCCGCGAGGAGCACCAGGCCGCGGCCCAGCACCCGCGACAGGCCGATCGGCAGGCGGGACTCGACGTCGAGCGTCCGGATGCCCGTGGCGAGCCGGCCGACCGTCCAGCCGCGACGTGCGAGGGTCACCCACTGGACCACGAGGACCGCGGCGACCAGGAGCGACCCGACGAGCAGCGCCGGGCCCGACGGAGCGACTAGCGCACCCGTGCCGGCGGCGGACGCGGCCCTCAGGTCGGCGACCCAGCTCAGCCACGCGCGCGCCACCACCCAGCCGCCGAGCAGCAGGACGACCGCCTGGTCGACGAGGTACGCGACGGCGCGGCGCCCGAGCGTGGCGAGGGCGGCGTCGTCGACGGACGGCGCGTGGAGGTGGTGCGGCACGGGTGCTCCGTCGGGTGGCGTGGTGGGGGTCATGACGTGCCTCGGCGGCCGCCCGGACCGCGCCCGCGGCGAGCGTCGCGGCGCTGACGGCGACGGTGCCGCAGCGACGCCGTCGAGACGCGGGAGCGCAGCCGCCGGCGCCAGCCGACCCCGCTGCGCATCGCCGAGACGGCGGCCTCGACCTGCGTCCAGTACGCCGCCGCGGTCCGGTCGTCGGGCGACCCCTGGCCGAACACGGCGTGGTCGGCCGAACGGGCCAGGTCCCGCACGGCGGTCCGCACGGTCGCCGCGTGGTCCGCGTCGCCGTCCGCGAACGAGGACGCGAGCGCGTGCGCGGACTCCAGACGGGTCGCGGTCGGCGGCGCCGGCCGTCGCAGGTCGCGCGCGGCGTCGAGGACCTCGTCCCAGCCGCCTGCGACCCGGACGACCGAGTCGGGCGCCCGCCGGCGCCGGCGGCGGCGCCGGGCCTTGAGCGCACCGACGACCACGAACGGCGCGGCGAGCAGCACGAGCGGGATCGAGACGACGCCCGCCACCTCGGCCACCCGGCGCCACAGCGGGTCACCGGTGCCCTGGTCGTCGTCGGTGTCGTTGTTCGGCTGCTCGGTGTCCTCGTCGGGCGGGTTCACGACGGCGGGCGGCGCCGGCGGCGGCTGCACGACCTGCGGATCCGGCTGCGTGGGCTTCTGCTCGACGTCCTCCTGCGGCGTCTGCGTGCGCGGCGGCGTCGGGTCGAACGGCACCCACCCCTCGCCGGCGAACGCGATCTCGACCCACGCCTGCACGTCCTTGCCGCGGACCTCGACCGGCCCCTCCTGCCCCGCAGACTCCGGGATGAAGCCCAGCACCACACGCGCGGGCAGGCCCATCTCGCGGGCGAGGAGCGCGAGCGCCGCGGCGTACTGCTCGCCGTCGCCAACCATGACGTCGCCGGCGAGCAACGACGTGATCCGGTCCGCGCCGTGCCCGGACAGCGAGGGGAAGTCGCCCGCCTCGACGTTGCCGTGGCTGAAGTACCCCTCCTCCGACAGCCACCGCGTCAGCGCGCGTGCGATTCCGACCGGGCTGCCGGCGTCCCGCGCGACGTCGGTCGCGGTCGTCTTGACGGCGTCGGGTGGGCCGACGACCGTCGGCTGGGGCACAGGCTCCGCCGGCGCACGGCCGATCTCCTCGTCGTCGGGCGTCCTCGGGACCACCACGTCGGCGGTGTAGCGCAGGCCCTTGTGCACGCCTCCGGTGAGGACCGCTCCCCCTGTCGCGTCGTTGTACCGGAGGCCGGCGGCCGCATCCGGGTCGTCGACCCTGATCGACCGGGCCTCGCCGACCGTCGGGAGCCACACGCCTCGCAGCCCCTCCACCGTGAACGACACGTGCGCCTCGTCGCCGCGCACCGACGGCTCGAGGTCCTCGCCGACCCGGCGGAACTCGCCCGACGCCTCGGCGCTCCCGTCACCGGCGACGTTCCACACGACACCGTCGTAGCGGTCCATCGTGGCGAGCCGGACGCGGCCCCCCGCGGGCAGGCCTTCGACCGTGAAGAGGGTCGTGTCCTCCTCCTGCTTCGTGAACTGGCGGAACGCCGCCAGCGGGCTCGGGTAGTCGCGGGGGTCGAACGGCGGCACGATCTCGTCGCGCACCACCAGACGCGGCGTGTCGCCCACGACGAACGGCGCACCCGCGACCGCGGCCGCGCCGGCGACCGTCAGCAGCAGGCCCGACGCGACGACCCGGCGGACGCGGAACGCCCCGGACCGGGCGGCCGCCCACGGCAGCAGGACGAGCGCGAGCACCGTCCCGGTGAGCACGGGCGGCACGGTCGGGTTCCGCGTACCGAGGACGATCACGACGACCATGACCACGACCGGCACGAGCGCCGCGGTCGTCGCCGCCGAGCGACGCTCGACGCGCAGGGTCAGCGCGAGCGCGGTCGCCGAGCCGACGAGCGCGAGCAGCAGGGCGGCGACGAGCAGCGAGCCCGTCGAGCCGACCGGGGGCTGGAGCGTCAGCACCTGCTTCCACGCGGCGGCGGGGCCGGTGACGAGCGCCGTCAGCGTCGCGCGCGTCGGGAGCACGCCGTCGAGCGTCGTGGGCGCGGCGAGCGGCCCGCCCGCCAGCGCGTAGACGGCGATCACGGCGGCGACCGTGGTGACCGCCGACCACCGCCAGGCCGCGGAGGCGACAGCGACAGCGGTCCCGAGCACCAGGCCGCCCGCCACCGCCGGGAGCGCCGACGTGCCGCCGTGCACGGCGAGCAGCGGGGTGAGGACGAGGGCCAGGCAGCCGACGAGGCACAGCACGTCGACGACCGACTGGGGGGTGGTGCGCGGGCGCGCGGTGCCGGCGCGCGACGCGGTCGCCGCGCGGGTCGCTGTCGCCTCGCGGGTGGCGGCGGTGGCCGTGGCGGTCACGCGACCACCCGGCGCATCAGCCGCGGCAGGTCGTCCAGGGTGCCGATCGTCGCGAGGCTCAGCGAGCCCTGCGTCCGGACCGCCACCTCGGCACCCCGCTCGCACCGCACCACGACGGTCCGCGTGCCCGTCGCGACGTGCCGTGCGCCGAGGCGCAGGTCGGACTCCGCCGGGACGGAGCCGGTCACGAGCATCGCGACCGACGCGTCGGGGGCCTCACGGGCCACCCGCCGACCGAGCAGCGCCGCACCCGCTCCGCTCGGTGCGACCGCGAGGCCCGAGCAGTCGTCGAGCAGGAGGGCGGGCGTCTGCACGCGCAGCGACCCCGGCCCGGCGAGGACGGCCAGGTCGCGCTCCTCCCGGATCGTCTGCACGCCCACCGACGCCAGCACCGACACGGCCAGCTCGAACTCGTCGTCGTCCGCGTAGTCCCGCGGGTCCGTGGCCAGCACGAGCGCCGTCTGCGTGCGGCGGGTGTCCTCGAACTGCTTCACCATGAGGCTGCCGCGACGGGCGGTCGTCCTCCAGTGGATGTACCGGCGGTCGTCGCCCGCCACGTAGTCCCGCAGCGCGTGGAACGACAGGTCGGAGTCCGACAGGTCGCGGGTCGACTGGCCCTCGAGGTCGCGCAGCAGGCCCGAGCTCGCGCCTGCGAGCGAGACGAGCAGCGGGTGCACGTACAGGTCGACGGGCTGCGTCCACACCACGCTGCGGCGGGCCAGCCCGAACGGGTCGCCACGGACCGAGCGGACGGGTCCCACCACGACCACGGCCCGCCGCGACGTCGGGATCGCGAACAGCTCGTCGTGCGTCGCGCCCGCGGCCAGCGCCGGCACACCGAGGTCGGCGACGGCCGCACCCACCGGCAGCTCGATGCGGGACGGCAGCGCGCGCCGGCGGCCGACGTTGCGCACCTCGACGCGACCGACGGCCCGCTCCCCGATCCGCACGCGCCGGTCCGCCATGTCGAGGCGCACCTCGTAGCGGCTGCGGCCCGTCGTGAGCAGGAGCGCCACGACCACCACCGCGGCCAGGGCAGCACCCAGCGCCGCGGCTTCCAGCCACCCGAAGCGACGGCCCAGCACGAGCGCGACCACGGCGACCGCGGCCACGCCCCAGCCGAGCGGGGAGATGCGCAGGCTCACGCTCAGACCGCCGCCCGCAGCACCGGCGGCGCGGTGTGCTCGAGGATCCGCTCGAGGACGTCGCCGGCCTTGACGCCCGCGAACTCCGCCTCGCTGTCGAGCACCAGACGGTGCGCGAGCACGGGCTGAGCCAGGTCCTTGACGTCGTCGGGGATCACGTAGTCGCGGCCCTGCGACGCGGCCCACACCTTGGCGCAGCGCACGAGCGCCAGACCGCCACGCACGCTCGCGCCGAGCGCGGTCTGCGGGTCGTCGCGCGTCGCCTCGGTGAGCCGTGCGACGTAGTCGAGCACCGTCGCGTCGACGTGCACCGTGAGCGCGATGTCGGCCATCGTGCCGACGGCCTGCGTGGTGATGCGCGGCTGCAGGTTCGTCGTGCGGTCCTTGGCGCCCGCGAGGATCTCGACCGCCGACGCGCGGTCCGGGTACCCGAGCGACGTCTTGATGAGGAACCGGTCGAGCTGCGCCTCCGGCAGCCGGTACGTGCCCGCCTGCTCGATGGGGTTCTGCGTCGCGATCACCATGAACGGACGGCCCACGGGGTGGGTCACGCCGTCGACCGTGACGTTGCCCTCCTCCATGACCTCGAGGAGCGCCGCCTGCGTCTTCGGCGACGCCCGGTTGATCTCGTCGGCCAGGACCACCGACGCGAAGATCGGCCCGGGGTGGAAGTCGAACCGGTGGGTGCTCTGGTCGTAGATCGTCACGCCCGTGACGTCCGAGGGCAGCAGGTCGGGCGTGAACTGGATCCGGTGCTGCGTGCCCTGCACGGTCGCGGCCAGCGCCTTCGCGAGCGACGTCTTGCCCGTCCCGGGAGCGTCCTCGAGCAGCAGGTGCCCCTCGGCGATCATCGCCGTGAGGGCGAGGCGGACGGTGCGCTCCTTGCCGAGCAGCGCCTGCCCGACGTTCGAGACGAGCGCGTCGAAGGTCTCCGCGAACCACGTGCTCTGCTCGGGGGTCATGACGGGGGTTCTCCTTGGTGCAGGGGGTGTGCGGGCTGGTCAGCTGACGGTGGCGCGGGCCTCGGCGGGAGGTCCGCTGCCGACGGAGTTGCGGGCGGTGACCCGGATGAGCACGTCACCGGCGTCGAGGTCCTCGACCGTGACCGGCGACGGCGTGCCGTTGGTGCGGCCGTCGGCGAGCGAGCGCCCGTCGACGGCCGAGACGACCTGCCAGTCGTACCGGCTGATCGAACGCCCGCCGTCGCTGTCGGGCGCGGTCCACGAGAACGTCACGGTGCCGGCCGGCGACCCCGCGGTGACGCTGATCGTCGGGGCGCCGGGGGCCGTCGGCTGGCCCGGCTGCGCGGACGCCGTGTCCGACCACTCGCTCCAGCCGATCGCGTTGCGCACGCGGAACCGCGCGTCGACCCGCGTGGACGACGTGTACGGCGAGTCGGGCCGCGTCGTCGTGACGGTCCCGTTGACGTCGTACTCGCGGGCCGTGATCGCCGAGCCGCCGTCGGCGCCGTCCGAGAACGCAAGGTTCACCTGGTCCACGCCGGCGCTCGAGGCGGACGCGACAGGCTTCTGCGGCGCGGTCCGGACCGCGATGGTGTTCGACGACGCCGGGTCGCTCGGCAGGTCGCGCGAGCTCACGGCCGTCACGGTGTACGGACCGGCGGTGCCCGCCGCGAGGCCCTCGATGCGCAGCGACCGGGCGGACCCGGGCACCTCGGTGCTGTACCCCGGACCCGTGACGACGTAGCGGGCGATCGT
This sequence comes from Cellulomonas sp., assembly GCF_017744555.1. Taxonomy (GTDB): domain Bacteria; phylum Actinomycetota; class Actinomycetes; order Actinomycetales; family Cellulomonadaceae; genus Cellulomonas. Next base: position 61,391 of record NZ_JAGIBD010000015.1, on the reverse strand, counting down.
GATGCCCGCACCGCCGGTCTCCGCGGGCGCCTGCCACGTGAGGTCGACGCGCCCCTGGCCCCAGCCGGGCGCGTCGCCCGCGGGGACGGCGAGCGTGACGGCCTGGGGTGCGGTCGGCGCGCTCCAGCTCTCACCGGTCGTCGACCCGTACCCGGACCAGCCCGCCTTGTTCCTGGCGCGGACCGTGACCTGGTACTGGTGACCCCGCTGCGCCGGCGCGATCGCAAACGTCGTGACGTCGGCACCGAGCGCCACGGGCGCGCCGCCGTCGACGGACACCTCGTAACCTTGGATCGCGTCGCCGTTGTTCGCCGGCGGCGTCCACGCGACGTCGATGCGGGCGTCGCCGAACCAGCCGGTCGTGCTGCGGGTCGCGGTCACCGCCGGGGGGTCGGGCACCGCCGCGGGTGCCATGGGCTGCGAGAAGGGGCCCCACGAGCTCGGGTCGGGCGCCTTGTTGTGGGCACGTACCCGGACCGTGTACGCCGTGCCGTTGCGCAGGCCCGTGAACGTCGCGCGCGGCGACGCCACGGTCATCGAGCCCACCCCCGCGACAGGGAGCGGCGAGATCTCGACCGTGTAGCTGGTGACGGGCGACCCGGGCGACGTCGGCTGCGTCCACGTCGCGGTGATCGACTTGTCGCCGAACTCGAGCGTCGGTGCACCCGGCGCGTCCGGTACGGCGTCCGGGCGGGCCGGCGCGGACGGGCTGCTCGGGTCGGACAGGTCGACCGCGTTCTGCGCCGCGACGGTGAACGTGTACTCGACGTCGTTGGTGAGGTTGTCGATCGTGCACGTGGTGCTCGCGCACTGCCGGACGATGCCGCCCGGGCTCGCGACGACCTTGTACCCCGTGATCTCGGCGCCCCGGTTGTCGGGGGCGTCCCACTGGAGCACGACCGTCCGGTCCCGCACCTCGAGGACCCTCGGCGCGTTCGGCTGGGCCGGGCGCCCCCGGACCACGACGGTCATGCGCGCCTCGACCTCGCGGTCGGGGTCGCCCGTGACGTCGCGGACGCGCACCCGCGTGACCATGCGGCCGATGAACCCGACGGCCGGCCGGACGTTCACGGAGCCGCCGGACGTCGTCGCCGTGCCCGCCCCGGGCGTCTCCACGGTCGCGTTGATGACCGAGAGCGGCTCGGGGAACGGGTTCCAGGCGTGCGCGAGCACGTCGAACGTCGTCTCACGGCCTTCGACGCCCGTCTGCTCCTGGGCGTCGACGCGGGCCACCGCACGCGTGCTCGCGATGACGCGCAGCGCGACGGTCGCGTCGAGCGAGCCCGTGCGCCCGTAGCCGATCCGGAGCTTGAGCTCGTCGGTGCGGCCCTTCGGGGTGTGGACGTCCGCAGACACCTTGAGGACGCTCTTGTCGAGGTCGACCACGAAGCCGTCCGGGATCGCGGAGGCGACCTGGTACGTGTACCGGTCGTCGTTCGAGGTCTGGCCCTCGGGGCCGGTCGTGAACGAGCGCAGGTCCACCGAGATCGGCGCCTCGCCGGGAGCGACGTCGATCGTCGACGGCGTGAACGTGGGCGGGTGGTCGTCGACCGCGTACACCTCGATGGGCAGCGTGATGAACGACGAGTTCGCGCTCGTGTCGCCGGGCCCCGCGGCGTCGGTGACCTCGAGCGAGATCGACGCGGGACCCGCGTAGCCGGGCGCGGACGTGAACTGCAGCGTGTGGTCGTCCGCCACCAGGACCGTGCCGTCCGACTTCGTGGCCGTGACCCCGGCCGGGTCCTTGACCGATGCCTGCTTTCCGGGCGCGACCTTGACCTGCTCGTCGAGCGGGATGACGAGCTTCTCACCCGTGGCGACGCGCAGCTCGGGCGCGTTGCGCCGCACCGTCGGGGGGAAGAACCCGAGCGCCGGCACCGTGATGAACGCGTACGACGAGGCCGACGTCGCCTCCGGTGCGGTCGTGTTGGTCAGCAGGTAGGGCAGCGTCTGGGTGTGGTCGACGAGCGTGACGAGCACGTGGCCGTCGGGCGTGACCTGCGCGACGTCGGCGACCGCCTTCGGCACGGACACCTCGAGGTCGCTCAGCGGACCGCTGGGGTTCTGCGCGACGGCCAGCACGTCGACGGAGACGTCGGACCGTCCGATCGTGTCGGTCGCCGGGACCACGACGTCGCGCGCGATCGGTGGCAGCACCGGGGCGTCGTCCGTGACCGTGATCGTGAGGATGGCCGAGTCGCGACCGCCGCGGGCGTTCTGCGCGGTGTACGCGATCTGGATGACGGTCGGCTCGTCCGGCGCGTGCACGATGATCCGCCGGCTGTCGACCTTGGCGTCCGTGCCCTCCGGCATCTCGAGCTCCGACGCGAGCCCGAGCTCGGCACCGCTGGAGTCGACGTCGTTGGCCAGCACCCGGACCTCGATCGTCTGACCGGGCCGCACGGTGACCGCGTCGTCACGCGCGACCACGCTCGCCGCCCCCGTGGGCCGCTTGGCGATGCCGACGCGGATCGTCGCGACGGCGCGCTGACCTGCCCAGTCCTCGACCGCGTACGTGAACGTGTCGGTCCCGGACTCGCCCGGGAGCGACTCGTAGAGCAGGTAGTCGGCGCCGACTGTCGTGACGCGACCGTGCACGGGCGCCTGCGCGACGCCGAGCAGCGTGACCCCGTCGCCGTCGGGGTCGATCCCGACGAGGGGGACGTCGATGCGGACCGTGTCACCGGCGAACACGCGCCCCACGAGGTCGCGCGGCCGCGGCGGGGCCTTCGTCGCCGCGTCCGAGGCGTGCACGCGCACCGTGACCTGGGCGGCGGTCTGGTTGCCCGTCGCGTCCCGGACCGAGAACGTCGCGTGGGCGGTCAACGGGGAGTCCGGCGCCTGGTACCGCAGCACGTCGCCCGAGACGAAGAGCAGGCCCTCACCGGGACCGAGGGGCTCGGCGAGCTGGCGCTCGAGCGTGAGGTGGTCGCCGTCGGGGTCGTACGCCGAGTCCAGCACCGGGATGGTCACGACGCCCCCGGTGCGCACGCTCACCTCGACGTCCTTGACGACCGGGGGCTGCGACGTCGCGGCGGGCGGCACGGGGTGGACGACGATCTCGCCGACGGCCTCGGCGGCGCCGTTCGACACCACGTACCGCAGCGCGACCGGACCGTCGAGCGTGCGCTGGGCGCGGACCTGCACGAGGTGGTGGTCGAGGACGGCGACCTTCAGGCCCGCGGCGTCGCCGCCGTCGACCGAGAGCAGCACGAGCACCTTGCCCGCGGGGTCGCTGTCGTTGTCGAGGGGATCGACCGTCACCTCGCCGCCGGCGGGCAGGAGCGCCAGGTCGCGGACGGCGACGGGCGGCTCGGCCTGCTCGGGCCACTCGCGCACGTCGACGCGTGCCAGGCCCGTGGCCTGCTGGGGCGGCGCCGCGATGACGAACGGCACGTAGTAGGTGCCGGCGCGGGCCGCCTGGAACGTGAAGGTGCCCGCGGTGAGGTCCGCGTCGACCGTCGCGCCCACGACGTCGTCCACGCTCGCGAGCCGCGCGGGCTCGCGACCCGTGCTGCGGACGGCGCCGAGCGGGTTCACGGTGACCGGCTGGTTGACGTACGTCACGGCGTGCACGGGGTCGATCTGAGGCTTGAGCGAGCCGGTGGGACGCACCTGGACGTCGAGGGTGCCGTCGACGGTCTGCGTGCCGTCCGACACCTGCAGCGTCACGCGCGTGGTGCCGAGGTTCGTGCCGTCCGCCTTGAACGTCACGGCGCCGTCCTGGCGGAACTGCACCGAGCCCGCGGACGGGTCGGCCGTCGCGCCGACGAGCAGCAGGTCGTCGCCGTCGGGGTCGACGAAGTCGGCCAGCGCGTCGTGCTCGACCTGACCGCCCTGCTCGACCTCGACCGACCCGGTGCGGATCTGGACGGGAGCGCCCTGCTCTCCGTCACCGCGGACGGTGAGCCGCACGTGCGCGGTCGACGGCGGGCTCTGGCCACGCCCGTCGGTGATCGTGTAGGTGATGTCGACGGTGCCGGTGGCGCCCGACGCGACGACGACCTGCAGTGCGCGGCCGCCGTAGATCGACTCCAGGTGACCGAACTCCGCCGGCACCGGGTCGAACTGGGAGATCGCGAGGATGCCGCAGTCGGACGACGAGTCGTTGTCGATGACCGGCAGGATCGTGGTCCGGCCGGGCCGCACCCCGAAGTCGTCGTCCGCCGCGGTGGGCGGCGCCGACTGGTCGGTGCACTCGGTGACGAGCTCCTGGGTGGTGTCCGGGCTCTCGGACTCCTCGTCCGACTCCTCGGGCTCCTCCTCCGGGACGATGTCCTTCCAGTTGGGCACCCGCAGGTCCGTGTCCTGCAACGGCATCCAGAGGCGGCCACGCAGCGTGTCGTTGAGCACGACCATCTGCCGGTTGACGCGGAACTTCAGGACGTCGGACGACGACATGTCCTGGAGGTTCTCGACGCGCGGGTCCTTGCCGTCGCACAGCTCCGCGTAGGACCCCTGCGACGACGCCCACGCGCCGTGTGCGCACCGCCCCACGCGCACGGGGGCCGCCGGGGCGCCGTCGCCACCGGTCTCGTGCTCGACGACCTCGCCGCCCCCGAGGGGCACCTCGAGCAGCGCCGTCCGGCTCGCGACCAGCACGCTCGACGCCTCGGGGCCGGGCTGCTGCAGCGTGAGGCCCTCGCCGGTGAGCTCGACGGTGCCGTGCAGGGTGCGCAGCGTGCTGCCCGACAGGACGACGGGCTCGTCGCCGACGGCCGTCAGCTGGTCGACGTCCCCCGCGCCGACCGACCCGACCTCCTCGAGCTGCGGTTCGCCGGACGACACCTCGACCCGAGTGACGGCACCGTCCTTCGGCGCGACGCCGAACGCCGCACCGGAACGCGCGACCACGACGGCGCCGCCGTCGCCGAGCGCGAGGTCCGGCCGCTCCTGCGCCACGCTCAGGCCGCCGAAGCGCGCGAAGGGGCGGATCCACGCGTCGCCCGCGTCGTCGACGAGGGCCACGGTGCCGGCCGCCATCGACGGCACCATGCCCGGAGCGGCGACCGGCGTGGTCAGCTCGACGTTCGCCGGGTCCACGACCGAGACCGTGTCCTGCTCGGCGAGCAGCACGTCACCCTCGTCCTGCAGCACGTCGAACGCGGCACCGTCGGTCACGAGACCCGCGTTGAGCTCCTCGACCGGCACGTTGAACCGGCCGACCTTGAGCTGGCTCGTCGCGGTCAGCCAGACCGCGCCGTCGTTGAGGTCGAGGCGCGCGAGCGGGAAGCCCGGGTGCACGAGCGCCAGCACGGCGACGACCACGGGCACCGTCACCACGGCGGCGGTCTTCGTGGTCCGGGACCTCAGCGCCTGCCAGCTCACGGTGCGCACCCCTGGGCCGGGGTCGCCGACGCCTGCCGGTTGGCCCGGACGATCGACACCTCGATGCAGACCTCGCCCGACGCCGCCGGGACCGTCACGGTCGGCACGTCGACGATCTCCAGCGTGGGCTCGCCCGTGGCGCTCAGCACGCCCCACAGGTAGCGGTCGCCGTCCTGCGGCGCCGGGTTCTCCCACGTGAACACCACGGACCCGTCGGCCTGGCGGGTGCCCGCGAGCGAGTGCGGCGACGGGACCGGCGCGTCGGCGCCGTCGTCGTCCTGCGTGCCGTCCGTGAAGTCCTGCGTCGCGCCGGGCGGCGTCGAGGTCCCCGGGTCGTCGTCGGACGCGTTGAGCGCGATCGCGACGGCGGCGCCGGCCACGACGAGCGCGGAGACCGAGCCCACGACGAGGCGCGTGCGGCGAGCGCCGCGGGCACGCCGCGGGTCGCCGGGGTCGACGACGAGGGGCACGGCCTCGGGCGACGGGTTCGCCGTGCGTGTGTCGGTGACGGGGGCGACCGTGACGACCGGGCGCAGGCGGGTCGCGTCGTCGTCCCCCGGCGTCGTCGCGACCACGGGCGGCGCGACGCGCACGACGGGGGCAGGAGGCGGCGGCGTCGGGACGGTCGGCTGGACGGTCACGATCGAGCGCAGCCGCGTGGCGTCGTCACGTTCGGGCGCGTCCGGGGCGGTGATCGTCGCGGGTGGAGCGGTCTCGTCGAGGTCGTCGAGCAGGTCCAGCGGCGTCACCGGCAGGCGCAGGTCGGCCTCGATCTGCTGCAGCGCACGGCCGACGGCCGCGGCCGACGGGTGCCGGCGCGCGGGATGCTTCGACATCGCCCGCTCGAGGAGCGCCTGCAGGTCGTACGGCACGTCGTCGCGCCCCGTGGGCGGCAGCGGGCTGCGCTCGATGCGCGCGACCAGCTGCTGCGCCCCGTTCTGGCCGCCGGGGATCTCGAACGGGGTCCGGCCGGCGAGCAGCGAGTAGATCGTCGCCGCGAGCGAGTAGACGTCCGACCGCTCGTCACCCGTGGGGTGCTCGCCGAGCAGCTCGGGCGGCGACCACGGGATCGACATCCCGACGGTCGCGCCCACGCCTCCGGTCGTCGCCGCGATCCCGAAGTCGGTGAGCGCGGGCCAGCCGAAGTCGGTGGTGAGGACGTTCGCGGGCTTGATGTCGCGGTGCAGGATGCCCGCACGGTGCGCCGTCTCGATGGCCGCGGACAGCCGGATGCCGATGCGCAGCGACTCGGCGACCGAGATCCGCTCCTGGCGGTACCGCTCGGCCAGGCCGGGCCGCGAGCAGTACTCCATGACGAGGTACGGACGCCCGTCGGCCGCGATGTCGGCCTGATGGATCGTGACGATCGAGGGGTGGTGCGAGAGCCGGGCCATGAGGTTGGCCTCGGTCTGGAAACGGCTGCGCACGTCGTCGTCGAGGCTGCCCGCCAGGAGCACCTTGACCGCGACCTCCCGCCGCGGGAGCTCCTGCTCGTACAGGAAGACGTCCGCGAACCCCCCGAGTCCGAGCACGCGCACGTACTCGTACCCCGGGAGGCGGGGCGGCGTCGAGGCTTCGCGGCGTGCGGTCACGAACCCCGCTCCACGGTGAACGTCACGCCGTCGCCGAGGTCGACGACCTCGCCGGCGCCCACGACGCTCGCCTCGCCGGGGTGCAGCCGACGCGCGCCCTCGCCCGGGCGCGAGACGTGCACGCCGTTCGTCGAGTCCAGGTCGGTGACGAGCACGTGGTCACCCTCCGCGCGGACCTCGGCGTGCGTGCGGGAGATGTCCTGCTGCGGGCTGGGCACCGTGACGAGACGCGGCAGCTCGCGGTTCGTCACGCGGGCCACCTGCGGCGCACGACCGAGCAGCACGGCCCGGTCGAGGCTCACGACGAGGCCCGTGGACAGCACGATCCGCGCCGGCTCGACCGCTGCCGGCACGGCGAACGGGCCGGGGACCTCGTCCGACGCCCACGACGGGAGCTGGTCGCGGATCGCCGCGAGGTCGCTCGACAGGATCGTCAGGCCGTCGTGGTCGTCGGCGGAGGCCGCGCCCAGCGTCGGTTCCGCCGTGGGGGCGGCAGCGGTCGGTTCTGCGGCGCGCGGGACGTCGAGGGCGTCCGGGACGTCGATGACCCGGTGGGGTGCGGCGTGCCGCGGACCGGCGAGGAACGACTCCGCCGCCGCGACGACCTCCGCGAGGTCGGCCGCGCCCGGTCCGTCGTCGAGCAGCTCGTCGCCGGCAGCCGGGACGTCGTCGTCCCCGGTGGGGTCGGTCTCGCCGGACCAGCTGCTGACGGGCTCGGGCTCGTCGGCGACGTCGGGCTCCGGGTCCTGCACCGGCTCGGCGGGCTCGTCCGCGCGGAGGTCCTCGACCGGCGACTCCTCCTCGGCGGGCGCGGACGCGTCGACGAGAGCGACGCCCGCGGCTTCCTCGTCCTCGGGCACCGTCGGCCGGTCGGGCCCAGGCACGTCGAGCTCCGGTACGTCGAGCTGAGGCCCGTCGGGCACAGGCGCGTCGAGCACCGGCACGTCGAGCGCAGGCGCGTCGAGCACCGGCACGTCGATCACGGCGGGCGCGACGACCACCGCCGGCGCTGCGGGGACGGCCGGCAGTGCGGCGACGGGCGCGTCGTCCACGACGGGCGGCACCTCGACGTCCTCCAGCGCGACCCACACCTCGGCGGCCCGCACGACACCGTCCGTGACGGGCAGGGCGGAGCCGTCGGCCTCGACGCCGGAGACGCGCAGGCTGACCTCGGCGACGCCGTCGACGGTCCGCTCGCTCCACGTGCTGACCTCGCCCGCGTGCAGCACCTGGTCGGACTCGCCGGTCAGCACGACCTCGACGTCGCCCCGCAGCGCGACGTGCACGCGCCGGCCGGTCACGGCCACGAGCGCGAAGGACGGCAGGCCCGTCAGGCCGTCGCGTGCGAGCACGGCGAGCGCGCCGACGACACCGTCGCCGGCCGCGTCCCACAGCGCGCGGACCGCGTCGTCGTCGACCCCGGGCCCGACGAGCGCGACGAACCCGGGCCGGACGACGGCCGTGCGGTCGCCGGTGGTGTACTCGGGAACGGTCATGGCCGGGTCTCCTCGGGTGGTGTGCTCTCGTCGCGGGGCTCGTCGGGCGGCGTCGCCCGCTCGCCCCTCCGCAGCCGGTCGATGCCTCGGGCAGGGGTCGGGGTCGTCACGGGGAACACAGGTCCTCGGGGACGCGACGGCCGCGGCACGGTCGCGCCGTTGAGCATCTCGTCCCACTGGTGCGCGCCGAGCTCGGCGCCGGCGCGGGGCACGGTGATGTGCACGTCGTCGTGCGCGCCGGCCGACGTCGCGACGTCGACCACGACGACGCTGACGTTGTCGCGCGCGCCGCGGTCGAGCGCGAGGCCCACGAGGGCGGCCGCGGCGTCCTGCGCGTCCTCGTGCCCGGCCAGCGCGACCGCGATGTCGTCGTCCTGCACCTCGCGCGTGAGGCCGTCGGTGCAGATCAGGAGCCGGTCGTCGAGCCCCGCGGGCAGCAGCCAGTAGTCGGGCTCGGGCGCGTCACCCGTGCCGAGCGCGCGCGTGAGCACGTGCCGGTCGGGGTGCTGCGCGGCACCGGCCTCGTCGATCTCCCCGAGGTCGAGGAGCTCCTGCACGACCGAGTGGTCGACGCTCACCTGCTCGAGCGCGCCGTCCGACCAGCGGTACACGCGCGAGTCGCCGACGTTGAACACGAGCCAGTACGCACCGCCGTCGTGCTCGGTGACGGCCACGCCCGCGACGGTCGTGCCGCCCTGACGTCCCCCGGTGAACTCGCCGCGGATCCGCCCGGCCGTGCGCGTGAAGCACGCGTGCACGTCGTCGGCCGTCGCGGCGGGCTGCCCGGCCAGCTGCGCGAACTCCTCGACGGCGATCCGGCTCGCCAAGTCGCCCGCGTCGTGACCACCCATCCCGTCCGCGACGAGGAAGACAGGCGGGTAGGCGAGGAGCGCGTCCTCGTTGACCTCTCGCACGAGCCCGCGATCGGTCGCGGAGCCCCACGACGTGCGCACGCGACCCCCTCATCACTCACCACCGCGGACCCCGCCGTCGGGGCCCCGTGGAAAGCATCGGCGCACATCGTGCCCTACCTGAGCACCCAGGTCACACCCGCGCCCGTTTGGTGGGCACATGTCCGTCACGCGGGAGGTGCGAGCACCGTCGCGCGAGATACCCGAGGTCAGATGCCGAGCTGGAACACCCCCCAGTAGGCGAGCACGACGAGCAGGACCGTCGACCCGGCCGCGACCGCGCCGAACGCCAGCTTGCGGACGACGCCGCCGGCGGCGACGCGCTCGGCGACGTGGAGCTCGTGCACGCGCTGCATGAGGAGCACCGCGGCGACGACCGCCGCGACCCCGAGCACCCGCACGGCGACCCAGCCGCCCCGCACGATCCAGTCGTTCCGCTCGTAGTCGAGCGCGAGCCGCGCGATCGACACGAGGTACCAGGCGAGCCCGACGACAGTCGCGAGCGCACCCGCACCGAGCCCGGTCAGCCGCCACGGGACACCGGCGGCGAACCGGGGGCGCTGCTCGACCGGTCGCCGCCGCCCGGGGCCCACGAGCTCCGCGCCCCGGGCGAGCAGCACGAGCAGCGGGCCGAGGACCAGCAGCGCGACGGACCCGAGCACGGTGCCCACGACGATGTCGCCGTCGCCCAGCCAGCGCGGCTCCGGCACGGGCGCGGCGACGTACGTCTGCTCGGGTGTCGCTCCCGCGACGCGCGGGGCCGCGTTCGCGGTGGCCGGCAGCCCGAGCACCCACCCGGACAGGTCCCGCAGGAACGTCGCGGACACGACACCGTCGACGCGGATGCCGTGGTTCGCCCCCTCGTAGTAGCGGACCGTCACCTCGGTGTCGCCGTTGACCGCCGCGTCGCCGATGAGCTGCTCGGCACCCTGCAGCACCGGCATCGACGCGTCGCCCGTGCCGTAGACCATGAGGACAGGCTGCGTGAGCTGCCGCTGGTACGGCGTGACGTCGAAGTCGGCGTACTCGAACCCGCCGCCGGGCAGCGACATGCCGACGGCGCGCGGGATGGCCCGGAACACCTCCTGCGGCACGCCGGTGTTGCGCAGGTAGGAGTCGACCGCGAACGCGGCCTGCTCACGCGGCGGCACCACGGGCGACGACACGAGCACGACGAAGCCGATGCGCGGGTCGATCGTCGCCATGACCGGGGCGATCCAGCCGCCCTCGCTCTCGGCGTACACGCCGACCCGGTCGGGGTCGACGCCCTCGTGGCGGCGCAGCACGTCGACGGACGCGTCGTAGTCGTGCGCCATCTGCACGTAGTCGCGGTGCCGGGTCGTGTACGTGTCGAGCCGCTTGTTCGGCACCATCGCCACGACACCCGACTCGGCGAGGGCACGCGCCTGCGCGAGGAACGCGATCGTGTACTTGCCCGTGCCGGCGCCGTGCACGAACACGACCCCGGGGGCCGGCCCGTCCAGGCCGACGGGCTCGCTGATCTGCGCCTGGACCGTGGTGCCGTCGTCGAGCCGGACGTCGACGACCGACGTGCGCACGTCGTACTTCTTCAGCGCCGGCGCGTCGCCGATCGCGGTCGACGTCGAGGTCACGGGCAGCGGGTCCTCGAGCGGGACGGGGTCCCACTGCGGACCCATGACGGCGCCCAGCACCGCGAGCGCGACGACGCCGAGCGCGGTGCTCGCGACCAGGCGGTACGGGCCCGACGCGACGTGCGTGGCCCGTGCGAGCCTGCGCCGCACCCGGATGCTCCGCTCGCTGCGCAGCACGTCAGAACCCCAGCCGTCCGAGCTGCTTCGGATCGCGCTGCCAGTCCTTCGCGACCTTCACGTGCAGGTCGAGGTAGACGCGCGCGCCGAGCAGCGCCTCGATGCCGCGGCGGGCCTGGCTGCCGACGTCCCGCAGCCGGGAGCCGCCCTTGCCGATGATGATCGCCTTCTGGCTGTCGCGCTCCACGAACAGGTGCACCCGGACGTCGAGGAACGGGCGCCCGTCGCTCGACGGCTCGTCGCGCGGCACGATCTCGTCGACGACGACGGCCAGCGAGTGCGGCAGCTCGTCGTGCACGCCCTCGAGCGCGGCCTCCCGCACCAGCTCGGCGACCATGACGGCCTCCGGCTCGTCCGTGAGCTCGCCGTCGGGGTAGAGCGCCGGCCCCTCGGCCAGGTGGCCGACGAGCACGTCCTCGAGCACCTTCACCTGGTACCCGGAGGTCGCCGACACCGGCACGATGTCCGCCCACTCGCCCAGCTTCGAGACGGCCAGGAGATGCTCGGCGAGCCGTCCCTTGCCGACGAGGTCCGCCTTCGTGACGATCGCCACCACGGGCGTGCCCCGCCCGTCGCGCGCGAGCTCGGCGAGCTGGTCGGCGATGAACCGGTCGCCCGGGCCGACCTTCTGGTCGGCCGGCAGGCAGAACCCGACGACGTCGACCTCGGTGAGCGTGTCCTTGACGAGGTCGTTGAGCCGCTCGCCCAGCAGCGTGCGCGGGCGGTGCAGGCCGGGCGTGTCGACGAGCACGAGCTGCGCGTCGGGCCGGTGCACGATGCCGCGCACGGTGTGCCGCGTCGTCTGCGGGCGGCCGGACGTGATCGCGACCTTCTGCCCCACGAGGGCGTTCGTCAGCGTCGACTTGCCGGCGTTGGGCCGGCCGACGAAGCAGGCGAATCCTGAGCGGAAGGTCATCGTGCGGCTCCGTGGTTCTCGTTCGTGATGCGTGCCGGGTCGTCCTGCGCGGGCGGGTGCGGCTCGACCAGGTCGACCAGGACGGTCGCGAGCCTGCGGCGGCGCCCTTCCGCGCGGTCGGCGACGAGGTGCAGCCCGTGGATCTCGCCCTCCGACCCCGGCAGGGGAACCTTACCCAGCGCCTTGGCCAGCAGACCGCCGGCGGTGTCGACGTCCTCGTCGTCGACCTCGATCCCGAACAGCTCGCCCAGCTCGTCGCGACCGAACCGCGCGGGCACGCGGTACAGGCCGTCGGCGACCTGCTCGACCACGGGGGCGCTCGGGTCGTGCTCGTCGGTGAGCTCCCCGACGATCTCCTCGAGCGCGTCCTCGATGGTGACGAGCCCTGCGATCCCGCCGTACTCGTCGACCACGAGCGCGAGGTGCGACGCACCGGCCTGCAGCTCGCGCAGCAGGTCGTCGACGGGCTTCGACTCGGGCACGAACACCGCGGGCCGGGCGAGCGAGGAGGCGGGATCGTCGAGCCCGTCGTCGATGCCGCGGGTGAGGCGCTGCACGATGTCCTTGAGGTACAGCACGCCGCGCATGTCGTCGACGGACTCCCCGACCACCGGCACCCGGGAGAAGCCCGACCGCAGCAGCAGCGCGAGGGCCTTGCGCAGCGGCGTGTCCGCCGACGTCGTCACCATGTCGGTGCGCGGCACCATGACCTCGCGCGTGAGCGTGTCGCCGAGCTCGAGGACCGAGCGGAACATCTCGCGCTCCTCGTCCTCGATCGCCTCGGACTCGCTCACGCGCTGCACCATGTCGCGCAGCTCTTCCTCTTCCTCCTCGGCGGACCCGCCGGGGGTGCTCGCGGCCCGGCCCACGCGCCCCGCGACCGCGGTCGCCGCCGTGAGCGGACGGGACAGCAGCGTGAGCGTGCGCACCGGGTGCCGGCGGCCGAGGCTGCGCGGGCTGACCCGGACGAACACGAACGCGACGAGCCCGCAGAGGGCGACGGAGACGATCAGCACGACCCACCACTCCCACGACCCCGCCGCGACGGCGAGCACGATGCAGACGGTGGCCGTCATCTCGAGCAGCAGCCGCACGAACGACGCCGCGGCGGTGACCCGCACGGGGTGCTCGACGAGCGCCCGGACCCGGTTCGCGGCCGGGTGCCGCTCGGCCACGAGCTCGGTGACCGCGGCCCGCGAGACGCGGTTGACCGCGACCTCGCCGGCGGACAGCGCGGCCGCTCCCGCGATGCCGAGCACCGCGAGCAGGACCAGCAGCGCGACGGGCTCGTCGCTCATCGACCGGCCAGGAACGTCAGCAGCAGCCGTCGCTGCAGCGCGAACATCTCCTTCTCCTCGTCCGGCTCGACGTGGTCGTACCCGAGCAGGTGCAGGATGCCGTGGGTGGTGAGCAGCAGGAGCTCCTCGGCGGTCGAGTGCCCCGCCGTGCGGGCCTGCTGCGCGGCGACCTCGGGGCACAGCACGACGTCGCCGAGCAGGCCCGCGGGCGTCGGCTCGCCGTCACGGCCGGGCCGCAGCTCGTCCATCGGGAAGGACAGCACGTCCGTCGGGCCGGGCTCGTCCATCCACTTGACGTGCAGGTCCGTCATGACGTCCGTGCCGACCAGCAGGATCGACAGGTCGGTCTGCGGGTGCACGTGCATCTCGTCGAGCACGTAGCGCGCGAGCGCCGCGAACTCCGCCTCGTCGACGTCGAACCCCGACTCGTTGTTGACCTCGATGCTCACGGTGTCAGCTCCTGTCCCAGCGCGCGTACGCGTCGATGATGTCGCTGACCAGGCGGTGCCGGACCACGTCCGACGACGTCAGGCGGCAGAACTCGACGTCGTCGACACCGCTGAGGATCTGCTCCACGACGCGCAGGCCGGACGTGGTCCCCGACGGGAGGTCCACCTGCGTCACGTCGCCGGTCACGACGACCTTCGACCCGAAGCCCAGGCGCGTGAGGAACATCTTCATCTGCTCGACGGAGGTGTTCTGCGCCTCGTCGAGGATGATGAACGAGTCGTTGAGGGTGCGGCCGCGCATGTAGGCGAGCGGGGCGACCTCGATGGTGCCCGCCTCCATGAGCTTCGGGATCGACTCCGGGTCGACCATGTCGTGCAGCGCGTCGTACAACGGCCGCAGGTACGGGTCGATCTTCTCGGACAGCGAGCCGGGCAGGAACCCGAGCCGCTCCCCTGCCTCGACGGCCGGACGCGTCAGCACGATCCGGTTCACCCGCCGCTCCTGCAGCGCCTGCACGGCCTTCGCCATCGCGAGGTACGTCTTGCCGGTGCCGGCGGGCCCGATGCCGAACGTCACGGTGTGCCGGTCGATCGCGTCGACGTACTCCTTCTGCCCGGCAGTCTTCGGCCGGATCGTGCGGCCGCGCGACGACAGGATGTTGAACGTGAGGACGTCCGCGGGCCGCGTGGTCGACCCGGCGGCGAGCATCGCGACGGACCTGGTCACGACGTCGGGCGTCAGGGGCGTGCCGCCGGCGGCCATCTCGACGAGCTCGTCGACGAGGCGCGCGACGAGCGCGACGTCACCGACGGGTCCGGCGAGCGTGACCTCGTTGCCGCGGACGTGCACGTCGACCGTGGTGAAGCCTTCCTCGATGGCGCGGAGCACCTCGTCGCGCAGCCCGAGCAGCTCGACCATCGAGACGTCGGCGGGAACACTGATCCGGTGCTCGACGCGCGCGGGCGCACCGGTGTGCTGAGGGGCTGGTGTCGGCTGCGTCATGTGCTCGGCGTACGCCGTGCGCTCCTTCGGTCGAGCGGTGTGTGGTCCTGCCGCGTGGTGCCTGGGTCGACGTCGCCGACGCGTCCATGATGGACGGACGTCGCACGTCGACCACACCAGTCTACGAGCCGCCACCCCCGCGGTTCCGAGCGCATTGGAGGACGCCGATGGTCCGGCACCGTCCGACCACCATGACGCTGGTGCTCGCCGCCGCGACGGCGCTCGTGCTGACGAGCTGCGGCAACGGGCCGTCGACGCCCGACGACACCGCGTCCACCTCGCCGATGTCGGCACCGACGACGGCGGCGCCTTCGCCGGCACCGACCCCCACGGGAACCTCCACGGCCCTCGACACGTCCGGCGATGTCGCCCAGTCGGGCACGAGCACGCTCACCGCGCCGGTGTCGGGGTCGACCGTGCCTGGGCCGACCGTCACCGTCTCGGGCACGGCGACGGCGTTCGAGGGCACGTTGTCGTGGGACGTCCACCCGGCCGGGGACCTCACGTCCGCCGTGGTCTACCAGGGCTCGACGACGGCCGGGGCGAACGGCGAGGTCGGCCCGTTCTCGTTCACGGTCGACCTCCCCGCCGGGGCGTGGACGGTGCGTGTGTGGGAGCCCGACATGAAGGACGGCGCGACCGGGCCTGGCCCCTCGTCCCACCTGGTGAGCGCGACGTTCACGGTCGCCTGACCTGCCCCGCACCGGCGCGGGGCGGGCCGTTCGTCCCTGTGCGTCGCCCCGAGGGCAGGACGAGACTGCGGTGTGGAGGCCGTGCAGAGAGGCCCGGCCCCGCAGCGGAGGTGCGCCGTGGCCACGTACGTCTGGGACTTCACGCAGGGCGACAAGGACCGCAAGGACCTGCTCGGCGGCAAGGGAGCCAACCTCGCCGAGATGACCCGGCTCGGGCTGCCCGTCCCGCCGGGCTTCACCATCACGACGGAGGCGTGCCGCTACTTCATGCGCAGCGGCACGGTCCCGCCCGGCCTGGGCGTGGAGGTCACGACCGCGCTGCGCCGCGTCGAGGACATCCTCGGCCGGCGGTTCGGGGACACGACGGACCCCCTGCTCGTGTCCGTCAGGTCGGGAGCCAAGTTCTCGATGCCCGGCATGATGGAGACGGTGCTCGACGTCGGTCTCAACGACGAGACCGTGCACGGGCTCGCGGCGTTCAGCGGTGACGAACGGTTCGCGTGGGACTCCTACCGGCGGCTCGTGCAGATGTTCGGCCGGACGGTGCTCGACATCGACGGCGACCGGTTCTCCGACGCGCTCGACGCCGCCAAGAGCGCACGCGGCGTCGCGTCGGACGTCGACCTGGACGCCGCCGACCTGCGTGCGCTCGTCGGCACGTACAAGGAGATCGTGCGGGACGCCGTCGGCCGCGACTTCCCGCAGGACCCGCGCGAGCAGCTCGACCTCGCGATCGTCGCCGTGCTGCGCTCCTGGAACACCGAGCGGGCCCGTCTGTACCGCCGCAAGGAGCGGATCCCCGACGACCTCGGCACCGCCGTCAACGTCGTGCCCATGGTCTTCGGCAACCTGGGCCCGACGTCGGGCACGGGCGTCGCGTTCACGCGCGACCCGCTGACGGGTCAGCCCGGCGACTACGGCGACTACCTCGCGAACGCGCAGGGCGAGGACGTCGTCGCGGGCATCCGGAACACGTCCAGCCTCGCCGACCTCGGACGCACGGACCCCGCGGCGTACGCCGACCTGCGCCGTGCGATGCGGCAGCTGGAGACGCACTACCGCGACCTGTGCGACATCGAGTTCACGATCGAGCGCGGCCGGCTCTGGATGCTGCAGACGCGGGTCGGCAAGCGGACCGCCGCCGCGGCGTTCCGGATCGCCACCCAGCTCGTGGACGAGCACCTCATCACGCTCGACGAGGCACTCGCACGGGTGTCGGGCGAGCAGCTCACGCAGCTGTTGTTCCCGCAGTTCGACGCCACCGCCGAGCGGACGCTGCTCGCGCGCGGCATGGCGGCCTCACCGGGCGCGGCCGTCGGCGTCGCGGTGTTCGACTCCCGGACGGCGCAGGAGTGGGCGGCCGCCGGCAAGGACGTCGTGCTCGTGCGACGCGAGACGAACCCCGACGACCTGGGCGGCATGATCGCCGCGGTCGCCGTCCTCACGGCCCGGGGCGGCAAGACGTCCCATGCCGCCGTCGTCGCGCGCGGCATGGGCCGCACGTGCGTCGTGGGCGCGGAGGCGCTCGACATCGACGTCGTGACGCGCAGCTTCGGGGTCGACGGCCACGTGGTGCACGAGGGCGACACCGTCGCGGTCGACGGCTCGACCGGCGAGGTGTTCCTCGGCGACGTCGCGGTCGCGCCCTCCCCGGTGAGCCGGTACCTCGACGAAGGCCTGGACGCGGCGCTCGCGGCTGCGCCCGACGACGACACGCGCGACCTGGTCAAGGCCGTGGACCGCCTCCTGCGGCACGCGGACGCGACCCGCCGGCTGCACGTGCACGCGAACGCCGACACGGCGGACGACGCGGCGCGGGCCCGGCGCCTCGGCGCCCAGGGCGTCGGGCTGTGCCGGACCGAGCACATGTTCCTCGGGGAGCGGCGCGTGCTCGTCGAGCGCGTGGTCCTCGCGGAGGACGCCGACGAGCGGCAGCGGGCGCTCGACGCCCTGCTCCCCCTGCAGCGCGAGGATTTCGTCGGCCTGCTCACCGCCATGGACGGGCTCCCGACGACGATCCGGCTGCTCGACCCGCCGCTGCACGAGTTCCTGCCCGACCTCACGGAGCTGTCCGTGCGGGTCGCGCTCGCGGAGGCCCGTGGCGAGCCGTCGCCGCAGGACGAGCGCCTGCTCGCGGCCGTGCGGCGCATGCACGAGGCGAACCCGATGCTCGGCCTGCGCGGCGTGCGTCTCGGGCTCGTGGTCCCCGGGTTGTTCGCGCTGCAGATCCGGGCCGTGTGCGAGGCCGTCGCCCGGCGGCTCGCGGACGGCGGCGACCCGCGCGCCGAGATCATGGTCCCGCTCGTCGGCTCCGTGCAGGAGCTGCGCCTGGTGCGCGACGAGGCGGTCGCCATCATGGCCGAGGTCGGCGCCGCCGAGGGGGTCCGGCTCGACCTGCCCGTCGGCGTCATGATCGAGCTGCCGCGCGCCGCCCTGACCGCGGGCCGGATCGCCGAGCACGCCGCGTTCTTCTCGTTCGGCACGAACGACCTCACGCAGACGACGTGGGGGTTCTCGCGCGACGACGTCGAGGGCGCGTTCTTCGCGCAGTACACCGACAACGGCGTGCTCGTGGTGTCGCCGTTCGAGACGATCGACGAGCACGGCGTCGGCCGGCTCGTGCGGATCGCGGTCGAGGAGGGCCGCGCGACGCGGCCGGACCTGACGATCGGCGTGTGCGGCGAGCACGGGGGCGACCCGGAGTCGATCCGGTTCTTCCACGGCGTCGGCGTCGACTATGTGTCGTGCTCGCCGTTCCGGGTGCCGGTGGCCCGGCTGGAGGCCGGCCGGGCGGCCGTCGCGGAGGCGGGGGTCGAGACGCGCTGAGCCGGTCAGGACCAGCGGCCGAGCCGCTGCGCGAGGATCGCGAGCGCCACCGGACCGGCCGTGGACGTCCGCAGCACGTGCGGTCCGAGCCGCACCGCCTGCGCACCCGCGTCCGTCAGCCTCGCGAGCTCGGCGTCGCCGATCCCGCCCTCGGGACCGACCACCACGAGGCACTCGGTGCCGGCCGCCGAGGGGAGCGCCACGTCGGCGATCGGCGCGGCTGCCTCCTCGTGCATCACGAGCGCGACTCCCCCGGCGCCCACGACCGCGCGCACGCGTTCAGCGAGCGCGCGGGTGTCGAGCGCCGTGCCGACCTCGGGCACCCGCGCGCGGCGCGCCTGCTTCGCGGCCGCCTTCACGGTGCCGAGCCAGCGCGCGCGGCTCTTCGCAGCCCGGTCGCCGCGCCAGACGACGATCGACCTCTCGGCCTGCCAGGGCACGACGGCGTCCGCGCCGACCTCGGTCGCCGCCTCGATCGCCATCTCGTCCCGGTCGCCCTTCGCGAGCGCCTGCACGAGCACGAGCGCCACGTCGGGGGCGGGCTCGACGAGCACGTCCAGGACGTCGAGCACCACGCCGTCGGCGCCCACGGACGCCACCGTGCCGACGAGGCGCACGCCCCGGCCGTCGACCACGTCGACCCGCTCGCCCGGGCTGCGACGCTGCACCACGCCGGCGTGCCGCCCCTCGGCGCCGTCGAGCAGGTACGTGCCGCCCGCGACGACCGCGGCGAACGTGCCGGGTTCCGCGAGGAAGACCGGTGCGCTCACCCTCAGCGTCCGGCGAGCTTGTCGCGCAGCTTCGAGAACACCCCGGAGCTCGCGGTCGCGAGCCGCGACTCGGGTCGCTCCTCGCCCCGCAGCGACGCGAGCTTGCGCAGCAGCTCCGTCTGCTCGTCGTCGAGCGCGGTCGGCACCTGGACGTCGACGTGCACGTGCAGGTCGCCGCGGCCGGACGCGTGCAGGTGGCCGACGCCGAGCCCCTTGAGCGTGACGACCTGGGCGGGCTGCGTGCCGGGACGCAGGTCGACCTCGCGCTCACCGTCGAGGGTGTCCAGCGTGAGGAGCGTGCCGAGCGCGGCGGCCGTCATCGGCACCTCGATCGTGGCGTGCAGGTCGTCGCCGCGGCGCACGAACGTGTCGTGCTTGCGCTCGCGCACCTCGAGGTACACGTCACCCGCCGGGCCGCCCGCCGGGCCGACCTCGCCCTGCGCCGTGAGCTTGATGCGCGTGCCCGTGTCGACACCGGCCGGCACGTCGACGCTGAGCGTCCGGCGCGAGCGGACCCGGCCCTCGCCCGAGCACTCCGGGCACGGCTCGGGGATCACGGTGCCGAACCCGTGGCACGCGGCGCACGGCTGCGTCGTCATGACCTGGCCGAGGAACGAGCGGGCGACCCGCTGCACCGAGCCGCGCCCGTGGCACACCTCGCACGTGAGCGGCGCGGTCCCCGGACGGCAGCACGAGCCGCCGCACGTCGGGCAGAGCACGGCCGTGTCGACGGGCACCTCGCGGTGCGCCCCGAACGTCACCTCCGCGAGGTCCAGGTCGAGGCGGACGAGGGCGTCCTGCCCGCGGCGTGCCCGCGGGATCGGGCCGCGCTGCGCGGTCGCACCGGTCGCGGCGCCGAAGAACGTCTCGAAGATGTCCTGGAAGCCGAAGCCGCCGCCCATGCCGCCGCCGGGCGACGCCGGGTCGGCGCCCATGTCGTAGGCGCGCCGCTTCTCCGGGTTGCCGAGCACGTCGTACGCGCGCGACACGTCCTTGAAGCGGTCCTCCGAGGCGGCGTCCTCGCCCGCGACGTCCGGGTGGTGCTCCCGGGCGAGCTTGCGGTACGCCTTCTTGATCTGCTCGGGCGTGGCGTCGCGCGGGACCCCGAGGATCTCGTAGTAGTCGGTCACGTGAGGCTGTGCTCGCTTCCTGCGCTCAGGCGTGCGGTGAGGACGGGTGCGTCGGGGGGATGTCGGGCACGGGGAGCTACCCCGCGAGGATCCGGGTGAGGTACCGGGCGACCGCGCGGACCGCGGACATCGTGCCCGGGTAGTCCATGCGCAGCGGGCCGATCGAGCCGACCCGGGCGACGGACGTGCCGTTCTCGTCGCCGTAGCCGCTCGTGATGAAGCTCGTCTCGAGGAGGCCCTCGTGCTGCGTCTCGCGGCCGATGCGCACCGCGACGCTCGCGTTGTCCTCGGCCATCTCGGACAGCAGGCGCAGCAGCACGACCTGCTCCTCGAGCGCCTCGAGCACGGGCCCGATGCTGCCGGCGAAGTCGACGGCGCCGCCGCGCGCGAGGTGAGCGGTGCCGGCCAGGACCACGCGCTCCTCGCTCTCCTGCGCGAGCGTCTCCTCGACGACCCCGACCACGGCCTCGACGAGCGGCGCGTCCGCCGGACCGAACGCGTCCGCCAGCTCGGCGAGCGCGACGGGCAGCTCCGAGAGCCGACGGCCCGCGGCGCTCACGTTGAGCCGCGCACGCAGCTGGCCGACGACGACCTCGTCGAGGTCCGCGCCGAGCTCGAGCGTGCGCTGCTCGACGCGCCCGGTGTCGGTGATGAGCACGACCAGCAGGTGCCGCACACCGACGGGGACGAGCTCGACGTGGCGGAGCGCGGAACGTCGCAGCGACGGGTACTGCACGACGGCGACCTGCTGCGTGAGCTGTGCGATGAGACGCACGGCGCGGTCGACGACGTCGTCGAGGTCCTGCGCCTCCTCGAGGAACGCGCCGATCGCGCGCCGCTCCGGGACCGACATGGGCTTGACGGTCGTCAGGCGGTCCACGAACAGCCGGTAGCCCTTGTCGGTCGGCACGCGCCCGGCCGACGTGTGCGGCTGCGCGATGTACCCGGACTCCTCGAGCGCGGCCATGTCGTTGCGGATCGTCGCCGGCGAGACGCCGAGCGCGTGCCGTTCGACGAGCGCACGCGAGCCGACAGGCTCGCGGGTGGCGACGTAGTCCTCGACGATCGCCCGCAGCACGTCCAGCCGACGGTCCTCGCTCATCTCGCCTCCCTCACGCCGGGTCCTGCCCTCCGGGGTAGCACTCCCCCGGGACGAGTGCCAATCCTACGCCGGGCGCCGGGCGAGCCCGGAGCGGTCGGCCCCGCGTCCCTCTAGAGTGCCCGCGTGACTCAGGACCGCTACGGCTCGGACGTGCTCGGGGGCTCCGGCTCCTCCCACCACCGCCCTGCTCGCACCTCGCGCCCGCAGCCCGCGGAGACCGGGCTCGTGGTCGAGGAGGTCACGACCGGGTGGGTGGGCGCGGTCGTGCGCGTCGAGAAGTCGGGCGGCATGCACGTCGTCGTGCTCGAGGACCGACGCGGCCGCACCCGGACGTTCCCGCTCGGACCCGGGTTCTGGGTCGACGGCGAACCCGTCGCGCTCACGGCCCCCGTGCGTGCCACCGCACCGGCCCGGCCCACGCGGACCGCGTCCGGGTCCGTCGCGGTGCACGACGCGAAGGCCCGGGTCGCCCGCGGCAGCCGCATCTGGGTCGAGGGGCGCCACGACGCCGAGCTCGTCGAGAAGGTGTGGGGCGACGACCTGCGCCTCGAGGGCGTCGTCGTCGAGCTGCTCGACGGCGTCGACAACCTGCCCGACGCGATCCGTGAGTTCGCCCCCGGTCCGGGCCGGCGCGTCGGCGTGCTCGTCGACCACCTCGTCGCCGGGTCCAAGGAGAGCCGGATCGCCGCCGACGCCGTGCGCGCGGCGCCTGCCGGCTCCGTCCTGGTGCTCGGGCACCCCTACGTCGACGTGTGGCAGGCCGTCCGGCCCGAACGCGTCGGCCTCGCCGCGTGGCCGACGATCGAGCGCGGCACCGAGTGGAAGCACGGCATCCTGCGCGAGCTGGGCTGGCCCGCCGCGGACCAGGCCGACGTCGCGCACGCCTGGAAGCGGATCCTCGGCACCGTCCGCAGCTACGCCGACCTCGAGCCCAGCCTGCTGGGCCGCGTCGAGGAGCTCATCGACTTCGTCACCGCATGACGAGGCGGCCGCCGCGGGAACCCCGCGACGGCCGCCTCGGTCTGGCACGTCAGGGCGCGATCGGTTCGCCCAGCAGCCGCCGGTAGAAGTAGGCGCTCGCCAGGAGCACGACCGGGAGCGCGACGAACAGACCGACGAAGCACACCGCGAAGCCCGCGGCGATGATCAGGTACGAGACCAGCACGAACAGGACCGTGGCCGCGAGGTTCGCGCGGATCAGGTCGACGCTCGCCCGGATCGCGTCGGTCGGCTGGAGCTTCTTGTCGATCACGAAGAACAGCGTGAAGAACAGGAAGAAGTTCACCGCGACCGCGATGAGCCAGCCGATCAGCGGGATCCACGACACGAGCCCGACCACGAGGTTGATCGCGGCCAGCAGCAGCGCAGCGAGGACGACCGGGCCGAGGTCGGAGAAGTCGAAGAAGTCCCTCAGCGAGATCGGCCGCCCGTAGGTGACGCGCAGCGCCGCCCGGATGAACACGGCCTCCACGACGAACCCGAGCAGCGACCACAACGCCACGAGGACGATCCACCCGAGGTTGAAGCCCCCGTACCCGCGCCCGTTGTCGAACAGCGACGCGAACCCGCCGAAGATCAGCGACAGCAGGAAGCCGACGACACCGGCGCCGAGGATCCAGAGCAGGCCGGCCCCGATGAAGGTGCCGCCGTTCTGCGTGAACTTGTTCCAGCCGTACGACAGCGCCTCGCCCAGCGGGGTCGCGGCGCTCGGCGGCGGGTAGCCACCGGCCGGCGGCCCGTACTGGCCGGGAGGCGGCGGCGGGTACTGGCTGGTGCCCGGCCCCCCGTAGCCGGCGGCCGGGGGCGGCGGGTAGCCGCCTGCCGGAGGCGGTGGCGGGTAGCCGCCACCTGCGGGCGGCGGGTACGCGCCACCTGCGGGCGGGTACTGCGGGCCGCCTGCGGGCGGGTACTGCGGCCCACCTGCGGGCGGGTAGACGGGCGGCGCCTGCGCAGGAGGCGGCGGCGCGACCGGAGGCGTGGGCGGTGCGGGTGGCGGCGGGACGTCCGCGCCAGGAGGCACGGCGCCGGGGACCTCGGGCTCGTCCGGCACGGGGGGCCGGGGCGGCTCGGGCGGCGGCGGTGCGGCCGCCGCGTCGGGCTCGTCGTCGCGCGGCGGCGTGCCGCCGGGGTTCTCGGTCATGCGTCTCCTTCGAGGCCATGCCTGGTCGTGCCGGACGGGTCTGTGCTCGGAGGTCCCGACTGCCCCGCCCGGACGTTCCTGCGCACAACCGAACCGAAGCCGCGATGCCGTGTCAAGGAACCTCGCCGCCGGGGCATACCGGACACCGCCGCGGGGACCGGTGACGCAGGGCCGCAGGTCGCACGGTCGGAACGGGGCGCGGGCGCGACGAACCGTCGATAGGCTCCCAGGCCGCGGGCCACCGCGGCACGCGACGCACACCGAGGAGTCACCCGATGTCGAACGAGTACCCGCCGGTGCACCGCCCGTCCGAGGCGACCGACCAGCGCACGTGGGCGATGGTCGCCCACCTCGGCGGGATCCTCGCGTACTTCTGGGTCGGCTGGGTCGCGGCGCTCGTCGTCTGGCTGGTGTACCGCGAGCGCGGCGGGGTCGCCGCCGAGAACGGACGCGTCGCGCTGAACTTCCAGATCACCGTGCTGATCGGCCTGGTGGCCTGCAGGATCGTCCAGGCGCTGCCGGGCATCGGCATCATCGGCTGGATCGCGTTCATCGCGCTCTCCATCATCAGCCTCGTGCTGTCGATCCTCGCGGCGCTCGCCGTCCAGCGGGGCGGCTCGTACCGCTACCCGTTCTCGCTCGAGCTGGTGCGCTGACCCGCACGGGGCGGTGAGCCGGCGTCAGGCCGCGAGGGTCCGCACCACGGCGTCGGCGAGGAGCCGGCCGCGCCGGGTGAGGACGACGCGCCGACCGCCGTCGGCGGTGCGTCCCAGCGCGGCCGGGCCGTCGACGAGCCCGTCGGCGACGAGGCCGGCCACGGAGGTCCGTGCCGGTGCGGGCAGCTCGTCCAGCGGCATCCCCTCCGCGAGCCGCACACCGAGCATGAGCCGCTCGAGCGCAGCCGACTCGCCGTCCACGACCTCCCGCCCGGCGGCCGGGCTCAGCCCACGGGCGAGCCGGTCGGCGTACGCGCGCGGGTGCTTCACGTTCCACCACCGCACCCCGCCGACGTGGCTGTGCGCCCCGGGGCCGACGCCCCACCAGTCGTCCCCGCGCCAGTACGCGAGGTTGTGACGGCACTCGTCGGCCGGGGTCCGCGCCCAGTTGCTGACCTCGTACCAGTGCAGGCCGGCGGCGGCGAGCAGGTCGTCGGCGAGCTCGTACTTCGCGGCCTGGTCGTCCTGGTCGGGCAGCGTGAGCTCGCCGCGGCGCACCTGCACGGCCATCCGCGTGCCGGCCTCCACGACGAGTGCGTACGCGGAGACGTGGTCGACGCCCGTCGCGAGCGCGGTCTCGACCGACGTGCGCCAGTCGTCGAGCGACTCCCCCGGCGTGCCGTAGATGAGGTCCAGCGACACGGCGAGGCCGGCGTCGCGGGCCCAGCGCACGACGTCCGGGATGCGCCGCGGGTCGTGCGTGCGGTCGAGCGTCGCAAGCACGTGCGGGACGGCGGACTGCATGCCGAACGAGACGCGCGTGAAGCCGGCCTCCGCGAGCGCCGCGAGCGACTCGGGCGTCACCGAGTCGGGGTTGGCCTCCGTGGTCACCTCGACGCCGTCCGCGAGCCCCCACGCGTCGCGCACACCGCCGAGCATGCGGGCGAGGTCCGGCACCGGCAGCACGGTCGGCGTCCCGCCGCCGACGAACACCGTGCTGACGGGACGCGGCGGCAGGTCGGCGACCACGCCCGCGGCCAGCTCGATCTCCCGCAGCGCGGTGTCCGCGTACGCCGCCTGCGACGCGCCACCGCCGAGCTCGGTCGCGGTGTACGTGTTGAAGTCGCAGTACCCGCACCGGACCCTGCAGAACGGCACGTGCAGGTACACCCCGAACGCGCGCCCGGCGGCACCCACGGCGGCCGATGCCGGCAGCGCACCGTCGTCGGGTGCCACGTCCCCCTCGGGGAGCGCGGGGCTCACTTCTTCTTCGCGTCCTTGCCGCCGGCCGACCCCGCGGGCTCGCTCGAGAGCGCGGCGATGAAGGCCTCCTGCGGCACGTCGACCCGGCCGATCGTCTTCATGCGCTTCTTGCCCTCCTTCTGCTTCTCGAGGAGCTTGCGCTTGCGGGTGATGTCGCCGCCGTAGCACTTGGCGAGGACGTCCTTGCGGATCGCGCGGATGGTCTCGCGCGCGATGATCCGCGAGCCGATGGCGGCCTGGATCGGCACCTCGAACTGCTGGCGCGGGATGAGCTCCTTGAGCTTCGTCGCCATCATCACGCCGTAGGCGTACGCCTTGTCCTTGTGCACGATCGCGCTGAACGCGTCGACCGTCTCGCCCTGCAGCAGGATGTCGACCTTGACGAGGTCGGCGACCTGGTCGCCGATGGGCTCGTAGTCGAGGCTCGCGTAGCCGCGCGTCTTCGACTTCAGCTGGTCGAAGAAGTCGAACACGATCTCGGCGAGCGGCAGCGTGTAGCGCATCTCGACGCGGTCCTCGGACAGGTAGTCCATGCCCTGCAGGTCGCCGCGCTTGGTCTGGCAGAGCTCCATGATCGCGCCGATGAACTCGGACGGGGCCAGGATCGTCGCCTTGACGACGGGCTCGTGGACCGCGCCGATCTTGCCGCCGGGGAATTCGCTCGGGTTCGTGACGCGGACCGTCGTGCGGTCCTCGAGGTCGACGTCGTAGACGACGTTCGGGGCCGTCGAGATCAGCGCGAGGTCGAACTCGCGCTCGAGCCGCTCGCGGATGATCTCGAGGTGCAGCAGGCCGAGGAACCCGACGCGGAAGCCGAACCCGAGGGCGACCGAGGTCTCCGGCTCGTAGTTCAGGGCGGCGTCGTTGAGCTTCAGCTTGTCGAGGGCGTCGCGCAGGATCGGGTAGTCGGAGCCGTCGATCGGGTACAGGCCCGAGAACACCATCGGCTTGGGGTCGGAGTACCCGCCGAGCGGCTCGGCGGCCGGCTTCGCCGCGTTCGTGACGGTGTCGCCGACCTTCGACTGGCGCACGTCCTTCACGCCCGTGATGAGGTAGCCGACCTCGCCGACGCCCAGGCCCTTGGTCGGGACCGGCTCGGGGGAGATCACGCCGATCTCGAGCAGCTCGTGGGTGGCCTTCGTCGACATCATCGCGATGCGCTCGCGCGGGTTGAGGTTGCCGTCGACGACCCGGACGTACGTGACGACGCCGCGGTAGGTGTCGTACACGGAGTCGAAGATCATCGCCCGGGCCGGCGCGTCCGCGTCGCCGACGGGCGACGGCACGAGCTCGACGATCCGGTCGAGCAGCGCCTCGACGCCCTCGCCCGTCTTGCCGGACACCCGCAGGCAGTCCTCGGGCTCTCCGCCGATGAGCTTCGCGAGCTCCTCCGCGTACTTCTCGGGCTGCGCGGCCGGCAGGTCGATCTTGTTGAGCACCGGGATGATCGTCAGGTCGTTCTCGAGCGCCAGGTACAGGTTCGCGAGCGTCTGCGCCTCGATCCCCTGTGCGGCGTCGACGAGCAGCACGGCGCCCTCGCACGCGGCGAGCGACCGGGACACCTCGTACGTGAAGTCGACGTGCCCGGGCGTGTCAATCATGTTGAGCGCGTACGCGTTGCCGTCCACGCCCCACGGCATGCGCACGGCCTGCGACTTGATCGTGATGCCGCGCTCGCGCTCGATGTCCATCCGGTCGAGGTACTGGGCGCGCATGGCCCGCGCGTCGACGACGCCGGTGAGCTGGAGCATGCGGTCGGCCAGCGTCGACTTGCCGTGGTCGATGTGCGCGATGATGCAGAAGTTGCGCAGCAGCTCGGGCGCGGTGGCCGCAGGGCTGATGCGCGATGCGGCGGCGGCGCTCGGGATCGGGGACACGCGGAACTGCTCCCGGGTTCGTGGTGGGCGCACGTTGGCGCCGGATGGACGGTCGGCGACCGGTCCGCGCCTGTCGGCGTGCGGGCGGTCGACGTCACCATGGTCCCATGACGACGGACCTGGGCGACGCCCTCGACCACCTCACGATCCTCGGCGGCCTGCAGGACGAGTTCCTCGCGACGATCCCCGCGGTCGACCCGACGACGCCGGTGCCCTGGTGCGGGCGATGGCGGGTCCGGGACCTGGTCGTGCACCTGTCCCGCATCCACCACTGGGCCGCCGCCGAGGCCCGCCGCTCGCGCGAGACGCCGCTCGGCCGCGGACCGTTCGTGCTCGACGAGCTCTACGAGTCGTGCGCGGCGGAGCTGCGCGACACGCTCACCGCCCTCGGGCCCGACGCGCCGTCCCGGACGCTCCTGGGCACGGGGACCGCCGCCTTCTGGCGCCGCCGTCAGACGCACGAGACGCTCGTCCACCTGTGGGACCTGCGGACCGCCGGCGGCCTCGAGTTCGGCGCGCCGTCGTCCACCTGGGCGGACACCGTCGACGAGGTCGTCACCGTCATGCAGCCGCGGCAGGAGCGGATGGGCCGCATGGAGCCGCTCACCGCGCCGATCAGCCTCGTCGCCGAGGACGCCGGCCGCGGCTGGCTGCTCGGGGCGCGCACCGTCGCGGAGCCGTCCGTGACGGTCACGGGACCCGCGGAGGTGCTCGCGCTGCTCCTGTGGGGACGCGCGACGGCCACGGACCCGCGGCTGACGGTCGACGGCGACGCCGCGGCGCTCGACGACGCCCTGAGCCGCCGCCTCACCCCGTGACCGGCCCGGTCACGCCTCGCGCGTGATCCGGACCTGCACGTCGGCGTCCTGCGTCCCCGCACCCGCGTATATCCCGCGCAGCGGCGGCACGTCGTCGTACGACCGGCCCCGCGCGAGCACCACGTGGTGCTCGCCCGCGACGGTCCGGTTCGTCGGGTCGTACGCGAACCACTCCCCGACCCACCACTCGACCCACGCGTGCGACTCACCGAGGACGGTCGTGCCGACGTCCGCCCCCTGGTCCGGGTGGAGGTAACCCGACACGTACCGTGCGGGGATCCCGATGGCCCGCAGCGCCCCGGTGACGAGGTGCGCGATGTCCTGGCACACGCCCGCCCGCGCGGCCCAGGCCTCCGCGGCCGGGGTGTGCACCGTCGTCACGCCCGGGATGTACTCCAGGGCGTCGCGCAGCGCGGCACTCACCGCGAGCGCGGCCTCCGCCGGTTCCAGGTCCGCCGCGGCCGTCCGCGCGAGCTCGACGACCTCCTCGGGCGGCTCGGTCGTCGCCGTGTCGGCCAGGAACTCCGCGAGCCGGTCGCGCAGCTCCGGGCCGCGCAGCACGTCCCACCCGGCGGGCGACCGGACGGGCCCGCGGGGGGCGACCTCGACGACGTGCTCGGCAGTCACGACCATCGACTCGTGTGGCGTCAGCACCTCGAACGCCGTCACCGCCGTGCCCCAGTAGTCCCGGTACTCGTGCCACCACGTGTGCGGCTGCACGTCGATCCGCGACTCGACCACCGTCTGCCCGTGCTGGGACAGCGGCGTCATCCGCGCCTCGTTGTACGACGCGACGACGGCCCCGGCGTACCGGAACGTCGACGTGTGCACGACCCGCAACCTGGTCACAGCGTCTCCTCGTTCGCGAACCTGCGGGCGCGGGCGCCCTCCGGCGCGCTCACAGCGCCTCTCCCACCCAGTGCGTCGCCGACCCCGAGGGGAAGTACCGTCCGCGGATCGCGTCCGAGGCCGCGGAGCACGCGCGCTGCACCTGCTCCATCGCCTTCGGCAGGTCGTCGAGCACCTCGTCGAGCGGCCGGTACTCCAGGCTCGTGCGCACGAAGCCGATGTGCCGGCGCGCGTCGTCGACGGACGACCGGTCGGCCACCGGCTCCAGGAGCGACAGGCACGTCTCCGCCTGGTTGAGCGCGAAGACGATCGACCGCGGGAAGAGCCGGTCCAGGAGCAGGAACCCGGCGGCCCGCTGGTCGGACGCCGTCCCCCGGTAGGTCCGCAGGAACGCCTCGTGCGCGCCGCACGACCGCAGCAGCGTCGTCCAGCTCGGCCCCGCGGAGCCGGCGAGGGCCCGCGTGGTCAGCAGGCGGGCCGTCATGTCGGCCCGCTCGATGGAGCGGCCGAGCACCATGAACTGCCAGGTGTCGTCGCGCGACGTGGCCGAGTCCATGATCCCGGCGACGATCGCGGCGCGTTCGCGGACCCACGTGAAGTAGTCGTGCGGTCGGGCCGGGCGCATGTGCGACGGGAGCTGGTTCCAGGTGGTGTTGAGGCACTCCCACAGCTCGGTGGAGATGATCTCGCGGGCCCGGCGGGCGTTCTCGCGGGCTGACACGAGCGACCCGGCGATGGACGACGGCGCGAACCGGTCGTACGCGAGCATGTCGAGCACGTACTCGCGGCCGACCTCGAGGTGCGTCGGCGGCGCGGGCCGGTCCATGACGGACAGCAGCGACCGGCAGGCGAGGTCCTCCTCGGCCCACGGGTCCTCGAGCAGGATCTGCACGTGCACGTCGAGCAGGCGCGCCGTGTCGTCCGCCCGCTCCACGTACCGGCCGATCCAGAACAGCGACTCGGCGATGCGGCTCAGCACGGGCGGCCCCCGTCCTCGTGGGTGCGCCCTTGCTGCTGCTGCATGACCTGCGCGCGGACGTCGTTCGGGTTCGCGTCGATGGGCACCGCCGCGTCGACCGGGACGGGGTGCGGCAGGTCGGACGGCCGGGCCGCCCGCCTCGGGACGGCACCGCCGAGCACCCACGTGTCCTTGGACCCGCCGCCCTGCGACGAGTTCACGACGAGCTGGCCCTCGGGCAGCGCGACTCGCGTGAGGCCGCCGGGCAGCACCCAGACGTTCTCGCCGTCGTTGACCGCGAACGGCCGCAGGTCGGTGTGCCGGGGGCGCAGCCCGTCGTCGACGAGCGTCGGCACGGTCGACAGCTGGATCACCGGCTGCGCGATCCACCCGCGCGGGTCGTCGACGAGCCGGGTGCGCAGCGCGGCGAGCTCGGCACGCGACGCTGCCGGCCCGACGACGAGCCCCTTGCCGCCCGACCCGTCGACGGGCTTGACCACGAGCTCGTCGAGGCGGTCCAGCACCTCCTCGAGCGCACCCGGGTCCTCGAGGCGCCACGTGTCGACGTTCGGGAGGATCGGCTCCTCGCCGAGGTAGTACCGGACCAGGTCGGGCACGTACGTGTAGACGAGCTTGTCGTCGGCAACGCCGTTGCCGACCGCGTTCGCGATCGTGACCGTGCCGTTGCGCGCGCACGTCAGCAGGCCCGGGCTGCCGAGCAGCGAGTCGGACCGGAACGCGACGGGGTCGAGGTAGTCGTCGTCCACGCGCCGGTAGATCACGTCGACCCGGCGCCGCCCCTGCGTGGTCCGCATCCACACCCGCCCGCTCGCGCAGAACAGGTCGCGCCCCTCGACGAGCTCGACGCCCATCGACCGGGCCAGCAGCGAGTGCTCGAAGTACGCGGAGTTGAACACGCCGGGCGTGAGGACGACGACGGTCGGCTCGTCCACGCCGGCGGGCGCCGCGGCGGTGAGCGCCGCCAGCAGCCGCCGGGGGTAGTCCGCGACCGGGCGGATCCGCATCGACGCGAACACCTCGGGGAACGTCTGCGCCATGGCGCGGCGGTTCGACAGCACGTAGCTGACGCCGCTCGGCACCCTCACGTTGTCCTCGAGCACCCGCCAGTCGCCGTCGCCGTCGCGGACCAGGTCGATGCCGGACACGTGCACACGCACGCCGTTGGGCGGCTGGATCCCCCGGGCGGCCCGGTGGAAGTGCGTCGACGACACGATCACGGACCGCGGCACGACGCCGTCGGCGACCGCCCGCTGCGGCCCGTAGACGTCCGCGAGGAACGCCTCCAGGGCGCGCACCCGCTGGGCGACGCCGGGCGCCATCTGCTCCCACTCGCTGCCCGCGATGACGCGCGGCACGACGTCGAGCGGGAACGGCCGCTCCTCGCCCGCGAAGTCGAACGTCACGCCCTGGGCCATGTACGAGCGGGCGAGCGTGTCCGCCCGGCCCTGGAGCTCGCCGGCCGAGAGCTGCGCGAACGCCTCGTGGACGCGCTGGTAGGCGGGCCTCGGGTCGCCGCCCGGCCCGATCATCTCGTCCCAGGCCGGCCCCGCCGGGTAGTCGTCGAACAGGTCCGCCATGGCGTGACAGTAACCCTGGCGTGTCAACGGTGCGTTACGTCGGGACCCGGGCCGCACGACGTGCCGGTACCGTCGACGCCGTGGCCGTGACCAGCCGTGTGACCTCTGCCCTGCGACGCCTGGTCGGTGCCGTCCGATCGTCCCGCCGGACCGGCCCGACGACGCCCGCCACGCCGACGACACCGCGCGCGCTGCCCGACCACCACGGCCCCGTCCGCGTCGAGTACTCGCCGTCGCCCGACGGTGTCGCCGATCCCGGCGAGGTCGTGTGGACGTGGGTGCCGTACGAGGACGACCCGTCCCAGGGCAAGGACCGGCCGGTTCTCGTGGTGGGCCGCGACGGCGGGGTCCTGCTCGCACTCATGCTCACCAGCAAGGACCACACCCGGGACGCCGCCGACGAGGCGCGGTGGGGCCGGCGCTGGATGGACCTCGGACCCGGCGCGTGGGACCGGCAGGGCCGGCCGAGCGAGGTCCGGCTCGACCGGGTCCTGCGGGTCGACCCGCAGGCAGTGCGCCGCGAGGGCTCCGTGCTGGACCGCACGCTGTTCGACGAGGTCGCGCGGGCACTGTCGTTCGGGGATGACGGCCGGCGCCCACACGCACGCGGGTCTCGGTGAGGGCGCAGCGGCTGGTAGCATGGTGAATCGCGTGTCCGCCCGGGTCGGCGGGCACAAGCCCAGCTCCTCTCCGCGGGTGTCCCCACGCCCCAGTCCCGGAGCTGTGCGCGCCCTCTACGACCTGTCAGATCGCTTCGGCGAACGCACAAGAGAGTCCACACGTGGCCAACATCAAGTCCCAGATCAAGCGCATCAACACCAACGAGAAGGCGCGCCTGCGCAACAAGGCCGTCAAGTCGGAG
Source organism: Cellulomonas sp. (assembly GCF_017744555.1). GTDB lineage: Bacteria > Actinomycetota > Actinomycetes > Actinomycetales > Cellulomonadaceae > Cellulomonas. Next base: position 29,067 of record NZ_JAGIBD010000015.1, on the reverse strand, counting down.
CTCAAGACGCACGTCCGTCGCGTCCGCGAGTCCGTCTCCGCTGGTGACAAGGAGGCGGCCCAGGCCGCGCTCGTGACGGCGTCGAAGAAGCTCGACAAGGCCGTCTCGAAGGGTGTCATCCACTCCAACCAGGCCGCCAACAAGAAGTCGGCGCTGGCGAAGGCCGTCGCGGCCCTCTGAGTCGCTGCCCCTCCGGGGCACCTCGGTCGGCCCTCCGGCGGCACCACCCGCCCGAGACGACAACAGTGAAGGCGTCACCCCCCCTGCGGGGTGACGCCTTCACTGTTGTCCAGCCCGATCAGGTCAGCGACCAGGTCTCCCAGCTGCTGAGCGGGACCGACGGCCGGAAACCGGCCTCGCGCAGCGCCCTGTCGAACGCCTGCGCGGCGGCGGCCGTGTCGCCTTGACGGACGAACCGGTCGCCGAGATCACGCCACGCCGCCGCCGACTGGCGGGACGCGGACATCATGCCGAGCATGTCGGCAGCCCACTGGTACGCACGCGTCGCACCGTCGGCGTCACCCTGCGCGTGCCGCACGTCGCCGAGCGACAGCTGCGCGACCGCCGTCTCGAGACGCGGCGGCTCGCCGAGCCGCTCGAGCGCGGCGTTGACGAACGCGTCGGCCGCGTTGAGGTCGCCCAGCAGCAGGTGCGCACGCGAACGCTCGACGTCGAGCCGCGCGAGGTCGAGCTCGGAACCGAGCAGCGCCAGGTCGGGCGCCGCACGCTCGATCTGCTCGAGGGCCTCCCGAGGCTCGGCCGGCTCGGAGCGCAGCAGGAGCCACGCGTAGTTCAGACGCAGTCGCGGCAGGTCACGGTCGGGCTCTCCGCCCTCGGCCAGCAGAGCCAGCGCACGCTCGGTGTAGCGCTGTGCGAGCTCGTAGTCGCGACGCTGCTCTGCCACCAGGGCGGCGTTCCAGTAGACGCTCCCCCGACCCCGCGGGGTCCCCAGCGACTCCGCGAGCCGGATCAGCTCCGCGGCGCGGTGCGTGGCGTAGAGCAGGTCACCGCGCTCGACGTACGACCACAGGACCGTCGACGCGAGCCGCAGGTGCTCGTCCACCCCGGCGAGCTCCGCCTGCTCGAGCTCCGCGAGCACGCGCTCCCCGACCTCGACGCTGCGGTGCAGGTCGCCCGCGTCCATGTACGAGCCGACGAGGGCCGTCGCGAGACTGGCGGCCTCGAGGTGGTTGCCCCGCTCACGGGCGTCCGCGAGGAGCGGCTCGAGGATGGCGACGGCCTCCTCGAGCTCACCTACCGACTCGTGGGCGCGTGCCATCGCGGTGAGGGCGACGACGCGCAGCGCGGGCGTGATGACGTCCAGGTCGAGGCTCTGCAGCCGGCGCAGCGCCGCGGGCGCGTCGCCCTGCGACATGTCGAGCCGCGCGTAGTCGATCTCGAGCCGGGTCCGCGCCTCGTTCGGCCCGTCCTCGCCGTGACGGAGGTACTCGAGCGTCGTTCCGAGCCGACCGGCCAGCACGGCCAGCGCTGCGTCCGTGGGTTCGCGGTGCCCCGCCTCGATCAGGGAGATGTAGCTCGGGGAGAAGGCCGACCCCGCGAGGGCGGTCTGGGAGAGTCCTGCAGCGAGCCGGGCCTCGCGCACCCGGTCAGCAATGGTCGTCATGTCAAGTCATTGTATGTGTGACGCCGAATCTGTCCACCACCCACGCCCGCCCGGGTCGATCTCACAGCCGACGTCCAGGTCGCGGTCCGCGGACGGGTCGTTCCCGGGGGACGCCGGCTCCGTCGCCGCGCCCCGGGAACGACCCTGGTGCTCAGGTCACTCCGTGAGCTGACGGCAGCACCCGGAGGCGCCACCCGTCTGCGTGCTTGCGCCGTCCGCGAGGGCCGTTCCCCCGCCGAGGCCGAGGAAGATCAGGAACGCGAAGGCTACGGCGGTGTTCTTGAGAGGACGGGACATGGGCGAGGCTCCTGTCATGTGGGGCACGTAGAAGGTCAAGTACATGATGACGCCACCGGCTCCAGGTTGTCTCCGGATTCCGGGCGCCGTCACCCGTGGAGAGGACAGGGTGACACCTCTGCAGGGCTGTCGAGATCATCCTGCGCGAATCGAGCGAAATCCACCCGCGATCCGGCGGTTCACAACGCTGAAGTTGTGGTGTCATAGTTCCCATGACACCGGACGAGGCCGACGGGCGACTCGCACGACTGGCAGCAGCCGTCGAGGATGCGATCCCGAGCGCGCTCCGCCAGGAATGGGACCGGCACGTCGCCCACGAGCCCGTGCTCGTCGCGCGTCAGGGGATCTTCTCCTCCCACGGCCGCGCCTTCGCCTACCAGCTGTCCTTCCGGTCGCCGGACCTGCTGACGGTCTCCGCGGGCTCGTGGAGCGCCCACCAGCACGAACGCGCCACCGCCCACGTCCTCGGTGCCACCTTCGGACGAGCCGACCTCGAGCACGTCGCGCACGGACGGCTCCTGTTCGTGCGGTGCCCGCGCGCCTACCTCGTGGGCGAGCTGCCCGTCCCGCGCCGCCCCGACCGCCTCGTCATCGAGGTGACGGACATGAACGTCGACCCGGCCGTCCTCGCCGGCGTCCGGCGGCTGCGCGAGGAAGGTTTCCGCATCGCGGTCCCGTCGTTCGTGAACACCGCCGACCAGCGCCGCCTGCTCCCCCACGCCGACTTCGTGAAGATCGACGTGCGCGACCTGGACGTCGAGGGCCACCCGGTGGTGGACGTCGCACGCTCGTACGGCGCCCTGCTCGTGGCCGAGTACGTCGAGAACCCGGAGACCCTCCGTCACGCGCGGAGCCTCGGTTTCACCCTCTTCCAGGGCAACCTGCTGGAGCGTGCGGGCGTGCTCGACCGGGCCGGCGCCCGTCGCGTGAGCCTCTGACCTGCGGTCCGCTGCTCCGATGCCAGATCGTCGCGTCAGGCAACCAGTGAGCGGGAGTCGCGTCATGATCCGCGCACGGGTGCCTCTCATCTGATGTGACTGCACCACTTGCCGCGCCGCGGACACCCGCGCGGCTGCCGGTCGCCCGCCAGCCCATCTGGACGACGGGGAGCCAGCTGCACGGCTACGAGTACTTGTACCGCTCACGCCACGGGCGCCCCGCACAGGTCGACCTGTGGTCCGCGCCCGACCAGGACGTCGCGACAGCCTCGGTCCTGGAGACGCTCTACGACGCCGGCGAGCCGCCCGGCGAGACCCGGGCGTTCGTCAACGTCACCAGGTCGTTCATCGTCCGGGACCGTCCCTTGCCCGCGGTGCACGACAGGCTCGTGCTCGAGGTCGTCGAGTCGGTCGTCGTCGACGACGAGGTGCTCGACGGACTCGCCGCGCTGCGCTCGCTCGGACACCTCATCGCCATCGACGACTTCGAGGCGTCCGACGGGCAGGAGCGGATGCTTCCGTACGCCGACTACGTGAAGCTCGACTGCCGTGCCGTGGAGCAGCAGGGCACGCCGCTCGTGGACCTCGCCCGGAGCTGGGGTGGCCGCCTGGTCGCCGAGCGGGTGTCGAACCCCGACCGTCTTGCGGCCTGCAAGAGCCTCGGCTTCGACCTCTTCCAGGGTGACGTCCTCGGCCCGGCCGTCACCCTTCCGCTGTGACAGTCCTCGTGTGACGGGGTCCGCACCGGAGGCCGGATGATGACTGGAGCGCGCGGTTCACCCGATCGGGTGCGTGCGCCGTCCGCCGCGAGTCTGTGACTCACGGGCGTCGCCCCGTGACCGGCTCGATCCTCGCTCAGTGGCCGGCGGCCTGGGCGACGCGCAGCACCGCGCTCTCCACCGCGAACTGCGGGTCGCGCCCCTCCCCCTTGACCTCGGCATCCGCCTGCGCGACGGCCGCGAACGCGCTCGCCAGCCCCTCGGGCGTCCACCGGCGCAGGTCGGCGACCGCCCGGTCCGTCTGCCAGGGCGCCAGGCCCAGCTCACGGAGCGCACCGGCGCCACGACCTCGGACCGCCGCGACCTTGGCCATCGTGCGCAGCTTGAGCGCGAGCGCCGCGACGATCGGCACCGGATCGACACCCGTCGCGAGCGCGTGCCGCAGCAGCGCCACGGCCTGGCCGGACTGACCGGCCACCGCGGCATCGGCGACCCGGAAGCCGCTCGCCTCGATGCGGCCCCCGTAGTAGCGCTCGACGACGTCCGGCCCGATGAGGCCCGTCGTGTCCGCGACCAGCTGCGCGCACGCCGACGCGAGCTCACGCAGGTCGCTCCCGACGGCGTCCACGAGCGCCCTGACCGCCTGCGCGTCCGCGCGACGACCGGCGCGGCGCAGCTCCGCGGTCACGAACGCCGACTTGTCCGCGTCCGACTTCACGACATCGCACGTCACGACCGGGGCGCCGGAGGCGCGGATCGCGTCGAGCAGCTTCTTGCCACGCTGGCCGCCGCCGTGCCGCAGCACCAGCACCGTGTCGGCCGGGGGCGCGTCGAGGTACGCGAGCGCGTCGACGAGCAGCTCGTCACCTGCACGCTCGAGGCCGTCGACGACGACCACGCGATCCTCCGCGAACAAGGACGGGCTCGTCACGACGCCGAGCATGCCCGTCGTGTACTCGGCCGCGTCGAGCCGTGTGACCTCGACGGCCGCGTCCGCCGCACGCGCCAGGGACACCAGCCGGTCGACCGCGCGGTCGGCGAGCACACCCTCCGCCCCTGAGACCAGGACGACGGGGGCGAGCCCGACCTCCTCCCACGACAGGCCGGCGGGGCGGGCGGCGGCGCGGGACGGGGCTCGGCGGGCAGCGGGTGGCACGCGCCCAGCCTGCCAGACGTCACCGACAGCCTCCGTCCGGCGCGGCCGCTCCGACGTGACGCGCTGCCTCGGCGTCCGGCGCTGCCGCGGGCGGGCACGGGGCGGACGCACGTCGCACGGCCGCCCTGCGTGCCCGTGGGGGAAGGAGCAGACGTGCGACGCAGACGCCGCAGACGGCGAGGAGCGCGACGCCGAGCGGGCCGGACGCCCACGCCACCTGGGCGAGCGGCGCGCCGGCGGTGACGCGCGCCACGGCGCCGATCCACCAGCACGCCGCGCCAGCGCCTGTCGCGAGGAGGTGCGCGCCCGTCGGCCAGACGCCGTCGAGCAGCCCGGCCGCGAGGCCGAGGACGGTCGCTGGTCCGACCGCGGGCGCGACGAGGATGTTGGCGGGCACGGCGAGGGGCGCGACCGTCGGCGACACGAGCAGCAGCACGGGCGCGCAGACGAGCTGCGCCGCGACGGGCACCGCGAGCGCGGTCGCCAGCGGCCGGCCCGCTCGCGTCGACCAGCGTTCCGCGAGCGGGCCGCCGAGCAGGACCAGGCCGGCGGTCGCGAGGACCGACAGGACGAACCCGAGCTCCGACCCGAGCCACGGGTCGACGACGAGCAGCACGACGACGGTCGCCGCCAGCGCGGCCGGTGCCCGGGCCGGGCGGCCCACCACCAGGCCGAGCGCACCGACCGTCCCCATGAGTGCGGCACGCAGGACGCTCGGCGCAGGGTGGACCAGGACCACGAGCGCCACCGTGGACGCCACCACCGTGAGAGCGCGGACGCGGCGCGGCACCCCGATCCCCGTGCAGATCGCCAGGACGAGCCCCGCCACGAGGGCGAAGTGTGCACCGGACACGGCCATCACGTGCGTCAGGCCTGCGGTGCGCATCGCCGCGACGAGGTCGACGGGGACGCGCGTCGTGTCGCCGACGGTCACGCCGGGAAGCAGTGCGCCGGCGTCGCCCGGGAGGGTGCCGGCCAGGTCGACGACGTGCGCACGGACCCGGGCGGCCGCGGCGTGCCACGGCGCCGGTGGTGCGACGACGACCGGGTCCTGGGCCGTCGTCAGGAGGGCCACGTCGCGACCTCCCGAGGCGTCCGCGAGCCGCCCCGTCACCTCGACGCGCGCGCCGAACGGAGCGGCCGCCCACGACACGGGCCCGAGAACCGCGACCGGACCGGTCGCGGCGCCGCTGCGTCCGGCGCCCACGACCCGGGCGGCGGCGAGCGTCACGCAGGCCCGAGCTGCGGCGCCCGGCCACGCGGGCGGAAGGATCCGGGCGTCGCCGTCCACGACCCCGACCACCGTGCCGACCGCTCCGGCGTCCGCGAGCGACGGCAGCACGCCGGACAACCGTGCGTCGACCTGAGCCGCACCGGAGACGAGCACCGCCACGGCCGCGACGACGGCCAGCGCCACCGCTGCTCCGATGGAGGGCGGCGCCATCGACGGCACCCGTGCCGATGCGCGAGGTACGGGTGGTGCACCAAGAGCCGCCTCCGCGCGGTCGGCGACGCCCCGAGCGGAGGCCGCACGTCCGTGGGACCTCGGTACGGGGAGCTGCCGACGACGGGACGAGCGCCGTCTCACCGCGCGCCCGAACGCGATCACCGCCGTCGCGAGCAGCGCGCCCGCGACGACCCATGAGATGGGCGCGGGCAGCCGCGTGACGACGGCCGACGCGCACCACGCCGCGAGCCCGGCCGGCACGACCCGCAGGTCGACCGTCGTCACCGGCGTCGCGGACGTCGCGGGCGCCTGTCCGGCTGACGTGGGGCTCGTGACCCCTGGCGCATGAGGCGCGGGACGGCCGCCCGGCAGGGGCGGCCGAGCAGACACGGGGGGACGCGCGGGCGTGGGCGGTCGATCGGTGTCGGCGCGGCCTCTGCCGACGGCGCTCATACGCGGACCAGGGGGCGGAGGCGTTCGAGCAGCGTCGGGCCGATGCCGGCGACGTCGCCGAGCTCGTCGACGCTCGCGAACCGCCGTTCGTCTCGGTGCTCCACGATCCGCTGGGCGAGCACCGGACCGATCCCGGGGAGGGCGTCGAGGGCGACGGCGTCGGCGGTGTTGAGGTCGACCAGTCCTGAGCCGCCCGTCGACGGCGGCGGCAGCCCCGTCGACGTGCTCGCCTCTCCGGGTCGCGGGACGACGACCTGCTCGCCGTCGACGAGGACACGCGCAAGGTTGAGCGCCGCGAGGTCCGCGTCTGGCGTCGCGCCGCCCGCCGAGGCGAGCGCGTCGACCACGCGCGACCCGGCGGGCAGCCGGACGATGCCGGGCGCCCCGACCGCGCCGACGACGTGCACGACGACCTGGGGTGCCCCGGCGGCGGCGGACGCGTCCGCGCCTGACCCGCCCTCGGGATCCGCCGCGCCCGAGGAGGCGTCCGCGGTGCCCGCGCCGCCCGACGCGGCCGCGGCACCCACGGGACGCTCGCCCGCGGGACCCTTGGCCACTGGTCCGTCGGGCGCGGGAGTCGGCAGCGACACGGGCTCCCCCGGCGCGGTTGCCGTCGCCCGCAGTGCCACCGCTCCCGCGACCACGAGCAGCACCGCACCCGCCGCGCCCGCGAGTCGCCACGGCACCGCCCACCGCACCCGACGCCGGACCACGTGCGGCTCACGGTCGAGGGGGTGGCCGTGCGCCCGCGCGTACCCGGCCCGTGCCGCCTCGAGGGCACGTTCGGTCCGGACGCCGAACCGTGCGGTCGCCGGACCGGGACTGGTCTGCGGGTCGACGGAGGTCGCAGCCGCCCACGGTCGAACGTCGGGCTCCTGGCCAGACGGGGGATCAAGTGGCGTCGCATCCGCCCAGGGCGGCAGCTCGGGCTTCGAGTCAGCCCCGCGATCGACCGGCCCCGCGGCCGCCCAGGGCGGAAGGTCGGGGTTCCAGTCGGGCCCGGGATCGATCGGCACCGCATCCGCCCACGGCGGAGCGTCGGGCTTCCAGTCCGAGCCGGCATCGACCTGCGGCGCAGCGATCCTGGGCAGGTCGTCCGGCGACGGCGGCCCCGGCGGATCGTCGTGCGGACGCCACGACCCCACGTCGGGCGACGCATCGGGAACGGGCAAAGGCCCCGGTGCGTGCATCGGAGGGGCACTAACCGATGACGGCGTCCAACCTGGCCGCGGCGGTTCCGCGGCCCGGGACGGCGCCGTGAGGTCGCCGAGGCGTCGAAGAGTCGCGGACGCAGCGGTGTCGGGTCGAGGCACGACCGGACGCTAGGCGGCGACCACCCGGCCGCGACCGGACGGGACTGGCGGCCGACAACGACCGGCTCGCGCCGCGGGCTGTGGACGGCTCGCGCAGGAGCGGGCCGACGTCGGCGGGCAGTCCGACGGCCTGGGCGAGCGAGGCGTCAGGCGTCGGCGACGACGATCGCCAGCAGGCCCGGCCCGGCGTGCGCGGCGAGTACCGCGCTCGACTCGCACACCACGAGCTCGGACACCCGGTCCCCCGCCCAGGCGGCGACCTGCGAGGCGATCGACGTCCCGAGGTCGGGCTGCCCGAGGTGGTGCACCGCAATACGCACGGCGGGCCGCGTGGCGGCCTCGGCGACCGCGACACTCTCCAGGCGGTCGCGCGCGGCCCGGCGGGTGCGGACCTTCTCCTGCACGACCACGCTCCCGTCCCGCAGCGCGAGCAGCGGTCGCAGTCCGAGGACCGTCCCGATCGCCGCGGCGGGGGCGCTGAGCCGTCCACCTCGCCGCAGGTGGTCGACGGACTCGACGAGGAACCACACCCGGGTCGAGGCCGCGGTCGCGGCGGCGCGGGCCGCGACCGTCGCGGCGTCGGGCCCGGAGGGCTCGACGTGTCGTCGCGCGCGCCACCAGGACCGCGCCGCCGCGAGCGGGCCGGTCGGCGGCGTCGGCTGCGGTCCGTCGGCGCCGGCGGCGCACCGGGCGGCGTCGAGCACCGCGAACCCGAGGGCCATCCCGACGACGCGGGAGTCGACGACGTGCACCGGCACGGGCGACGTCGCGGCCGCGAGCCGGGCGGCCCGCACGGTGCCGGACAGCTCACCAGACAGGTGCACCGACACGATCTCGCGTGCACCGGCCGCGGCAGCCCGTGCGTACGCGGCGGCGAACGCGGCAGGCGGCGGCTGCGACGTCGTCACGCGGGCGTTGTGAGTGAGCGCGTCGAGGAGCTCCGCGGGCGACAGGTCGACGCCCTCGACGTGCCGCACGCCGTCGACGACCACGTCGAGCGGGACGACGCCGATGCCCCAGCGCTCGGCGGCACCGGGTGGGAGCGACGCCGTGGAGTCGGTGACGACGGCGACCGTCGGCCGTGCCCCCGGGCGTGCTCGCCCGGTGACCGCCGACGAGTCGCGGGTCGGGCCCGCGGTCAGGCCGGCACCACGTTGACGAGCTTGGGCGCCCGCACGATGACCGTGCGGACGTCACGCCCGTCGAGCGCCCGCTGCACGCCGGCGTCGGCCAGCGCGAGCGCGCGCAGGTCGTCGTCGGAGACGTCGGGGCTGACCTCGGCGCGTCCCCGCACCTTGCCCTGCACCTGCAGGACGCACGTGACGGTGTCCTCGACGAGGAACGCCGGGTCGGCGACGGGGTACGGCTCGTGCGCGAGCGAGCGCTCGTGGCCCAGCCGGGCCCACAGCTCCTCGGCGACGTGCGGGGCGATCGGCGCCGTCATGAGGATCAGCGGCTCGATCGCGGCGCGCGGCACCTCGCTCAGCGTCGTCAGGTGGTTGTTCAGCACGATGAGCTTGGCGATCGCGGTGTTGATCCGCATCGCCTCCATGTCGACCGTGACGTCGGCGATCGTGCGGTGCAGCACGCGCAGGGTCTCGGGCGACAGCGCGCCGTCGGTCACGGTGACCTCGCCCGTGCCCTCGTCCACGGCGTTGCGCCACAGCCGCTGCAGGAAGCGCTGCGACCCGACGACGGCGCGCGTCTCCCACGGGCGCGACAGGTCGAGCGGGCCCATCGACATCTCGTACACGCGCAGCGTGTCGGCGCCGTACTCGGCGTACATCTCGTCGGGCGTCACCATGTTCTTGAGGGACTTGCCCATCTTCCCGTACTCACGGTTGACGGCCTGGCCCTGCCAGGTGAAGCCCGTCGGCGACGCGTGGTCCTCGACGACCTCGTCGGCGGGCACGTACACGCCCCGCTCGTCGGTGTATGCGTACGCCTGGATGTAGCCCTGGTTGAAGAGCCGGTGGAACGGCTCGCCGCTCGCCACGTGACCGAGGTCGTGCAGCACCTTGTGCCAGAACCGCGCGTACAGCAGGTGCAGCACGGCGTGCTCGACGCCGCCGACGTACAGGTCGACGCCGCCGATCGAGCCGGGCGCCTGGTGGCCGTGGCCCGACCCCATCCAGTAGCGCTCGAGCGCGGGGTCGACGAGCACGGCGTCGTTCGTCGGGTCCAGGTAGCGCAGGTAGTACCAGCACGACCCGGCCCAGTTGGGCATCGTGTTGGTGTCGCGGCGGTACGTCTTCGGGCCGTCCCCGAGGTCGAGCGTGACGTTGACCCAGTCCTCGTTGCGGCCCAGCGGGGGCTCGGGGGTGGAGTGCGCGTCCTCCGGGTCGAACGTGCGCGGCGAGTAGTCGGGCACGTCGGGCAGGTTCACGGGCAGCGACTGCTCGGGGACCGCGATCGGCAGGTCGTTCTCGTCGTAGACGATCGGGAACGGCTCGCCCCAGTAGCGCTGCCGGCTGAACAGCCAGTCGCGCAGGCGGTACGTGATGGTGCCCTCGCCGACGCCGTGCGCCTCGAGCCACGCGATGATCGCGGCCTTGGCGTCCGCGACGGACAGCCCGTCGAGGCTGATCTGGTCGTTCGACGAGTTGATCGTCGCGCCGTCGCCCGTGCGCGCGCCGTCCGGCGTGCCCTCCGGGGCGTCGACCGTGTAGACCACCGGCAGCTCGAAGGCCTGCGCGAACGCGTAGTCGCGCTCGTCACCGCCGGGAACGGCCATGATCGCGCCCGTGCCGTAGCCCATGAGGACGTAGTCGGCGGTGAACACCGGCAGCAGCTCGCCGTCGACCGGGTTCGTGGCCAGGTGACCGGTGAACACGCCCGTCTTGCGGCCGGCGTCGGCCTGGCGCTCGACGGCCGTCTTGGCGGCGGACTCACGGCGGTACGCGGCGACCGCGTCGGCGGGCGTGCGGTGACCGCCCGTCCAGGCGCCGTGCGTGCCGTCGGGCCAGGCGGGCGGGACCTCGTCGAGCAGCGGGTGCTCGGGGGCGACGACCATGAACGTGGCACCGAACAGCGTGTCCGGGCGAGTGGTGAACACCTCGACCTCGGCGCCGCCCTGCACCGCGAACCGGACGCGCGCGCCCGACGAGCGGCCGATCCAGTTGCGCTGCATCGCCTTGACCTTGTCGGGCCAGTCGATGTGCTCGAGGTCGTCGACCAGGCGGTCGGCGTAGGCCGTGATGCGCATGTTCCACTGGCGCAGGTTGCGCTGGAACACCGGGAAGTTGCCGCGCTCGGAGCGGCCCTCGGACGTGACCTCCTCGTTCGCGAGGACCGTCCCGAGGCCGGGGCACCAGTTGACGGGCGTCTCGGAGACGTAGGCGAGGCGCTGCGCGTCGATCACGCGGCGGCGCGCGACCTCGTCGAGCTCCGCCCACGTCCCCTCGGGGAGCGTCCGCTCCCCCGACTCGTACGCGGCGACCAGGTCCGCGATGGGCCGCGCGCGACCACGACCGCCGTCGGGCCGCTCGGCGTCCTCGTCGTACCAGGAGTCGAAGATCTGCAGGAAGATCCACTGCGTCCAGCGGACGTAGCCCGGGTCGATCGTCGCGAACGAGCGGCGCGGGTCGTGCGCCAGGCCAAGGCGACGCAGCTGGCGCTGCATGATCTCGATGTTGGCCTCGGTCGTGGTGCGCGGGTGCTGACCCGTCTGCACCGCGTACTGCTCGGCGGGCAGTCCGAACGCGTCGAAGCCGAGCGCGTGCAGGACGTTGTCGCCCTGCATGCGGCGGAAGCGCGCGACGACGTCGGTCGCGATGTACCCGAGCGGGTGGCCGATGTGCAGGCCCGCGCCCGACGGGTACGGGAACATGTCCATGACGAAGTACGACGGCTGCGCGGGGTCGGCGTTGCGACCGTCACCGTCCGTGAGGTCGCCGACGGGGTTCGCGGCGAAGAACGTGCCGCGCTCCTGCCACTGGTCCTGCCAGCGGAGCTCGATGTCGCGCGCGAGGTCCGCGGTGTAGCGGAACGGCACGTCGTCCGTGGACGACGTGGAGCTGGCGGGGGCGGGGACGTGCTGCGCGGTCACCCGGCGAGTTTACCGGCCGGACCGGGGCGGACGGCCACGTCGATCCGTCCCCGGACGGCGTCCGGATCGTCCCTCGCCGACGTCAGCCGACCGGCACGGCCTCGGCGGTGCTGTCCGCACGGACGTCGTCGGACGGGGCGGCACCGCGGACGGGCGCCGGACCGCGTCCGACGGTGAGCACGACGAGCAGCCCCGCCGCCGTGAGCGCGGCGCCGACCCACGCGGGTGCCAGGTAGCCCGCACCGGCTGCGATGACGACGCCACCCAGGAACGCGCCGGCCGCGTTGCCGAGGTTGAGCGCCGAGTGGCACAGCGCAGCACCGAGCGACGGCGCCGCCGGGGACACGTCCATGAGCCGCGTCTGCAGCGACAGGCCGAGGACCTGCGACGTGACACCCAGCAGCACGAGCGACACGACCGCCGGGACCACGTACGGTCCGACGAGCGCGATGGCGACGAGCACGACGATGGTCGTCACCATGCCGCCGATCACGGTGCCGAGGACCGAACGATCGGCGAACCGGCCGCCGACGAGCGTGCCGACCGTCATGCCGACGCCGTACAGCGCGAGCAGGACCGGAACGGCGCCGACGGACAGCCCCGTCACCTCGGTGAGCAGCGGTTTGACGTACGAGTAGACGGCGAACATGCCGCCGAACCCGATCGCCCCGGCGCCGAACGCGACCCACAGCGGCCCGTTGCGCAGGGCGCCGAGCTCGGTGCGGACGGTGGCGCCCGGCAGGGGCGCGAGCGACGGCGTCCACGCCCAGAGCGCCACGAGCGTGACGAGCCCGAGCGCGCCGACGCCGACGAACGACCAGCGCCAGCCGATCGCGTGCCCGACGACCGCGGTGAGCGGGACCCCGACCGCGCACGCGACGGTGAGGCCCGCCATCATCGACGCGACCGCTCGGCCGCGTCGTTCGGCACCGACCACGGCGGTCCCCATGACGGCGCCGACCCCGAAGAACGCGCCGTGCGGCAGGCCGGCCACGAAGCGTGCGGCGACGAGCCAGCCGGCCGACGCGGCGAACGCCGACAGCACGTTGCCGACGACGAACGCGACCATGAGCAACAGCAGGAGACGCCGGCGGTCCAGCCGCGCGCCGATCGCGGCGAGCGTGGGCGCACCGACGACGACGCCGAGCGCGTACGCGGTGATCGCGTTGCCGGCGGTCGGGATCGAGACGCCGAGGTCGGTCGCGATCTCGGGCAGCAGGCCCATGGTCGCGAACTCGGTGGTGCCGATGCAGAAGCCGCCGAGCGCGAGCGCCACGAGGGCCGCTCGGGCGCGGGCTGGGGTGAGGAGGACCACGGCGACAACTCCGGACGAATCGATTCGATCACGCGGCGGAGAACGTCGTCGTCAACTCCGGTGGGATGCCTTCAGACTACGCGACGCCTGCTGCCACGAGCCAGATGGCGCGCGCCGCGACCTCACCGAGCTCGACCGTGCCGTCCGTCTCGCCGACCCGCACGGACACGACCCCCGTGACCGCCCGGCGCTCCACGACCGTGACCGGGGCGTCGAGCACGAGCCCGACCGACTCGACGTAGCGCAGCAGCTCCGGGTCGGCGTCCGAGATCCGCGCGACGGCCCACCGGCCCGGGTCGGCGTCCCACAGGACCAGCGCCTGGGGCACGTCGAGCGACCCGTCCGGACCGGGGATCGGGTCGCCGTGCGGGTCCCGCCGGGGGTGGCCCAGCTGCGCGTCGATCCGGTCGACGAACAGGTCTGACACCGCGTGCTCGAGCACCTCGGCCTCGTCGTGCACCTCGTCCCAGCCGTAGCCGAGCACCTCGACGAGGAACGTCTCGACGAGCCGGTGCCGGCGCACCATCGCGAGCGCGTGCCGTTCGCCGTCCGCGGTGAGCTGCACGGCGCCGTACGGCTCGTGGGTCACGAGGCCGCTGTCGGCGAGCCGCCGGACCGTCTCGGAGACCGTGGACGCCCCGACCCCGAGCCGCGTGGCGAGCAGCTTGGTCGTGACCGGCACGTCCGACCACTCCTGCGCCGACCAGATGACCTTGAGGTAGTCCTGCGTCACGGGCGTCAGGACGGGGGTGGTCGGCGGCTCGCTCACGGCGACCAGCGTAGGGGCGGGTTCACGGGCCGGTGTTCACCGCGCGTCCGTCACCAGCCGTCGACGCTCCAGTGCCACGCCTCGCTCGGCAGGTTGCGCAACCCCGCCTCGGGCGCGTGCGCCCGGAGCCACTCGAACGCCACGGACCCCGGCCGCACGACCGAGCCGTCCACGGTGAAGTCGAGCGCGAGACCCCGCTCGTGCCGCGACGTCCCCGGCGGCGCGGTCGGCGGCGAGCACACGACGCTCGCGCCGTCGGCGGTCGTCGAGCAGTTCGCGGCCCGCAGCGCGACCTGCTGCTCGCCGCTGCGCCATCCCCAGGCGTGCAGGTCGACACCGTCGGCGCGCGCCTGCTCGATGAGCGTGTCGACCGCGTCGGCGAGGCACGGGTGCACCCGGACGCCGGTCGCCGTGACGACCGTCTGCTCGAGCGGGACGGGCGCGTCGACGGCGGCGCAGTCGGTCGCCGCGAGCGCGGGGGCGGTGAGCTCGACGGGCACGACGACCCGCCACAGCTCCTGGCCCGTGCCGGCGAGCAGCGCCATCGAGCCGTCCTCCAGGTGCAGGCCGACGCCGGGTCCCGCGGCCTCGGTGCCGGTCGCCCACAGCGGTGTGCCGGCGGCGTCGAGCAGGACGGCGTTGCCGTCGGACTGGACGACGAGCCGCGCCCCGTCCCCCGGCGGCGACGCGAGCGGCGCGGTCCAGAGCAGGTGCCCGTCGTACCCGAGCGTGAGCCCGTCCGCCGTCAGCCGCAGGCGGAGATGACCGTCGGGCGAGCCGAGGTCCTGGCCGACGCCGAGCGCCGAGCCGTCCACGAGGGTCGCGGGACCGATCGCGGTGCCGCTGCGCCACAGCGGTGCGCCCGCCGCGTCGAACAGCACGAGGTCGCCGTCGTCCTGCAGCACGAGCGACGCGCCCTCGTGCCCGGCGGTCCGCGTCCGCCACGCGCGGTGCCCGTCCGGGGCCGCCACCACGAGGTTGCCGTCCGTGCCGAGCGTGAGGACCGAACCCGGCTCGTGCGTGCCGGCGGACCAGCGCGACGTGCCGTCGGGGCCGAGCAGCGTGACGTCGCCGTCGTCGAGCACCTGCAGGGTCTGCCTGCCGTCGGGCGACGAGAGCGTCTGCCCAGGACCGAGCGAGCCGCCCGCGGCCAGGATCGACGGCCGCACGGTCGTCCCGGAGTCCCAGGCCACGGTGTCCGCCGCGTCCCGGACCACGAGGTCGCCGTCGTCCTGGAGCACCAGGCGGGCGCCCGGCCGGCCGGTCGTGTCCGTGCGCCACGCCACCGACCCGTCGGGAGAGACGAGCACGACGTCGCCGTCGGGGCCGACGGACAGGACCGCACCCGCGGCGGTCGTGCCGCTGGTCCAGCGCAGGCTGCCGTCGGCGCCGAACAGCGCGAGCGACCCGTCCGCCTGGAGCACGAGCGCCTCCGACCCGTCGGACGAGACGAGGGCCTGGCCCGCGGTGAGCTGCTCACCGGGCCGGAGCGTGTCCTCGCCTGTCGCCGCGTGCGCGGGCCCCGCGAGCGTGACGACCAGCCCGGCGACCGCGAGCGGGACCAGCGCGAGCGGCCGCGCGCGACCCCCGCGGCGCCCCCGCCTCCCACCCCGTCGTGCCCTGACCACGTGCTCCCCCGTGCGCATCGGCGCGCTCTGCGAGGGGCCGCGTCCGGCGCGGGCACGGTCCCTCGCGCGCTCTCACCCTAGGTGACGTGCGTCACACTGGTGAAGGGCTGACGCCGCTGGTCGGCAGTCGTGGCCCTGACGGGAAGACGTCCGGCCACTGCAGCCGCGGACTGACCGAGACGCTCGTGTCGGGCCGCACCTGCACGATCTGGTAGTCGAGGAACCGGCGCTCCTGCGGGTCCCACCGCAGCACAGTCATCTCGGCGACGCCGTGCAGCGGGCCGATCGTCGGCTCCCCCAGCGTCGCACCCGCGGTGCTCGCGCTGATGTACCGGACGCCGCCGCCCACCACGAGCGGACCGATCCGCTGGTGCAGGTGACCGGACATCTGGGCCGGGACGCACCCGCTGTCGAGCGCCGCCTGCCCGACCGACGGCGTGTGGATGAGCAGCAGGTCGACGCCGTCCTCGTCGTCGCACGCGACGTCCGCGAGCCGCTTGCCCTCGTCGCTCGCCGACTCGCGGCCCGCGGACGACGTGCCGCTGCCGACGCGCGTCTCGTTCGGGTCGCTGTCTCCCAGGATCCGCAGCCCGTCGACCTCGACGACCTTGCCGCCGAGCACCGTCGCCCCCGCCTTCGCGTACGTCGCGCTCGTCTCGCTCGAGTCGTGGTTGCCCGGTGACGTCACGAGCTCGACGCTCTTCGGGATCGACCGCGCGAACGTCGTCACGCAGTACTGCTCGACGGTCGTGCCGTTCATCGTCGTGTCGCCCGCGTCGAGCACGAGGTCCGCGCCGACGCGCCGCACGGTGTCACGCACGAGCGGGGCCATGCCGACGTTGCAGTGCAGGTCGGAGACCAGGACGAGCACGACCGGCTCGACAGGCTCGGGGGTCGGCGTGCCGGTGGGGCTCGGCGACTCCGTGGGGCGGAGGTCGGCCAGCTCCTGGTCGAGGTCGTCGCGCGCGTCCCACGCCTCGTCCAGCGAGCGCTTCGCGGTCGCGTAGAACTGCTCGTTCGCGCGGTACGCGGCGACGACCTGGCCGCCGTACGTGTCGATCACGCCACCGAGCCGGCCCGTCACCCGGGCGCCCTCGAGCGGGGTGTCGTCGAACACCGCCGAGGCCGGCTGCGCCTCCGACGGGCGGTCGCGCTCACCCACGCTCGACGTGAGGACGGTCGCCCCCACGACGACCACGAGCCCGCCGGCCGTGATCGCCCGGCGGTGCGGCGCGATGACCGCGACGAGCTCCCGGCGTCTAGCCGCCCCGAGCGCCAGCCGACCCAGCCACCAGGCGGCGACGAGCACCGCGAGCGCGCCGACCGTCCGGCCCGCGACGTCCACGACGAGCTCGCGCGCGACGTTCTGCACCGTGGCCTGCGGCGCCGAGAACAGCTGGAGGTACCCCTGCAGGTCGCCGTTGAGCGCCTGCAGCGTGGTCGGCCGGTCGAGCTGCGTGAACGACTCGGGGATCTCCTGCACGGTCACCCGCACCCCGAGGGTGAGGGGCAGCGGCGAGTCGATCTCGAGCGTGCCGAGCGGACCGAGGTCGAGCGTGACCGTCGAGTCGGTCGTCACGTCGTAGCGAGCCTGGTGCGGACCGAGGTTGCCCTCGACGGACGCCGTCGTGACGCCGAACACCAGCGCGGCGAGCACCCCGACGACGACGACCACGACCCGCGGCCACCGGGGCGCGCGGAGCGTGCCGACGGGCTCGTCGCCGGGACCCGGCTCGGGGCTCGTCGTTCCGTCCATGGCCGTCGAGCCTAAGCGCGGGCGCGGGCCACTTTCTCGACGAGAGCCCCGCGGAGCGGGCGAACCGGTGGGCGAAACGTCAGGCGCGGGCGTCCCGCCAGTCCACCCAGCGCCGCAGCAGCGACATGTCGTAGTCGGGCCCGCTGAGCCCCACGGTGAACAGCGTGACGCCGGCGTCGAGCAGGTCGTCCGCCACGGCCTCGGGCGGCGCCTGGACGGCGGTGGAGCGCTCGACGAGCGACGCCGTGTCGCGTCCGACGGCCACGCCGTGCTCGTCGAGGATCGCGCTCTTGCGGCGCACCGTCTCCGCGTCGCCGAACGCGTGCCACGCGTCGGCGTGCTCCGCCACGACCCGCAGCGTCTTGCGCTCGCCGCCGCCCCCGACGAGCACCGGGATGTCGCGCGTCGGCACCGGGTTGGACGCCGCCCAGCGCGCCTTGATCCGCGGCAGCGCGGCGGCGAGGTCGGCGATCCGGGTGCCGGGCGTGCCGAACTCGTAGCCGAACTGGTCGTAGTCCTTCTCGAACCAGCCCGCACCGATGCCCAGGATCAGGCGGCCGCCGCTGATGTGGTCGACCGTGCGGGCCATGTCCGCGAGCAGCTCGGGGTTCCGGTACGAGTTGCACGTCACGAGCGCGCCGATCTCGACGCGGCTCGTCTGCTCCGCCCACGCGCCGAGCATCGTCCAGCACTCGAAGTGCTTGCCGTCGGGGTCGCCGCTGAGCGGGAAGAAGTGGTCCCAGTTGAAGACGACGTCGACGCCGAGGTCCTCGGCCCGGCGGACGGCATCACGGATCTGCGCGTAGTCGGCGTGCTGCGGCTGGAGCTGGACACCGATGCGGACGGGAGGAGTCATGCGGCCGAGCCTAGGCGCGTGCGCAGGTCACTGCTCCGCCGTCCTACCGTTGCGTCACTGCTCCGCCGTCCTGCCGTCTCGTCACTGCTCCGCCGTGCGTCCGTCGCGTCACTGATACGTCACGAGGTCCGGCACCGGCTGGACGGCGTACGTCTGCGCCGGGTCGAGCATCGGCTGGTCCTCGTCGTAGAAGTTCTTCCAGCCCCAGTGCACGGGCGGCGCCCCGGCCCGCAGCGTCGCCCACGTCCCGGCCTTCGCCGGCTGCGTGCCCTGGCCGTCGACGTGGATGAGCACCGCGAGCTCGTCGTGCGACGTGTCGAGCCGCTCGCGCCCGGCGACCATGCGCAGCGAGAACTGGTGCACCACGAACATCTTCTGCGGGAGGCCACGCTGCCGGGTCAGGTCGGCGAGCCAGGCCGCGACCGCGTTGATCTCGTCGACGCCCACCGACCCGATCTGCCGCAGGTGCACCTGGTCCGGAGCGAGCCGCCACTCGGGGTCGAGCGCGAGCCCGACGTACGGCAGGGCGAGGAGGTCCTGGTACCGCTGCGCCTGCGTGAGGAAGTCGGTGCGGCCGGGCTGCAGGTCGAGCACGACGGCGAACCCGGCGGCGCCGGCGGCCTCGACCAGGGGACGCAGCGTCTCGACCGGGATCGCGCGCGAGTAGCTGCCGTCCGCCTCGGGTCCGGCCGACGCGACGGTCGCGATGATCTCGACGGCGGGGACCACGGTGTCGCCCGTGAGCGGCCGGAACGCGTCGGCGTGCGCCTGCGCCCGGGCGATCGTCGCGGGCACGTCCTGCTCCCCCAGCACGCCGAGCGCGGGCGTGCCAGGGGCGCCGTACAGCGCGACGTACTTCTTGCCGGGCAGCCCTGGGACCTGCGGGAACACGAGCTGCCCGCCGCCGGGTGCGAGGAGACCGGACGACGCGGCCGCGACCCGGGACGCCAGCAGCGCAGGGTCGCCGAACGCGGCGCCGACGGCGACGACGTGCGCCGGGTGGTTGGCGGCGAGCGCCTGGACGCCCGCCGTGGTGGCGCGCGGGTCGCCGCCGGGGACGTCGACGACCGGGAGGCCGGCGGCGGCGATGGTCGCGAGCGCGGCGGCCGGGGCGGCGCCGACGCCCGTGAGCGCGACCGTCCCGGTGAGGGGCTCCGGACGGGCCGTGCGCGGCAGGTCGGCGGGGGTCGACGACGGGGACGGGGACACGCGAGCGGTGGGCGCCGAGGGCGTGGGCGTCGAGGGTGCGAGCGTCACTGGGGCGGCGAGCTGGCCACCCGTGGGCGCCGCGCTCGGCGCCTCGGACGAAGTCCCCGCGGCGGCGGTGGCATCCGCGCGGACGAGCGTCACGTCCGACGGGACCGCGAGGTCGGTGGCGCCGTGGGCGAGCACCCAGCGGGTGCCGAGGCGGTCGAGCTCGCCGAGCAGCGCGTCCGCCGGCACCGCGGGACCGGTGAGCAGCAGGGGGGCACCGACCGTCGTCGCCGTCGTGGCGGCGGCGGCCTGCGCGGCGGGGTCCTCCGCGGGGGCGAGCACCACGACGGGAGCCTGCGCGAACAGCGTCTGCGACGCCTCCAGGGCCGCAGTCTCGGCCGTCGCGGCGGGGAGCACGACGGCGGCGGGCGCGGGCGTCGTGAGCGTCGCGGTGAGCGCCGGCGTGGCGGTCGGGGTCGCGGACGGGGTGCGGGGCGACGAGGTCGCGGCCGTCGGCCGCTCGTCGGGAGTGCACCCCACGAGCACGAGGAGCGCCGCCACGACCACGGCCACGGGCCCCCGCGCTCGTCGGGTGCCCGAGGGCACGCGGGGGGTGGCGGGTGTCGTCGGCATCCCCGCCACTGTAGGTGCGTCGGCGGGCGACCACGGACCGGGACTCCCCTTCCGGTGGGCCGCGCCGGCGGGCTACGGTCGGGTCGACACAGCCCCCGGGGAGCGCAGGAGCGCTGAGAGTGCGGCCGGACGCCACGTCCCACCCGCAGACCCGTGGAACCTGACCTGGTTCGCACCAGCGTAGGGAGCAGGGCACGTCGCCGGCCGTGCGCCGGTGGTCATGGTCGTCGGGCGGCGCGCCGTCCGGGAACCAGGGTCACGGCGGCACAGCCGGTGGCTCGTGCTGCTGCCCGGGGGTCCGACCCGCGACACCGGGAGCACCCATGAGCACCGTCACCAGCACCTCGCGCAGCGCCCCGACACCCACCGACCTCGGGGTCGGTGCCCGCCTCTCGCTCCACCCGTCCGGCGGCGTCGCCACGGTGCTCGCCGACGCGTACGCCGCGGCGGACGCGTCAGGGGTCGAGGTCACGGCCGACGACGTGTCGACGCTCGTCCGCGGGTCGGAGGCGGACGTGCTGAGGTTCGTGCAGCAGGTCGTCGCCACGGGGGCACGGCTCGCCGGGCACGCCGTCGCGCACGTGCACCTGTCCCGCGGCTGCCCGGGCGAGGTCGCGTGCGAGCTGCCCGACGACGCCGTCCTGGCGTGGGCGGACGCGCCCGAGCTGCCCGCGACCGGCCTGCGCGCCACCGCGCAGTGGGCCCTGTACCCGCTCGACGACGGTCGACCGGGGCACCCGGGCGACCACATGCGGGCCATCGAGCAGGCCGTCGCGGTCGCGCGCACGCGGGCGACGGTGTCGCCGGAGCGGTTCGTCACGCGCCTCGACGGCGACCTGGCGGACGTCCTCGGTGCGGTGGCCGCCGGGTGGCTCGCGGCCGGCCGGCACGTCCGGCACGTCGTCGCGCACGCGACGGTGTCGGTGGGGTCGGCGCCCGAAGGCTGAGCGCGGGCCGGGAGGCGCACATCCCACGCCCCTGGCAGCCTCGGAGGGTGGGCACCCACCGCGAGGTCGAGGCGGCCTTCGAGGTGCCCGACGACGCCACGCTTCCCGACCTGAGCGGCGCCGGCGGGCTCGCCCGGTCGGACCGCCCGGACCCCGACGACCTCGTCGCGCAGTACTTCGACACGGCGTCGCTCGACCTGCTGCGCGCCGGGGTGACCCTGCGACGGCGCATCGGCGGCAGCGACGAGGGCTGGCACCTCAAGGTCCCCGGCGACGGCACGGCCGACGAGGCCCGGACACGGACCGAGCACCGCCTGCCGCTGGGCGACCCGACCGCGCCAGACGCGCTGCTCGACCTGGTGCGCGCGCGGGTGCGGAACCGCCCGGTCGACGTCGTCGCGGAGCTGCGGACCCGGCGGGTGCCGCACCGGTGGTCGGACGCCACGGGCCGGGCGGTCGTCGAGATCACGGACGACCACGTGCACGCCGTGGTCCACGACGGCGACGAGCGGACCACGGTCACGTGGCGGGAGTGGGAGGCCGAGCTCGTCGACGACGCGGACGACGACGCCGCGCTCGCCGCCGTCACGGCCCGCCTCGGCGCGGTGCCCGGCGCGACGCCCCGGGTGGCGTCCAAGCTCGAGCGCGCGCTGGGCGACCGGGTGCCCGACCGGCGGTCGGTCGAGCCGCGCGACGGCTCGGCGGGCGAGGTCGTGCGCGCGTACGTCGCGCGGCACCTGGAGCGGCTGCTCGACGCGCACGCGGGTGCCCGCGGCGGCGACGACGCCGCGGTGCACGACGCCCGCGTGTCGGCCCGGCGGCTGCGCACGGTCCTCGCGGTGTACCGGCCCGTGCTCGACCGCACGGTCACCGATCCTCTGCGCGACGAGCTCGCGGACGTCGGGCACGCCCTCGGCGCCGCGCGGGACCCGCACGTCGAGCTGCGCGGGCTCCTGCGTCGGGTCGAGGCGGAGCCCGCCGAGCTGGTGCTCGGGCCGGTCGTCGCCCGGCTTCGCGAGGACCGGTCGCAGGCGCGGCGCGCCGGGGTCGAGCGGCTCGCGGCCGTGCTCGGCTCGGACGCCTGGTGGCGGCTGCTCGACGCGCTCGACGCCGTCGCCGACGGCACCCCGACGGGTCCGGACGCCGCACGGCCCTCCGACGAGGTGGTGCCCGCGCGGGTGCGCCGTGCGTGGCGCCGCCTGGACCGTCGCGCGCAGGATCTCGCCGCCGCCGAGCCTGCGGCGGCGGACGAGGCGCGCCACGAGGTCCGCAAGGCCGCCCGGCGTGCCCGGTATGCCGCCGAGGCGGCCGTCCCCGTGGTCGGGAAGCCCGCACGACGCAGCGCCCGACGGGCGCGCGCGGTGCAGGACGTGCTCGGCACCCAGCACGACACGGTCGTGCGTCGGGCGACGCTGCGCCGGGTCGGCGTGCAGGCGCACCTCGACGGCGAGAACGCGTTCACGTTCGGCCGGCTGCACGCCCTGGAGCAGGCGGCCGGGGACGCAGCGGCGCGGGACGCAGAGGCGCTGATCGAACGCGCCCGGGACCCGTCGCACCGCGGCTGGATGGGGTGAGGTCAGGCCACCGCGACACGCACCACGTTGCGCCACGGGTCCTCGAACAGCACCGTCACGCCGTCGTCCGCCACGGGCGCCCCCGCGAACCGCACCCGGTCGGTGAGCGCGCCGAGGTCGTCGGCCGTCGGCACGGTGATCCGCACCTCGCCGAGCCCGAGGGACGACGCGCGCGGACCGGCGCCGGCGCTGTTCCACGTGTTCATCGCGAGGTGGTGGTGGTACCCGCCGGCCGACACGAACAGGGCGCTGTGCCACTCGGAGGTCACGTCGAACCCGAGGGCGTCGACGTAGAAGCGGCGGGCCGAGTCCACGTCGCCGACCTGCAGGTGCACGTGCCCGACGACGGCGTCCCCGGCGCCCGGCTGCTCCACGAGCTCGTCGGTGAGGTGCTCGCGCAGGAACGCGTTCGGGTCGAGACGCAGCGAGTCCATGACGACCCGGCCGTCCGCATCGTGCTGCCACAGGCTGCGGCTGCGGTCCCAGTACAGCTCGACCCCGTTGCCCTCGGGGTCGGTGAGGTAGAACGCGAGCGAGACGAGGTGGTCGGCGGAGCCGACGAACGAGCCGGGCTCGCGCTGCGCGACCGACGCGAGCGTCGCGGCCAGGCCGCCCTGGTCGTCGAACAGCAGGGCGGTGTGGAACAGGCCCGCCGAGCCGCGGACCGCGGGCGGCAGGTCCGGCGTGTGCTGCAGGACGATCAGCGGCGTGCTCCCCCGGCCGAGCGTCACGGTGCCGGCCTGTCGCGTGCCGCCGAAGCGCTCGCCCGGGTCGTCGACCACGTCGAGCGCGAGGCCGTCGCGGTAGAACCGCAGCTGGCGGTCGAGGTCGCCGACGAGCAGCGTCACGGCATCCATCCCGGTGCCGGCGGCGATCGAGTCGTGCGGCGCCGGGGCGTGCAGGGGCACGGCTCGGCCGGATCCGGGTGTCGGTGCTGTCGTCATGTCTCTCACAATAGTTGAGAGTTCAACTTTGTTCCCCGGGGAGCGCGTCACACGACCGGCGGCACGTCCCCCGTGCGGTGGTTGTGGCCGAGCCCGGTGAGGAACCGCGGGCCGGTCGCGACCAGCTCGCTCGCGAACGTGCTCGCCCACGTCCCGTACGGCGCGTGCGCCAGCCCGTCGTTGGCGAACCTCGCGTCCGTCGTCACCTCGGTGACGCAGAAGTCCGGGATCAGCAGGTCCGTCACCGGCCCGCCGCGCTCCACCTCCGCGACCACCAGGGGCGCGTTGCCGCCGGCGAAGACGTCGATGACCCACCCGTCCGTGCCGAGCCACACCGAGTGCCGCAGCTTCGCGACGCGCGCGTCGGCGCGGCGGATCAGCTCGACCGCGACCGCCGGGTCGAGCTCGCGCTCGGCCTCGTACCGGGTCCCCTCGACCATCGGGCCCTTGACGGTGATCGCGCAGAAGTCGACGGCGCGCACGTGCTTCTCGAGCAGCGCGAGCTCGTCGTCCGCCGGGTCGATCGGTCCGGCCACGGCCGAGGCCTGCGCGCGGACCCGGACCGCGAACCCGTCCTGCGCGAGAAGGTACGACTGGACGATGAGCGCCGGGGCGCTCTCGAGCAGCTCGGTCGGCGGGCGCTCGACCCAGAACCGCCGCTCGAACTCGAAGTCGCCGTAGCCGGTGTCGCTCATCGCGCAATGCTCCCCGTGCGGTGCATGCCCGGAGCCTACCGACGTGGGTGCCTCATTCCGCGGACACCGCGAGAGCACCGGCAGGCGCGCCGCGCGGATCGCCGGCCAGACCGCCGCCAGGACGCCCACGACGACCGCGAGCGCGAGCATCACGAGCAGGCTCCCCCACGGCACCGCGAGCGTCCGCAGGCCCTTGTCGGCGAACACCGTCGGCAGCGTCGACGCGAGCGCGACCCCGACCACCAGCCCGACGGCGGTGCCGAACACCGCGGTGAGCACCGACTCGACCGTGATGGTGGCGCCGAGCTGCACGCGCCCGAGCCCGACGGCGCGCAGCAGCCCGATCTCCCGCGTGCGCTCGATGACGGACAGCGCGAGCGTGTTGACGATGCCGAGCACCGCGATGACGACGGACAGGCCCAGCAGCGCGTAGAGGATGACGAGCACCCGGTCGACCTGCTCGGCGAGGTCGGACACGAACTGCTCGGGGTCCATGACCGTGATGACGACGTACGGCTGGACGGTCGTGGTGAGCGCGTGGCGCAGCCCCTCGAGGTCGGTCCCCCGCACGGCCGTCACGAACACGGTCGTGACCTGCTGCTGGTCGGCGGGCACGAGCGCGTCGAGCAAGGCCTGCGGCGCGACGAGAGGGACGCCGAACGCGGGCGAGTCGATGACGGCGCCGATCCGTGCGGTGCGCGGCTCGCCGGTGCCCGTGAGCGTGAGCGCGTCGCCGACGTGCCAGCCCTCGTCGCGTGCCGTGGTGCGCTGCACGGCGACGTCCCCGCGAGCGAGCGCGTCGCGGAACGACCCCTGGACCTCGGTGGTCCGGACGCTGCGCCCGATGGCCGCCGGGTCCACGCCGGTGACCGTGAACGAGTCGCCGTCGCCCTGCTCGACGCGCACGGCGGCGGTCGCGAACGCGTCGGCCGCGCGCACGTCCGGCAGCGCCCGCACGTCGGCGACGGCCTGCGCCGGGACGGTGCCGGCGGGTGCGACCCGTAGGATGAAGTCGGTGCTCGCCTCGCGGGTGACGATCGCGCGCGTCGACGCCTGGGCCGTGGCCGCGATGACCGCCGACGCGCCCACCAGCGCCATGCCGATCATCAGGGCACCCGCGGTGTTCGCGGTGCGGCGAGGGTTGCGGACGACGTTGCCGCGCGCGAGCCGCCCGACCGGGCGCACCGCGACGAGTGGCGTCCCGATCACCGTGAGGACGGTGCGCGCAACGACGGGCGCGACGCCGAGCACGCCGAGGACGACCGCGCAGGCGCCGAGGCCGAGCCAGCGGTCCGCTCCGTCCGCCTCCGGCGCGACCATCGCCCGAGCGATCGCCGCCGCCCCCGCGACGAGCAGCGCGGCGCCCACGAGCGCGCGGCGCACGAGCGACCTCTCGGGCAGCGTCACCTCGTCGCGCAACGCGTCGACGGGCGGGACGAGCGCGGCCCGCCGGGCGGGGATCGCGGCGGCCGCGACGCTCACGCACGTGCCGAGCAGCACGGAGACGACGACCGTAAAGGCGTCGATCGGGACCTGCCCGGCGAGGTCCATGCCGAACGACGCGAGCACCTGCCGCAGCAGGACCACGAGACCGAGCCCGCCCGCGACGCCGAGCACCGCGCCCACCACGCCGACGAGCGCGGCCTGCAGCACGATCGACCCGAACACCTGCAGCGGTGACGCGCCGACGGCTCGCAGCAGCGCGAGCTCACGGGTGCGCTGCCGTACCCACATCGCGAACGTGTTCGCGATGATGAACGCCCCGACGAACAACGACACCCCGGCGAACACCAGCAGGAACGTCGTGACGAACCCGAGCACCTCCTCGACGCTCTCGGTCGCCTCGGCCCGCATCTGGTCGCCCGTGATCGCGACGGCGGGCGCACCGGGCGTGGAGTCGGCGCGCAGCACGGGCGCGAGCCGGTCGACGAGCTGCTGCTCGGTGACGCCCGGGTCGGCGTTGACCGCGATCGACACCGCGGTCCCGTCGGGCGCGAACGCGGCCTCCGCCGTCGCGCGGTCGACGAACACGACGGTCGCACCAGCGAGCGCCGCCCCGATCTCGGCCTCGCCGACCACCCGCACCGGCCGCAGCTCGCCCCCGACGACGAGCGTCGTGTCGTCGCCGAGGGACAGGCCCGACGCGGCGAGCGACGTCGACTCGACCACGACCTCGTCCGGCCCGCGCGGCGCGTGGCCCGCGACGAGGTGCACGGCCCGGTCACGCCGGTCGAACCCGAACGCGAAGCTCGGCGCCTGCGTGCTCTGCACCGCCGTCCCGTCGGCCCCCACGAGCACCACGGGCCCTTGCAGGTCCGGCAACGCGGCCGCGACACCGTCGACCTTCTCGATGTCGTCCACCAGCGAGAGCGGGACGCGGTTGTGCGTGCCGGCGCCCGGGCCTGCGGCACCGCCCGCCTCGTCGGCCCCGCGCACGTAGGCGTCGCCGAGCGTCGTGGTCGCGATGATGTCCGCGAACGTCGACCCGAGCATCGTCCGCAGCGCGAACGTGCCCGCCACGAACGCGACGCCGAGCGCCACGGCCAGCACGGAGAGGCAGAACCGGACGAGGTGCGCCTGGATGGCGCGGACCGCGACGCGGTTCACCGTCCGGCCGCCCCGAGCTGCTCCAGCACGGTCGCGGGCGTCGGGTCGCGCAGCTCGCCGATGAGCCGCCCGTCGGCGAGGAACAGCACGCGGTGCGCGTAGCCGGCCGACGTGGGGTCGTGCGTCACCATGACGACGGACTGGCCGAGCTCGTCGACGCTGCGCCGCAGGAACCCGAGGACCTCGGCCGACGACGCCGAGTCGAGGTTGCCCGTCGGCTCGTCTGCGAACACCACCGCCGGCCGACCGATGAGGGCGCGCGCGCACGCGACCCGCTGCTGCTGCCCGCCCGACAGCTCGCTCGGCTTGTGGTCCAGCCGGTCCGCCAGGCCGAGGGTGCGGACGACGAGGTCGAGGTGCGACCGGTCGACGGGACGGCGCGCGATGTCGAGCGGGAGCGTGATGTTCTCGAGCGCGGTGAGCGTCGGCACCAGGTTGTACGACTGGAAGACGAACCCGACGCGGGTCCGGCGCAGCTGCGTGAGCCGCCGCTCGGACCATCTGGACACCTCGGCACCGTCCACCACGACCGACCCGGACGTCGGCCGGTCGAGACCGGCGAGGCAGTGCATGAACGTCGACTTGCCCGAGCCGGACGGCCCCATGACGGCCGTGAGCTCCCCGCGGACGAGGTCGACGTCGATCCCGTCGAGCGCGCGCACGGCCGTCGGGCCCTCGCCGTAGACCTTCACCAGCTCGTTCGCCGACGCGATCACGTCACTCATCCGGCCCCCCAGACGGTGTGAGCTTCCTTGGGTCGATCGTGCCCTTTCCCGGCCGCTCCTGCCGAGTGTGCGAGGATGGGGGCACACCTGGGCGGCGCGAACCCGCGCGCCCCGCGTCGTGGAGATCCCCCAGCACTCGTTGGTTGCTCTGGCGGCGGACCCCGACCCACCCTCCCCGAGAGGCTTCACCTGTGACTTCCTTCGCCGACCTCGGCGTGCCCGCTCCCCTCGTCTCGACCCTCACGGACCAGGGCATCACCGCACCGTTCCCCATCCAGACCGCCACGCTGCCCGACTCGCTGGCCGGACGCGACGTGCTCGGCCGCGGCCGCACGGGCTCCGGCAAGACGATCGCGTTCGCCCTGCCGCTCGTCGCGCGCCTCGCCGCCGACCGCAAGCCCAAGGTCGCCCGTCGGCCCCGTGCCCTCGTGCTCGCGCCGACACGCGAGCTCGCCTCGCAGATCGACGCGACCGTCGCCCCGCTCGCCAAGGCGACGGGCCTCAACACGACCGTCATCTTCGGCGGCGTCTCGCAGGGCAAGCAGGTCTCCGCCCTGAACGGTGGCATCGACATCGTCATCGCCTGTCCCGGCCGGCTCGAGGACCTGCTCGGCCAGAAGGCGCTCACGCTCGACGGCATCGAGGTCACGGTCCTCGACGAGGCCGACCACATGGCCGACCTCGGCTTCCTGCCCGGCGTCAAGCGGATCATGGACAAGACCCCGCGCGACGGTCAGCGCCTGCTGTTCTCCGCGACCCTGGACAACGGCGTGGACCTGCTCGTCAAGCGGTACCTCACGTCGCCCGTCGAGCACTCCGTCGACAGCGCGCAGTCGCCGGTCGCCGCGATGACGCACCACCTGTTCGAGGTGCGCGACGTCGAGACGAAGAAGGCGATCGTCCACCACCTCGCCTCCGGCACCGGACGCCGCGTCCTGTTCATGCGGACCAAGCACCAGGCCAAGAAGCTCGCCAAGCAGCTCACCGTCGAGGGCATCCCCGCGGTCGACCTGCACGGCAACCTCGGCCAGGGCGCGCGCGAGCGCAACCTCGAGGCGTTCTCGTCGGGCGCCGTGAAGGTGCTCGTCGCGACCGACATCGCCGCCCGCGGCATCCACGTGGACGACGTCGAGCTCGTCGTGCACGTCGACCCGCCCGCCGAGCACAAGGCGTACCTGCACCGCTCCGGCCGCACCGCGCGAGCCGGTTCGGGCGGCGACGTCGTGACGCTCGTGCTGCCCGAGCAGCGCGGCGACGTCCGGGCACTCACCCGGGCGGCCAAGATCACGGCCCAGCCGCAGCCTGTGGCGCCGGGCGACGCGGTGCTGACCCGCCTCGTGCCCGACGTCGCGCCGCACGTCCCGTACGTCCCCGCGCCCGCCCAGGCGCCGGCCGGCCGGTCGTCAGGCGGTGGCGGCCGCGGTCGCTC
>NZ_JAGIBD010000014.1 GCF_017744555.1 Cellulomonas sp. | reverse complement strand
ACGAGATGTGCGCGTCGGACTCGTACTGCACGGCCGACGTGTCGATCGAGACCTTGGCGCAGAACTCCTTGAACCCGCGCGGCAGCCGCTCGCTCCAGAACACGGTCATGTTCGGCTCCGGAGCGGGACCCAGGTTGTAGAGCGTCTGCAGCAGCCGGAACGAGCTCTTCGTGACCAGCGTGCGCCCGTCCTCCCCCATGCCGCCGATGGTCTCGGTCACCCAGGTGGGGTCGCCGGAGAACAGCGCGTCGTACTCGGGGGTCCGCAGGAACCGCACGATGCGCAGCTTGATGACGAAGTCGTCGATGAGCTCCTGCGCCTGCTCCTCCGTGAGCAGACCGGCCTCGAGGTCGCGCTGCAGGTAGATGTCGAGGAACGTCGACGTGCGGCCCAGCGACATCGCCGCGCCGTTCTGCTCCTTCACCGCCGCGAGGTACCCGAAGTACAGCCACTGGACGGCCTCACGGCCGGTCGCCGCGGGGCCGGAGATGTCGTAGCCGTACGACGCGGCCATCGTCCTCAGCTCACCCAGCGCGCGGATCTGCTCGGCGAGCTCCTCGCGGTCACGGATCACGTCCTCGACGGACCGCTCCATGTCGAGCATCGCCTTGTCCCGCTGCTTCGCGGCGATCAGCGCGTCGACGCCGTACAGGGCGACCCGGCGGTAGTCGCCGATGATCCGGCCGCGGCCGTACGCGTCCGGGAGCCCCGTGATGATGTGCGCCGAGCGGGCCTTGCGCACGTCCGCCGGGTACACGTCGAACACGCCGTCGTTGTGGGTCTTGCGGTACTTGGTGAAGATGTCGCGGACCAGCGGGTCCGGCTCGTAGCCGTACGTCGTGAGCGCGCCCTCGACCATCCGGTAGCCGCCGTTCGGCATGATCGCCCGCTTGAGCGGCGCGTCGGTCTGGAGGCCGACGATGAGGTCCTTGTCCCGGTCGACGTACCCGGGCGCGTGCGACGTGATGGTCGACGGCGTGTGCGGGTCGACGTCGTAGATCCCCTTCGCGCGCTCCTCGGGGAACATCCCCGCGATCTGCGCCCAGACCGCCGTGGTGCGCGCCGTCGGACCGGCGAGGAACGCGTCGTCGCCCTCGTACGGCGTGTAGTTCCGCTGGATGAAGTCCCGGACGTCGATGCCGTCCGCCCACGGGCCGGAGGTGAACCCGGCCCACGCCGCGGAGGTGACCGGGTCGATGGTGGTGGTCATCGCTGCTCCCTCGACGAGGCTTGTCGAGCCGTCTCGCGACCGGTTCGTCACCACGGTAGACCTGGGCCGCGCGCAGATCGATGCCCGTGGTCGCCGCCCCTGGCGGTCCGGACGAGCGGCCCGCTCGTCACCTGTCGGCGCCGCACCCGGGCGCCACGTGCACCGCGACCACGGCGACGTCGTCGTCGCCGTGCCCGTCGAGCATCCGCTCGAGCACGTCGTCGACGACGCGCTCGAGGTCGTCCGGGTCGCTCGTCAGCGGGAGCGTCGCGATCGCGTCGGCCAGCACGCTCCGCAGCCGCTCGATCCCGTGGCTGAGGTGCTCGCCGCGCCGCTCGACGAGCCCGTCGGAGTACAGCAGCACGACGCTGCCGCGCTCGAGGAGCAGGTCGCGTTCCGGCCGCTCGGCGCCGGCGCGAAGCCCGAGCAGCGGACCGTTCCGCTCCGCCAGCACCTCGACCTTCCCGTCCGGGCCCGCGACGATCGGCGGCAGGTGGCCCGCGCTGGACCAGCGCGCCCGCGTCAGGCCGGAGGCGCCGTCCGGCGCGTCCTGCTCGAGCCGGAGGACGACCGCGGTGGCCATCGTGTCGACCTGGAGCGCGCACATGGCCTCGTCGAGGTCCTGCAGCATGGCGCCGGGCCTGCTGCCCGACGCGTACCCGATGCCGCGCAGCAGCGTGCGGACCTGGCTCATCGCCGCCGCGGCCTGCGTGTCGTGACCGATGACGTCGCCCACCACCAGCACCGCGGCCCCGGACCGCTGCAGGAACGCGTCGTACCAGTCGCCACCGACCTGCGCGGCCTTCGACGCCGGCAGGTAGCGCACCGCCACGTTGATGCGGTCCGGGTGGACGGGGGCGCTCAGCAGCGCGCGCTGCAGCGACTCCGCCATGTGCCGCTGCTCCTCGTAGAGCCGCGCGTTGTCGAGCGCCAGCCCCGCCCGGTCCGCGAGCTGCACGGTCATCGCGACGTCCTCCGGGCTCAGCGGCTCCCGGTCCTCGTCGAGGAACAGCGTCATCGCACCGACGGTCCGCCCGCGCGCCCGCAGCGGGACGGCGTACGCGATCCCGGGCGCGAGCTCGCGCAGCACGCCCACCGCCTCTCCCGTGAGCACGCCGGCGATCTGGTGCGTCGCGTCGGGGACCTCCACGACCTCGCCCGTGCGCAGGGCCCTGAACAGGTACGACGCCGTCGACAGCGATGTCAGGCGCAGCCGGGCGTAGCGGGCGACGGTCTCGCGCAGGCGCGGGTCGGCGTGCCAGCTCGCGATGTCCCGCAGGTGGTGCTGGTCGGTCGACAAGGTGATGAGGCACCACGACGCGAGGCTCGGCACCAGGTGCCGGGCGAGCCGGGCGACCGCCTCCTCCGTGTCCAGCGTCGACGCCAGGTCGTCGCCCACCTCGCCGAGCAGACGCAGCCGCGCCTCCCCCGCTTCGGCCAGACGCCGGGCCTCGTCGGCGGCACGCTGCTCCGCCTCTGCCCGCTCGCGAGCGAGCGCAGCCTCTTCCTGCGAACGTCGACGGTCGGTGCAGTCCGAGAAGTACACCGACAGCCCGTCGGGGCCCGGCCATGCGCGCACCTCGTACCAGCGGTCCACGTGCACCGGCGAGACGGCCTCGAACGACCGGGCCAGGCCGGTCGTCACGGCGGCGCGGTACTGGTGCTCGAACGCCGACCCCAGCGTCGCGGGGAACACGTCCCAGATCACCCGGCCGAGCAGCTCGACCCGCCGTCGTCCCAGGATCCGCTCCGCCTCGGCGTTGAGGTGCCGGAAGCGCCACTCGTCGTCGAGCAGGAAGAACGCCGCCGGCATCGTCTCCAGGACCCGGGCCACCCGCACGTCCTCGACGTGCCGCGCCGTCGTGTCGTACGCAGCCCCGACGACTCGGACGGCGGAACCGTCCGGGCCGCACAGGGCCTTCCCGCGGGCCTGCACCCAGCGCACCTCTCCGTCGGGGCGCAGCACCCGGTACTCCGCGGCGTACTCCGAACAGGTGGCGATCGCCCCGCGGAGCTCCTCGTCCACGCGACCGACGTCGTCAGGGTGCAGGGCGGCCGTGAAGTCGTCGATCGACTCGCCGAACGCCTCGCGCGTGAGGCCGAAGATCACGAGCAGCTGGTCGTCCCACTCGAGGCGCCCGCTGCGCAGGTCCCAGTCGAAGCTGCCGACCTCGGCGGCGGCGACGGCCGCCGTCCACCGCACGCGTTCAGCCTCACCGGTGGGCGCGCCGGCCGGGCATCCCGCGTCGGAGTCGTCGGCGACCGCCACGCGCACCTCCACCCCGACCGGACCGTGCCGTGCATCGCCGGTGGGCGACCGCGGCAAGCATAGGACCCTGTCAAGAGCCCCCGGTGCGCCGGGCGGACGCCGACCCCCGCCGAGCAGCACGAACGCCCGGACGTTCCACCCGGTGTCGTGGCGCGCGACGGCCCCCGGACCGGTACGGTCACCGGGTGCACTCGACGGGCGACGGTAACGAACGCTCGTTCGCGGCGTCCGTGAGCTCGCTGGCCCGCGCCCGCGCCTGGTCGATGGAACGCGCCCGGGACGCGGGAGCGCCCAAGCGTGCCGTCGACACGGTCCAGCTGGCCATGAGCGAGGTGTTCACCAACGCCGTGCGCCATGCCGCGGGCGGGCCGAGCATCAACGTCCGCACCGTCCACCGCGACCGCGAGGTCACGTTCGAGGTCCACGACGGCGCGGGCGACGCACCGCAGCGACGGTCGGGACGCCAGGGGCTGCCCGGCGGGCACGGGCTGCACATCCTCGACGTCGTGACCGCAGACTGGGGGTGGCGTCCCGAGCGCACCGGGAAGGTCGTCTGGTTCACCGTCCGGTGGTGACCACCCGTCCGGGTGTCGTGGTCGCGCTCGGCGTGCGAGACCTCACGACCGGCATAAGGTCGAGCGACGTTCACCGCGCAGGCGCCAGGGTTGAGCCTCTGCCCGTCACCCGCCGCCGGACGAGCTCCCCCGCCAGGAGGACGCATGCCGGTCCACGCCGCTGAGGTCGTCGGCCACTACGTGTACCGCTACGACATCGACTCGTGGTGGTGGTCGGAGGGCGTCCGCGACGTCTACCCCGACCTGCCGCACGACGCGCGGCTCGACGAGCTCGCGTCCCGTCTCGACGCGCGCGACGGCGAGGCGCTCCGCGAAGCGCTCGTTCGGTGCGTGCTCGAGGGCAAGGTGTTCGCGCTCACCCACCGCGTCGTCGACGCCGAGGGCCGCGCCCGGACGCTCACGATCACGGGCGGGTCGGAGTGGGCGCGGACGTCGGCGCACGAGGTGCGGGGGACGGTGCTCGACCTCCAGACGGGGGTGAGCGCGGCGGCTCGATGCACGGCGTCGCTCTCGCTCGGCACCGCTCTCGCGTCCCACGCGGTCATCGACCAGGCGAAGGGCGCCCTCATGCTGGTCTACGGGCTCGACGACGCGGGCGCGTTCGACCTCCTGCGCTGGAGCTCGATGCGCCTCAACGTGAAGCTCTCCACCATCGCCCAGCACGTCGTGGAGGATCTCCGCGGGGTGCGCCCGATGTCGGTGTCCGGCCGCGAGGCGTTCGAGGCGGCGCTCGGGGCGTCGAACCCCGCCACCGCGCCGTCGAGCACACGGTCGGGGCGGGTCCTCACGACGGTGCACGACGGGGTCGACCCCGTCGTGACGGTGATCGGCGACGCCGACCTGCGCTGCGCCAAGGACCTGTTCGACGCCTCGAACCGCGCGTGGACCGTCGCCAGTGAGCGCGGCGGGCTCGTGGTGGATCTCGAACGCACCACGCACCTCGGTCCCACGGCAGTCCGCACGCTCGGTGCGATCGTCCGGCACGCGATACGGAACGGCGTGCGGGTGCGCGTGGACCTGCCCGCGGGCGACCCGCACGGCTGGACGCGGCTGCTCCCGCCCGTGGCGACGCGCGGCATCCCGACTCGCAAGGGTCCGGCGCGACGGCGACGCTCCGCGCCGGTCCCCCGCCGGGCGTGGTGACGGCCCGACGGCAGCGCCTCACGCGTCGGGCGACGATGCGTCGGGCGACGGTGCCTCACGCGTCGGGCGACGGTCGCTCCACGGCCGCCGAGACGGCACGCTCGAAGAACGCCTGGTCGCTGCCGAGGTCGCCGCCGACCGCCTGCGCGGCGCTCACCACGGCCTCGGCCGCACCGGCGACATCGACCTGTCGCTGCCGCGCGGCCCGGCGCAGGCGCTCGAGCGCGGTCGTCCGGTCGACCCCGTAGACGAGACCGAGCACACCCACGGACTGCTCCACGGCGCCGCGGCGGGCGAGCAGCTCGACGAGCTCGATGTTGGCCTGCTGCGCCGCGCGTTCCGCGACCTCGCCGGACACGTCGACGACGACGCCGTCGACCTCGTGCGTGCCGTGGTGCGCGGGGAAGCCGACAGCAGCGATCGTCACCGTGCGGGGCGTCCCGCGCAGCTGCGTGACGGTGTGCACCTGGGCGAACGACCGCCCGCGCGACGCACACGCGTCGACGGCCTGCTCGAGCGAGGCCCGCTCGTCGGCACGCACGTGCCTCAGCAGGACGTCGAGCCGCGGCGGGACGTCGCCGGGCGACATGCCGAGGATCGTGTACAGCTCATCGGACCACCACGACCGGCCACCCGCGACGGGGTGGTGGAAGCGCGCAGCCGTGACAGTCGGGTCCATCGGCCCTCCGTCGTGGGGTGACTGCCGCCCCCTTGCTCGACGCGGACCTCGTCACGATCCCCGGAATGGTATGCACGTGCCTCCGTCCGGGCATCTCGTGCCGCCGACGCGGAGCAGTGGGCGCAGGAACGGGACAATGACAGCGTGATGTCGACGAGCCACGACCACGCCCACCTGCCCGGCGGCCCTGACGACCACCGCGGCCGGCTGGCCGCGGCGTTCGCGATCACCACGACGATCCTGCTGGCCGAGGTCGTCGGCGCGCTCGTCACGGGTTCCCTGGCGCTGCTCGTCGACGCCGCGCACATGCTCACCGACGCGGCCGGGCTCGCGCTCGCGCTGTTCGCCGCCCACGTGTCGCTGCGTCCGGCCACGTCGAGCCGCACCTGGGGCTACCGGAGGGCCGAGGTGCTCGCCGCGCTCGCGCAGTCGGCGGTGCTGCTCGCGGTCGGTGTCTACGTGCTCGTCGAGGGTGTCGCGCGGCTGTTCTCTCCGCCCGAGATCGCCTCGACGCAGCTCCTCGTGTTCGGCGTGGTCGGCCTGGTGGGCAACGTCGCGTCGCTGCTCGTGCTCGCGCCACGCCGGTCCGCGAACCTCAACCTGCGCGCTGCGTTCCTCGAGGTGCTCAACGACGCGCTCGGCTCCGTCGCGGTGATCGTCGCCGCGGTCGTCATCGCGACGACCGGGTGGATGCAGGCCGACGCCGTCGCGGGCCTGCTCATCGGCGTCCTGATCCTGCCGCGCGCCGGCAGGCTGCTGTGGGAGACGACGACCGTGCTGCTCGAGTCGACGCCACGCGGCCTCGACCTCGACGACGTCCGTGCGCACCTGCTCGAGGTGGATCACGTGCGCGACGTCCACGACGTGCACGCGTCCCTCATCGCGGCCGGGCTGCCGGTGCTGAGCGCGCACGTGGTCGTCGAGGACGAGTGCTTCAGCGACGGGCACGCCGGACGGATCCTCGACCAGCTGCAGGAGTGCGTCGCGACCCACTTCGCCGTCTCCGTCGAGCACTCGACGTTCCAGATCGAGCCGGCGACGCACCCCGAGCACGAGCACACCGGCCACGCGTGACCGGGTCGGTCAGGTGTGCCGCCGCCTGACGACGGACGCGACGACCGCCGACCCGAGCGCCACGACGGCCGCCGCGAACGCGGCGAGGGCGACCACCCCGTCCTCGAACGGCGGCGACTGCCGGCCCACGCCGATCCACGCGAGCCCCCACGCCATCGCGGCACCGACCGGCAGCACGACGGACGCACGACCGCGGCCGTGCATCGCGTAGCCGACCGCGAGCGCGGCGGCCGCGGCCAGCACGACCACCGACCAGCCGGTCACCGCCGGACCGCGGGCGCCGACGCCGGCGTCCGTGAGGTACGCCGTGACGTTCGCGAGCGTCGCGACGCTCACCCAGCCGAGGTACAGCCCCACGGTCACGTCGGTCACCACGTCGGCCACGCCGCGCGGCGGCATCCGCACGAGCACGACGAACAGCCGGGCGAGCACCGCCAGCAGCACGAGGATGACGAGCAGGCTCGCCGCCAGCCAGCCCGCCTGCACGACGCCGATCCACGCGGCGTTGAGCAGCATCGACGCGAGGACCCACCACGCCGTCGCACGGAACCGGGGGCTCGTCGCCTGGCCGGGCAGCGCCTGCGCCACCGCGACCACGGCCAGCCCGAGGTAGATCAGCGACCAGATCGAGAACGCCGGCGTCGCGGGGGCGATCGGCGTCGCGTCCGCCGACAGCGCGCCACCGGCGGCGTCCGCGACCTGCTGCCCGCCGAACGCTCCCGAACCGAACGCCGCTCCCCCGATCGCCAGGACCGCCCCGACGAGCACGAGGACCTGGCGGGCCCGGTCGGACGTCTCAGGGCGCGCGGTCGTGGCGGCCGTGGCTGTCTGCATGCGGCTCAGGATCACCGCGTTCCGCCCGGTCGGCATCCGGGGCCCGTCGACGGGCGCGCGGCCCGGTCAGGTGCGGCGGGTACGGGGCGTGGTCACGCGACGGACGCCACCCTCGTCGGCGCGCGCATCGGACGGGCCGCGACGTGCCCCTGCTGCGCCACGTCGACGCCGATGCTGCTGATCCGCGCCGTGCCGTCGGGCTCGATGTGGACGGTCGAGACGGACGCGTTGGGCAGCGGGACGAGGCCGCTCGCGTCGATCGTCGCG
The DNA here is from genome assembly GCF_017744555.1 of Cellulomonas sp. GTDB lineage: Bacteria > Actinomycetota > Actinomycetes > Actinomycetales > Cellulomonadaceae > Cellulomonas. Next base: position 76,904 of record NZ_JAGIBD010000014.1, on the reverse strand, counting down.
AGGTACGCGCCGAGGGCCAGACCATGCCCGACGACGAGCACGTGGCCCTCGTCGTGCTGCGCGGCGATCCGCGCGAACACGGCGCGCGTCCGCCCCATGAACTCGGCGGCGTGCTCGCCGCCGGGCAGCCCCGGGTGACGGCCCGCGAGCACCTCCGTGACGAGCTCCGGCCAGGCGATGGCCTCGTCGAGCACGCTCTCGGGCTTCTGCTCGTAGTCGCCGAACGCGTACTCGAGCAGGCCGCGGTCGGTGCGCAGCGGCACGTCGTCGTGGAACCGCAGCAGCTCGACGGCGGTGGCGACCGCCCGGCCGGACGGCGACGACCACGCGGCCGTGAACGGTGTCGTGGCGAGGTGCTGCGCGGTCCGACGCACCCCGGCGCGGCCGTCGCGGGTCAGGGGCGAGTCGCAGCGGCCCTGCAGCACGCGGCGAGCGTTGAAGTGGGTGCGCCCGTGTCGGACGAGCGTCATCGTGAGGGTCATCGTCGCCCTGCTCTCTGTCGTCGGTGCGGCCGACGCTAGGGAGCCGTGGTGTCCGGTGCGCGTCGCGCGGGTGACGTGTCGGTGACGGATGCGAGCCAGCGAGCCTCGACGCACCGGGACGCCCGCAACGCACCGGGACCCCGCAACGCCGGCAAGGACGAGATCGCCATGTTGTCCGAGCAGGTGGTGAGCGAGGACTCGCGGCGAGCACATCGCTGCCACGAGCTCCTGGCCGCCCACCGCGCGCGGGACGTCGGCGACCTCGCCGCACGGGGCAGGCGCGAGGGTCGCCACGGGGGCACCGCGCTGCGGTGGCGGGTCGCAAGAACCGCGCCTAGCGTCGAGGTTCCGCCGGTCGGCAGCCCCGACCGGCGGACCACACCCCCCGGGGACAGACGTGTCCCCGGGCGCCCGGCGGACGTGACGTGAAGCCTGCGCGCACTCCGGACGGGGCCTCCCGAGCGGGTTCCAGAGCCCCCGGTGGCAGCGCGGCAAGAAGGTCCGCGACCACGTCGATCCCCCTGACCTGTGGGTGCCCCGCGCCCGCGGCCGGGCGGGGACCCCCCCACGACTGAGACGAGGCCATGTCATGACCGACGACTACACCAGCGGTACCACCGGCTACGGCTACGGCGCCGGCACCAGCACCGGAACCACGGAGACGGCCAAGGAGCAGGCGAGCATCCTCAAGGACAAGGCCGCCGACGCGGGCGGGCACCTGCTCGGTGAGGCGAAGCAGGAGGCGGCCGCGGTCGCCGGCGAGGCCCGGCGCCAGCTCGACGACCTGTGGTCGCGCACGCGGTCGGAGGTCTCCGGCCAGGCCGGCACGCAGCAGACCCGGCTCGCGAGCGGCCTGTCGACCGTCTCCGGGCAGCTCTCGCAGATGGCGTCCGCCCCCGCGGAGCAGAACCTCGCCACCGACCTGGTGCGCGGCGTCGGCGACGCCGTCGGCCAGGTCGGGCGTTGGCTCGACGAGCACAGCCCGGAGGAGGTGCTCGACGAGGTCCGCCGGTTCGCGCGCCGCCGTCCGGGCACGTTCCTGCTGCTCGCGGCCGGTGCCGGGATCGTCGCGGGCCGGCTCACGCGTGGCCTGAAGGACGCGCCGTCGACCCCGAGCGCACGCACGACACCGACGACGGCCCCCGCGGCCGTGACGGCGGCCGCCCCGCCGCCGCCGAGCTACCCGCCCACGGTCGTGGACGAGCCCCTCACGTACGGGTCGACGGTCCCGCCCGCTCCGGCGGCCACCGGCACGACGGGATGGGAGCAGCCGTGACCGAGCCCCTGGGCGCGCCCTCGCAGCAGTCGGTCGGCGAGCTGCTGAGCGAGGTGACCAAGGACCTGTCGACCCTCCTGCGCCAGGAGGTCGAGCTCGCGAAGGCCGAGGCCCGCGAGTCCGTCCGCCACGCGGCGAAGAGCGGGTCGATGTTCGCCGGGGCTGCCGTCGCGGGCCACATGGTCCTCGTGTTCGTCTCGGTCGCCGTGTGGTGGGCGCTCGGCGACGCGCTGGACTCGCTGGCCTGGTCCGCGGTGATCGTCGCCGTCGTCTGGGCGATCGTCGCCGCCGTGCTGGCGATGCGCGGACGCGCCGAGTCCCGCCGGGTCGAGGGCATGCCCCAGACCACGGACACCGTCAAGAAGATCCCCCACGCACTGCAGGGCCACGAGGAGAAGAACGCATGAGCACCGAACCGGAGCAGATCCGCGAGGACATCGAGCGCACGCGCGCCGAGCTGAGCTCGGACGTGGACGCCCTGACGGACAAGGTCAGCCCGAGCCAGGTCGCGCACCGGCAGGCCGACAAGGTCCGCTCGGCGGTCGGCGGGGTCAAGGACCGCGTCATGGGCAGCGCGTCGGACGCGAAGGACGCCGCGGGCGAGGCCGCCTCGGGCGTCGCGTCGTCGGTCGGCGACGCCGCGTCGAACCTGCCGCACGCGGCCACCGAGAAGACCCGCGGCAACCCGCTGGCCGCCGGGCTGATCGCGTTCGGCGCCGGGTGGCTGGTGTCGTCGCTGCTGCCGAGCAGCCGCCCTGAGCAGCGGCTCGCGCAGTCGGCGAAGGAGCAGGCGGCGCCCGTCGTGCAGCAGGCGAAGGACGCCGCGCAGGACCTCGCCGGCAGCCTGAAGGAGCCTGCGCAGGACGCCGTCGCGGCGGTCAAGGACCGGGCGACGGAGGCGGGCGCGACGCTCAAGGACGACGGGCGAGAGGCGGCCGCGGACCTGCGCTCGCAGGCGACCGACGCCACGGACGCCGTGCGCGGAGCGCACGCCGAGGGTCCGCCCAGCACGAGCACCGGCACCACCACCGGGACCAGCCCCACCACCGGCACCAGCCCCACCACCGGCACCGGCGGCTACTAGCGGCCCGCACGCGGCGAGGTGCCCCGCCCCACCTCGCCGCGTGCCCCGGCCCCGCGCACCCGACCACCCGTGGGAGACCCGATGAGCGAGCAGGACACCGCCGCCACGCGCAGCACCGCCAAGGACGCCGCGCCGCCGCCCGAGGACCCGCGCAAGCCCGACTCACCCGACGACATCACGAAGCGCTCGTGGTCGTACGTGGGACGCAAGACGCTGCGGGAGTTCGGCAAGGACCAGTGCACGGACCTCGCGGCGGCGCTGACCTACTACGCGGTCATGGCCGTCGCACCGGCGCTGCTGGCGGTCGTCTCGGTGCTCGGCATCGTGGGCGACCCGCAGTCGATGATCAAGGGCGTCCTGAACGTGGTGGAGGACGTCGGTCCGTCGACCGCCGGGGACACGATCGAGCCGATCCTCGACAACCTGACGAAGGCGCCCGCAGCCGGGTTCGCGCTCGTCGTCGGGCTCGTCGTGGCCCTGTGGTCGGCGTCCGGCTACGTCGCGGCGTTCAGCCGGGGCATGAACCGGGTGTACGAGATCGACGAGGGCCGGCCGATCTGGAAGCTGCGGCCGTGGCTGCTCGGGATCACGCTCGCGCTGGTCCTCATCGCGGTCGTGATCGTGGTCGCCGTCGTGCTGTCGGGCGGCGTCGCCCGGTCGGTCGGCGCGTCGGTCGGCCTGAGCGACGTCACGGTCACCGTGTGGAACGTCGTGAAGTGGCCGATCATCGTCGCGCTCGTCGTGGTCGCCATCGCGATCCTCTATCACGCGACCCCGAACGTGCGGCAGCCGAAGTTCCGGTGGGTGAGCGTCGGCGCGCTGCTCGCGCTCGTGGTGTGGGTGCTCGCGTCCGTCGCGTTCGGCTTCTACGTCGCGAACTTCTCCAGCTACGACAAGACGTACGGCTCGCTGGCCGGGGTCATCGTCTTCCTGCTGTGGCTGTGGATCACCAACCTGGCGCTGCTGTTCGGCGCCGAGCTCGACGCGGAGCTCGAACGTGGACGCCAGCTGCAGGGCGGCATCGCTGCCGAGGAGACGATCCAGCTGCCGCCGCGGGACACCCGGGCGAGCGAGAAGAAGCAGGCCAAGCAGGAGGAGGACGTACGACGGGGCCGCGCCCTGCGACAGGCGCGCGGCGGCAACCAGCACCACGACGACGACGGGTCCTGACGACCCGCCCCAGGGGGACGACCATGTACCTGCACGTGCAGCGACTGATCAACGAGATCGAGGCCGACGAGCCGGACCCGGCTGCGGCGAACGCCCTGCAGGAAGGCCTGGGCGGCCAGTTCGGCGAGATGCGCACGATGATGCAGTACCTGTTCCAGAGCATGAACTTCCGCGGGCCGGCCGGGAAGCCGTACCGCGACCTGCTCCAGGGCATCGGCACCGAGGAGATCAGCCACGTCGAGCTCATCGGCACCACGATTGCGCGCCTGCTCGACGGGTCGCCGCGGTACAACGGCCAGAAGACCGACCCGCTCGACGCCCCCGGCGCGGGTGGCGCGACGCCCCTGAGCCTCGCGCTGGACCAGAGCAACATCCACCACTACCTCGTGGCCGCGCAGGGCGCCCTGCCCGTCGACTCGGCGGGCAACCCGTGGAGCGGCACCTACGTCTACAACTCGGGCAACCTCGTGCTCGACCTGCTGTACAACCTCATGCTCGAGTCCACCGGACGCCTGCAGAAGTGCCGCATCTACGAGATGACCGCGAACAGGACCGCTCGCTCCACCATCGCGTACCTCATCGTGCGCGACCAGGCCCACGAGAACGCGTACGCGCGCGCCCTCGAGACGCTCGGGGTCGACTGGGGCACCGTGCTGCCGATCCCGAAGACGAACGCCGAGAAGTTCCCCGAGGTCAAGAAGCTGCTCGACCTCGGCCTGCAGAGCAAGCAGTACTCGTTCGACCTCACCGCGGCGTCGGAGGCCGGGAAGATCTTCCAGGGGATGTCCCCGTCGAAGGACGGCACGCAGCTCGACGCGAGCGAGCAGGCACCCGCCGGCGTCCCGATCACGATCGCCGAGGAACGCTTCGAGGAGTTCTCCCCCGGTCTCGACACCGACCTGCTCGCGCTCATCCAGGCGACGGCCGACCTCGAGATGGAGGAGGTCCAGCCGTTGTACGCACCAGTCGCACCGACCGGGAAGAAGGCCGACGCATGACGGACGGTACCGACGGGCTGCCGCGCCGTCAGGTCACCAGGATCTGGGTGCCGGCCTGCTTGGCCTGCGCCGCGGCCCAGGCCGCCTGACGCACCGACTCCGGCCGGCAGCGCTGCACCGTCGCCTGCAGGTCGGCGTCGTGCAGCGCCTGCGCGGCCTGCCCGACGAGCTGCCACGACAGCGCGACCGCGGACGCCCGGACGTGCACCGCCGTGAGGTCGTCGAGCAGCGCGAGCCCCGGGTCGGGGTTCGCGCTGAGCTCGACCTGCCCCGTGGCGGTCGGGTGACCGCCGGACCCGTGCCCCAGCGCCTCGGCGTGCCGGTCGGACCAGTCGGCGAGGTCGAGCGCCAGCAGCGCGACCTCCGGGTCGTCCGCGTGGCGGTCCGCGAGCGCACGCAGGTGGGCGGAGAGGAGCTGCTCGTCGGCGCCGAGCCGTCGGCGCAGTGCGTCGAGCCTCATCGCTGCGCCTCCGTCATCACGACGTCCTCGGACTCGGCGGCGCCGCCGTGCGTCGAGGTGACCGTGGCGTCGACGGGGGCCGACGCCGTGGTGGTCGGCGCCGCGGACGGCCCGTCGCCCGCCGCGACGCGGCTCACCTGGGCCGCGCCCGACTTGAACAGCGGCTGCTTGGAGACCGCGTCCCACGCCGTGCGCGTGAGCTCGTTCGCCGCCCGGTCGTGTGCGTCCCCGTCGTCGTCCCAGTACCCGTAGTGGAACGGCAGGAAGACGACGCCGTCGCGCAGGGCGGTGATCCGGACGCGGGCCTCGACCCGGCCGCGCGGCGTCACGACCTCGGCGACGTCACCCTCCGCGAGCCGGCGGGCGCGGGCGTCGGCGACCGACAGCTCGACCCACACCTCGGGGGCCGCGGCGTCGAGCTGCGGCGCGCGTGCGGTCTTCGTCCGGGTGTGGAAGTGGTAGAGCGTGCGCCCGGTGATGAGGTGCAACGGGTAGCGCTCCGAGGGGCGCTCACGTGACGGGACGTACGGCGCCGCCTTGAGGAAGGCGCGGCCGGCCGGGGTGAGCGCCTCGTACGCGGTCCGCTCGGTCGGGGCGCCGGTGACGAGGTCCCGGCCGAACGTCTCGCACTGGTCGCTCGTCGTCGGGAAGACGCCGTCGCCGTACAACCGCTCGCGCCCGTCGGGCTCGTCGGTCGTGCACGGCCACTGGATGCCGCCGCTGCCGCGCAGCCGCTCGTACGTCAGGCCCGAGTAGTCGCACGGTCGACCTCGGCTGCACGCCTTCCAGGCGTCGAACGCGCCCTCCGGCGTGTCCCATGGGACCAGGGGTGCACCGTCCGCGTCCCGCAGGTCGAGCCTGCGCGCGAGGTCGACGAAGATCGCGAGGTCCGAGCGAGCCTCCCCGGGCGGGTCCACCGCCTGCTCGGAGAGGTGAACGGTGCGGTCGGCGTTGGTGAACGCGCCGGTCTTCTCGGCCCAGCCGGCCGCGGGCAGGACCACGTCCGCCAGCTCGGCCGTCTCGGTGCGGTACAGGTCCTGGACGACGAGGAACAGGCCGTCGTCGGCGAGGACGGACCGGAGCCGTGCGAGCTCGGGCAGCGAGACGGCGGGGTTGGTCGCCTGCACCCAGAGCATGCGCAGCGTGCCCTGCTCCGCGTACCGGAACATCGCCATCGCGTGCGTCGGTGCCGAGACGTGCGGGATCTGCTCGGCCGGCACGTTCCAGAGGCGCGCCAGCTGCTCGACGTGGTCCTCGTTGGCCCAGTTCCGGAAGCCGGGGAGGTCACCGTTCGCGCCGCACTCCCGGGTGTTCTGGGCGGTCGGCTGCCCGTTCATCTGCAGCACCCCGCAGCCGGGCCGCCCGAGCATCCCGCGCAGCAGGTGGAGGTTGTTGACCTGGACGGCCGCGGCCGTGGCCTGGTTCGACTGGTAGAACCCCTGCAGGACGGTCGACAGCAGTCGCGGGGCGGTCCCCACGAGCTCGGCCGCCCGCCGCAGGCCGTCGGCCGGGACGTCGCAGATCCGGGCCACCACGTCGACCGGGTAGTCGGCGACGCACCGCGCCAGCTCGTCGTACCCGAGGGTGTGGGCGTCGACGTAGGTCTCGTCGACCCAACCACGTGCGATCACCTCGTGGAGCAGGCCGTTCATCAGGGCGACGTTGGTGCCCGGCAGCGGCGCGAGGTGCACGGTCGCCACCCGGGCCGCGGGCGTGGGCCGCGGGTCCACGCACAGAAGCGTCGGCGGGTTCGCACCCGCCAGCCGGTCGAGCATGCGGGACCAGAGCACCGTCTGCGTCTCGGCCACGTTGTGCCCGAACAGCGCGAGCGCGTCCGCGTGGTCGACGTCGGTGTACGACCCGGGCTGGCCGTCGCAGCCGAACGACTCCTTCAGGGCCTCGGCCGCCGTGGCGGTGCACAGGCGGGTGTTGCCGTCCAGGTGCGGCGTGCCGATGCCGCCGCGCGCGACGAGCGCGAGCGTGTAGTACTCCTCGAGGAACAGCTGGCCCGACGTGTAGAACCCGATCGCCGACGGCCCCTGCTCGGCGACCAGCCGTTCGATGCGGTCGACGATCCTGGTCATCGCCTCGTCCCACGTCGCCTCCCGCAGGCGGCCGTCCTCGCGCACCCACGGCGTGCGCAACCGGTCGGGCGCGGCGACCGACTGCCAGCCGAACAGGTCCTTCGGCCCCAGCCGGCCGTGGTTGACCCGGTCCTGAACCCGGCCGCGCACCCCGACCACCCGGCCGGCACGGACGGCGATGTCCAGGCCGTCACCGTTCGAGTGCAGCACCGACGCGCTCTGCACCCACCGGTCCACGTCGCCGGGCTCGACGCCCGGCGCGAGGTACTGGTCGCGACGCGTCGGCCACGTGCCACCTGCTGCGTAGGGCGTCCGCTCACCCCACGGTTCCGCGATGCGGTCGATCCTCGCCACGGGCGCACCTGCCTCCGTGCGTGCCGGGCCGCGCGGCTCTGCACGGTGCTCCGGCCAGCGAACCCCCACGTCGCAGCGGCCGCAACCGCACGACGCCCGGATGCGGTCGGCCGGCGCCGGCCGCACGATGGCTCCGTGATCATCCGGGTCGGGACGTCGGGATGGTCGTACGACCACTGGGAGGGCGTGCTGTACCCGCCGGGCCTGCCGGCGGCGGACCGGCTCCGTCGGTACGTGCAGGAGTTCAGCACGGTCGAGCTCAACGCCAGCTTCTACCGCTGGCCGCGCGACTCGACGTTCGCCGGGTGGCGCCATCGCCTGCCCGAGGGCTTCACCATGTCGGTCAAGGCCCCACGCGGGCTGACGCACGCCAAGCGGCTGTACGGGCCGGAGGCGTGGTCGCAGCGGATGGCCCGCTCGTGGCACGAGCTGCGCGGGCGCCGGGAGGCGCTGCTCGTGCAGCTCCGGCCCGACCAGCAGCGCGACGACGCGCGGCTCGACCACTTCCTGCGCTCGCTCCCCGACTGGGTGCGCGTCGCGGTCGAGCTGCGGCACCCCTCGTGGGTCGACGACGCGGTGTTCGCCATGCTCGAGCGGCACGGCGCCGCGTACTGCGTGACCAGCGGCGCCGGCCTGCCGTGCGTGCTGCGCGCCACCGCGCCCGTCGTCTACGTGCGCATGCACGGACCCGACCACCACCACCTGTACGCAGGCTCGTACTCGGACGACGACCTGCGGTGGTGGGCGGACCGGGTGCGGGAGTGGTCGGGGCAGGGGCGCGACGTGCTCGTCTACTTCAACAACGACGGCGGCGGGAACGCGGTGCACAACGCCCGGACGCTGCGCGGCCTGCTGGGCGTCTGAGCCGCTGCGCGGTCTCCTGGGCGTCTGAACGCCCGCGACGACCTCAGGGCGCCTCGAACCCGATGGCCTTGTGCGTGCCGTCGCAGTACGGCTTGATCGCGGACGAGCCGCACCGGCACAGCGCGACCGTCGCGCGGTGGCGGTCGACGGGGTTGCCCCGGTCGTCGACGAGCTCGACGTCCCCGCGCACCAGCAGCGGGCCGTCGGGGCACGCGGTCACCGACGCGGTGCGGCGCCGCGTCGGCGGGCGCGTCGGGTCGTCGGCGGTCATGCGGCCCCCTCGGCGGCTGCGGTCACGGGCGCGCGCAGCGACGACTCGCCGCGCTCCCAGGCGCCGAGCATGTGCGTGCCGACGAGGTCGTCGAGGTACAGGCACGCGGCGGCACCGAAGAGGATGTCCGCCACGAGCTGGGGCTCCTGCTCCGCGAGCCCGCCCGCGAGGTCGCGACCCGCGATCTGCTCGTGCACGGCGTCCGCCTCCACGTGCTCGTCGAAGTACCAGGTGGTGTCGAGGTCCGCGCCCAGCCGGCGGAAGCCGTCGCCGTACATGCGGTTCGGCAGCGACGACGTCATCTCGAACGCGGCGAGGTGGCCGGTGATCGCCCCCCGCAGCCGGCGCTGCAGGCCGAACATCGACATCGTGTTGAGGCTCGCGAGCGTGACCGCGGGGACGGCGTCGACGTACCGGCCGTACGTGTCGTCGAGACCGAGGCCGCGCATCGTCCGGGCGAACAGCGCGCTGTGCATCCGGTCCGCGCGGCCGCCGCCGTACTCGTCGGCCTGGATCTCCACGAGCGCGGCCTTCGCGGCACCGGTCAGCCGCGGGATCGCCCACGTGTGCGGGTCGGCCTCCTTGAGCTGGTAGATCGAGCGCTGCACGAGGAGCTCGACCAGCTGCTCCCGCTCGGCGTGCCGCCACACGTAGCGCGCGACGCTCGGACCGGGGCGCGGGGCGGTCATGGCGAACAGCGCGTCCGCGACCGCCCGCCGCCGCGCGGGCACCGCGTCGGGTACCGGGACCCGTTCGCGCAGCGTCGACTCGAGCGCGCGCTCGAGCAGCCCGCGCGCCGCGAGCACCCCGGTGTCCCACTCCCACCTGTCGTCGACGTCGTCGAACCCCCGGTGGTGCAGCTCGTAGAGCACGAACAACGTGAGCTGCACGTCGTCGTCGGCCAGCAGGTCGTCGGTTGTCCGCAGCGCCTCGGCGGCCACCGGAACGAGGTCCGCGGCACGCGCCGACCCGGGTTCGGCCTGGAGGACCTTCCGGACCTCGGTGCTGAGGGGACCACGGTCGACGGGCAGCCTCATCGTTCTCCTCGGCGTCGGAGCGTGGCCCCGATGCTCGAGCCTGCCCCGACAGGCTCGCACCGACGACGTCCGCGCGCACGCCGAGGCGCCTTGCCACCAGGGCCTGCGAGCCGATCGTGGGGCGAGGTCAGCCGGCCGCGCCGGCGCGGGCGGCACGGCCCTGGGCGAGCCGGCGCAGCCGGTCGAGCGTCTCGATGTTCCGTGGCACGAGCGCCGCGGTCCGCAGCGGGCGAGGCACCAGCGTGCCCGGCCCGCGGACCGCGTCCTCGACGATCCGCACGGAGCAGCCGCCGTCACGCGCCTCGACCTCGATCCGGACCCTCGCCTCGCCCGCGGGCCAGCCTCGGGCCTGCAGCTCGATGCCGCGCCGCGGGTCCCAGGCGCGGCAGATCGTCACGTCGTCGACGACCGCGGGCCACACGCCGAACGAGTGCGCGATGCGTGCCCCCGGCGCGGGCCACGCGAGGTCGACGTCACGGATCCGGGACGTGCCGACCACCCAGGTCGCATACGTCCAGCCGTCGGCGAGGATGTCGAGCACCGCCTGCGGCGGGCACGGCATCGTGCGGGTCACGGTCGCCATCAGCGCACCACCTGGGCGTCGGCGACGCCGTCCTGCTCGTGCGACATGCTGCCTCCACCGGGCGCGGGGACCGTGCGGTCCTGCGTGTGACGCCGCATTCTCCGGCCCGTCGAGCCTGTCATCGACCGCTCGACCTGACCACCGCAACGGTCGCCGTGGGCCACGGGCGTCCGCCGGTTGCGGGTGTGCAGGGCCAGCGTTACGTTCACCGCCACGAAGCCCCGGGGGCTTCCCACGGGGTCGAGCAACGGCCTCCGACGTGGATGCGGCCGCACGCCGGGCCGCACGGGCGGAGGCGTCATGACGCAGATCGGTGCACAGCCGGCGGCTGTCGCGGACGCCGCCGCGCAGGTCTCGGCGGCCCGTCCGCGGCCGCGGACGAGGACCCGCTTCCACCGCCGTGAGGCCGTCGCGGGATACCTGTTCATCTCGCCGTGGATCGTGGGGTTCCTCGTGTTCACGGCAGGCGCGATGATCTCCAGCCTGGTCATCTCGTTCAGCCACTACAACCTCGCCACGAACGTCGCCCGGCCCGCCGGGCTGTCCAACTACCAGGGCCTCCTGCAGGACCCCCGCGTCGCGACGGCGCTCGGCAACACCCTGTTCTACGCGCTGCTCGCCGTGCCGGCCGAGATCGTGTTCGCGCTGTTCCTCGCGAGCCTGCTCAACGGCGTCGGGCGCGGCGCCGGGGTGTTCCGCACGCTGTTCTACCTGCCGAAGATGACGCCGGCGGTCGCGGCGGCGGCGATCTTCTTCCTGCTCCTCAACGGCAACAGCGGCGCGATCAACCAGGGTCTGCGGGTGTTCGGGATCGAGGGGCCGCAGTGGCTCGTCGACCCGACCTGGATCAAGCCGTCCATCGTGCTCATGCAGCTGTGGGCCGTGAGCGGGACCATGGTGATCTTCCTGGCGGCGCTGAAGAACGTGCCCCGCGAGCTCTACGAGGTCGCGTCGCTCGACGGCGCCGGGCCGGTGCGCCGGTTCGTGAGCATCACGCTGCCGATGATCTCGTCCGCGATGTTCTTCAACGTGATCGTGCTGACGATCGCCGCGTTCCAGGTGTTCGACTCCGCGTACCTGCTGTTCTGGCGCGACCAGTCGAACGCGTCACCCGAGGCGTCGCTGTTCTACGCCGTCTACCTGTTCCAGCAGGCGTTCCGGCAGTTCAACTTCGGGTTCGCCGCCGCGATGGCATGGCTGCTGTTCGTGATCATCATGATCGTCACGTTCGTGCAGATGCGGTTCGGCAACCGGCTCGTCTACTACGAGAGCGACCGCTGATGGCCACCCTCCCGCTCACCGGGCCGCGCCCCGGAGCCGCCGTCGTCACGACGCCCGTCGACGCCGCGACGACACCGCACGGGCGGCGCCACCCCGTCGGGCGCGTCGTCCTGTGGGTCGTGCTCGTCGGCTTCTCGCTGCTGTTCTTGTACCCGTTCGCGTGGCTGCTCGCGGCGAGCCTCAAGGGCCGCGGTCAGGTGTTCGACAACGCGCTGTGGCCGCGTGAGGTGCACTGGCAGAACTACGTCGAGGTCTGGCACCAGCTGCCCCTGCTCAGCTGGATGTTCACGAGCGTGTCCATCGCGATCCTCGCCGCCGTGACGGTCGCCCTGTCCAGCTCGCTGGTGGCGTTCGGGTTCGCGTACTTCCGGTTCCCCGGCCGCGGGGTGCTGTTCGGGCTCGTGCTCGCGACGATGATGCTGCCGGGCGCCGTGACGATGATCCCGATCTACCTCATCTGGAAGGAGCTGGGAGCCCTCGGCACGTGGATCCCGCTGTTCGGCGCGAACCTGTTCGGCTCCGCGTTCTACATCTTCCTGCAGCGACAGTTCTTCCTCGGGTTGCCCCGCGAGCTGTTCGAGGCCGCGCGCATCGACGGTGCGAGCTACTGGACGATGTTCTGGCGCGTCGTCATGCCGCTGTCCGTCCCGTCGTTCGTCATCGTGCTGCTGTTCGAGTTCCAGGCGAGCTGGAACAACCTGCAGCAGGCGCTCATCTACCTCAACGCGGGCAGCGTCGACGGGTTCACGGCGCCCCTCGGGATCGCGTACGCGATGACGAAGTACAGCCCGACGGCTGGCGGCCAGGGCGACTACCAGTACGTCATGGTCGCGTCGCTGCTGGTCACGGTGCCGATGCTCGTGCTGTTCGCGTTCGGCCAGCGGTACTTCATCGAGGGCGTCGCCACGACGGGACGCAAGGGCTGACGCTCGGTCCGACGTCGCGGTCGCCCGAGATGCGAAGCGCTGCTCGAGCACCGACGCTGAGGGCACCGGCTCGCGGCACCCCTCGCGGCCGGATGCGTCCAGAGCCTGGCGCGACGACCGGCCCGCAGCGGCGCGGCAGACGCGGCCCCGGCCTCGCTCCGCCGACGACCGTCCTCGGGTACCCGTCGGCGCGACGACCCGCGCCGCGGCAGGGAAGGGACGCAGTGATGAGAAGGACGCGACGCGCGACCGTGGCCGTGCTCCCCGTCGTGGCACTCGTGCTGGCGGCGTGCAGCTCCGGCGGCGGGGACCAGGGCGGTGCCGCGAGCGCCGACTTCACCGGCACACCGAGCGGCACCATGAACGGCTGGGCGTTCGACAACGCCGACGACGTGGGCACGGCCCGGATGGACCACGCCGCGGGCCAGCTCGACGGCGTGACGGTCAAGCTGGACCAGACCGCGTTCGACGCGCAGAAGTTCACGACCCGCCTCGCGGGCGGCGACGTGCCCGACGTCGTGCAGATGGACCGCCGCTACGTCACGACGTACGCCGCGCAGGGCCTGATCCTGCCCCTCGACGAGTGCTTCACCGCGCACGACGTCGACCCCGACACCCGGTGGTACCCGTTCGTCGTCGACGACGTCCGGTACCAGGACAAGGTGTGGGCGGTGCCGCAGTTCTACCAGCCGCCCGCGATCCTGCTGAACAAGCGCGTCATGGACGCCGCGGGCGTCACCGACGAGCAGATCGACACGTCGAAGCCGGACGTCCTGGTCGGCGCGCTCACCGCGATGTACAAGGAGTCGGGCGGCGTCCCGACGACCCTCGGGTTCGACCCGGTCGCGACCGGTCAGGCCGGGCTCTGGGTCCTCGCGATGGGCGGCAGGCTCACCGACGACGCGGGCAAGCCGACGCTCGACGACCCCGCGAACACGGCCGGCCTCGACCTGCTCAAGAAGATCGCCGACGCCCAGGGCGGGTTCGCGAAGGTGAAGAGCTTCACCGATGCGTTCGACACGTTCGGGGACGCCAACCAGTTCGTCACGGACCAGGTCGGCGCGCAGGTCGACGCCCAGTGGTACCCGAACGTGCTGTCCCCGTACCTCGACAAGGTCCAGCTCGGCGCCGTCCCGTTCAAGGACAAGGACGGCAAGCCGTTCACGGTCACGTCCGGCCAGGCGTTCGTCATCCCCCAGGGCGCCAAGAACCCGGCGGCCGCGTGCGCGTGGGCGCTCGAGCTCACGACCCTCGACGCCTGGAAGGCGGCCGCCGAGGCCCGCAGCGCGACGCTCCAGAAGGACGGCGGCCTCAACACGGGCCTGTTCACCGGCTCGCCGGAGGCCGACAAGGCCATCCGCGACCAGTACGTGGTGCCCACCGGGAACGCGGGGTTCGACCAGGTCATCTCGACCTACTACGACGTCCTCGGCTACGGGAAGACGTTCGGGTCGTCCCCCGCGGGCCAGGACATCGAGAGCGAGCTCAACAACGCCGTCACGGCGACGCTGCTCGGCGACAAGTCGGCGACCGAGGCCCTGGCCGACGCGCAGACGGCCGCGCAACGGGCGTACGACAACGTGACCGCCGGGAGCTGACGGTGCCGCGCACGCACGCCGCGGCCACCACGGAGGTGGCCGACGGCGTCTTCCGGCTCGCGCACGCCTACGTCAACGTCTACCTCGTGGTCGACGGCCGCGAGGTGCTCGTGGTCGACACCGGCCTGCCCGCATTCTGGCCGCTGCTCGGGCAGGCGCTCCGCTCGCTCGGCAGGACGCCGGCCGACGTCGCGGCCGTCGCGCTCACGCACGCGCACTTCGACCACACGGGCGTCGCCGCCCGGCTCCGCCGCGAGCTCGGCGTCGCGGTGTGGGCGCACCCGGAGGACTTCTTCCTCGCGGCGCACCCGTACCGGTACGCGCACGAGAACCCCCGTGCCCTCTACCCGTTGCGGCACCCTCGCGCGCTGCCGATCCTTGCGGCCATCGCCGGTGCGGGTGCGCTTCGCGTCCCGGCGATCGACGACCTGCGCGCCTACCCGACGAGTGGCGAGCTGCCGCTCCCCGGTGCGCCGCGCGTGCTGTTCACACCGGGCCACACGTACGGGCACTGTGCGCTCCACCTCCCTGGCCGGGACACCCTCATCAGCGGCGACGCGCTCGTCACGCTGGACCCGTACACCGGCCTGCCGGGTCCGCAGATCGTCGCGGGCGCGGCCACGGCCGACAGCGGCCAGGCGCTCGCGTCGCTCGACGTGCTCGCCGCCACCGGGGCGGCGACCGTGCTGCCCGGCCACGGCGAACCCTGGCACGACGGTGTCGAGGCCGCGGTCGACCGCGCACGGGCACGGGGCGCACACTGACCCGTCAGCGCACCCGGAGCACCTGGCCGAGCCGCTCCCGACGGCGGGCGGAGGACTCGACCGCGACGACCACCAGGACGGTGACCGCCACGAGCCCGACGGGCGCGACCGCCCACCACGGCAGCACGACCGCGGGATCGCCGGTCTGGCCGGTGACGAGCCGCAGGGCCAGCGGACCCACGAGCACGCCGACCAGCGCCGCGCCGACCAGCACGCCGCCCGCCGCCGCGACGAGCGTGGGCGGCAGCAGCTCCCCGGCGGCGACCCGCGCGGAGGCCCGTCCCCGCAGCCCCAGCACGCGGGCGGTCGCGAGCGACCGGGCGCGACCGGGAGCGGAGGCCGCCGCGTCCAGGACGACGACGGTCGCCGCGAGGGCGGCGCACAAGACGGCCGCGAGGGCGAGGAGCAGCAGCAGCCCGTCGGCCAGCGGGTCCGCCCGCCGGTCCGCGAGCCACTGCGCGCGACTCAGCTCGTGCGCGCCGACCGTGGCGGCCGCCGTGTGGGCCACGGTCGACGCCCCGGGGCCGACGGCCCAGACGGTGTCCGGGTCGACCACCGCCTGCTCCGGGCCGGGGGCCGCCGAACCGGTCTGGTCGGCTCGTGCGGCGGCGACCGCCCGGACGACCGCGGCCAGCGCGACGCGGTCCACGACCACCGTGGCGGCGGCCGGCGTCCCGTCCTGCTGCAGCGCCGGCAGTGCGGGGGCTTCGCCGACGGGGTCGAGGTCGATCGTCACGTCTCCCCACCGCAGCGACGGAGCGGTCGCGAGGAGCGGTCCGGACACGAGCGCGGGCAGCGGACCGACGTCGGTGCGGGCCGCCGCCGCGTCGGACGCGCGGGCGAGCCGGGCGAGCGCCGGGGCGGCCCCGAACGGTGTGCGGGCGAGCAGCGCGCCGTACGGGCCGGGGTCGACGGCCAGCACCTGCACCGTGTCGACGCCCTGCACGCCGAAGACCTGGCGCTCGCCCTGCGCGCGTCCGACGGCGACCGCGTCGACCCCGTCGGCGGCGGCGAGCGCGTCCGCAACCTCCCCCAGCGACGCGTCGGGCACGGCCGTCCGGACGACGACGTCGGCGCCCACGCTGTCCCACGAGCCGTCCACCTGCCCCGCACGGGCCGTCCCCACGAGCGCGGCGCACAGCCCGACGAGCGTGGTGAGCACCACGAGAGCCACGAACGGCAGGAGGGCCCCCGTGGAACGGGCCCGGGCCATGGCGAGCAGCGGCCCGGCCTTGCGGGACCTGCGCGCGACGTGCAGCGCACCGGTGAGCAGCGGCGGGACGGCCCGCCACAGCAGCAGCGCGACGGCGGCCGCTGCGAGGACGGGCGCCGCCGCGAGCAGCAGGTCGGCGACACCGGACATCGACACGGCACCGCGTCGCCGCAGGGCGGACATCCCCGCGACCGCGAGCACCAGCAGCGCGGCCTCGAGCGACACCCTGCGCACGGTGCGCACGCGCTGCGCGAGCCGGCGGTGGTGCCGGTCGGTCGGGACCCGCCGCGGCTCGGCGCGCATCGCGGTGGCCGTCGCGAACGCCGGCGGGGCCAGCACGCCGACGAGCACCACGACGACGACCCAGGGCCACGTCACCGGACCCGGTGCGACGACGCCACCGAGGACGAGACCCACCGCGGCGCCCAGGCCGACGACCACCGCCGACTCCGCGGCCGCTCCCCCGGCGAGGGCAGGCAGCGAGGCTCCCCGGGCGCGGACGGTGCGCAGGGCGGTGGACCGTCGGCGCGCGAGCAGGGCCGCCGCGACGAGCAGCACGAGCGCGGCGCCGCACGCCAGACCCGCGAGCACCACGACGGCCTGCGACCACGTGGCCGCGACGCGTGCGCGGGCGTCCAGCAGCAGGACGTCGAGCCGGGACGTGACGGTCAGCCCGGGCCCCGGGGCACCGAGCAGCTCCGGAGACGCCTCGAGCGCGGCGACCTGCTTCACCAGCGCGTCGGAGCCGCGGAAGTCGAGCGCCTGGGGGTCCACCGCGAGCCGGAACGTCCGGGCCACGCCGTCCGGCTCGAGCGCGGCCCGCGCGGCGGGCAGGGACGCTGCCGACAGCAGGCCGCCCACCACCGTGGTGGGCTCGGTCTTCGCGCCCAGGACCCGTGGGCGCAGCACCTCCGGCCGCGCCGTCCAGACCTCGTCGGACGCGTCCACCGCGTCGAACACGCCGGTGACCAGCACCGGCACCGTCGTCCGGTCCTCCTTGCGGGCCTGGAACGTGTCCCCGGCACCGACACCGAGGCGCCGCGCCACCTCGTCGGAGAGCGCGAGCTGCACGGCCCCGTCCGGCCCGGGTCGGCCGGGGGCCGTCCCGTCGAGCCACCGGACGGCGGGTTCCTGGCCCGCCCAGAGGTAGGTCATCCACAGCACGCCACCGGTCGGCAGGTCCGGCGTGCTGAGCGCGAGGTCGCTGCTGGTCACGGCGGCGACGGGTGCGCCCAGCACCGGTCGCAGCGGCGCCGGAACGGACTCGTCGATCGCGCGTGCCACGTCGTCGACGCTCACCGTGGTGTCCGACGGGCCGGCCGACGCGTCCGACGCGCCCGGGCCGTACCTCAGGGTGACGAGCAGGTCGGCCGCCGGGTCGGCCTGCGCGACCGCCGTCCGGACGGCCGTGTCCGCCCTGCCGGTGAGCAGCCGCGGCACCGCGTCCGTCAGGCCCACGGTGAGCGCGACGACGAGTGCGGTGACGAGCAACGGCCACAGGTCGGCACGGGACCGGCGCCAGGCCGCCCTCATGCCGTCCCGTCCATCCGCAGCCGGGCGATCGTCGAGCGCCGCACCGTGCGGGCGGCGAGCGGCACGACGAGAGCGGCGCAGCCCACCAGGACCACGAGCACCGCCGCCACCTGGGCCGGCCACGGCCAGCTCACGGCGGCGGCCGGCACGGGCGGCAGGCCCTCGGCGGAGACCACGAGGAGCGGACCGACGGCCCAGCAGGCGAGGGCCCCCAGCACCACCCCGCACAGCACCGGCAGCCCGGTGAGAACGCCCTGCTCGGCCAGCACGGACGCGAGCACGGAACGTCGTGACGCCCCGAGCCCCCGCAGCCGGGCCACGTCCAGCTCGCGCGCCTCCAGCGCGGCCGTCGCGTGCATCGCGGTCCCGACGAGCGCCAGCACGACCGCGGCGACGACGAGCAGCGCCGCCGCGGCCCGCAGCGCCGCACGCAACGGCCCCTCGGCGTTCTCGTCCGCGACGGTGGTGCGCTCCGTCACCGGGCCGACCCCGGCTGCCACGAGCGACTCGGCGGCGTCGGCGGGGGTCGTGCCGCCCACCCACCAGGCGTCCGTCAGCGGGTCCAGGTGGCCGTCGCTGAGCGCGGCACGCGACAGCGTGTCCACGTCGGCGAGCACGGCGGGCGCGCGCGGCTGCGACGGGACGTAGGCCGTGATGCCGGCGACCTCGGCGCGCACAGGCGTCAGCCCCAGCGTGAGCTGCATGCCGTCGCCGACCTCGAGCCCGAGCGCGTCGGCCAGCCGGGCCGAGACCACGACGGGCACGCTGCCGACAGGGCGGAACGCAAGAGCCGTGAGCGTCCCGTCCGACCAGTACAGACCGGGTAGCGAGGCGGTGCCGTCGAGCGTCAGCAGCACGCCGTCCGCCACCTCGTCGGCGGTGACGTCCGCGAGCGACGCCACGACGTAGTCCTCGCCGGGAGGGCGCCCGGCGGACCACGCCCCTCCCGGCGCGAGGGTCGCGTCGCGCAGCAGGACGTCGACCGTGAGGTCGGGCGAGCTCTGCTGGTCCGGGTCGGCGGCGTCGCCGGCGGCGGACAACCGGGTGTCGACGGCCACCACCAGGGCGTCCTGCGGCACGGCCACCGCGAGCGCGTGCGGCGTGCCGTCCAGCTCGACGACGCCCGCGGGCAGCGTGGCGCGCGCGCCTTCGTCGTCCTGCACGACGAGGCTGATGCTCGCCGAGACCGCGGCGTCACCCGTCACGTGGCCCGACACGGCGAGCTGCGCGGTCGTGCCGCTCAGCCGCACGCCGCCCACGGGGTCCGCCGGCGCGAGGCCGGCCGTGGCGTCCGTCCAGCCGCCCGGCACGCGGGGACGCAGGAGCCCGTCGGCGTCGCGCGTGTCGACGGCGACGAGGTGCACCGCGCCTTCGCCGCTCTGCGTGCGCGAGCCGAGCGTGGTCGTCCGGCTCGTGACGGGGCTGACCTCGCCGCCCGTGACCTCACGCAGCGTGGCGCCCGTGCCGAGCGCGCCCGGCTGCGCCGCGACCGACAGGTCGGTGCCCACGACAGCCTCCGCCTGGTCGCGCTGGGACTGCGCCCACGTGGCGGCGAACCCCGCGCCGAACGTCGCGCACGCCGTCGCGAGGACCAGCAGGAACGCCGCCGCAGCACCCTGCCTCCGACGCGCGATCCCCCAGGCGGCCAGAGGCAGGGTCAGCGAGCGCGTCGAGGAGGCGCGCGCGTCGATCCTGCGCGCGAACCACGCGAGCGGGCGCAGCAGCAGCACCGCCCCTGCCACGACGCAGACCACCGGCGCGACGACGAGCACCGGGTCCACCGCGGCGCTGCTCGTGACCCGGTGGGCGCGCAGCTGCAGGTACGCGACCACGGCGAGCGCGAGGAGCAGCAGGTCGGCTCCCGACCGGACCACCACGCCGACGCGGTCCTCGCGCGTGCCACGCGGCGACGTCGTGCGCAGCCACGGCACGACGAGCAGCGCGCCCAGCACGAGCGAGACGGCGGCGACGCTCGCGACGAGCGACCCGACGCCCCCCTCGGGGACGCCCGCGGGGCCGAGCCCGACCGCACCCGCCAGCGCGCCGTACAGCGCGAGCGCGAGCACCGTCGCCGGGGCGACGGCGAGCAGCGCGAGCACAGCAGCCTCGACGCCTGCCTGCAGGACGAGACGTCCGCGCCCCACCCCACGGGCGCCCAGCAGCGCCGCCTCCGCCGCGCGCCGACCGGCGACGAGCCGCGCCGACAGCATCACGGTCGTCGCCGCGAGCGCGCCGCCGAGCAGCGCCACCGCGAGCACGCCCGACCCCGTCACCCTGCCCTGGTCGCGCGCCGCACCGATCGTGCGCGCGAACGGCAGGTCCGCCACCACGTTCTCGGCGCGGTCCCCGAACGTGCTGTCGAGCTGCCCCGGCAGCGCGTCGACGCCCGTCGCGGCCCGGGCGAGGTCGGCGGCGGTCGCGGTCGTCAGGTCCGGCTGGACGTGCAGCGTGACGCGTCGCAGCGGCAGGGCGCTCGCGGCGACCCCTCCGGGCGCGACGACGAACGGACCGTACGCGGCGATGTGCCCCCGGTAGTTCGGTCTCGCCCCTTCACCGTCGAGCGGGTCCTCCGTCCACCCGGTGCCAGGTCTCGGCACGAACGTCCCGACCACCGTCAGGTCCTGGCCCGGGCCGCCCGCGACCTCGGCCAGGGTGGTCGCGCTGCCGACGTCGAGGCCCAGGGCGCGCGCTGCCGACGTCGGCAGCGCGATCTCACCGGGCGCGTCGGGCCAGCGTCCCGACGCGACCGTCCCCCGTGCGTCCGGGTCGTCGAGCTCTGCGAGGTAGGCGAGCCGCAGCGGGCCACCGTCGGGTGGCAGGTACCGCATGACGGTCGACGTCCACGTGGTCCGCGTCGTCGGCAGGTCTCCGAACGGGGCCGTCAGCAGGGACGATGCCTGCGCGACGGCGTCGGAGGCGTCCCGTGCGGTCGCCGCGACGCGCTCCCCCACGTCGGGGTCGTCCGGGTCCTCCGGGAACCCGAGCGCGACGCCCACCGCGACGTCCTCCTGCGCGGCACGGACCATCGTGAGCTGCAGGGCCCGCTGCGGGGCGGCCGTCGTGAGCAGCACGCACGTCCCGACCAGCGCGGAACCGACGACCATGACCGCGAGCACCGCCACCAGCACGGCCGCCTGCGCGCGTCCACGCCGCCACAGGAGCTCACGCACGCGCGGGAGCCTCCACCAGCCGGCCGTCCACGAGGTGCACCGCGCGGTCCGCGAGCGCGATCATCACCGGGTCGTGGGTCGCGACGAGCGCCGTCATGCCCTCGGCCTCGACGACGCCGCGGATCAGGGCCATGACCGACAGACCGGTCTCGCTGTCGAGCTGGCCCGTCGGCTCGTCCGCAACCAGCAGCCGGGGTGAGCCGGCCAGCGCGCGGGCGATGGCGACCCGCTGCTGCTGCCCGCCGGACAGCTCGTCCGGCCGCTGCAGGGCGTGCTCGCCGAGCCCGACGAGCTCGAGCAGCATCTCGACGCGCCGCTCCCGCTCGGCCACCGGCGCCTCGCGCATCCGCAGCGGGACGCCGACGTTCTCGGCCGCCGTCAGCACGGGGATCAGGCCGAACGTCTGGAACACGAAGGCGACCCGCTCGCGCCGCAGCTCGGCCTGCCCGTCCTCGGTGAGGGCCGTGACGTCCACGTCGTCGACCAGCACGCTGCCCTCGTCCGGGCGGTCGAGCCCGCCGACGAGGTTGAGCAGCGTCGTCTTGCCCGACCCGGAACGCCCGACGAGCGCGACGAGCTCACCGGGGGCGACGTCCAGGTCGACCCCGCGCAACGCGTGCACGGCGGACCGCCCGCTGCCGAACGTCCGGTGCGCGCCCCGGACCTGCACGGCGGCGCCGGCGTTCACCGCGCACCGCCGTCGCGCCAGACGCCGAGGTGCTCGGTCTCCAGCGTCAGCCGCACACGGCGGGTCAGGGCGAGCGCCTCCCGGTACTCGCGCGGCACCTGCACGCGACCGGCCCGGTCCATCACGGCGTACTCCTCGTGCGTCACGTCCCCGTCGGTGTCCCGGCGCAGCACCTCGCTGCTGGTGCGCCCGTCCCGGATCGCGACGGTGCGCTCGACGAGACCGCTGACGGCCGGGTCGTGCGTGACGACGACGACCGTGGTGCCCGCTTCCCGGTTCACGGTCTGCAGCGCGTCGAACACCTCACGCGCCGTCGTGGTGTCGAGCTCGCCCGTCGGCTCGTCCGCCAGCAGCAGCTGCGGCCCGTTCGCGAGGGCCGTCGCGATCGCGACGCGCTGCTGCTCACCGCCCGACATCTCCTGCGGCTGCCGGTCGGCGACGTGCCCGACGCCCACGAGGTCGAGCAGCTCCTGCGCCCGCGCGGCCTTCTTCCGGCGAGGCGTCGAGGTGAGCGGGAGCGCGACGTTCTGCCGGGCCGTCAGGTAGGGCAGCAGGTTCCGGGAGGTCTGCTGCCACACGAAGCCGACCATCTCGCGGCGGTAGGCGACCCGGTCGCGTGCCTGCATCGCCATGAGGTCCCAGCGCCCGACACGGACCCGGCCCGCGGTGGGCGCGTCCATCCCGGACAGCACCGCGAGCAGCGTCGACTTGCCCGACCCGCTCGCGCCGACGACCGCGATCATCTCGCCCTCGTCGACCAGCAGGTCGAGGCCCTGCAGGGCCTGCACCTCGACGCTGCCGGACTGGTAGATCCGCACGAGGTTGTCGCACGCGACGAGCGCGTCGTGACCGAACCGCTCCGGGCGCGCGGCGTTGCCGCCCAGTGCCTCGAGCGTGCTCTGCGACACCACCGCTCCCTCCGTCGGACGGCCGTCCACCCTGCAGGCTAGGCGGATCCCCGCCGTCCGGTGGGCGAACGGCGCAGGTGTCGTCCCGTCGACGTGGCGACGTGACTGCCTGACCGTCTGGACGGCGTGCGGACCTGAGCGACGGGTCGATAATCGCATCGAGCGGCTGACCCGTTCGGTGCGGGTCCCGCCGGGGAGGCTCGTCATGAGCAGTGTCGCCGTGGACCCGACCCACACTGCCGGTGAACGGAAGGCTCGTGAGGTCGCCGAGGCGGCCCGCGAGCAGAGGTGGACCCGCCCGAGCTTCGCCAAGGGCCTGTACCTCGGCGCGTTCGACGTCGGGCTCATCCATCCGTACCCCGCGCTCGACCCGGATGCCGCGGCGCGCGGTGCGGCGTTCCATCAGGAGCTGCTCGAGGTGTGCACGGCCATCGACGGCCTGGCGATCGAGCGCGACGACCGCGTCCCCGACGAGGTCGTCGACGCGTTGCGGCGCGTCGGCGCGTTCGGCATGAAGATCCCTCAGGAGTACGGCGGCCTGGGGCTGTCGCTCGTCGACTACGGCAGGGCCTTGATGCTGGTCAGCACGGTGCACCCGAGCCTGGCCGCGCTGCTGTCCGCGCACCAGTCCATCGGTGTGCCCGAACCGGTGCACATGTTCGGCAGCCCCGAGCAGAAGCAGGCGTACCTGCCGCGCTGCGCCGCGGGCGCGATCTCCGCGTTCCTGCTCACCGAGCCCGACGTCGGCTCGGACCCCGCCCGGCTCGGTACCACCGCGACACCGACGGACGACGGGACCGCGTACCTGCTGGACGGCGTGAAGCTGTGGACCACGAACGGTCCGATCGCCGAGCTGCTGGTGGTCATGGCGGTCGTCCCGCCGCACGACGGCCCGCATGGCGGCCAGCACGGCGGCCAGCATGGCGGCCAGCACGGCGGGATCAGCGCCTTCGTCGTCGAGGCGTCCACGCCCGGCATCACCGTCGAGCACCGCAACCGGTTCATGGGGCTGCGCGGGATGGAGAACGGCGTCACCCGGTTCCAGCAGGTGCGGGTGCCGGTGGCCAACCGGCTGGGACGTGAGGGCGAGGGTCTGAAGATCGCGCTGACCACGCTCAACACGGGCCGGCTGTCGATCCCCGCGATCTGCGCGGGCGGGAGCAAGTGGGCGCTGTCCATCGCACGGCAGTGGTCGACCGAGCGGGTGCAGTGGGGTCGACCGGTGGGCGAGCACGAGGCGATCAGCGCCAAGCTGGCGTTCATCGCGGCCACGGCGTTCGCGCTGGAGTCGGTGTTCGACCTGTCCGCCCGGCTGGCCGACACGGGCCAGAAGGACGTGCGCATCGAAGCGGCCCTGGCCAAGCTGTGGGCCAGCGAGATGGGCTACCGCGTGGCCGACGAGCTCGTGCAGATCCGCGGCGGGCGCGGGTTCGAGACCGCCGACTCGCTGGCCGCGCGCGGCGAACGGGCGGTGCCGGCCGAGCAGCTGCTGCGGGACATGCGGATCAACCGCATCTTCGAGGGCTCGTCGGAGATCATGCGCCTGCTGATCGCCCGCGAGGCGGTCGACACGCACCTGACCGCGGCGGGCGACCTCGCGTCCCGGGACGCGTCCCTCGGCGCCAAGGCGCGTGCGGCCGTCGGCGCGAGCCGCTTCTACGTCCGTTGGTTCCCGGCGTTGCTCGTCGGACAAGGCTCCCGCCCCGACGCGTACGGTGACTTCGGCCGGCTGGGCCGCCACGTGCGCTTCGTCGAGCGGTCGTCCCGGGCGCTGGCCCGGCACACGTTCTACGCGATGGCCCGCCACCAGGCCCGCCTCGACCGCAAGCAGGTGCTCCTGGGGCACGTCGTCGACATCGGCGCCGAGCTGTTCGCCATGTCCGCGGTGTGCACCCGCGCCACGGCGCTGCGCCACGACGACCCCGCCGCCGGCCGCAGCGCGGTCGATCTCGCCGACGCCTTCTGCGCCCAGTCCCGCCTCCGGGTGGAGACCCTGTTCCGAGGTCTGCGCCGCTCCACCGCCGCGTCCGACGACCGGTTGGCCGGCGCCGTGATGGCCGGCCGGCTGCGGTGGGTGGAGGACGGCATCCTCGACCCCTCGCAGGGCACCGGCCCGTGGATCGCCCCCGCCGGCCGAGCGGAGCGGGCCCGGCCGGGTCCGTAGGGTGGGCGGGTGCCTCCCCGATCGCCGCTGCCGACCAGGCACGGTCTGAGCGCCGCGTGGCTGTGCACCCCGAGCCGCGATCGTGCCCGCGCGGACGCGTGGTCGACGATGGGCGACTGGCTGCGCGACAGGCTGCCCGCCCACGTCGACGTGGGCGGCATGCTGGAGCGGGAGTGCTTCGTCGACGAGGCGGGCTGGGTGGTCCGTGCCGGCGACCCGTTCGTCCCGCAGCGCTTCGTGTGGTTCCACCGCGACCTGCGCGACGAGCCGGAGGTGACGGCCCCGGTCCACGTGGTGCATCGCGACGACCGGCTCGTGGTCGTCGACAAGCCGGCGTTCCTCTCCTCGATCCCCCGCGGCCGGCACGTGGTGCAGAGCGTCGTCGTGCGGCTGCGTGCCGAGCTCGACCTGCCGGAGCTGTCCCCGCTGCACCGTCTGGACCGCGTCACCTCCGGACTGCTGATGCTCGCGACGACGGCCGAGTGGCGCAGGCCGTACCAGGAGCTGTTCGAGCGCCGAGCGGTGCACAAGACGTACTGGGCGCTGGCGCCGTTGCGCGCGGACCTGGCGCTCCCGGTCGTCGTGCGCAACCACATCCGCAAGGAGCGCGGCGAATGGCGCGCCGACGTGGTGCCCGGCGCACCGGCCAACGCCGAGACGCGCGTGGAGCTCGAGTCGGAGGTGGACGGTCGAGGGATCTACCGCCTGACGCCCACCACGGGCCGCACCCACCAGCTCCGCCTGCACCTGCACGGCCTGGGCATCCCCATCGTCGACGACCCCCTGTACCCCGAGGTGCGGGACGTCGAGGTCGACGACTTCAGCCGCCCGCTGCAGCTGCTCGCCGGGCAGCTCACGTTCAGCGACCCCGTCGACGGCACCCTCCGAGCGTTCCGGAGCGTGCGCCGGCTCCCCCTGCTCGCTGCGTCGTAGCGGCTGAACAGCGCGTCTGCCCCGTTGCTAGCGTGACGCCATGCCCATCACGCTGGAGAACGTCGGCATCGCCGTCCGCGACCTCGAGGCGGCGATCGCCTTCTACGTCGACCTCGGGCTGACGGTCGTGGGCCGGCAGACGGTCAGCGGGGAGTGGACCGACACGGCCGTGGGCCTCGACGGCAACCACGCCCGGATCGCGATGCTGCAGACCCCCGACGGACACGGCCGCCTCGAGCTCTTCGAGTACCTCCACCCCGACGCGATCGAGACCGAGCCCACCCTGCCGAACGAGATCGGCATGCACCGCGTCGCGTTCTCGGTCGACGACCTCGACGCAGCCCTGGAGATCGCCGCGCGGCACGGCTGCTACCCGCTGCGCGGCGTCGCGACGTACGAGGACGTCTACCGGCTCACCTATCTCCGCGGCCCCAGCGGCACGCTCGTGATGCTGGCCGAGGAGCTCACGAAGGACTGACCGGCTGCTTGCCGGCCCGTTCAGGGCCCCTCGCCCGGGAGCTCGAACGGCAGCCGGAGCCCGTCGAGCGCGTGCCGGCAGACGCACTCGTCGTCCGCCGGGAGCGCCTCGACGACCCGGGCGAGAACGGCCCGAAGCCGGTCGACGCTCCGCGCGAACTCGTCGAGCACGGCCTGGTGCGACACGGCCGCCGACGCGTCGACCCCGGCATCCGCGTCGGTGACGACGGCCAGGCCCGTGTAGCACAGGGCCAGCTCACGGGCGAGACCGGCCTCGGGCATCCCGGTCATCCCGACGACGTCGCCGCCTGCCGCCGCGTTGCGCCGTGACTCGGCACGGGTCGAGAAGCGTGGCCCCTGGATGACCACCATCGTGCCCCCGTCGACGACCGGCATCGGCGGGTCCGTGAGGTCCACGACCGCGCGCCGACCCTGCGGGCAGAACGGGTCCGCGAACCCGACGTGCACGACGGCCCCCTCGACGTCGTAGTAGGTGGACGCCCGGCCCCAGGTCGCGTCGATGACCTGGTCCGGCACGACGAGGGTCCCGGCGGGCAGGTCGGGACGCAGCGCGCCGACCGCCGACGCTGCCAGGACCCGGCGGACGCCGAGCGTCCGCAGCGCCCAGAGGTTGGCGCGGTAGTCGACCTGGTGCGGCGCGAGGCGGTGGTCGGCCCCGTGCCGCGGGAGGAACACCACCCGGCGGCCCCCGAGCCTGCCGGCTCGCAGGGTGTCGCTGGGCGGGCCGTACGGCGTCTCCACGGCGACGTCCTGCGCCGCGTCGAGCAGCTCGTAGAGGCCGGAGCCTCCGATGACCCCGATGGGAGACGCGTCCTGGCTCACGGAGATCCCTTCGTCGACGACGAGCCGAACGTAGCCCGGGGGTGACGCCCTTGACCCGTGCGGCCGGCCGTCGTCAGGAAGCCGTCACCATCCCGGCGGCGCGAGGACCACGACGGCCCGGCCATCCTGAGGGCATGCGCGTGCTCGTCACCGGCGGGGCCGGGTTCATCGGCAGGCCGACCGTCCGTCGGCTGCTCGAGGACGGCCACGACGTGACGGTCCTCGACAGCCTGCGGCCCGACGTCCACCCGGACGGCGTCGCCCGGACGGCGCCCGGCGCGCGGCTCGTGATCGGCGACGTGCGGGACGAGGACGTCCTCGACCAGGTCATGCCGGGGACCGACGTCGTGGTGCACCTCGCCGCGAAGGTCGGGCTGGGGGTCGACCTCGACGACGTCGTCGACTACGTCTCGTCCAACGACCTCGGCACCGCCACCGTGCTGCGGCAGGCCCGGCGACGGTCCGTCGGTCACGTCGTGCTGGCCAGCTCGATGGTCGTGTACGGCGAGGGTGCGTACGACTGCGCGGAGCACGGCGCCGTCGCCCCCGCGCCCCGTCGGCGGGCCGACCTGGACGCGGGCGCGTTCGATCCGCGGTGCCCCCGGTGCGACCGCGTCCTCACGCCGGGCCTCGTCACCGAGGACGCTCCGCTGGACCCCCGCAACGTGTACGCCGCGACCAAGGTGCACGGCGAGCACCTCCTGACGGCGTGGGCGCGCGACACCGGCGGGTCCGGCGTCGCGCTGCGGTTCCACAACGTCTACGGCCGCGGGATGCCGCGGAACACGCCCTACGCGGGGGTCGCCTCGCTGTTCCGGTCCGCGCTCGCCGCGGGCCGGGCGCCGCGGGTGTTCGAGGACGGCGCGCAGCGGCGCGACTTCGTCCACGTCGAGGACGTGGCCGCCGCGGTGGTCGCCGCGGCGGGAGGACCCATCGGTCCGGTCGCACTGAACGTCGGGTCCGGCACGGTGACGACGGTCGGCGGCCTGGCCGCCGCGCTGGCGGACGCGCTCGACGGCCCGCCGCCCGTGGTCACCGGTGAGTATCGCCTGGGCGACGTGCGGCACGTGACCGCCTCGTCCGAGCGCGCCGCGAAGGTTCTCGGGTGGAGGGCGCGCACGGGCCTGGCCGCGGGGCTCGCGGACCTCCTGCAGGAGGCCTGACGCTCAGTCGGGGGCGCCGGCGTTCGCGGGGAGCTGCACCTCGAACAGGCAGCCCGCCTCGGTCGGCTCGACGCCGACCCGGCCACCGTGCGCCGCGACCACCGAGTCGACGATCGCGAGACCCAAACCGGACGAGCCCACGCCGGCATGGTGCGCGGCGCCCGCGTGCGTCCGGTGCGGCCCGCTCCCTTGGAAGCCCTCGTCGAAGACGTGGGCGCGCTCGTCGTCGGGGATGCCGCCGCACGTGTCCTCGACCGCGACGCGTACCTCACCGTCGACCCGGTAGCCGGCCACGCGGACCGTGCCGCCGGCCCCGCTGCTGCGCACGGCGTTCCCGACGAGGTTGTCGAGGACGCGGGCGAGCTCGTCCGGCACCCCGAGCACCTCGAGCCCGGGCTCGACGTCGACCAGAAGCGTCACCTGCTGCGCCGTGGCGCCCGCGGCCGAGTGGGCGAGCACGTCGTCGAGCACCGCGCTCAGGGACACGCGCTCCGGCGCGCGGGCGGTGGGGGCGGGGTCGGGCCTGGACAGCTCGGCGAGGTCGTCGATCATCCGGCCGAGCCGCTCTGTCGCGGCGTCGATCCCCGCGTACGCGGCGTCGGTGTCGACGAGGACGCCGTCCCGCAGACCGTCGACCGTCGCGCGGATCCCCGACAGCGGAGAACGCAGGTCGTGGCTCACGAACGCGACGACCTGACGCCGGGCGCTCTCGAGCGCCCGTTCCCGCTCGCGCGACGCGTCGAGCCGGGCGCGGGTCCGGGCGAGCTCGTCGGCCAGCGCCGCGAGCTCGGCGGTCACCGGCGTCGACCCCGCCGGCGGCTGCCCCGAGGCGAGCGCCCTGGCCTGGACGCCGACCGCGCGCACGTCGGCCACGAGCATCCGCCCGAGCACCACCGCGAGCACCACCGCCGGCACGCACGAGAGTCCGAGGACCAGGCGCGCGACCTGCGCGTCGTGGTCCGACAGGAACATCGCGCCGACGTTGAACCACAGGGCGAGCGCCACCACGGCCGTCGGCACGAGGGCCGTGACGACCAGCGCCGCGACCAGCGACGCCCGTCGCACGCGGCCGACCACCAGCACACCGAGGGCGCCGACGACCACGGCGCACACGGCGGTCACCCCCGTCATGAACCAGAGGTCGCGGCTCATGCCGGCGCCCGCCCCCCGACGGCCGCGGACAGCTCGTCGGCCGTCGCCCAGCGGTAGCCGGTCCCGCGGACGGTCGTCAGCAGGACGGGGTCGGACGGGTCGGGCTCGAACTTGCGGCGCAGTCGTCGCACGTGGACCACCACGGTCGAGTCGTCGCCGAAGTCCCAGCCCCACACGCGCCGGAGCAGCTCCCGGGTCCCGAACGTCGACCCCGCGTGCCGGGCGAGGAACATCAGCAGGTCGAACTCGCGCGGGGCGAGCGTCTGGACCTCCCCGGCGAGCGACGCCGTCCGCACGGACGGGTCGAGCGTCAGCGGTCCGACGGTGAACGGGCGCATCCCGTCCTCGGGCCGGATGTCGCCGCGTCGCAGCAGCGCGTGCAGGCGCAGCACGAGCTCGCGCGGGCTGAAGGGCTTGATGAGGTAGTCGTCGGCGCCGACCTCCAGGCCGAGGATGCGGTCGTCCACCGTGTCCAGGCCGGACAGGAGCACGACCGGTGTCCGGTCGGCGTCCTGCCGCATCTTGCGCAGCAGGTCGAGACCGGACGCGCCCGGCAGCCGGACGTCGAGCACCACCGCGTCGGGACGTCGGGTGCGCCACACCCGCTCCGCCTCGCGGGCGTCACCGGCGATCGTCGCGTCGACCCCGTCGGCCCGGAGGTAGGCGGCGACGCTCTGCACCACGAGCTCTTCGTCGTCCACCACCAGAACCATGGGCATGCGCCTCACGCTAGCCCGCCGTCCGGCCACCGGCGTGCGCGTCACGTGTTCGTCACGAGGATCCGTCAGGTAGCGGTCATCCACCGCGCCGGTCGCACCAGGAGGCGCCGACCCTAGCGTGGACGGATGCGCGTGGACCTGGTGCTTCCCTGCCTCGACGAGGCCGAGGCGCTCGCCTGGCTGCTCCCGCGGGTCCCCGACGGGGTCCGCGCTCTCGTGGTCGACAACGGCTCGACCGACGGGAGCGCGACGGTCGCCCGCGCGCATGGTGCGGTCGTCGTGCACGAGCCGCTGCGCGGGTTCGGTGCGGCGTGCCACGCGGGCCTGCGCGCGGCGTCGGCGCCCGTGGTCGCGTTCATGGACGCGGACGGGAGTCTGGACCCACGCCAGCTGCACCGGGTGGTCGACCCGGTCGCCGGCGGCGCGGCCGACCTCGTGCTGGGACGCCGTCGACCCACGTCCTCGCGCGCGTGGCCGTGGCACCTCCGGTACGCCAACCGCGTCCTCGTCGGCCGGCTCGAGCGCCGCACCGGCATCCGCCTGCACGACCTCGGGCCGATGCGCGCCGCCCGACGCGACGCGCTCCTCGACCTCGGGCTCGTGGACCGCCGGTCCGGGTACCCGCTCGAGATGGTGGTGCGGGCCGCGGACGCCGGGTGGCACGTGCACGAGGTCGAGGTCGACTACGCGGCACGGACCGGCCGGTCCAAGGTGACCGGGACGCCGCTGGGCGTCGCGCGGGCGGTCCGGGACATGTCCGCGGTGCTCGCCTCGTGACGCCCCGGGAGCCGGCACGCACGCTGGTGGTGCTGGCGAAGGAGCCGATCCCCGGTCGCGTCAAGACCCGCCTGCACAGCGCGTTCCGCCCCGAGGAGGCCGCCGCCCTCGCGCGCGCGGCGCTGGAGGACACGGTCGCCGCGCTGGCTGCGGAGCCCGCCCACCACCGGGTCGCGGTGCTCGACGGCGCCCCCGGCGACTGGCTTCCCCGCGGGTTCGACGTCGTCCCACAGCCCTCGGGCGGGCTCGGCGAGCGGCTGTCCGCCGCCTTCGCGGCCGTGCTCGACCGGCCGGGCCGCTCACCCGCGTTGCTCGTCGGGATGGACACGCCGCAGCTCGCGGCCCACCTGGGATCGGTCGACTTCCGCGGCGCGGACGCCGTCCTGGGGCTCACGGACGACGGCGGCTACTGGGCGATCGGGCTGCGGACCGCGAACCCCCGGGTGTTCGACGGCATCCCGATGTCGACCCCCCAGACAGGCGCGGCTCAGCTCGCACGGCTCCACGACCTCGGCCTGAGCGTGCGGCTCCTCCCCCCGCTGCGCGACGTCGACGAGCCTACCGACGCGCGCGCGGTGGCCCTCGCCGCGCCGGGCACCCGGTTCGCGGCCGCCTGGCGCGTGCTCGTCCAGGCGCCGGCCCGCTGATGGCTGCGCGGCCGCATCCGCTGACGGTGTACGAGCGCGCCCTCGACGGTGCCGCCGTCGTGTCGGTCGGCTCGGCGGGTGTCGTCGCGCTCGACGTCGGCCGGTGGAGCGACGAGCCGGACGCCGTCGACCAGGTGATGCTCGCGCGCTGCGAGGCCCCCGTGCTCGACGTGGGCTGCGGACCGGGCAGGCTCGTCGCCGCCCTCAACGCCCGCGGCGTGCCGGCCCTCGGGATCGACATCTCTGCCCGCGCCGTCGCGCAGGCCCGCGACCGGGGCGCCGTGGCGCTGCGCCGCGCCGTCGAGCAGGCGCTCCCGGCCGAGGGGCGCTGGGGCACGGTGCTGCTCGCCGACGGGAACATCGGCATCGGGGGCGACCCGGCCTCCCTGCTCCGCCGGTGTCGGCTGCTCGTCGGCCCGCGCGGGCTCGTGCTCGTCGAGACGGACCCCGACGACGACGCCGACGACACGACCCCGCTCACGCTGCGGCTCGACGACGGGCGCTCGAGCCGGCCCCTGCCGTGGGCGAGGGTCGGAGCCCGGGCGCTGTCCTTGCTGGCTCCCCCGTGCGGCTTCGCGGTGCTCGAGCACTGGCGGCTGCAGGGTCGCACGGTCGTCGCGCTGCGCGCGCTCTGATCGGCGCGGCCGGTCAGTCGGTGTCGTCGCGCGGCAGCAGCCCCGGGGCGGGGGCGGCGCGGCGCGTGCGGTGGGCGGCCGTACCGACGGCGGCGCCGACCATCACCGCCAGGACGAGCAGCGCACCCGCGACCACCAGCGACGTGGTCGGCGGCACCGGCACCACGGACGGGTTCCGCCGGGCGGCGTGGCCCACCACCACGACCACGGAGAAGAGCGCGAGCACCACCGCACCCAGCGCGCCGGCGCGCAGCGCGGGTCGCCACGGCGCCGGCACCCGGGGCAGCACGACGAGCCCGAGGACGACGGCCGTCGGCGCGAGGACCGCGTCGTGCACCGCGACCCCACCGGCGAGCCACACCAGGACGGAGGGCCACTGGTGCTGCGGGATCGACGTCAGCCCGATGACGGCGCCGGCGGCGACGAGCCCGACGCCGACACCGAGCAGCACGAGCCGACCGGCGGACCACCTCGCCGTCATCCGAGCACCTCGATCCGCTCCACCCACTTGGTCTGCAGCACCCCCGGCCGCCCGGGCGCGACCAGCCGGGCGGGGAACCCGTGGTCCAGGTCGAGGTCCGCCCCGCCGAGCCGGAGCGCGAGGACGCTGTCGGGGTGCGCGACGTGGCTCGCGGGGAGGACGGACTCCCGGTAGGAGCCCGCCTGCTGGAGGCTGACGACGCGCACGTCGACGTCGGGATTCGCGTGCACGAGCGCGACGAGGTCACGGATCCGGACCCCCTGCCAGGTCGCCGTCGTGCTCCAGCCCTCGACGCACGCGATCGGCAGCTCGACCGTGACCTGGCGCATCGCCAGCAGCTCGGAGCGCGACAGCGCGACCGTCCGCGCACCAGCGGCCACCGTCAGCCGCCACCCCGGGTCCGCTGCGGTGGCCTCGACGCCCGCCGCCCGAGCGGTCCGGTTCACGGGCAGTCCCTGCGGGCCCACGCCTGCCTGCCGGGGCGACAGGAGCGCGGCACCCGCCAGCGTCGGGACGGTCTGCCCGACGGTCAGCGCGGTGAGCCCGAGGACCGTCACCGCCACGCCGGCGAGGAACCCGCGCCGGGTCGGCCCGTCGCCCGCCTCCTCGAGCACCGGCCCGCGCAAGGCGTCGGCGATCACCGGCAGCTTCACCGCGACGTGCACGACCACGGACCCGACCAGGACCCACGCGACGGCGAGATGCACCCGGACGAAGGAGAACGACCAGGGGTACCACTGGAACACGTTGAGCAGACCGGTCACGACCTGGAAGATCGCCGTCGCCACCAGCACCGCGACGGACAGCCGCTCGAGCGCGTGCAGCGGGCTGCCGACCCGGGGTCGCGCGAACAGCGCCGGGTACGCGGCGTAGAGCTTGGCCAGCAGCAGCGGGATCGCCGACAGGCCCGCCGCGACGTGCAGGCCCTGGGTGAGCCGGTACCCCCAGACCGGCGTCGGCGGCAGCGGCAGCCACGCGAGCGGGTGCTGGTGGACGTGCGAGACCAGCCCCGTGAGGAAGGCGACGACGATCGCGGCACCCAGGAACAGCCCGACGCGCGCGACGACCCGCGGGTCGTGCACGGGCGACCGGAAGTCGCCCTGCTCCGGCGGCCGGACCAGGTATCTCAGCTCGAGACTGCGGGCCACCTGTCGACGGTAGGTCGGCGCGGTCGTCGTGGAGCCGGCGCGGGCGGTGACGGCAACCTGACGGTCGTGCTCACCACGGCGACACGAGGACGACCTGCAGGACGACGGTCACCGCCGCCTGCGCGACGAGCCATCGTCGCTGCGGCACGAGCGCCGCCGCGGGCAGCACCCAGCACGCGAGCGGCAGCCAGATCCGTTCGACCTCGCCGCGCTCCACCCCCGACAGGGCCCCGACGAGCGCGGCACCGAGCGCCACCCCGACCAGCTCCCGGACCGGCCGCGGAAGACGGCCCAGCCCGACGACGCCGCCCACCCCGGCCGGGCCCACGAGTGCACCCATCAGCACCAGGTCCGCGACCACGAAGTAGAGGTAGGGCCGCTCCGCGGCGCGACCGAGCGTGGACTCGGTGTGCGTCATCGCGAGCCCGTCCAGCAGCCAGAACCCGGCCGCCGCCCACGCGACCACGCTCCCGACCACGACCGCACCCGCCACCACCGTGGGCGCCCATCGACGGGTGCACACGCCGACGACCAAGGCGAGCGCACCCATCGGGAGCAGCCCGTAGGACAGGAACGGGCACAGCCCGAGCACGAGCCCAGCCGCCAGCGCCCACGGCCACCACCGCCCCCGGCTCGTCGAGGCGATCGCCAGGAGAGCGACACCCCACGCCAGCACCCCGGCGTAGAACGCGTCCGCCGAGGTCGCGACCCAGAGCACCCAGGGCGCCAGGACCGTGGCGGGCGCGGCGAGCCGGACCACGCCCTCCCCCGCCTCCGCCGCCAGCGCGCGGATCGTCACCGCCACCGCGACCACCGCGCTCGTCCCCACCACGATCACCAGCGCGGCGGCCCAGCCGGCGCCGCCGAGCCCGACGCGGTCCATGCCGGCGAGCAGCAGCGGGAAGCCCGGCGGGTGGCCACGGACGTGCACGGGATAGTCGGGCGCCCTCTCGACGAACGTCCGCAGGAAGTCCCCGGGGGCGGCGGCCGCCCGCGGCACGACGGCGAGGTAGTCGTGCTCGCCGCGCATCGGCGTCGTCAGCCCGGACAGCCCGTCCGTCGTCGCGAGGCAGGCTGCGAACGCGGCGGACGTCACCCAGGCAGCGAGCAGCAGGACCTGCCAGGACGCGGCGCGCGCACACCACGGCCCCCATGCCGCGACCAGCACGGCGAGGACCAGCGCGGCGACCGTGCCGGGCGAGAGCCGCACGTGCAGGTAGCCGAGGAACGGCGGCGCGCCGCCGTACGTGACGACCGCGCCACGTCCCGCGAGCCACCGTCCCCCTGCCCACGCGGCGACGAGGCACAGCGACCAGACCGCCACGCCGACGACAGCCCCACGGTCGCCCCCGCGCGTGGGTGGCGGTCGCGTCGGGGTGCCCACCCGGCCAGCGTCGCACGGGGCGTGTCCGCGGCAGGCCGCGTCCGACCTGACGATCCGCTGACGGCCACCGGTCATCCACCAGGGGATCGACGCAGGCTCGCGACGACCGCCCGCGCGCACCCGGGCCGTGCCGGTGCGACGATCCCCGAGGAGGGGGCGTACCTCGTCGGGTTCGCCCGGACGTCCGACGGGAGGTGGGAGACGACATGGATCCTGACCGCCGTCAGGCACCGGTCGGTTCCCGGGCGGCAGCGGCGCTGGCCACGCTGCTGGAGCGCACGCATCTCGCGCCGCCGGACGCACTCCCCGACGCGGTGGGCGCGGCACTCGACCGGCTCGGTGCGACCGGCACCCTCTACCTGGCGGACTACGCGGGGACGACGCTGGTCCCGATGACGCGACCCGGTGCGGACCGCCCGCCGAACCTCGCGCTGGACACCACCGTCGCCGGCCTCGCGTTCCGGACGACGTCCGCCACGCCGGGCCCGAGCGGCGACGCACCGGTCCTGTGGATGCCGGTCATCGACGGCGTCGAACGCCTCGGCGTGCTGAAGATCGAGCTCCGACGCGCCGCCGACCTGCGAGACGACGCGTTCCGTCATGACTGCTGGCTCGTGGTGCACCTGCTGGGGCACCTCGTGTCCGTCATGGACGCCTTCGGCGACGGCATCGACACCGCCCGTCGCGACGCACCACGGACCGTGGCGGCCGAGCTCATCTGGCAGCTCCTGCCCCCGCTCACCGCAGGCACCGACAAGGTCGTCGTCACCGGGCGGCTCGAGCCGTCCGGCGCGGTCGGCGGCGACGCGTTCGACTACGCCCTGTCCGACGACACCGCGCAGTTCACGATCCTCGACGCCACCGGCCACGACGTGCGCTCGGGGCTGGCCGCCTCGACCGCGCTCGCGGCGTGCCGCAACGCACGTCGCCAGGGCCACGGTCTGTTCGCCCAGACCGAGGCGATCCACCGCGCGGTCACGGACGAGTTCGCGGGAGGCATGTTCGTCACGGGCGTGCTCGGGCACCTCGACCTGCGCTCGGGACGGCTCCGCTATCTCGCGGCCGGCCACCCGCCGCCCCTGCTGCTGCGTCGTGGACGCGTGGTCAAGCGGCTGACCAGCGGGAAGCGGCCCCTGCTCGGGCTGGAGATGCAGCACGCGACGGTCGCCGAGGAGCCGCTCGCGCCGGACGACGTGGTGGTCCTCTACACCGACGGGGTCATCGAGGCGCGAGACCACGAGCACCAGATGTTCGGCACCGACCGTCTCGTCGACTTCCTCGAACGTGAGGCGGCCGACGGCACGCCGCTTCCCGAGGTGGTGCGGCGGGTGTGCCGGCGGATCCTGGACCACCAGGGCGGCGAGCTGCAGGACGACGCCACCGTCCTGCTCGTCCAGTGGACGTCGCGCGGCCAGGCACTTCTGGACCCGCTGCGGTGACGCGTTGCCGGACCATGCTGCGGACGCTCCCGGCGCCCGCAGCGTGGCCTGACTGGCGGCCGGACGGCACCGCCGCGCGGTTGCTCAGGCGGCGCTCACCGTCCAGAGGTGGTCGGCCGTGCCGTTGTCCCCCCACTGGAGCACCTGCGCTCCTGGGGCGGTGCTCATGTTCGTGACGCCGAGCAGGAGCCCGCTGTTGACGTTCTGGATCTTGTAGCGGCCCGACCCGTCGGCGATCAGCCTCCAGAGATGGTCGGCCGTGCCGGTGTCGCCCCAGGTCAGCGCGGATGCTCCTGCGCTCGTCGACGCGTTCTGGATGCCGAGCACCAGGCCACTGAGCTGGTCGACGATCTTGTACTGCCCGTTCCCCACCGGCGTCACGGTCCAGATCTGGGACGTGCTCGTGCTGGCGGCCTGCTGGACGACCGTCGTGCCCCACGCCGTGCCCGCGTTCAGCGGGCCGAGCCGCAGCCCGCTGTTGACGTTGGTGATCCGGTAGCTGCCGGACAGCGTCGAACCCGAACCCCCGGAGCCGGGGGTGACCGTGACGCGGTACGCATCGTTGGTCGCCATGGTGATCGGGACGGAGATCGACCCGTTCGACGGCGTGTACGTCGCGGTCGAGACCGTGGTGGTCCCGGACGAGGCGACCGTCCGCCCGAGCGACCTCGTCTGCTCGACCTTCACGTTGACCGTGGAGCCGAGGCTCAGGGAGCCGAGGCCGTTGACCGTCACCGCGCAGGACCCGTTGCAGCTGCCGACGACGACGCTGACCTGGTCCCTGCTGGACGGGACGGCGGCGAACCCGTCGATGCCGGTCTGCGCGGGTGGTGTGGTCACGACCATGGAGCCGCTCATGGCCGCGTACCAGGTGTAGAGCCAGTACGCGGCGTTCGGGCTGCCGCCGCGCCCGGTGAGCAGGTCACCGAGCGTGCCGGACTGGTTCCAGAAGGCCAGCTCGGCATCGCGGATGCCCAGTCGTTCGAACTTCGAGATGTACCCGACGAGCGGTCCCGGGAGGCCGACCTCGCTCGGTGCGGCGTACTCCTCGATCGCGATCGGCCTCCGGCTGATCCCGAGCTCGTCCTCGATCCTCTGCACGGCGGCCACGTCGCCGGCGATCTTCGACGAGCTGATCAGCTCGTGCCAGGCAAGGACGTCCGGCACCGTGTTGGTCGCGACGGCGTTCTGCAGGAAGTTCCGCATGTCGCCGATGTTGTCCGAGAAGCTCGGCCCCTGGATCGGCTTGGTCGGGTCGATCGAGCGGACCTGCCGGAACGTCCTCGTCCAGAACTCCTCGTAGGTGCCGTTGGCCGACTGCCACGTGTTGTCGGACTCGTTCCAGAGCTCGTACGCGGAGATGCTGTTGTAGTACGACGACGACTTCATCGCGTTGACCTGCGAGCTGATGAAGGGCGTCCAGGTGCTCCAGCTGAACTGGTACGGCCAGCCGGCGTAGTAGTCGGAGAACCGGTTGACGAGCTTCGCGCCCACGCCGACGGCGGTCGGCGCGACGACGGAGATGTCCCCGGTCGGCTGCTGCCTGCCGCCGACGGGCATCTGGACGAACGTGTTCGGCTTGATCGCCTGGGCGAGCGAGACGGACGGCTGCGTCGCGTTCGCGAGGCCGTAGAGGCTGCCGCTCGCCACGTGCGTGACAGGCCGGAGCACCTGGTTCGCGTTGACGACGAGCGTCGTGGAGGCCGTCGCCGCCGACGCCGACGTCGTCCCTGTGCCCGCGAGGGCGAGCCCGACGGTCACGGCGACGACCGCCGTCGCGACGCGTCGGCGTCCCCGGGCCGAGGTGGGTGGTCTCATGGTGATCGTCCCCTCTGTCGTCGGCACGTCGTCGTGCCGTGGCCGGTGCTGGGGGCGCCGCCAGGAGTGCGGTGCCCTCCGAAAATGCTTTCGGGCTGCACAGGCAGGTAGATGCCGCATCGTCGTGGACTGACGAAACAGTGCCGAAAGCGTTTTCGGCACTGTAGTTGTCCCGTGGACCGGCATGTCAACGGTCGACCCCCGCCTGAAACGGTTCGGACCGGCAAACCCGCGCGACGCCGTCGGCAGGCTCGGTGGTCGCCGTCGTCGAGCCCGCCCATGGCATCGCGGAGCCCGATGGTCGACGCCGCGCCGCGTTGCCCGCCCGAGGGGTGACGCGCACGATGAGTGCACCGACGACCGACGGGGGCCTCATGGCAGAGCGGAAGAGATGGATCGAGGGCGACCCGGACGACCCTCGGACGCAGATCGAGGTCGGTGTGCTTCTCGCGAACGGTCGGCTGGCTGGCCGCCGCTTCGCCTCCCCCGAAGAGGCCGAGGCGTGGGCCCGACCTGAGGAGGGTGACCAGGTCGTCGAGTACAGCGTCTTGTGCGACTGCGACCTGTAACCGCTCGGCGAGACGGGGGAATAGCCACGGTCGGGCGCGCCTTGGGCCGAGGTGTACGAGCACGTACACTTCAGGAGGAGCCCACATGTCCCGCACCGTCCGCCGCGGCTACGTCGACGCAGTCGCCGCACTCACCGTCGTCGTCCTGGTCGCCGCTCTGTGGCACGCCGTCGCCGGCGACCCCGCATGGCTCTCCGTCGCCGGCGCATGGCTGGTGACAGCCGCCGCGATCGCCGGCGCGAAGCTGCACGTCCCTCGGCATCCCCGCACCGTCGACACGGTCACGCTGGGCCTGTCCGGGACCGCCGCGGTGGCGTCGGTCCTCCTCACGAGGAGCGCGGTCGCCGGCGCACTCTCGCTGGCCGCGACCGCCGCGCTGCTCGGCTACCAGCGGTGGTACACGCGGCAGCACCGCCCCGCCCCGACGCTCGCCGTCGGCGACCCGCTCCCTGACTTCCCGCTGCAGCACGCCGACGGCACCCCCGCGACGTCGGCCGACCTCGTCGGCGAGCCGCGCGTCATCCTGTTCTACCGCGGCTCGTGGTGCCCCTTCTGCGTCGCCCAGGTGCGCAGCCTGGCGGAGCAGTACCGCGAGCTCGACCGGCGGGGCGTCAAGGTCGCGCTCGTCAGCCCGCAGCCCGCACACGACACGGCCGAGCTCGCGACTCGCTTCGACGTGCCGATGACGTTCTACGTCGACCCCCACGGCGCGGCGGCACGTACGCTCGACCTCGTCCAGCCCGGCGGCGTCCCCCTGGCTCTCGGCGCCGGCACGGACGGGGACACGGTGGTGCCCACCGTCGTCATCACCGACGCGTCCGGCCGGGTCGTCTGGCTCCAGCACTCGGACGACCACCGGGTCCGTCCCGTGCCCTCGACGTTCCTGGAGGTCATCGACAGTGCGGGGATCGGCGTCGCGAGGTAGCCCGCGCCGAGCCGAGATCACGGAGGTCGCGCTCGGTCTCTACGCCGAGCGCGGCTTCCGTGCGGTGAGCGTCGACGACGTCGCGCGCGCGGCCGGCGCGTCGAAGACGACGATCACCCGGTTCTTCGGCGGAGGCGCCGGCTTGGTGCGCGCGGCGCTCGTGCTCGAGGGCGACATCGTCCTCGCCCCGCTCGAGGCCGCCGCGCACGACCTCGACGAGTTCGCGCGCGTGCTGCACGACACCGTCTACGACGACCGGTGCCTGACGTTCCTGGCATTCGTCCTCGGCGAGGCCCGCTCCCACCCCGACGTCAGCCAGATCTTCGACGAGGCGGTGGTGCAGCGGATCGCGCGCACGGTCGCACCGGCCGTCGCGGACGCCGCCGGGACCACCGGCGACCCGGACCGGACGTCCGCAGCGGTGCAGCGGTTCCTCGGTGACCTGCTGGGCCTCGATCTGCTGCTCGCGGTCACCGGGCGCTCCCCCGACCCCGAGCTGCTCGCGGACCGTCGACGGCGCGCGGTGGCCGCGGTGAGGCGAGACGCGTCGCACAGGTGACCGCCGGCCACCGCGTGGCGGTTCTCGGTGCGCGACGCCTGCGGACCGGCGCCTGGCGCCGTGGCCGACGTCGTCGTGAGGAGGGTCGGCGGACGCCCTCGGACTGTCCTCCGAGCCTCGAGGCCACGCGAAGGTTCGGGGGTTTCCCCTGACCGGTACGTGGTTCCACGCAACCCTGCGACGGCGCGACAGGCGATGGGCGTGGAGTCGGGGCTGCCCGCTCCGCACGACACCCGAGGATCAGCCGTGCCCTTGACCTCCCTCGCCTCTCCGGCCGCCAGCGCGGCCGTCGACCTCGAACGCCTCGCGCAGGACTACCGCCCCGCGCTCGCGCAGGTCGTCCTGCAGCTCGACGACGTCCGCCGCACCCTGCGTGACCAGCTGGGCCACGACCCCGTCGAGCACGTCTCGTGGCGGTTGAAGTCGCCCGACTCGATCCTCGCGAAGGCACGGCGCAAGCGGATCGCCCTGTGCGAGGAGGGGCTCCGGCGGGAGATGCTGGACCTGGCGGGCCTCCGCCTGGTGTGCGCCTTCTTGTCCGACCTGCGCGAGGTGCGCAACGCCGTCCTCGCGCTGCCCGGGATCACCCTGCTCGACGAGCGCGACTACGTCAGGCATCCCAAGGCGAGCGGGTACCGAGCCCTCCACCTCATCGTCGAGGTGCCGGTGCACCGCGCGGACGGAGCTCACGGCGCGGTCGTCGAGATCCAGCTGCGCTCGGTCGCCATGGACTTCTGGGCATGCCTCGAGCACAGGCTCGCCTACCGCCACCATGGACGCCCGCCCGTGCGGGTGGCGGCCAGTCTGCGGCGTGCCGCGGCACTCGCGCGTGCGCTCGACGAGTCGATGGACCGCATCCGCGATCACGCCAGGTCGCACGTTCACGCTCCCCAGCGGGAGCTGGCTCCGGTCGGATCGAGCTGACAGGCTCCGGCGAGCCCTGCGCCGCGGGGTTCGACGGGCGTGCCCGCACGTGAGCCTGACGCCTCCACCGGACGCGAGACGCGCGGCGTCGCCTACGATCGGGCTCATGGTGACGCCCATCACACGGGTCGGCATCGTCGAGGATGAGGCGCTGATGCGCTCCATGCTGGAGCAGACGCTCGCGGCGCACGAGAGCATCCGCGTCGTGCACGCGGTGCCGGGGGTGTCCGAGGCCAGGCTGGTGTTCACGCCCGGCTCCTGTGACGTGGCGCTGCTGGACGTCAATCTTCCCGACGGCAACGGGGTCGCTCTCGGCGTGACGCTGCAACGCGCGGACCCCCGTCTCGCGATCATGCTGCTCTCCAGCGAGGACGTCATGGGCCTGTTCACGACGGTCCAGGAGCAGGTGAGCCGTCCCTGGAGCTACCTCTCCAAGCGGTCGAGCTTCGCGCGCGAC
This sequence comes from Cellulomonas sp., assembly GCF_017744555.1. GTDB lineage: Bacteria > Actinomycetota > Actinomycetes > Actinomycetales > Cellulomonadaceae > Cellulomonas. Next base: position 34,946 of record NZ_JAGIBD010000014.1, on the reverse strand, counting down.
GTCCTGGTGCGCGCAGTCGTCGCGACCGCGCAGGGCCAGGTGGTGCTGGACCCCTACCTCGTGCAGCGCTCCGTCCCCAGGCCCGACACCGCCGTCTCGGAGCTCACCCCCGCGCAGTTCGGTGTGTTGCGGCTCGTGGCGGAAGGCCTGTCCAACCACGCCGCCGGCGAGAGGCTGGGGATCAACGAGCGCTCCGTCGAGAGCCACCTCCAGACCATCTACCGGAGGCTCGGTATCGACGGCGCCGGCCACAACCGCCGCGTGGCCGCTGTCCTCGCGTTCCTCGAGCAGACGGGGCGGTCGTGGCGGGCCTGACCGTCGCGCGCGATCCCGCCCATGGATCGACGCAGCGCGAGCTGCGCCAGGTGTCGCTCGTGGTGGGCGCGACGAACTTCACGCTGTACGCCTTGATGGCGCTCGGGGCGTGGGCGGCGTGGGGCGGGCTCCGGGAGGCGGTCGAGCACGAGCGCAGCGCCATCGGCGTGGTGGCCGACGGCACCGCGATCCTGCTGATCAACCTGGCGTACGGCTTCGTGGTCCTGGCCGGGACACTGGCGCTCGGCGTGCTGACGCGCGGTTGGACGGCCCGCGTGCTCCTGTCGGCGGGGGTCGCCGCGGTCGCGTCGGTGCCACGTATGGCGGCACTCGTGGCCGTCAGCAGCACCCCGGTCGACTCCCGGTACATCCTCGGGATCGGACTGCTCGGATTCTGCTCGGGCGTGGTGGGCGTCCTGGCGGCGCTCGTCGCGGCGACCCTCGTCGAGCGCGCGCGGAGCGAGGCGCGCCAACGGGAGCTGGAGGCGACCCGGGCGCGACAGGCGGTGGACGCGCTGCAGGACGAGGAGATCCGCGTCCGGCGGTTGGTGTTCGACCAGCTGCACGGGACACTCCAGTACCACCTCGTCGCCGTGACGGCCGGGCTCGACCAGCTGGCCGAGCAGCTGGACGCCGAGGGTGCGCTCCCCCGGGCGGCGGACGTGCGAAGGTGGGCCGAGGCGCTCGAGGAGATCCGGGAGCAGGACGTGCGCTCCCTCAGCCACGCGGTGTTCCCGTCAGGGGCGGACCTCGGGACGGAAGAGGCGATCCAGCTGCTGCTCCATCGACTCCCGCCGCAGGTGAGGACCTCGATCGAGCTGGGCCCCATGTACCAGCAGCTCATCTCGCGAGGATCGGCACGGATGCCGGTGGCGGAGCGGCTCGTGGTGATCTACACCGTCGAGGAAGCCGTCAGCAACGCCCTCAGGCACGGCCACGCCCGGAGCGTTCATGTCCGGGCGGACGCCGAGCCCACCGCCGACCCCGACCGCTGGGTGTTCACCACCGTCGTCGACGACGACGGGACCGGTCCCACGCTGCCTGATCCGCCCCTGCACGGCCTGCACCGTCACCGCGAGCGGCTCGAGCATCGGGGCGGCTCGCTGGAGCTCGGCTCCAACCCCGAAGGCGGCGGCCGGCTGACGTTCCGCCTTCCGTTCACGCTCGCTCCGGACCGATGACGGCGTCGCCGGCCGGGTAGGCACAGGCGACCACGGAGGCGCGGCGAGGCGGCAGGCACGCTGGGCGTGCGAGGTCTCCGGGCTGTGCGTGCGTGTTTCCACGCAGAGGTCGACCGGTGCGTCGGGGCACGGGCGCAGGGTGCATGGTGCGAGCCCGGGAACGTCGGGCCGCCCACCCCGACCCCGGGAGAAACCCATGACCATGACCGCCACCAAGCCGGCGCAGGCTTCGGCATCCGGTGCCGGAGAACGTCCGCCGAGAGTCGCGACGCTTGCGCTGCCCGCCCTGACCGCCATGGTTGTGGGGTCGATGGTCGGCGCGGGCGTCTTCCAGCTCCCGTCGCGCTTCGCCTCCCAGACGGGCGTCTACGGCGCCGTCATCGCGTGGACGATCGCGGGCCTCGGGATGCTGTCGCTCGCGTTCGTGTTCCAGAAGCTCGCGATCCGCAAGCCCACGCTGGACAACGGCGTCTACGTGTACGCCCGTGAGGGGTTCGGCGACTATCCCGGGTTCCTGTCGGCCTTCGGCTTCTGGGCCAGCGCCTGCGCGGGGAACGCCTTCTACTGGGTGCTCATCATGACCACACTGTCCCAGCTGTTCCCGGGGCTGGGGTCGTACCTCGGTGAGGGCAACACGTGGCTCGCGTTCGCCCTCTCCACGGCGGCGATCTGGGGCTTCTTCGCGCTCATCCGTCGCGGGGTCAGGGAGGCGACGGGCATCAACGCCGTCGTCACCGTCGCCAAGCTGGTTCCGCTCGCCCTGTTCCTCGTCCTCGCGATCGTGTACTTCGACCGGGAAGTCTTCGTCGGCAACCTGACCGGCGGATACGACCTCCCGGGAGGCTCGTCCCTGTTCGCGCAGGTCCAGGGCACCATGCTCATCACAGTCTTCGTCTTCCTCGGGATCGAGGGGGCGAGCGTGTACTCGCGGTACGCCCGCAAGCGCCGGGACGTCGGCCGGGCCACCATCCTCGGGTTCACCTCGGTGCTCGCCCTCTTCGCCAGCATCTCGATCCTCGCGTACGGCATCCTCCCGCGCGCCGAGATCGCCGCGCTCGCCCAGCCGTCGATCGGCGGCGTCCTCGAGGCGGCCGTCGGGCCGTGGGGCGGCACGCTCATCCGGATCGGCCTCATCGTCTCGGTGCTAGGCGCCTACCTGGCGTGGCAGCTGCTCGCGGCCGACGTCCTGTACGCGGCCGCCAAGGACCGCGACATGCCGCGGCACCTGGCGCGGACGAACAGCCGTGGCGTCCCGCAGAACGCCGTGCTGTGGACCTCGGTGCTGGTCACCACGATCCTCTTCGCGATCCAGTTCGTCGACAACGCGCTCGACTTCAGCCTGGACCTCACCGCCGCCCTCGCGCTCGCACCCTTCGCCCTGGCCAGCGCATACGCGCTGAAGATCGCGGTACGCCGGGACGGGTACGACGACGTCGCACCCCGCACCCGCGTCCTGGAGATCCTCGTCGCGGCTGTCTCGACCGTCTACACCCTGTTCCTCGTCTGGGCCGCCGGCTACGTGTTCGTGTTCCTCGCGTGCCTGCTGCTTGCCCCGGCGTCGCTCCTCTACCTCCGTGCGCGGCGCGAGCGCGGCGAGCCCGTGTTCACGCGAGCCGGACGTGTGACGTTCCTGGTCGTCGCCGTCTTCGCCCTCGTCGGCATCGTGCTCCTCGCCACCGGCGTCGTGCAGATCTGACCCATCCCCGCCTGTTCCACCCCCGAAGGAGAACTCTCATGACCACCACGTTCGCCCACGCCCCGATCGACACTCCGGTGGCCAGTCCCGCCCCGTCGGCGTCCTACGGCGTCCACTCCGAGGTCGGCCGCCTGCGCAAGGTGCTCGTCTGCCGGCCCGGGCTGGCGCACCGCCGGCTGACGCCCACCAACTCGGACGCCCTGTTGTTCGACGACGTGCTCTGGGTCGACAAGGCCATCGACGACCACGCGGCGTTCACGGCGGAGCTCACGGCCCACGGCGTCGACGTCGTCGAGCTTCACGACGTGCTCGCACAGACCATGACCGTCGCGGGAGCCCGGGACTGGTTGCTGGACCGCAAGATCACACCCGAGACCGTCGGCGCGGGCCTGGTCGAGGCCACCCGCGCGTTCCTCGACGGCCTCGCGCCCGGCCGGCTCGCGGAGCACCTCCTCGGCGGTCTGGCGACGTCCGACGTGCCGGACCTGCCGACCGGATATCGGTCCCTGGCGGAGTACTCCCCGGACCTGCGCGAGTACCTGCTCAAGCCCGTTCCGAACTCCCTGTTCACCCGCGACACCACCAGCTGGCTGTACGGCGGTGTCACGCTCAATCCGTTGTTCTGGCCCGCCCGGCACGACGAGACGCTCCTGATGAAGGCGGTCTACGAGTTCCACCCGGACTTCGTCGGCTCGACGATCTGGTGGGGCGACCCGGAGCTCGACCACGGTGACGCCACGTTCGAGGGCGGCGACATCATGCCCGTCGGCAACGGCACCGTCCTGATGGGCATGAGCGAGCGGACGTCCCGTCAGGCCATCACCCAAGTGGCACAGGCGCTGTTCGCCGCGGGTGCGGCCTCCTCGGTGGTCGTGGCCGGGATGCCCCGACTCCGGGCGGCCATGCACCTGGACACCGTCATGACGTTCGTCGACGTCGACACCGTGCTGTTCCACCCGCCCATCGTCGACGCCATCCACGCGTTCGTCCTGCGTCCCGGGCACGGCCCGGCGGGCCTGCACATCACCGACATGGGCGCCACGCGCTTCCTCGACGTCGTCGCCGCCGAGATGGGTCTGCCGTACTTGTGCGAGATCCAGACCGGCGGGGACGTCTACGAGTCCGAGCGCCAGCAATGGGATGCGGGCAACAACGCGGTGGCTCTCGAGCCTGGCGTCGTCTTCACGTACGACCGCAACACGACGACCAACGGCCTGCTGCGTGCAGCGGGCATCGAGGTGATCGAGATCGCCGGCGGCGAGCTGGGCCGCGGACGCGGCGGAGGCCACTGCATGACGTCCCCGATCATCCGGGACGCCGTCCTCTGACCACACGGCACCCAGGCCGCAGCCCCTGGGCCGGCGGGTCGCCGTCCGCGGCCCGCCGGCCCACGCTCGCCCCCTGTCGACCCGGCCGGGCGCGGTTCCGCTCGAGTGCAGCCAGGCTTCCAGAGCAGCCAGGGTGACCCGCCCGCGTGGTGGGGTCGATGGGGGCACAGGCCAGCTCGAGAGCGGACATGCCTGTCCGCGTCTAGCCGCGCCGGGTCAGGCAGGCACAGACCAGGGGCGGGATCGCAGGACGGGCGCCGTGTCGCGGCCGGTGCACCAGCGGGTCCAGGCCGGGCCGTCGCTGCACGGCGTCCCATCTTCTGTCCAGCAACAAGAAAGAGGCCGCCTCTCCCTCGGGAGAAACGGCCTCTGACCTGCGACTTCGGTGGAGCTGAGGGGACTCGAACCCCTCACCCCCTGAAGTACGGCGGTGCGTTGGCAGCTCGTGCGGATCTCGGTGACTCTCCCGGAACTTGGGCTGACCTGGGCCGACGCCGGCATCTACGTGCGTCGCGAGCCGATTCCACCGGCCCGGATCGGGGTTTCTCGAGGTCCTTCGGTGCCGCAAACTGTCCAATTTGTGTCCACTCGCCAGCCGGACGCTAGGACGGGTTGCCCTGGCCACGGGGCAGGGCCTCGTACCGCGCGGGGCAGATCCCGCCACCGTGCCGCGCGGTACTCCGTCGCGCAGTGGTGTCCTTCCGAAGTGCTAGCGGCCTCGCCCTCAGGCACGTGACTTCCGAAGGTCATAGTTTCGATCGGCCCACGTGAACCAATCGTCTTTTACATGCCATAGCAGGGGGTCATCGATCGCCGCCAAGCGCAGACTCTCACGATCGACCGAATTCGCGTGAATTGATCTCGCGAACATCAGCATTCGCCAGGTGTCGAATATTGCGCGACCATCAGAGTCCCAATCAACGTCCAGGTCCTCCCCAGAGTCGAGTTCGAATCTGCAACCGCGCCCGTGCAACACATATCGTCCGAGCGGCTCTAGTCGTCCACTCCGCGCAGGCCCCGAACCATCGCGCCGCAGTAGAAGTGCCCCTTCAGCAACCGCCCGCTTCTCGATGCCTTCAAATGTGATCATGAGGGCATCGAGACACTGAGCCGTGAGGATGGCGAAGCCGCGCACCACTTCCGCCGGGGTCATTGGATTCGATTCGGTCCGACCGAATAGGCGTCGCGGAGGATTTCATCTACCGACGACCACTTACCGGGCCCGATCACAGTAGACGGGTCGACCACCTCATACTGAACATCGATTCCCGCACGCTTAGCCGCAGCAAGCCGGTGATGACCATCTACCACGATTTTTTCACCGTTGAGTTCAACCACCTTAATCGGTTCTCCCTGCCATCCGTTGAGCCGCATGGACTCAGTGATCTCAGCGACAGTTCGAGAAGATGCCCGGCCACTGAGCGCTTCGGTCCGAGTAAACGCACTCGGCGGGGCGGAACGGACGGAGTTTAGCTCCGGGGGCGGGGCAAGGCGAGGCGGCGCCTTGACGCCGCCACGGGTCGCGGCGGTGACAGCGGGGTCAGCAAACGGAACCTTTGCAGAGCCCAAGCCCTTGAGTGGGGCCGCTGTGGCCGCGACGCCGAACAGACCCTCACCGAAGGCCTGACCGGATTGGGCGGTGCTGCAACTCGAATCAAGCGACGTGCTGAAGCTGTCGCGGATACGTGCCATGGGGTTGAGGTTGTCGGTGCACTGGAGCCAACCTTCGAGCGAGTTGCCTCCGTCAGGATTCCACTGGTCCAGGCCGGCCTGGCACGCGCCGCGCATCGCCCAATAGGTGTCCATCGGGTGGGCGATGGCCATGGCCATGCCCATCGCGGCGTTGGCGAACCCGACGACCTCGTTCCACAGGAAGGCCGGGCTGTCGCACAGACCTTGCAGGTTGGAGCAGGAGAAGTTGCCGGTCGCGTCTATCCCGGTCAACGGGTTGGCCGAGGCGTAGCCGTAGGCGTTCTCGAACGTCGCGCCGGTGGGGATGCTGACGGCGTCGGGTCCGACGAACCGGCCCAAGCGGGCGTCGTACGCGCGGGCGCGCAGATCGTCCAGGCCGGTCAGGTCGTCGCGGAACTGGCCATGGAAGCCCATGGTCTCCCCCGCCAGGACGCCCGACGCCGGCGAGCCGGTCGTCGCCATACCGAACGGGTCGAGCACGCGGGACCCCGACTGGGAGCCGTCACCGGTGCTGGCTGCCGCAGTCACGGTCGAGAACGGGTCGGTCAGAAGCCAGTTCGCGCCGGTTGTTGTGGTGGTCGAAGCCAGGTTCGCGCCGGTGCCGGAGGTGGGATCAGGCAGCCACGTCTGCGACAGCTCGCCCTGCGCGTCGTACTGGCCGGTGCGGACCGCCAGCCCCGTTGCCAGGTCCCACGACCACGATGCGTCCAGCATCCCGTCCACCGACCGCGAGGTCTCGTTGCCCGAGGCGTCGCGCGTGTAGGTGACTTGGCGTCCGTCCGTGAGGTCGACCGACATCAGCTCACCGGACGCGCCGTACGTCCGGGTCTGGGTTCCGTCGGTGGTCGTGGCGGACGTCTGGCGGCCGTTGGCGTCGTACCCGAACGAGGCGGTCACGGCGCCGGCCGTGCTCTCGGTCAGCAGCTGGTCGGCGGCGTCGTAGGTCGAGGTCGTGGTGATCGTGCGCGCCTTGCCTCGCACGATTGAGGTGACGGCGGCCTTCTTGCGGTTGCCGACCTTGTCGTAGGTGTATGTGGTCTTCGTGGAGGACGGCGAGCACGACTGGCCCCACCACTCGGGCCGGCACACGCTCGTCAGCCGGCTCACCGCGTCGTACGTGTACTCGTCGACGGTCAGGTTGCCCGCGTTCGAGCTGAGCACACGGGTCGGGTTGCCGAGCGAGTCCCGCGTCACCTGGTAGTTCGCCACGTCCCCGGCACCGAGGGAGCGGTGGCCGACCCCGACGATCTGACCGGCGGCGTCGTAGCTGAGCGAGCTGACCGTCGCCGTGCGGCCGACGCCGCGCGTCACGGTCGCGACCTGTCCCGTGGGGGTGTAGCCGTAGGTGACCGACGGCAGACCGTGCCGTGCGTGCTCTCACAGGCCGAGCGCCCGGCTCGAGGTCGTCCTCAGCGCGCTCTCCGGTCGGATGTAGTGCTCGATCAGCATGGCGAGATGCCGGTGACGAGTCTGCGCGACGATGCGCTCCAGGCTGACGCCACCTCTGGCGGCCTCCGTGGCATGCCCGGCTCGCAGCGAGTGTCCCGTGATCCGCTCGGGCATACCGGCGGCCTGCGCACGCCGACGGAGCATCCGAGCGACCGCGCTGCCGGAGATCGGCTCCTCGGCACCGCCGTGGCGGACGCTGGTGAACAGCGGCCCGGGTGCAGCGCCTCGCAACTCGATCCAGTCGGCGAGCGCGGTCACGGGATCGGTGTCCGGATGGCTTCCGGACGCGACGGCGACGACCTCGCCATGGGCGTAGGCGTCAGTCTTGGAGCGTCGCACCGTAAGGACCAGCCCGCCGGGCTCGCGGCGGACGTCGTCGAGCCGCAGGGCAGCGAGCTCGCTACGGCGCAGCGCGCCGGCGAAGCCGAGCAAGATCAGGGCACGGTCCCGCCTGCCGGCCCTGGCGCTCGGGTCGATCGCCAGCACGAGCCGCCGAACCTGTTGAGTGGACAGCGGGTGCGCTCGGCGGCGCGGTGCCACGCCGATCGTGCGTCGGAGCCCGCGCCGCACTCGGCGGACAATCTCGTCCCCGACCGGTGTGGGCAGATCGAGGTCCTGATGTCGATGGCTGATCGCGGCGCACGCCAGGTCGATCGTGGAGATCGACACGCCTTGCTCTGCGCGCTCGACCAGGTAGCCGCATACCGCCAGCGGGTCGGCGGGAAGCGCGGTGATCCGCCGCCCGTCGCACCAGATGGCCCATTGACGCCAGGCGGACGCGTACGCCTCGCGAGTCGATGGAGCGGTCGCGGCCCGCGCGGCAGCCGCGATGAGCTCGAGATGGTGAGCGTCGAGTCCGGCCGGCCTGGGCTCCGGTGCGGGGACATGTAGTGGTGTGCTCATCGCACCGGGTTACCCGCGCGCACGTCAGGGTCGGAAAGTCCCAATAGAAGTCCCAAGGCCACGTCAGGCTCCTGTGTTCAGGATCCCGACGTGGCCTCTGACCTGCTACTTCGGTGGAGCTGAGGGGACTCGAACCCCTGACCCCCTGCATGCCATGCAGGTGCGCTACCAGCTGCGCCACAGCCCCGTTGTCCTTGCTCGAGGACCGCCGGAGCGGGTCCCCACGCCCGTGGGCGCTCGGAGAGTCTAGGACGACTGACGGCCGAAACGCTAATCGGGGTCCCGGGTCTCCGCGTCCTGGTCGGACTCGTGCCGAATGTCGGGTCCTGCGTTCCAGTCGGACGACGCGTCCGTCGGGCCGAGGTTGTACCCGACGAGCCGCCAGGAGGGCTCACGCCCCGGGGCCGAGCGGACGAGCTCGGCCCAGTGGACGTTGTGCATGCCGGTGAACGCGTGGGACCCGGGGTCGAGCCCGAGCAGCACCGCCACCATGGACGTGATCGCCGAGCCGTGCGACACGACCACGAGCGTCTCGTCGCGGCCCAGGTCGGCCGTCATCTCGTCGAGCGCCACCCCGGCGCGGGCGGAGACCTCGGCGCGCGTCTCGGCGCCGACGCCGGTCGGCTCTCCCCCAGCGCGCCAGACGGCGAACTCGTCGGGCCAGCGGGCGCTGATCTCGTCGCCGGTCATGCCCTCCCAGATGCCGAAGCCGCGCTCGCGCAGTCGCGTGTCGGTCTCGACGGCGACGCCAGCCGCCCGCCCGAGCAGCTGCGCGGTCTCGAGCGCACGGCTGAGGTCGGACGCGACGATCCGGGTCGGGGTGTGCCGGGCAACCAGCAGCGCGGACGCGGTGCGGGCCTGCCAGCGCCCGACGTCGTCGAGCGGGATGTCGATCTGGCCCTGCAGGCGCGCGCCGGCGTTGTACGCGGTGCGTCCGTGCCGGACGAGCAGCAGCCGGGGGGCGGTCACGCCTCCGCGCCCTGGTCGGCACCGCGCGCGTCGGGGGGCAGCTCGATCAGGGGGCAGTCCTTCCAGAGCCGCTCGAGCGCGTAGTACACGCGGTCCTCCTGATGCTGCACGTGCACGACGACGTCGCCGAAGTCCACGAGCACCCAGCGGCCGGCGGCCTTGCCCTCCCGGCGGACGGGCTTGGCGCCGAGGTGGAACAGCGCCTCCTCGACCGCGTCGACGATGGCCCCGACCTGCCGCTCGTTCGTACCCGACGCGATGAGGAACACGTCGGTGAGGACGAGCTGCTCGCTCACGTCGAGGGCGATGATCTCCTCGGCCTTGCGGTCGGCTGCGGCTCGGGCCGCGGCGACGGCGAGCTCGACGGCACGTTCGGTGGCGGGCACAGGTCTCCTCGTGTGGTGGGGGTCAGGCGGGCGGCCCGAAGGCGGTGCTGATCGTGCTCGCCGGGGCGAGCGGTGCGACACCCTGGGCGCCGTCCGTCGGCTTCTCCTTGGTGAGGAGCAGCGTGATGAGGAACCCGAGCACGAACGCGACGAGGGCCAGCACGATGAGGTGCAACCACGTGTACGGGTGCTTCGGACGGTCCTCCTCGTCCTCGTCGTCCTCGTCGTCGAAGTCGTCGTCGGCGGGGCGCCCGGAGCTGGTGCTCAAGGACTCACCGAACGGTGCGGCACCGAAACCGGCCGCCGGGGCGGACGACTCGCCCCACCGCGGCGCCGGGACGGTCGGCTCGACCGACGGCGGGCTCGTGGCTGCGGACGGCGTGGGGACCCACGCCGCGGGCGCGGCCTCCGTGCTGGACGCGGACGCCTGCCAGGGCGCCGTCGCACCGGCGGGCGACCCGGTGCCCGACGGCGAGCCACCGCTGGGCTGCCACGACGCAGGCCGCGCGTCGGGGGCGGGCGGGGTCGGCTGCCACGACGACGCGCCCGGGGCGGTCGGCGGTGCGGGCGTCGGCGGTGCGGGGGTCGGCGGTGCCGCCGGCGACGGCCCGGCCGACAGCGACGCACCCCAGGGTGACGGGCTGGCGGTGGGCTGAGGGCTGCGCGACGACGACGCAGGCTGCGACGCACCCGGCCACGGCTCGCCGGGACGCGAGGTCGCGGGAGCAACCGGAGCGGACGAGGTGCGGCGAGGCGGCGCGGAAGGTGCGGCCGGAGCGGCGCCGTTGGGCTGCCCGGTGGACGCGGTTCCACCCCACGCCGCGGCCGAGGAGCCGGCGGGAGGCTGACCCCACGGGACGGACGCGGGCGCCTGCGGGCGCTGCGTGGGCGGCGCCGCCGCCGGCCGTGCCTGCTGCTGCTGCGGGGGCATCCCTGCGGGCGGCGGCGACGAGGGACGGCTCGGCTGGGCGGCGGCCGGCGGCCGCGTGGGCTGGGCGGCGGCCGGCGGCCGCGTGGGCTGAGCCGTCGGAGCCGGGCGAGCCGCAGGCGCCGGCGCGGGGGCCGGGGCCGGCCGGGAGGCCGCGGGAGCGGGCTGGCCGGGCTGACCCGACCAGGTGGGCGTGCCGGTGCCACCGGGCACGGGAGCGATGCGCGACGTGCTCGTCGGGTCGAGCGCGGTGTCACGGATCGAGCGGCGCGAGCGGGCGGGGGCCTCAGGTGTCTGCGGCGCGGACCACGACGGCACCTGCGGCGTGTCGCTCGGTGCGCGCATCGCCCGCCGGGAGACGGGGTTGCCGGGGTCACCGGAGGACCCCGTGGCGCCCTCGGCCCACGTGGGGTTGCCGCCCTCGTCGGCGGCGCGCTCGAGCTCGCGACGTCGGCGCCGCTCTCCGGGTTCACTCATGACTGACCTCGATACAACCTGTGTTTCGCGATGTACTGGACCACCCCGTCCGGCACCAGGTACCAGACGGGCTGCCCGGCTCGGGCACGCTCCCGGACGTCGGTCGACGAGATCGCCAGCGCGGGGATCTCGAGGACGTGCACCCGGTCACCGGGGAGACCGGCCACGGACAACGCGTGCCCGGGGCGGGTGACCGCCACGAACTGCGCCATCGTGAACAGCTCCTCGGCATCTTTCCACGTGAGGATCTGCTCGATCGCGTCGGCTCCGGTGATGAAGAAGAGTTCGGCGTCGGGACGCTGCGCCTTGAGGTCGCGCAGGGTGTCGACGGTGAACGTCAGTCCTTCGCGGTCCACGTCGACCCGGCTGACGGTGAAGCTCGGGTTCGACGCGGTCGCGATGACCGTCATCAGGTACCGGTGCTCGGCGACCGTGACGTCCTGGTGCTGCTTGAACGTCGGGTGCCCCGTCGGCACGAACACGACCTCGTCGAGCTCGAACCGGGCGGCGACCTCGCTCGCGGCCACGAGGTGGCCGTGGTGCACGGGGTCGAACGTGCCGCCCATCACCCCCACGCGGGGTCGTCGCTCCATGCCCTCAGGGGCCATCACCGACCGGGGCCCCGGTCAGTGACGGGTCCCGACGCTCCGGAACGCGTAGGTGACCAGCAGCATCGCGACGAGGCCGACGAACGCGCCGACACCGAAGACGACCGGCGAGAAGGGAAGCTCGCGCGTGTGCTCGGCGGCCTCTTCCGCGGCGACGATCAGGGCAGCGTGCACGTCATTCCTCCTGGGGAAGTCGGGAGCGACAAGTGTCGCACGGTGAGCTGGGCCGTCAGGGCCGGACGTGTCCGTCTCCGTGGACGATCCACTTGGTGGTGGTGAGCTCGGCGAGACCCATGGGACCGCGGGCGTGGAGCTTCTGCGTGGAGATGCCGATCTCGGCGCCGAGCCCTAGCTGGCCGCCGTCCGTGAAGCGGGTCGACGCGTTCACCATGACGGCCGCGGAGTCGACCTCGGCAACGAACCGCTCGGAGGCCGCGAGGTCGCGTGTGACGATCGCCTCGGTGTGACCGCTGCTCCACGTCCGGATGTGCTCGAGCGCCTCGTCGAGGTCGTCGACGACCCGCACGGCCAGGTCGAGCGACAGGTACTCCGCCGCCCAGTCCTCGTCGGTCGCCGGGACGACGTCGGCCTCGTCGGGCGCGAGCGCGAGCGTGGTCTCGTCGCCGTGGATCGTCACGCCCTCGTCCGCGAGCGCGGCGATCGCGACCGGCAGGAACTCGTCCGCGACCGCCTGGTGCACGAGAAGCGTCTCGAGCGCGTTGCAGACGCCGACCCGCTGCGTCTTGGCGTTGAGCAGGATCGGCATCGCGACGGCCAGGTCGGCGCTCTCGTCGATGTACAGGTGCACGTTGCCGACGCCCGTCTCGACGACCGGCACCGTGGACTCGCGCACGACCGTCTGGATGAGGTCCGCTCCCCCGCGGGGCACGAGCAGGTCGACGAGCCCGCGCGCGTGCATGAGTGCGACGGCCCCCTCGCGCCCGTACGCGTCGATCGACTGCACGAGGTCGCCGGGCAGGCGCTGGGCGACGAGCGCGCGGGACAGCACGTCGACGATCACCGCGTTGGACTCCGCGGCCGCCGTGCCGCCGCGCAGGATCACCGCGTTGCCGCTCTTGAGGGCGAGCCCCGCGGCGTCGACCGTGACGTTCGGGCGCGCCTCGTAGATCATCCCGACGACACCCATCGGCACCCGGACCTGGCGCAGGCGCAGGCCGTTCGGCAGCGTCGACCCGCGCACGACCTCACCGACCGGGTCGGGCAGGCCCGCGAGCTCGCGCAGCGCGTCGGCGATGCCGTCGATGCGTTCCGGCGTGAGAGCCAGCCGATCCAGCAGGCCGGCCGACGTGCCGTTCTCCCGTCCGCGGGCGAGGTCGAGGGCGTTCGCGGCGACGATCTCGTCGGTCGCCGCGACGAGCGCGTCCGCGAGCGCCAGGAGCGCCGCGTCCTTGGTCGCCCGGTTCGCCGTCGCGAGCGCCCGGGACGCGACCTTGGCGCGCTGCGCGACGGCACGGACCTCGGCGGTGACGTCAACCTGCACGGGGGCCGTGTCCGGCACCTGGGTGTCGAGGGAGGCGGTCATCCCGTCAGGGTAGTCCCGGCGCCCGACCAGCGGTGCGAGGGCTCCACACCCTGGCGCACACCCTCACGAGGGGACGCCGACCGGCACCGCGAGGCCGCGCGCGCGGCCGGGGTCGTCCGGACCCCACAGCGTCGTCGAGAGCTCGCGGCGGACGAGCGGCACGACCTCCTCGGCGAAGCGGCGCAGCACGTCGTGCTGCTGCTGGTACGGCAGCACCGGGTTGAGGGAGACCGACTGCACGTCGTGCCCGTAGGAGGCGTGGTAGTCCAGGATCTTCTCCGCGACGCGCTCCGACGAGCCGACCAGCGCGGGCCCGCGCTCGACGGCGTCCTCGATCGTCGCGAACGACGACACCTTCCCCGGGCGCGTGTCGCCGGCGTGCCGGGCGGCCGCGCGCGCCGCGAAGCCCTCGTAGACCGCGCGGTACTCGTCCGTGGCGCGCTCGGTCGTGTCGGCGAGGAACAGACCGCCCGACCCGGAGCCGACGTAGCCGACCGACGGGTCGTGCCCGTGGGCCACGAGCTGCTCGCGGTAGTGGTCGATGAGCACCTGGTACTTCTCGCGCGGCTGGAGTGCGTTCGCGGTGAAGATCGGGTCGCCGTACCGGGCCGCGAGCTCCACGGCGAACAGGCTGGTCGCGGAGCCGTGCCACACGCGGAACGGCCCGTCGAACGGGCGAGGGAGCGTCGTCGCGTCGTGCAGCGGGGCGTGGAACCGGCCCTCCCAGTCGACGTGCTCCTCGCGCAGGAGCCGGCGCAGCAGGCCGTAGTTCTCCTCGAGGTAGTCGTACTGGTGGGCGATGTCGAGGCCGAACAGCGGGAAGTGCTTGTCCTCGTTGCCCTTGCCGATGACGATCTCGAGCCGGCCGCGCGACAGCACGTCGACCGTCGCGTAGTCCTCGGCGACACGCACCGGGTCGAGCAGCGACAGGACCGTGACGCCGGTGCTCAGCAGGATCCGGTCGGTGGCCTGCGCGAGCGCGCCCAGCAGCACCGTCGGCGACGAGGACAGGAAGTCGCCCGCGTGCCGCTCCCCCACGGCGAACGAGTCGAGGCCCAGCTCCTCGGCGAGGACGGCGGTCTCCACGACGCGTTCGAGTCGGGTTGACGGGTCCAGCAGCTCGCCGGTGACGGGGTGGGGGGCGTGCGGGACGATGTCGAGGACCTGGAACCTCACGTGCGTGCTCCTTCGTCGAGCGGGATGGCGGCGGGCACGTCGTACCCGAAGGCGAGCAGGGTGCCGCCCTCGACGACGCGGGTCTCGCGGTCCGTCAGGCGGACGCACCCGGGCCGGTGGTCCAGGCGGCGGGGTCGGCGGGCTCGTCGATCGGCAGGCCCGCGTCCTTCCACGCGGCGGCGCCGCCCTCGACGTGCACGACGTTCGTGAACCCCTTCTCACGCAGCGCCGCCGCGACCGGGCCGGAGCCACGGACCGACCCGCAGACGACGACGATCGGGGTGTCGAGAGACACGACGGGCGCGAGGCGCAGCGACGACGTGAGGTCGAAGTCGGCGTCGACGTCGTAGCGGTCGACGACCGTGGCGCCCGGGATGGCCCCCGTGCGCGCACGGCCGGCCTCGCTGCGGACGTCGACGAGCAGGGCGCCGTCGCTCACGCGGGCGGCGGCGTCCGCGGGGTCGACCAGCGGGGCGAGCGCGCCGGCCTCCTCGAGCGTGAGGTCCTCGGCAGGGGCGGTCGAGACGGTCATGGTGACTCCTGGTGGTGGTGGGTGGATGCGGACGGTCAGCGCAGCTCGAAGCCCTGCGCCTCGAGCGCGTCGCGCAGGCGGTCGCGGCCGTTGAGCGCACGCGGCCCGGACAGCCGGGCGAGGATCCGCTCGACCCACGAGTGGGCCAGACCCTCGTGCGCGTAGAACTCGCCGATCGTCTTCTCGTAGTCGTCGACGGCGGCGTGGTGCACCCCGTCGTCGTACGCCTCGTGGTGCAGCACCGCGGACTGCGGGAGCCGCGGCTTGACCCGCGCGCCCTCCGTCGGGTCGGGGTGGCCCACGACGAGTCCGAACGCGGCGAACACATGCTTCGGCAGGCCGAGCAGCGCCGCGACCTCCTCCGGGCGGTTGCGCAGCGCGCCGATGTACACGGTGCCGAGGCCGAGCGACTCCGCGGCGAGCACCGCGTTCTGCGCCGCGAGCGCCGCGTCGACGAACCCGACGACCGCCGTCTCGAGGTAGCCGGCCCCGGCGGTGGGGGCGTCGTGACGCGCGGCGATGCCGTGCGCGCGGGCGAGGTCGACGAGCCAGACCAGCAGCAGCGGCGCCTGCGTGATGTGCGCCTGGTCGCCGGCGAGCGCCGACAGGGCGGCGCGGCGCCCGTCGTCGCGGACCGCGACGACGCTCCAGAGCTGGAGGTTGGAGCTCGTCGCCGCGGACTGCGCGGCGGCGACGATCGTCGCGAGGGCGTCGTCGTCCACGGCGTCGGACAGGTACCGGCGCACCGAGCGGTGCGCGAGCTGGAGCGCGACGACGTCCGTCGCCGTCAGGCCGTCGGGTGCGGCGTCCGCGCCGTAGCGGAGCTCGGCGAGCGCGGGGACGTCGGAAGCGGCGGTGCGCCGCGGCGCGTGGGCGGCGTCCAGGTCGACGGTCATGGAGGCTCCAGCTCGGTGGCGATCGGGGGGCGCACGTTCGATCACCCGTCGCGCCGTGTCAACGACCGACACCGGGCGTCTCACATGACGGGCGACGCGCGCCGGACCCGCCGACCTGCGGCCGCGTCGTGCTGGGGGGTGACCGGCCACCACATGCCGAGACGGCTCGGACAGGGCCTTGACCACCTCTCGACCCCGCCCTACTTTCCGGCGTCCTCGGCAGCCCGCCCCGATCCTGGGAGACCTCATGACCCGCTACCTGGCCGTCCGCCTGGCCCAGGCGCTCGGCGTGCTGTGGGCGGCGTACACGGTCTCGTTCGTGGTCCTGTACGCCCTGCCCGGTGACCCCGTGTCCCTGATGTACGGAGGCGACTCGAGCGACATCACCCCCGAGCAGCTCGCCGCGGTGCGGGCCGAGTACGGCCTCGACCAGCCGCTGCCCGTCCAGTACGTGCGCCAGCTCGGCCGGGTGCTGCAGGGCGACCTGGGCACGTCGGTGGTGAACGGACGGCCCGTCACCGACCTCGTCGCCGAGGCCGTGCCGCCGACCGCGCAGATCGCGGCGCTGGGGCTGGTCCTCGCACTCGTCCTGGGCGGCGGGCTCGCGATCGTCGCGACGTTCGTGCGCAGCCGGTCCCTGTCCCAGACGCTGCTGTCGCTGCCGCCGCTCGGCGTCGCGATCCCGTCGTTCTGGTTCGGGCTCACGCTCGTGCAGTGGTTCTCGTTCACGTTCCCGGTGTTCCCCGCGGTCGGGAACAAGGGGTTCTCCTCGCTCGTGCTGCCCGCGATCACGCTCGCGCTGCCGACCGGAGCGCTGATCGCACAGATGCTGTCGCGCAGCCTGCTCGGCACCCTGCACGAGCCGTGGGCCGACACCGCGCGGGCCAAGGGGGCGAGCCGCACCCGGGTCCACCTCCAGCACGCGCTGCGCAACGCAGCCCTCCCGACGCTCACCGTGACGGGGCTGGTGATCGGCGGCCTGCTGTCGGGCGCCGTCGTCACCGAGACGGTGTTCTCCCGAGCCGGCCTGGGCCGTCTCACGGCGACGTCTGTCGGAGCGCAGGACATCCCGGTGGTCCAGGGCATCGTGCTGTTCGCCGCGACCGTGTACGTGCTGGTGAACCTGCTGGTCGACGTGCTGTACCCGCTGCTCGACCCTCGCATCGTGCGGGTCCGCCGTCCACGACCGGCCGTGGCGCCCGTCCCGACGAGCTCCGGCGAGCCCGCCCTGGTGGGTGCCGCATGACCGCCGTCGACGCCCTGACCCCGCTCACCCAGCCGGTCGAGACCGCCACGGACGCCGGCGTCCGTGGCCGCGACGAGGACGTCGTCGCTCGCCACCTCTGGCGCGGCCGCGCCAGCGACCTGCTGCGTCGTCCCGGGCTCCTCGTCGCCCTCCTGTGGGCCGGACTCGCGATCCTCGCGGCGTTCGCGCCAAGCGTCCTCGCCCCCGGCGACCCGCTGACCGGCGTCCCTGCCGACAAGCTGCAGGGCCCGTCGGGCGCGCACTGGTTCGGCACCGACCAGCTCGGCCGCGACCTGTTCACGCGCGTGGTGCACGGCACGCACCTGACCCTGCAGGCGGCGCTCGTCGCAGTGGGCGTCGGGCTCGTCGTCGGCGCCCTGCTCGGGCTGCTCGCGGGCTTCGTCGGCGGCGTGCTCGACGACGTCGTCATGCGGACCGTCGACGTGCTGCTCTCGATCCCGTCGCTGCTGCTGTCCCTGGCGCTCATCACGGCGCTAGGGTTCGGCACGGTCAACGTCGCCATCGCCGTCGGCCTCGCGAGCGTCGCCTCGGTCGCGCGCATCATGCGCTCCGAGGTCCTCCGCGTCCGCACGTCCGTGTACGTCGAGGCCGCGCACGCCGGCGGGAGCCGCTGGTGGTCGGTGCTGTTCCGGCACGTGCTGCCGAACGCCGCCGGGCCCGTCGTCGTGCTCGCCGCGCTGGAGCTCGGCGCCGCGATCCTCGCGGTGTCCGCGCTGAGCTTCCTCGGGTACGGCGAGCCGCCGCCCGCGCCCGAGTGGGGCGCGCTCGTGTCCGGCGGGCGCGACTACCTGCGCACGTCGTGGTGGCTCACCACGCTGCCCGGGCTCACGATCGCCGCGACCGTGCTCGCCGCGGGGCGCATCTCCCGTGCGCTCGACGGCGACCGGGCGGGTGCCCGATGACCGAACGCCTCCTGACCGTCACCGATCTCGCGGTCACCTACCGCACGCGGCACGGCGACGTCCGCGCGGTCCGGGACGTGTCCCTGCACGTCGACGCGGGCGAGACCGTCGCGCTCGTCGGCGAGTCGGGCTCCGGCAAGTCGACCACCGCGGCCGCCGTCGTCCGGCTGCTCGCGGACGGCGCCCGCATCGAACGCGGCACCGTCGACCTGCTCGGGCACGACGTCGCGCACGCCGCGCCTCGCGCGCTCAAGGCGGTGCGCGGGCGGCTCGTCGGGCTCGTCCCGCAGGACCCGACCGTGTCGCTCAACCCCGTCCAGCGGATCGGCGCCCAGGTCGCCGAGGTGCTGCGGATCCACGGGATCGCCGGCCGTCGGGGTGCCGAGGTCGCGGCCGTCGAGGCCCTGCGCGCCGCGGGTCTCCCCGACCCCGAGGTCCGTGCCCGGCAGTACCCCCACGAGCTGTCCGGCGGCATGCGGCAGCGCGTGCTCATCGCGATCGCGCTCGTCGCCGGGCCCCGCCTGCTCGTCGCCGACGAGCCCACCAGCGCCCTCGACGTCACCGTCCAGCGTCAGATCCTCGACCACCTCGAGACCCTCACCTCCGGCACCGGGACGGGCGTCCTGCTCATCACGCACGACCTGGGCGTCGCCGCCGACCGGGCCGACCGCATCGTCGTCATGTCGCAAGGCCGCGTCGTCGAGCAGGGCACGCCCGACGCCGTGCTCGGGTCGCCGCAGGACACGTACACGCGGGCGCTGCTCGCCGCCGCGCCCAGCCTCCGCGGCGCGCGCACGCGCCCGCGCACCTCGCCGGCGGCGAAGGCTGCACCCCCAGATCCGGTGCTCGAGGCCCGGCACCTGGTCAAGGACTTCGCGCTCCCCCGCTCGGCGGGCGGCGGGCGGCTCCGCGCCGTCGACGACGTGTCGTTCGCCCTCCCCCGCGGCCGCACGCTCGCCCTGGTCGGCGAGTCCGGGTCGGGCAAGTCGACCACCGCCCGGCTGGCCCTGCGGCTGACCGACCCGACGTCGGGCGCGGTGCTCGTCGACGGCGAGGACGTCACCCGCACCCACGGCGAGCGCCTGCGAGCGCTGCGCCGCCGCATGCAGGTCGTCTACCAGAACCCCTACGCGTCGCTCGACCCGCGCTGGTCCGTCGAGCGGATCGTCACTGAGCCCCTGCGGGCGTTCCGGGTCGGCGACCGCACGTCCCGCGCGGCCCGAGCGGCCGAGCTGCTCGACGTCGTCGCTCTCCCCGCCTCGGCGCTGCGACGGCGACCCGCCGAGCTCTCCGGCGGTCAGCGTCAGCGCGTCGCGATCGCCCGTGCGCTCGCGCTCCAGCCGGAGGTCGTCGTGCTCGACGAGCCCGTGTCGGCGCTCGACGTCTCCGTCCAGGCGCAGGTCCTCGACCTGCTCGCGGGCCTGCAGGCCGACCTCGGCCTCAGCTACCTGTTCATCTCGCACGACCTCGCGGTCGTCCGGCAGGTGGCCCACGACGTCGCCGTCCTGCAGCGGGGGCGTGTCGTCGAGCAGGGGGACGTCGAGGGCGTCTTCGCGTCCCCGCAGGACGAGTACACCGCCGAGCTGCTGTCCGCGATCCCCGGCGGACGCGCCCGCACGACCGTCGGAGGCGCCCGATGAGCGCCTCGTGTCGTTGCGGCCCGCGTCGCACACCGGCACCCGCCTGACCCCGGGCGTGTGCCGGCGCCCACGCCGGCCGGCCCCGCCTCTCCGCCCGCCCCGCAGCACCCCGACCCTGGAGCACCCATGTCCTTCGCACGCCCCCTGCGCGCGCTCGTCGTCCTGTCCGTCGCCGGCCTGGCCCTCACCGCCTGCTCGTCGGGCGACGACTCCGCCGGCACCGACCCGTCCGCCTCCGCGTCGAGCGACGCCCCGGTCGACGGCGGCGACCTCACGTTCGCCATCGGCAACGACCCGATCTCCGTCAACCCGAGCGGGATCGGCTCCGGCAACGACACGCTGTACGTGACCCGCCAGGTCGTCGACTCGCTGATCTGGCAGGACCAGCAGGACGGCACGCTCAAGCCGTGGCTCGCGACCGCGTGGGAGGCGAACGCCGACTCGACGCAGTTCACGTTCACACTGCGCGACGGCGTGACGTTCTCCGACGGCACCCCGTTCGACGCGGCCGCGGTCAAGGCCACGTTCGACGACATCGTCGCCGCCGGTGCCAAGAGCAGCGCAGCCCCGTCGTTCATCGGCTACACCGGCACCACCGTCGTCGACGACCACACCGTCACGGTCGCGTTCAAGGCCCCTAACGCGCCGTTCCCGCAGGCGACGTCGACCGTCGCGCTCGGCATCGTCGCACCCTCCACGATCGCCATCCCGTACGACCAGCGCTCGACGGGCGTCGGCGTCGTCGGCACCGGCCCGTTCACGATCGACCACTACACGAAGGACGTCGAGACGGTCCTCAAGGCCCGCGACGACTACGCCTGGGGCCCCGACGGGGCGACCGACGCCCCGCACCTCGACACCGTGACGTTCCAGGTCATCCCCGAGGCCGGCGTCCGCACCGGAGCGCTCACGTCCGAGCAGGTCGACGTCATCGGCGGCGTCCAGCCCACCGACATCGCGACGCTCGACCAGGCCCGCTTCCCCGTCGTCAGCCGCGCCAACCCCGGCATCGTGTTCGGCGTGACGTTCAACGAGTCCAGCCCCCTCGGCAGCGACCCGGCCGTCCGCGAGGCCATCTCGCTCGCGATCGACCCCACGGAGATCCGCGACACCGCCCTCGTCGACGGGTTCGCCGTCGCCCAGAGCCCGCTCGCGAGCACCACGCCCGACGTCGTCGACCTCAGCGACAAGCTGGTCACCGACCCCGCGAAGGCGGCGGCCGTGCTGGAGAAGGGCGGCTGGGCCAAGGGCTCCGACGGCATCTACGCCAAGAACGGCCAGCGACTCGCCCCGACGCTCGTCTGGATCACCAACTTCAGCCCCAACGAGACGTCCGTGCAGCTCGTCCAGCAGGAGCTCAAGGCCGTCGGCATCGACGTGACCCTGTGGAGCGGCACCGTGCCCGAGTTCCAGGACAAGCTGAAGTCCGGCGCGTTCGACCTCGTCTGGGGCAACCTGTCCCGCGCCGACGGCGACGTCCTGCGCACCCAGTACTCGACGACCTCGACGAACTACTACCGGATCGCCGACCCCGAGCTCGAGTCCCTCCTGCAGGCCCAGCTCGCCGCGGGCGACCCCGCCGAGCGGTCCTCGATCCTCGCCGACGCCCAGGAGCGACTCGTCACCGAGCACCACGTGGTGCCCGTCCACGAGCTCACGACGTTCCTCGGCCTGTCGACCGACGTGCACGGCGTCGTCCTCGGCGCCGACTCGCGGCTCGCCCAGCTCACGGAGGCGTGGCTGTCGAAGTGACCTCAGGCGACGGGGCGTCCGGCTCTGACGTCGGGCGCCCCGCTGTCGTCTCCGGGCGCACTTCCCGGCCCTGTCCCCGCACGGGTACACCCGTGGACAACCGCGCCGGCCAGATGTCCGCATCGGACAGGCTCGCCCGCATGTCGCGCGTGACGGGACGTCAAGCGTCCCTGACCAGGGACCGGGTGCGGAGCGCGACGGTGGACAGCCGCACTAGACCCGGTAGTACTGGTCGTACCAGGCCGCGCGGTCCTCGACGTCGAACTCGTCGAAGTCCCCGCTTCTGACGCACTCCTCCAGGTAGGTCAGCGCCTGCTGCGCGACCTCCCCGGGGACGGCAGCCAGGTGGCGGCGGGTGGCGTCCAGCCCCGTGCCACAGAGGAGCTGCACGTCGATCGAGCAGTGCGCGTCGAAGCCGGACTCCTTCGCCTGCCAGATCCGCAGCACGTCCTCGACGTGGCCCGCGTTGAAGAGCTGCACGCAGAGCAGCTTCATGGTCAGCGTGTCGGCATCAGGCCCAAGGGCGCGTTGCGTGTCGAGCAGCCGACGGATCTCGTCCAGGTCCGCGTCGTCCGGCCGTGTGCCGTACCGGCGCAGGAGCTCGTCCTCGTCCACGTCGCCGAAGCCTACGCGGCCCGAGTTCGCCTGCCGGTCGGGCACACGCACGACTGCCGTTCAGGCCCGGGCGGCAGCCTTCCGGCGGCGCACCAGCACCAGGTCGTCGCGGTGCACGAGCTCCCGGTCGTACCCGGGCCCGAGGTCGTCGCGCAGGTCGGAGGTGGTGCGGCCGAGCAGGCCGGGCACCTCGTCGGACGAGTACGCCACGAGCCCGCGGGCGACGACGACACCGTCCGGCCCGACGAGCTCCACGGGGTCCCCCGCCTCGAAGGTCCCCTCGGAGGCAGTCACGCCGGCGGGCAGCAACGACGTACGACGCTCCACGACGGCCCGCACGGCGCCGTCGTCGAGCACCAGCCGGCCGTGCGCCTTCGCGGCGTGCGCGAGCCAGAGGAGCCGGATCGACGTGCGCCGCCCGGTGGCGGCGAACCACGTGCCGACGTCGGACCCGTCGAGCGCGGCCGCGGCCTGCGCGGCGGACGTCAGCACCACGGGCACACCGGAGTGCGTCGCGATGGCGACGGACTCGAGCTTGGTGACCATGCCGCCGGTCCCGACGGCGCTCCCCCGCGAGGACACGTCGATGCCGTCGAGGTCCTTCGGCCCGTCGACCCGCGTGATGCGGCGCGACCCCGGCCGCGACGGAGGTCCGGTGTAGAGCGCGTCGACGTCGGTGAGCAGCACGAGCGCGTCGGCGTGGACGAGGTGCGAGACGAGCGCGGCGAGCCGGTCGTTGTCGCCGAACCGGATCTCGTCCGTCGCGACGGCGTCGTTCTCGTTGATGATCGGCACCACGCCGAGGTCGAGGAGCCGGGTCAGCGCCCGATGGGCGTTGCGGTAGTGCCCGCGGCGGACGGTGTCCTCGGCGGTGAGCAGCACCTGGCCGACCCGCAGCCCGTGGTCGGAGAAGGCCTTCGTGTAGTGCGCGACGAGCAGCCCCTGCCCGACGGACGCCGCAGCCTGCTGCGTCGCGAGGTCCCGAGGACGCGTGGCCAGGCCCAAGGGCCCGATGGCGGCGGCGATCGCACCGGACGACACCAGCACCACCTGGCCGCCGGCGGCCCTGCGGGCGGCCAGCACGTCGACCAGGGCGCGCAGCCGGTCGGGGTCGAGCCGGCCGTCGGGGCTGGTGAGCGACGACGAGCCGACCTTGACGACGATGCGGGCGGCGGACGGCAGCTGCTCGCGCGAGTCCAGGGCGGCGACGGTCACGTCCGGCATTCTGCCTCGCACGAGCGTCGATCCTCGTCACCATTCGGTCCGCGGACGTCGCCGGCGTCTCCGACGAGCAGCGTCGCACCGGCCACGCCCGTCAGGAGACGACGACGCCGCACCCGTCGGCGGACAGGCGCGGCGTCGCCGAGGTGCTCAGTCGCGGTCGGGGTCGGTCCAGACGCCCTGCTCGCGCTCGGTCCACAGCTCGTCGCGAGCCGCGGCCTTGGCGTCCATGCGCTCCTTGTACTCGTGCCGCTTCTCGCCACGGGTCGGGCGGGACCGGTCCTCGAGCCGCACGTCGGAGCCGCGCGGGCCGCCGAGCAGCTCGGACCCCGTCATGAGCGTCGGTTCCCAGTCGAACACGACCGCGTTGTGGTCGGGTCCGATGCGGACCTCGTCGCCGGCGACCGCACCCGTCGCGAACAGTCGGTCCTCGACCCCGAGGCGGGCGAGCCGGTCCGCGAGGTAGCCGACGGCCTCGTCGTTCGAGAAGTCCGTCTGCCGCACCCAGCGCTCGGGCTTCTCGCCCCGCACCGAGTAGTAGACCTGGCCGCCGGACTCGCGCTTCGTGACGGTGAACCCGGCGTCGTCGACGGCCTTGGGCCGCAGCACCACGCGGGTGTTCTCCGGCTGCGGCGCGTCCTTGCGCGCCTGGTCGACGATCTCCGCGAGCGCGAACGTCAGCGGGCGCAGGCCCTCGTGGCTCGCGGTCGAGACCTCGAACACCCGCAGCCCACGGGCCTCGAGCTCGGGCCGGACGAGCTCCGCGAGGTCGCGCGCCTCGGGCACGTCGATCTTGTTGAGGACGACGATCCGCGGCCGCTCGGCGAGCGGCGTGCGGCCGCCCTCGATGCCGATGTCGCCCGCGTACTGCGCGAGCTCCGCCTCGATGACGTCGAGGTCGGACAGCGGGTCGCGGTCCGGCTCGAGGGTCGCGCAGTCGAGCACGTGCACGAGCACCGCGCAGCGCTCGACGTGCCGCAGGAACTCCAGGCCGAGCCCGCGCCCCTCGGACGCCCCGGGGATCAGGCCCGGCACGTCGGCGACGGTGTACCGCGCGGACCCGGCCTGCACCACGCCGAGGTTCGGCACGAGCGTCGTGAACGGGTAGTCCGCGATCTTCGGCCGCGCCGCCGAGATCGCCGCCACGAGGCTGGACTTGCCGGCGCTCGGGTACCCGACGAGTGCGACGTCGGCGATCGTCTTGAGCTCGAGCACCACGTCGTGCGACTCACCGGGCTCGCCGAGCAGCGCGAACCCGGGGGCCTTGCGTCGCGGCGACGCGAGAGCGGCGTTGCCGAGCCCCCCGCGACCTCCCGCGGCGGCGACGTACTGGGCGCCGACGCCCACCAGGTCGGCGAGCACCTCGCCGTCGGGGCTCTTGACGACCGTGCCGTCGGGCACGCCCAGGACCAGGTCCGCACCCGTGGAACCCGAGCGGTGGTCGCCCATCCCCTGCGTCCCCGACGGGGCGTGCCGGTGCGGCAGGTGGTGGAAGTCGAGCAGCGTCGTGACCTGCGGGTCGACCTGGATGATCACCGACCCACCGTTGCCGCCGTTGCCGCCGTCCGGGCCTGCGAGCGGCTTGAACTTCTCGCGGTGGATGGACGCACACCCGTGCCCACCGTCACCACCGGTCGCGTGCAGCACGACCCGGTCGACGAACGTCGCCACGGCATTGCCTCCAAAAGGTTCCGTCGATCGCCCGCGATCTCACGAGCGATCGTCACACGACGAAGGGGCGCACCGCACCGGTGCGCCCCTTCGTCGACTGCTGTCTGTGGTCGTCAGCCCTCGACTGCGACGATGTCGATGACCTTGCGGCCACGACGGGTGCCGAACTCGACGGCACCGGCGGTCAGCGCGAACAGGGTGTCGTCACCGCCGCGGCCGACGTTGTTGCCGGGGTGGAAGTGCGTGCCGCGCTGGCGGACGATGATCTCGCCGGCCTTGACGACCTGGCCACCGAAGCGCTTGACGCCCAGGCGCTGGGCGTTCGAGTCGCGGCCGTTGCGCGAGGAGCTCGCGCCCTTCTTGTGTGCCATGACGAACCTGCTCTCTTGCTGTACGTGGGGGCGACCGCGGGTGACCCGCGGAGCGAGATCAGTTGATGCCGGTGACCTTGAGGCGGGTCAGCTTCTGGCGGTGACCCTGGCGCTTGCGGTAGCCGGTCTTGTTCTTGTACTT
This sequence comes from Cellulomonas sp., assembly GCF_017744555.1. Classification (GTDB taxonomy): domain Bacteria; phylum Actinomycetota; class Actinomycetes; order Actinomycetales; family Cellulomonadaceae; genus Cellulomonas. Next base: position 9,286 of record NZ_JAGIBD010000014.1, on the reverse strand, counting down.
GAGGATGTCGATCTTCGGGCCCTTCTCGTCCCGCACGACCTCCGCCGTCACCTTCACCTTGGCCAGGGCCGCGGCGTCGGTGGTGACCTTCTCACCGTCGACGAGGAGCAGGGCCGAGAGCTCGACGGTCGAGCCGGCCTGCGCGGCGAGGCGGTCGACGACGACGACGTCGCCCACCGCGACCTTCTCCTGGCGGCCGCCAGCCTTCACGATCGCGTACACCACGTTGCTGCTCATCTCTGCTCGTCGAACTTCTCAGGTCGAATACGTCTGGTGCCCTGCCCGCGCCCGCGCACACCCCGCTGCCACCGGCTCTCGCCGGTTCCCGTGGGGGTTCGCGTCGACGCCGAAAGCGGCGGCACGCACGATCAGCGCGCACACGACGCGCCGACGTTCAAGGGTACGGACCGCACGGCGCAGGGTCAAACCTGGCGGCGGTCCCCCGGCACGACGTGACGGAACGCACGTCGTGCCAGGCACGGCCACCCCGCACGGCCGTCGACGGAGCGGAGGCCGTGCCGGCCGGAGACCGGCACGGACTCCCGCCGTCAGGCCTGCTCGGGCTCCTGCTGGTCGTCGCGGGCCCCGCCGGGCTCGTCGACCGCGTCGGTCTCGTCGTCGGGCGCGGTCTCGAAGACGTCGGCGGGGACCGGCGTGAGCTCGAGCGTCTCGACGGTCCCGTCAGGCCCGGCCGACGCCTGCCGGTCCGCGAACGCGGCGAGCACGTCGAGCTTGGGCGCCGCCGGCGCGCTCTCCTCGACGGCCACGGCGACCTCGGCCTCGACGACGTCGGTCACGACGTCCTCGACCGGCGCGTCCTCGACGCTTCCCGGTGCGGCCTCCTCAGCGGCTGCGACGGGCCGCGCGGCGTGGTGCTCGTGCTCGTGCTCGTGCGCGTGGGCCGCAGCCGCCGCGATGGTGGCGAGCGTGGCCTTGACCGCCTCGCGCGCCTCGGGCAGCACCGGCACGCCCGCGTGCGGGACCAGCGGGGCAGACTCCTTGGCCGCACCACGCTTGCGCCGCGACCGCTTGGCCTCGCCGTCCGCGACGGGCGCCGGCTGCTGCGCGGAGCCCGCGTCGGGACGGTTCTTCTCGATCGGCTCCTCGTGCACGATGAAGCCGCGCCCGTGGCAGTGCTCGCACGTCTCGCTGAACGCCTCCACGAGGCCCTGGCCGACGCGCTTGCGGGTCATCTGGACGAGGCCCAGCGACGTCACCTCGGCGACCTGGTGCTTCGTGCGGTCACGGCCCAGGCACTCGACGAGCCGCCGCAGCACGAGGTCACGGTTCGACTCGAGCACCATGTCGATGAAGTCGATGACGATGATCCCGCCGATGTCGCGCAGCCGGAGCTGGCGGACGATCTCCTCGGCGGCCTCGAGGTTGTTCCGGGTCACGGTCTCCTCGAGCGTGCCGCCCGAGCCGGTGAACTTGCCGGTGTTGACGTCGACGACCGTCATCGCCTCGGTGCGGTCGATGACCAGCGAGCCGCCCGAGGGCAGCCACACCTTGCGGTCCATGCCCTTGGCGAGCTGCTCGTCGATGCGGTGCACCGAGAACACGTCCGTCTCGGCCGTCCACTTCGAGACCTTCTGCGCGAGGTCCGGCGCGAGCTCGTCGATGTACGACGAGATCGTCGACCAGGCGTCCTGGCCCTGCACCACGAGCGAGCTGAAGTCGTCGTTGAAGATGTCGCGGACCACGCGGATCGCCATGTCCGGCTCACCCTGCAGGAGGGCCGGGGACGACGCCGTCTTCGACTTCTTCTCGATCGCCTCCCACTGGCCCTGCAGGCGGGCGATGTCGGCACGCAGCTCGTCCTCGCTCGCGCCCTCGGCGGCGGTCCGGACGATCACGCCGGCGGACTCGGGGACGACCTCGCGCAGGATCTTCTTCAGGCGGTTGCGCTCGGTGTCGGGCAGCTTGCGGCTGATGCCGGTCATGCCGCCGCCCGGCACGTACACGAGGTAGCGGCCCGCGAGCGTGACCTGCGACGTCAGGCGCGCACCCTTGTGGCCGATCGGGTCCTTGGTGACCTGCACGAGCACGGAGTCGCCGGACTTCAGCGCCTGCTCGATGCGGCGCGGCTGACCGCCGTCGAGCCCCGCGGCGTCCCAGTTGACCTCACCGGCGTACAGCACCGCGTTGCGGCCCTTGCCCACGTCGACGAACGCCGCCTCCATGCTCGGCAGCACGTTCTGCACGCGGCCGAGGTACACGTTGCCGACCATCGACGCCTGCGCCTGGTTCGACACGTAGTGCTCGACGAGCACCCCGTCCTCGAGCACGGCGATCTGCATGCGGCCGTTCTTCTCCCGGACCACCATGGACCGCTCGACCGACTCGCGGCGCGCCAGGAACTCGGCCTCGCTGATGATCTGGCGGCGGCGGCCCGCGTCGCGGCCCTCGCGGCGGCGCTGACGCTTGGCCTCGAGCCGCGTCGACCCGCGCAGCGCGGTGACCTCGTCGCTCGCGGAACGGGCGCGCGGGCGCTCGCCGCCCTCGCCCGACTCGGAGCGCGTGCCACGACGACGGCGACGGCGGCGACGGCTCGAGCCCGCGCCCTCCGCGCCGTCCGACTCGTCGGCGCCCTCGGCACCCTCGGCGTCGGTCTCGTCCTCGGCGTCCTCGTCGGACTCCTCGGGCTCGGACGTCTCGTCGCCCTGCTGGTCGGTGCGCGCGCGGCGGCCGCGGCCACCACGCCGACGGCGGCGCCGCGGGGCGCCCTGGCCCTCGGCGGTCTCCTCGCCCTCGTCGGCGGTCGTGAGATCGGCCTCGTCGGCCTCCTCCTCGTCCGCCGCGGGCTCGACGACCTCGTCGACCGTCACCTCGTCCGCGGGCGCACCCTCGCCGCCGCGGCCGCGACGGCCCCGGCGACGCGACGGACGGCCGGCGGCGGGCTGGGCGGCCTCGTCCTGCTCGGGCTCGGCGGCCTGCTCCTGCTCGCGCGCCGCGGCCTCCTGCTGCTCACGCTCGATCCGGCGCGCCTCCTCGGAGATCGCCTCCGGCGAGCCGGCGCTGGCCTGCGCACGCCGGCGACGCGGACGCGCGGCACCGGGGTCCGGCGCCTGGAAGAGCAGCGCGGTCGTCGCGAGGCGCGGGGTCCCGGTGCCCGAGGGGGCGTCGGTCGTGGTCGACGGGGTCGTGGCCGCAAGAGCGGCGCGGACGTCGAGCGCGGGCGCCTCTGCGGTGGCCGCTGCCGACTCGTCCTCCACCGTCTCGTCCGCCGCGGCCTCTGCCGACTCGTCCTCGACGAGCTCGGCGACGGGCTCCACCGCGGGCTCGACGACGGGCTCGGCCGGGGCGGCGGCAGCGCGCGTGCTGGCACGGCGGCGGCGCGGCGCCTTGGCCAGCGCGACGGGGGGCTGCTCGGCGGCGGTCTGCTCCTCGGCCGCCTGCTCGTCGGCAGCCGCCCCGTCGCCGGTCGCTGCGGCGGCGGGCTCGACGGCGGAGGGCTTCTCGGAGGCAGCCTTCTCAGCAGCCGCGGCGTCCTCGGGAGCCGGCTCGATGACGACGGTGCGCGTCACGCGGCGCGACTTGCGCGCACGGGGCGCCGCGGGGGCGTCCGGCACGGGTGCGGCCTCGGCGGCCTGCTCCGTCGCTGCGGGCTCGGCGGCGGGCACGACAAGGGCGGCGTCGGTGGACCCGGCATTCGCCTCGGTGGCGACGGGTGCGGGGGCGGCGGCGCTGCGCGAGGCCCGGCGGCGCCGTGCGGGTGCCGGCGCAGCCTCACCCCCGACCGTCGTCGTCTCTGCTGCGGTCTCGGGGGTGTTCTCGTGGGTCACGCGGGGTGCTCCTGGGTACCGGGGATCCCCGCCCACACTGCGGTGGTCCTCGGTCGGTCGGTCGTCACGCGCCTCGGCGCGGTGACGGAAGTCGTCGGTCGTGGCTGCTGCACCCGGGTCGGCGCCATCGCCTGCCGGGTCTGCTCCGCGGCGGGTTCTGGAGGAACCTGACGGACGACCGGGCGGCGGCTGGCGCGCGCGACGCGTTGATGCTGCGAGCTCAAGGATCTCCGGGGCGGTGTGGGGCGCTCCGATGACCGGAGTCAGTATCGCACAGGGGCTCGGCGAGGGCGTGCCGCGCGCACATCGGCGCGCCGACCTGCATGCCGCTCACGGCGTCGCCGGACGGGTGTGACGAACGTCGTCGGTTCACGACGCCCCGTCAGTACCCGGGACCTTCGTCCCAGGAGCAGACTGGACTCGGTCCTAGCGTTCCCCCAGGTCCGCGACAGACCACGACGGTCGCGACACCCTCGACCGAACGCTCGCACGACCCACGGGAGAAGCACGTGGACGCCCTCGCTCTGGCCCGCTGGCAGTTCGGCATCACGACCGTCTACCACTTCATCTTCGTGCCGCTGACGATCGGGCTCGCTCCCCTCGTCGCGATCATGCAGACGGCCTGGGTGCGCACCGGCAACGAGCGGTGGCTCCGGCTGACGAAGTTCTTCGGCAAGCTGCTGCTGATCAACTTCGCGATCGGTGTCGCCACCGGCATCGTGCAGGAGTTCCAGTTCGGCATGGCGTGGTCGGAGTACTCGCGCTTCGTCGGGGACGTGTTCGGGGCACCGCTCGCGATGGAGGCGCTCGCCGCGTTCTTCGTCGAGTCGACGTTCCTCGGCCTGTGGATCTTCGGCTGGGACAAGCTGCCGAAGAAGATCCACCTGGCGTGCATCTGGGCGGTCGCGATCGCGACGAACCTGTCCGCGTTCTTCATCCTCGCCGCCAACTCGTGGATGCAGCACCCCGTCGGCACGGTCCTCAACGCGGAGCGCGGCCGGGCGGAGATGGCGGACATCGGCGCGGTGCTGTCCAACTCGACGCTGCTCGCGGCGTTCCCGCACACGATCTCCGCGGCGTTCCTCACGGCCGGCACGTTCGTCGCGGCCATCGCCGCGTGGTGGATGGTCAAGCTCGCCCGTCGCGGGGAGGCCGACAAGGCGCGCGACGTGTACCGCCCGGCGATCACGCTCGGCGTCATCGTCATGCTGGTCTCGGGCGTCGGCGTCGCCCTGACCGGTGACCAGCAGGCCAAGCTCATGTTCGACCAGCAGCCCATGAAGATGTCGGCCGCCGAGGCCCTGTGCGAGACGACCGACGGCGGCGCGCCGTTCTCCATCCTCGCGATCGGCGACCTGTCCGACTCGTGCGAGGGCGTCAGCCACCTGATCCAGATCCCCGGCCTCACGTCGTTCCTGGCCAGCGGAGACTTCAACGCGCCGCTGCCCGGCGTCGAGGACCTGCAGCGGCAGTACGAGGAGAAGTACGGCTTCACGGACGCGAACGGTGAGCCGATCTCGTACCAGCCGAACCTCGCCGTCACCTACTGGTCGTTCCGTCTGATGATCGGGTTCGGCGTCGGCTCGGCCGCGCTCGCGCTCGTCGCCCTGTGGGTCACCCGCAAGGGCCGGGTCAGCGACAACGTGTGGGTGAGCCGGCTCGCGATCGTCGCGCTCGCGACGCCGTTCCTCGCGTCGTCGTTCGGCTGGATCTTCACCGAGATGGGCCGCCAGCCCTGGGTCGTCGCGCCGAACCCGAACCCGTCGGGCGTCGACGGCGTGTGGCTGCTGACCGCGCGCGGCGTCTCGACGGTCGCGGGCCCCGGGTCGATCCTCGCGTCGCTCATCGCGTTCACGGCCCTCTACGCGGTGCTGGCCGTCGTCTGGTACCGGCTCATGCACCGCTACGCCGTCGAGGGCGTCGCGGACTCCGAGAAGGACCCGAGCCCCGACAACCCCGCCAACAGGCCGGACCCGGACGACCCCACGTCGGCCGACCGCCCCCTCTCCTTCGCGTACTGAGAACGGAGCCGACGACCATGGAGCTCACGACCGTCTGGTTCGTGCTGATCGCCGTGCTGTGGACCGGGTACCTGGTGCTCGAGGGGTTCGACTTCGGCGTCGGGATGCTGCTCGGCATCTTCGGGCGTGGTCCGGACCGTGACAAGCAGCGCCGCGTCATGATCAACACCATCGGGCCCGTCTGGGACGGCAACGAGGTGTGGCTGCTCACGGCGGGCGGCGCGACGTTTGCCGCGTTCCCCGAGTGGTACGCGACGATGTTCTCCGGCTTCTACCTGCCGCTCCTGCTCATCCTGCTGGCCCTCATCGTGCGGGTCGTGTCGTTCGAGTGGCGCGGCAAGATCGACGACGAGCGGTGGCGCGGCTGGGCCGACCGCGGGCTGATCGTCGGCTCGTGGGTGCCGGCCGTGCTGTGGGGCGTCGCGTTCGGCAACCTCGTGCGCGGCGTGGAGCTCGACGCGTCGCACCAGTACGTCGGCGGCTTCTGGGCGCTGCTCAACCCGTTCGCGCTGCTGGGCGGTGCGACGACCGCGCTCCTGTTCCTCACGCACGGGGCGGTGTTCCTCGCGCTCAAGTCGGACGGCGAGGTCCGGGCCAAGGCCGGGACGTTCGCGGCTCGCGCGTCGGTCGTCACGCTCGTCGTCGCGGGTGCGTGGGCCGTGTGGGCGCAGATCGCGTACTCGGTCGTGTGGACGTGGGCGGCCGTCGTGGTCGCCGCTGCGATGCTCGTCGTCCTGGTCTGGGCGACGCGGGTGCGCCGTGAGGGCCTCGCGTTCGTGGCGTCGGCCGTGACGATCGTGGCCGCGGTCGTGCTGATCTTCGGGTCGATGTGGCCCGACGTCATGCCCGCGCTCGACCCGGCGAACTCGCTCACGGTCGACAACGCGTCGTCCACGCATTACACGCTCACCGTCATGACGTGGGTCGCCGTGATCCTCACGCCGCTCGTGCTGCTGTACCAGGGCTGGACGTACTGGGTGTTCCGCAAGCGGATCTCCGCCGAGCACATCCCTGACAGCGTCGGCCTCACGTTCGCCCGGTCGGGCGCGGACGCGCGATGACTGGTCCGGCTGCGCGATGACGGACGTGGCCGCGTGAGGCCGCTCGACCCGCGCCTGCTGCGGTACGCCCGCTCGGCGCGCGGGTACGTCGGTCTCACGGCGGCGCTCGGCATCGTCACGGCGGCGCTCGTCGTCGCCCAGGCGCTGCTGCTCGCACGCGCGCTCGGCCGGGCCGTGCACGACGGGGCGACGCTCGACGCGCTTGCGCCGATCGTCGGCTGGCTCGCGGTCGTGGTGCTCGCGCGCGCCGCCGTGACGTCCGCGCAGGAACGGTGGGCGCACCGGTCCGCCACGCGCGCCGTCGGCGAGCTGCGGGAGGCCGTCGTGGCCCGCTCGGTCGCGCTGGGTCCCCGCCGGCTCGCGGCCACGGGCGGCGCGGCGACCGTCACGCTCACGACGCGCGGCCTCGACGCGCTCGAGCCGTACTTCGTCCGGTACCTGCCGCAGCTGATCCTCGCCGCGACCGTCACCCCCGGCACGCTGCTGGTGGTGCTCGGGCTCGACTGGGTCTCGGCCGCCATCCTGGTCGGCACGCTGCCGCTTGTCCCGCTGTTCATGGTGCTCGTCGGCCGCCTCACGCAGGGCCGCTCCGAGGCGGGCCTCGCGACGATGCAGCGGCTCGGCGCGCAGGTGCTCGACCTGCTCGCGGGCCTGCCGACGCTGCGGGCGTTCGGCCGCGAGCGCGGACCTGCCGCCCGCGTGCGGGCCCTGGGCGACGCGCACCGGCGCGCGACGATGGGCACGCTGCGGATCGCGTTCCTGTCGGGCATGGTGCTCGAGCTGCTCACCACGCTGGCGGTCGCGCTCGTCGCGGTCGCGATCGGGCTGCGGCTCGTGGACGGCGAGCTCGATCTGGTCACCGGTCTCGCGGTGCTGGTGCTCGCGCCCGAGGTGTTCTGGCCGCTGCGTCAGGTCGGCGCGCAGTTCCACGCCGCCGCCGACGGGGTCGCGGCGGCCGAGCAGGCGTTCGCGGTGCTCGACGAACCCGCGCCGACCGTCGGGGCTCACCCCGCCCCGGACCTGCGCATGACGACGGTGTGCCTGCGCGACGTGGGCGTGCGGACCGGCGACGCCCTGACGCCCGCCGGCCTCGACCTCACGCTCGCACCCGGCTCGGTCGTCGCACTGGTCGGTCCGAGCGGCGCCGGGAAGTCGACCGCGGTCGAGCTGCTGCTCGGCCTGCTGCGCCCCGACGAGGGGTCGGTCGTCCTCGACTCCCCCGGCGCGCCGACGGTGGCGCTCGACGAGGTCGACCTGCCGTCGTACTGGCGTCAGGTGACGTGGCTGCCCCAGCGCCCCGTCCTCGAGCCCGGCACGATCGCGGACGTCGTCGGCGGTGCGTCGTCGCAGGCACGCGACGCGGCCGCGGCGCTGACCGGTCTCGACGCGGTCGTCGCCGCCGCTCCCGACGGGTGGCGCACGCAGCTCGGCCGGGGCGGCGCCGGCCTCAGCCTCGGCCAGCGTCAGCGCGTGGCCCTGACGCGCGCGCTGCTCGCCGACGCTCCCCTCGTGGTGCTCGACGAGCCGACCGCGCACCTCGACGACGCCGGCGAGCAGGTCGTGCTCGCGGCGGTGCGGCGGCTGCGGGACGAGGGCCGCACGGTGCTGCTCGTCGCGCACCGGGCGTCGCTCGCGGCGTGCGCGGACACGGTCGTGACGGTGCGGACTGCCGCGACGAGGCCCACGACGGCGGTCTCGGCATGACGACCTCGGAGTCCCAGCTCCCGCGCGGCACGCTGCTCCGCGCCCTCCGCCTGCTCGACGTCGACCGCCGCCGGCTCGCGCTGGCCGTGCTGCTCGGCACGCTCGCCCTCGGCTGCGCAGTCGCGCTGGCCGGCACCGCGGCCTGGCTCATCGCCCGCGCGTCCCAGATGCCACCCGTGATGTACCTGACCGTCGCCACGGTCGCCGTGCGCGCGTTCGGCATCGGTCGCGGTGTGCTGCGGTACTGCGAGCGGCTCGTGTCGCACGACCTTGCGCTGCGCGGCATGACGACGCTGCGCACCACGCTCTACGAGCGCCTGGCCGCCGGCCGTCCGGACGCGCTCGTCCGCCTCCGGCACGGCGACCTGCTCGCCCGCGTCGGGTCGGACGTCGACGCCGTGGGCGACGTGGTGGTCCGCGGGATCCTGCCCGCCGGCGTGGCGTCCCTGCTCGGGGTGGGCACGGTCGCCGCGATGTGCGCGTTCTGGGTGCCCGCGGGCCTCGCGCTCGCCGCGTGCCTGCTGCTCGCCGGCGTCGCGGCGCCCGCGCTCGCGGCCCGGGGCGCGCGCACCGCCGAGCGCCGCGCGGTCCAGGCCCGGGCGGACATGACGGCCACGGCCCTCGGGCTGCTCGACGACGCGGGTCCGCTGGCTGTCTCCGGGCGCGTGGACGGCGAGCTCGCCGCGCTGCGCGACGCCGACGCGCGGATCGCCGC
>NZ_JAGIBD010000013.1 GCF_017744555.1 Cellulomonas sp. | reverse complement strand
CCCCTGCCCCCGGCCCGATTAGGATGCTTTTGTCACAGCGGGGAGTCACAGCATGAGCGGTTTCGCGGTCAGCCGGCGGTCGGCATTGGCCTTTTCGATCGGCGGGCTGGCCGCGGCGGCGGGGCTGCCGCGCGCGGCATGGGCGGCGGCGGAGTACGACGAGGCCGGCAACTACAAGTACCCCGAGGGCTTCGACCCCACCACGAACGAGTGGCTGGAGGGCTTCGAGGCTCAGCGCGAGGTGTGGGAGGCGCAGTACGCGCAGGCCCACGAGCGCTGGGAGGCCCACCGCAAGCAGGTCGCCGACGCCGCGAAGGCGGACGCGGAGGCTGCGAGCGGTGCCGAGGTCGGCGGCGGCAGCAACGCGGCCGTGCCGTCGAGCTACTCGTCCTCGACCGAGGAGGCCACCGGCACCCTCGCGTCCGACGAGGCGCTCGCCGCTCTGCGCGAGAAGCTCACGGGCAACTGATCGCACCCGGGCGCACCGCCCGGGGAACGTCACGACGGGCCGGTCACCTTCGGGTGGCCGGCCCGTCGGCGTTCCAGCGTGCCTCCTGACCGCTCGTCGCGCGCTCCGCCGGACGACGGGCTGCACGCGGTCGCCGTCCGACGGCACCCGGGAGACGACGACGGCCGACCCCTGCCGCCGGCACCGGTGACCTGGTGCGGGCGGCCGGAGCCGGCCGTCGTCGTCCGCGGGAGCGTCAGCCCCCGACGGTGAAGTCGCCCCGGAGCAGCACCTCGTCGCGCGACGACGGCCCGACGAGCAGCGCGAACGCCCCGGGCTCGACGACCCGGCGTCCGCGGGCGTCGACGATGGTGCAGTCGGCCACGGCCAGCTCGAGGTCGACGGTCAGGGTCTCGCCGGGTGCCACGTCGACCTGCCGGTAGCCCTTGAGCTCCTTGGCGGCCCACGTCGCCGACGTCACGAGGTCGTGCAGGTACACCTGCACGGTCTCGCGCGCGGGACGGGTGCCGGTGTTCCGCAGCGTGACCTGGGCGCGGACGGTGCCGTCCACGCCCACGACGGGCGTGTGCACCTGCAGGTCCGCATACTCGACCGTCGTGTAGCTCAACCCCTCGCCGAACGCGAACGGCACGCGCTGCGTCAGGTCGGCGTACCGGTCGCCGTGCTGCCCCGGGATCTGGTTGTAGTACGTCGGCTGCTGGCCGGCGTGCGCGGCGAACGAGATCGGCAGGCGGCCCGACGGCTCGATCTGCCCGAGGACGAGCTCGGCGACCGCCTGACCGCCGCGCATGCCGGGGTTCGCGGCCCAGACGATCGCGGCAGCACCGAGGGCGGACGGCGGGAGCACGAGCGGCTTGGACGCCACGACCACGACGGTCATCGGCGTCCCTGTCGCGGCGAGCGCGTCGAGCAGCGCGACCTGCCCGCCGACGAGCTCGAGCGTCGCGGTGGACCGTCCCTCGCCGACGAGCTCGATGCGGTCGCCGACGACGGCGACGACGTGGTCGGCCGCCTGCGCGGCGGCGACCGCCTCGGCGATGAGCGACTCGTCCGGCGGCGACGGGACGACGACCTGCGGTCGCGGCTGCCCGTCGGGGAAGAACTCGCCCTCGGGGTCGGGCGCGAGCGTGAGGATGTCGGCGCCGCGGGCGTGCGTCACGGTCCACCCGTCGGGGACCTGCGCGCGGAACCCGTCGAGCACCGTGCTGATCATGTGGCGCGGGTGCCCGTCGGGGAGCCAGTCGGCCTGGCCGGACCGGCCGGCCCAGTCGCCGAGGATCGTGTCGGGGTCGTCCGCGTTCGGACCGACCACGGCCAGCGTGCGCGGACGGTCGGTGTCGAGCGGGAGGGTGCCGTCGTTCGTGAGCAGGACGAGCGACCGGCGGGCGACCTCGAGGTTGAGAGCGGTGTGCCCGTCGGCCGCGATGACGTCGGCCTGGCGGGCGGCATCCGGGCGGCGGGGGTCCTCGAACAGCCCGAGCTCGAACTTGAGCGTGAGGACGCGCGCGACGGCGGCGTCGAGCGCGGCCTCGTCGAGCAGGCCCTGCGCGACGGCGTCCTGGGCGCCGTCGAAGAACTGCGGCGTCGTCATGACCATGTCGTTCCCGGCGCGGACGGCAGCTGCGGCGGCGTGCGCGTGGTCGGGCTGGATGTGCTGCTCCCACACCATGCGGCCGACGTTGTCCCAGTCGGTGACGAGCGTGCCGGTGTAGCCCCACTCGCCCCGCAGCACGTCGGTGAGGAGCCATTCGTTGATCGTGATCGGCACGCCGTCGGTCGACTGGTAGCCGAGCATGAACGTGCGGCAACCCTCGCGGGCGACGCGCTCGAACGGCGGCAGGAACCACGACCGCAGCTTGCGGTGGCTGATGTCGGCCTCGCTCGCGTCCCGGCCGCCCTGCGTCTCCGAGTACCCCGCGAAGTGCTTGGCGGTCGCGAGGATCGCCGTGTGGTCGTCGAGCCCCTCGCCCTGGTAGCCGCGGACCATCGCGGACGCGAGCTCGCCGATGAGGAACGGGTCCTCGCCGAACGTCTCGTCGACGCGGCCCCAGCGCAGGTCGCGGGTGATGCACAGGACGGGCGAGAAGGTCCAGTGGATGCCGGTCGCGGCGACCTCGACGGCGGTCACGCGGGCGACCTGCTCGGCGAGGTCGGCGTCCCAGCTCGCGGCCATGCCGAGCTGGGTCGGGAAGATCGTCGCGCCCTCCCAGAAGGAGTGCCCGTGGATGCAGTCCTCGGCGACGAGCAGCGGGATGCGCAGGCGCGTGTGCTCCGTGACGTCGTGCGCCTCGAGGACGCGCTGCGGGGAGGCGTGCAGGATCGATCCGACGTGGACGTCCTCGATGAGGTGCTTGACGCCCTCGCGCGCGTCGAGCTGCAGCATCTGCCCGACCTTCTCGGCGAGCGTCATGCGCCCGAGGAGGTCGGTCACGCGCTCGGCGACGGGCAACGTCGGGTCGAGGTAGGGCAGGGGCACGTGCGGGTCCTCTCACGGCGGCGGTGACGTCGGGGCTCTGATCGGGTACGAATCGATTCGAACCGGCAGGTACGCCGGCAGCGTCCCTCATCGAGAGAGCGTAGCCGAGACTTACTAACAGGTCAGTAAGTCGTGCCTATCGATCGTGCGCGCCCAGCCCCAGCGTCCTCCCCGGTGGCACGCTCGTGCAGCGCGGTCCACCGTGGACGCCAGGAGGTGACCAGGATGGACGATGTCGTGCCCACCATCCGGCAGGTCGTGCTCGACACCACCGACGCGCGTGCCCTGGCCGAGTTCTACCGCGCGCTCTTCGGGCTCCGGTACCGGGACGGCGACGAGCCGCCCGCCGAGGGCGAGCCCGACCCGCGCGGCAAGGACTGGCTGGTGCTGCACGGCGGCGACGGCGTCCCGCTCGCGTTCCAGCAGGTCGCCGCACTGCCGGCCGCGACCTGGCCCGAGGGCCCCGTGCCGCAGCAGCTGCACCTCGATGCGACCGTGCCCGACGTGGCGGCGCTCGACGCCCAGCACGCCCGCGCGCTCGCGCTCGGCGCCCGGCTGCTCCGCGACCGCTCCGACGACCCGCAGGAGCCCCTGCGTGTGTACGCCGACCCCGCGGGGCACCCGTTCTGCCTGTTCGTCGGCTGACCGACGTCGGGCGGCGCGTCCGCCGCCGGGTCCGGCAGGATGGGCGGATGCAACGCATCGGACTCACCGGAGGGATCGCGGCCGGCAAGTCGGTCGCGGCGCAGCGTCTCGCCGAGCTCGGGGCTGTGCTGATCGACTCCGACGTGCTTGCGCGCGAGGCCGTCGCGCCGGGCTCCGCGGGCCTCGACGCGGTCGTCGAGGCGTTCGGTGACGGCGTACGCGCACCCGACGGCACGCTCGACCGGGCGGCGCTCGCGTCGATCGTCTTCGCCGACCCCGACGCGCGCGCGCGGCTCGACGGCATCGTGCACCCGATCGTGCGGCGGCTGTCCGCCGAGCGGGAAGCCGCCGCGGCGGTCGCCGACCACGGCGCGGTCGTCGTGCACGACATCCCGATGCTCGTCGAGACGGGGCAGCAGGACGCGTTCCACGTGCTCGTCGTCGTCCACGCGCCCGCCGTCCTGCGGGTCGAGCGGCTCGTGCGGCTGCGGGGGATGACCCGGGACGACGCGGAGGCGCGCGTCGCGGCGCAGGCGACCGACGACCAGCGGCTCGCCGTCGCGGACGTCGTGCTCGACGGCACCGGCAGCGACGCCGACCTGCGCGCCCAGGTGGACGAGCTCTGGGACCGGCTCGCGGCCGAGCGCGCCGACGAGATCGCGGCCGAGACCCCGTGACGCGGGTCCTGCTCACCGGCTTCTCGCCGTTCGACGGACAGCCCCTGAACGCCTCCTGGGAGGCCGTGGACGCGGTGCGGGCCGCGTGGGACGACGACGCGATCGAGCTCGTCGTCCGGCTGCTGCCGGTCTCGTTCCGGCGGGCCCGGCAGGAGCTGCGGACCGCCGTCGCGGAGGTCGCGCCCGACGTCGTGGTCTGCGTCGGCGAGGCCGGCGGGCGGTCGGCGGTCGGGCTCGAGCGGGTCGCGGTCAACGTCATCGACGCGCGCATCCCCGACGACGACGGGTCGGCGCCGGTGGACGTCCCCGTGATCGCGGGTGCGCCGGCCGCGTTCTTCTCGACGCTGCCCGTCAAGGCGTGCGCCGTGGCGGTCGCGGCGGTCGGGGTGCCGGTCGAGGTGTCGTCGACCGCGGGGACGTACGTGTGCAACGCGACGTTCTACGCCCTCATGCACCTGGCCGAGCGGCTGCCCGGGGTGCGGGCCGGGTTCGTGCACGTGCCGCGGCTGCCGGCGCAGGCGGGCTCCGGTCCCGCACTCGGGCTCGACGAGACCGCCCGCGGGCTGACCGAGATCGTGCGGACGGCCGCGACGGTCTCGCAGGACGTGCGGGTGGCCGCGGGCACGCTGTCCTGACGGTCGCGGGCCTGCCGACGGAGCGCGCGGGGGACCGCGTGTCGGTGGTGGCACGTACGGTGGACGCATGCGACCCGTGACCGAGCTCCAGCGCACCGTCGCCCCGTTCGAGGTCATCTCCGAGTACACGCCGTCCGGCGACCAGCCGACCGCGATCGCCGACCTCGCGCGGCGGATCAACGCGGGCGAGAAGGACGTCGTGCTGCTCGGCGCGACCGGCACCGGCAAGTCGGCGACGACGGCCTGGCTCATCGAGCAGGTGCAGCGACCGACGCTCGTCATGGCGCCGAACAAGACCCTCGCCGCGCAGCTCGCCACCGAGTTCCGCGAGCTGCTGCCGAACAACGCCGTCGAGTACTTCGTCTCGTACTACGACTACTACCAGCCCGAGGCGTACATCGCGCAGACGGACACCTACATCGAGAAGGACTCGTCGATCAACGACGAGGTCGAGCGGCTCCGGCACTCGGCCACCAGCTCGCTGCTGACGCGGCGCGACGTCGTGGTGGTCGCGTCGGTGTCCTGCATCTACGGCCTCGGCACGCCGCAGGAGTACGTCGACCGCATGGTCACGCTGTCGGTGGGCGACCAGATCGACCGCGACCAGCTGCTGCGCCGGTTCGTGCAGATGCAGTACACGCGCAACGACCTGGCGTTCACGCGCGGCACGTTCCGGGTGCGCGGCGACACGGTCGAGATCATCCCGATGTACGAGGAGCTCGCGATCCGTATCGAGTTCTTCGGCGACGAGATCGAGGCGATCGCGACGCTGCACCCGCTCACGGGCGACGTCGTGCGCTCCGAGCAGCAGATGATGATCTTCCCGGCGACCCACTACGTCGCCGGGCCGGAGCGCATGGAGCGCGCCATCGCCGGCATCGAGGCGGAGCTGGCCGACCGGCTCGACGAGCTCGAGCGGCAGAACAAGCTGCTCGAGGCCCAGCGCCTGCGCATGCGCACCACGTACGACATCGAGATGATGCGCCAGATCGGCTCGTGCTCCGGCATCGAGAACTACTCGCGGCACATCGACGGCCGCTCCGCGGGCTCGGCGCCGAACACCCTGCTCGACTTCTTCCCCGAGGACTTCCTGCTCGTCATCGACGAGTCGCACGTGACCGTCCCGCAGATCGGCGCGATGTTCGAGGGCGACATGTCCCGCAAGCGCGCGCTCGTCGACCACGGCTTCCGGCTCCCGAGCGCCACGGACAACCGGCCGCTGCGGTGGGAGGAGTTCGTCGAGCGCATCGGGCAGACGGTGTACCTGTCGGCGACCCCCGGGGACTACGAGCTGTCGATGGCGGACGGTGTCGTCGAGCAGATCATCCGTCCCACCGGCCTCGTCGACCCCGAGGTCGTGGTCAAGCCGACGCACGGCCAGATCGACGACCTGCTCGGCGAGATCCACGACCGCGTCGAGAAGGACGAGCGCATCCTCGTCACGACGCTCACCAAGAAGATGGCCGAGGACCTCACGGACTACTTCCTCGAGAAGGGCGTCCGGGTCCGCTACCTGCACTCCGAGGTCGACACGCTGCGGCGTGTCGAGCTGCTGCGCGAGCTCCGGCTCGGCGAGTACGACGTGCTGGTCGGCATCAACCTCCTGCGTGAGGGCCTCGACCTGCCGGAGGTGTCGCTCGTCGCGATCCTCGACGCCGACAAGGAGGGCTTCCTGCGGTCCGGGAAGTCGCTCATCCAGACGATCGGCCGCGCCGCGCGCAACGTGTCCGGCCAGGTGCACATGTATGCCGACCGGATCACTCCGGCGATGGAGATCGCCATCGAGGAGACGAACCGTCGCCGCGAGAAGCAGATGGCGTACAACCTCGCGAACGGCATCGACCCGACCCCGCTGCGCAAGAAGATCGGCGACATCACCGACCTGCTCGCCCGCGAGGACGCCGACACGGCCGAGCTGCTCGGCGGCGCCGGTCGTCAGGCGAGCCGCGGCAAGGCCCCTGTCCCGGGCTTCGGGTCGAAGGGCGGCCCGCGCGACGAGCGCACCCGGCTCACGGGTGCGGCGGCCTCCGAGCTGGCGGACCTCATCCACGACCTCACGGAGCAGATGCACGCCGCGGCCGGCGAGCTGCAGTTCGAGCTGGCTGCGCGGCTGCGCGACGAGATCAGCGGGCTCAAGAAGGAGCTGCGGCAGATGCAGGCGGCCACGGCCTGACGCAGCTCCGCGCCCGGCACAGGCGCGGCGTGGACGACCGGGGGCAACCTGCTCGTTCGTGGCCTATGCTGACCGCGGTTGAAGGGGAGTACCCCACACACGATCCTGTCGTCATCACGGACCCGTTCGCGGGGCCCGGCGCGATCGGTCCGCCGGACACCCGGCGGGCGGGGGAGACCTTCGGTATCGACGCACATCTCGAACCGGAGGTCTTGGCATGGATGTGTCCGGCTGGGTCTGGGCAGCGACGGCGGTCTTCGTCGTCGGACTTCTCGTCTTCGACTTCTTCGCGCACGTGCGCACGCCGCACGCCCCGTCGTTCTCCGAGTCGGCGCGCTGGTCGATCTTCTACGTCGTCCTCGCGCTCGTCTTCGGCGTCGTCGTCGGGATGGCGTGGGGCTGGGACTTCGGGACCGAGTACTTCGCCGGGTACATCACCGAGAAGAGCCTCTCGGTCGACAACCTGTTCGTCTTCCTCATCATCATGACGAAGTTCGCGGTGCCGAGGGAGTTCCAGCAGAAGGTGCTCCTGGTCGGCGTCGCGATCGCGCTCGTGCTGCGGACGGTGTTCATCCTGCTGGGTGCGGCGGCGATCGAGCAGTTCTCGTGGGTGTTCTACATCTTCGGGGCGTTCCTCGTGTACACCGCGGTGAAGCTGGCCCGGGAGCACCACGACCCGGACCACCCGGAGGACGAGAAGGTCGGCGAGGGCCTCGCCGTGCGGATGCTCAAGCGGTTCGTGCCGACCACGGACGAGTACCACGGGGACCGCCTGACCGTCCGCATCGACGGCAAACGGTTCCTCACGCCGATGCTGGTCGTGATGGTGTCGATCGGCGCGACAGACGTGCTGTTCGCGCTCGACTCGATCCCCGCGATCTACGGACTCACGCAGGAGCCGTACATCGTGTTCACGGCGAACGCGTTCGCGCTGCTCGGCCTGCGCCAGCTGTACTTCCTCATCGGCGGTCTGCTCGACCGCCTCGTCTACCTGTCGCAGGGGCTCGCGGTGATCCTCGGGTTCATCGGCGTGAAGCTCGTCCTGCACGCCCTGCACGTCAACGAGCTGCCGTTCATCAACGGCGGGGAGCCCGTCGAGTGGGCCCCTGAGATCCCGATCTGGCTGTCGCTCACGTTCATCCTCGGCACCCTCACGGTGGCGACGGTCGCGAGCCTGCTGAAGACCCGTCACGACGACCGCGTGTCGTCGCCCGAGAGCTGAGGACCACCCGGTGCACATCGACCCCCTCGTCTGGCTGATCTCGCTCGGCGTCGCCGGCGCGATCCTCGTCGTGGACGTCGCCGTCGTCGGCCGCCGCCCGCACGTCCCGTCGACCGCGGAGTGCGTGCGGTACCTCGCGCTCTACGTCGGGCTGGCGGTGCTGTTCGGGCTCGGCGTGTGGGCCACGTCGGGCGGGCAGTACGCGGGCGAGTTCTTCGCCGGGTGGCTGACCGAGTACTCGCTGTCGGTCGACAACCTGTTCGTGTTCCTGCTGATCATGGGCCGGTTCGCGGTGCCGCGCGCCTACCAGCAGACCGCGCTGCTCGTCGGGATCATCCTGGCGCTCGTGTTCCGCGGCATCTTCATCGGCCTCGGCGCCGCGGCGATCTCGGCGTTCAGCTGGGTGTTCTACCTGTTCGGCGCGTTCCTCGTCTGGACCGCGTGGAAGGTCTCCCGCGAGGGCGAGTCGGACGACGACGAGTTCCACCCGCCGCTCCTGCTGCGCCTGGTGCAGCGCACGTTCCCGGCGACGAACGAGTACCACGGCGTCCGGCTCACGGTCGTGCAGGGCGGCAAGCGGCTGATCACGCCGATGCTCATCGTGCTCGTCGCGCTCGGTGCCACGGACCTGCTGTTCGCGTTCGACTCGATCCCGGCGATCTTCGGCCTGACGAGCGAGCCGTACCTCGTGCTCATGGCGAACCTGTTCGCGCTGATGGGCCTGCGCCAGCTCTACTTCCTGCTCGGCGACCTGCTCAAGAAGCTCGTCTACCTCAACATCGGGCTCGGTGTGCTGCTCGGGTTCATCGGCGTCAAGCTCCTGCTGCACGCGCTGCACGAGAACGAGGTGCCGTTCGTCAACGGCGGCGAGCCCGTCGCGTGGGCGCCCGAGATCCCGATCTGGGCGTCGCTGCTCGTCATCGTCCTCACGCTCGGTGTGACGGCGTGGGCGAGCATCGCGAAGACGCGTCGGGACGAGCGCGCCGCGATCGCGGCCGGGGCTGACGCGCCGCAGGGCTGACGACCGGCGGCCGGCGGCCGAACGTCACGCGGGCGTGCTCCACGGCCCGATCACGATGTCCCATGGCCGCACGTCGGTGTCGCGGACGAGGCCTTCGCGCGTGAACGGGTCCGCGGCGATGACGGCGTCGAGCGCGTCGCGGTCGGCCGTGCGGAAGACGAGCAGGGCACCGGGCTCGCCGTCGGTGAACGGTCCCGAGCCGAGCACGACCCCCTGGTCGGCGAGGTCACCGAGGTAGGCGCGGTGCTCGGGGCGCACGGCGTCGCGCACGTCGGTGCGCTCGTCGTAGGTGTAGCGGACGGCGTAGGTGGGCATGACGGCATCCTGCCGGATCCCAGGCGAGCGGGACGTGACCGTTCCACGGGCGGTGGCAGAGTGGCGTCATGCCGAGGACGCTGCGCACCCTGCTGACCGACGACCTGCTGACCCGCATCCACGACCGCGCGGCGGGGCACGACCGCGACAACACGTTCCCGCACGACGACCTCGCGGAGCTCGTCGCCGCCGGCTACCTGAAGGCGTTCGTGCCCGAGCGTCTGGGCGGTGCCGGGCTCACGGTCGAGGAGGTCGCGCGCGAGCAGGCGCGACTGGGCGCCGCGGCGCCGGCGACGGCCCTCGCGGTCAACATGCACCTCGTCGTGACGGGGCTGGCCGCGCTCCTCGTCGCGCGCGGCGACGACTCGGTCGAGTTCGTGCTCCGCGACGCGGCCGCGGGCGAGGTGTTCGCGTTCGGGAACTCCGAGGCGGGCAACGACCTCGTGATGTTCGGCTCCCGCACGCGCGCGGAGCCCGACGGCGAGGGCGGCTACCGGTACTTCGGCACCAAGATCTTCACGTCGCTGTCCCCGGTCTGGACCCGTCTGGCGACGTTCGGCCTCGACGACTCCGACCCCGACGACCCCCGTCTGGTGCACGGTGTCGTGGGCCGCGACGGCGTCCGCACGCGCGACGACTGGGACACGCTCGGGATGCGCGCGACGCAGTCCGCGACGACCGAGCTCGACGGCGCGCACGCGCCCGCGGGACAGGTCTACCGCTCGCTGCCGCCGGGTCCGAGCGCGGACCCGTTCATCTTCGCGCTGTTCGCGGTGTTCGAGGTGCTGCTCGCCGCCGTCTACACGGGGGTCGGTCGTCGGGCGCTCGAGCTGGGTGCTGCGGCCGCCCGGCGCCGGACCTCGATGAAGTACGACGGCCGGTCGTACGCGCAGGACCCGGACATCCGCTGGCGGGTCGCCGACGCCGCCCTCGCGCAGGACGGCGCCGAGCTGCAGGTGTTCGCGCTCGCCCGCGACGTCGACGAGCAGGTCGACCACGGGACGCGCTGGTTCGCCCAGCTCGTCGGGCTCAAGGTCCGGGCGACCGAGAGCGCGCGGACGGTCGTGGACCTGGCGCTGCGGGTGTCGGGCGGCGGCTCGTACTTCACGGGCAACGAGCTCGGCCGGCTGTACCGGGACGTGCTCGCGGGGATCTTCCACCCGTCCGACGACGAGTCGGCGCACTCGACCGTCGCGACGTCCGTGCTCGGTCCCGTCGAGGAGTGACGGTGCTGGTCCCGGACGGGCTCTCCGTCACGACGACCACGGGTGAGGTGGCCCTCCTGCGCCCGGTCGCGGAGGACGACTGGCGGCTCGACCAGGAGCTCTCGCGCGTCCCCGACGTGACCCGGTGGACGTACTACCCGCCCGACGTCGCGGAGGAGGAGGCACGCCGACGGGTGGCCCGCAACCTGGAGATCCGAGCGGCCGGGCGGGGCGGCCGGTACATCATCGTCGCGGGCGACAGCGCCGTCGGCACCATCGGCGTCGGGACGCGGGGCTCGGGCCCGTTCCTCTTCTACGCCCTGCTCCCGGTCGCCCGGGGACGCGGCCTGGCGATCGCGGCGGTGAGCGGTCTCGCCGGATGGCTGCTCGCGCACGGGGAACCGTTCGTGGCGGCGTCGACCATGGTCGGGAACACAGCATCGGAGCGGGTGCTCACGCGGGCGGGCTTCGAGCCCGGCGAGCTCGACGTCGAGCCCGACGGCGTCACGGTGCGGCGTTGGCGCCTCGGCGCGCCCCCGTGAGGCGTGGCGTCACCAGCCTCGTGCGTGCCACTCGGCCAGGTGCGGGCGCTCCGCCCCCAGCGTCGTGTCGGCGCCGTGTCCGGGGTACACCCACGTCGCGTCGCCGAACCGGTCGAACAGCCGCGTGGTGACGTCCTCGAACAGCTGCGCGAACAGGCTCTCGTCGCCATGGGTGTGGCCGACGCCGCCGGGGAACAGCGAGTCCCCGGTGAACAGGTGGGCGCGCCCGGGGGACTCGGCGTGGGCGGGCTCGCGGTACACCAGCGCGACGGACCCCGGGGTGTGGCCCGCGAGCGCGATGACCTCGAGCGTGAGGTGCCCGACGGCGAGCGTGTCGCCGTGGTGCAGCCGCCGGTCGACGGCGACACCGGACGACGCGGCGATCGCGTCCGCGTCGGGGGCGCCGGCCGAGACGTCGGCGCCCGTGACGGCGACGACGGACGCGAGCGCGCGATGGTGGTCGGCGTGCCGGTGCGTGACGACGACGTCGTCCAGGCGTGCGGCGTCCGACCCCTCCCGGACCAGGTCGAGGAGCCTCTCGGGGTCGTCGGCGGGGTCGACGAGCAGCTGCGCGCCCTCGCGCCGGCAGGTCAGCAGGTACGCGTTGTTGGCCATCGGCCCGACTGCGACCTTGCGGATCTCGACCTCGTCGAGCACGCGCAGCTGCGTCGGGCCGCCGACCACCACGTCGCCCGTGTAGCCCATGTGACCATCCTCTCGACGCGGACGGTGCCGCCGAAACCCCAGGATGGCCTGCGGAGACGGTCACGGCACCCGGTCGATCATGGTCGCTCCCGTCGAACACGTGTGCGACTGTCAGTGGTGCGACGTAGACTTCCGGCCGTGAATGAACGTCTGGTGGTGCAGGGCGCCCGCGAGCACAACCTCCGCAACGTCGACCTCGACCTCCCGCGCGACAAGCTCATCGTGTTCACCGGGCTCTCGGGCTCGGGCAAGTCGTCGTTGGCGTTCGACACGATCTTCGCCGAGGGCCAGCGCCGGTACGTCGAGTCGCTCTCGGCCTACGCACGGCAGTTCCTCGGGCAGATGGACAAGCCTGACGTCGACTTCATCGAAGGCCTGTCGCCGGCGGTCTCGATCGACCAGAAGTCGACCAACCGCAACCCGCGGTCCACGGTCGGCACGATCACCGAGGTCTACGACTACCTCCGTCTGCTCTTCGCGCGCGCGGGCACGCAGTACTGCCCCGAGTGCGGCGAGCGCGTCACCGCGCAGACGCCTCAGCAGATCGTCGACCGGCTGCTCGAGCTCCCCGAGGGCACGCGATACCAGGTGCTCGCGCCGGTCGTCCGTGGGCGCAAGGGCGAGTACGCGGACCTGTTCAAGGAGCTGCAGGCCAAGGGCTTCGCGCGGGCGCGGGTGGACGGCGAGGTCGTCCAGCTGACCGAGCCGCCGACGCTCGAGAAGAAGCTCAAGCACGACATCGAGGTGGTCGTGGACCGCCTGGTGTCCCGCGAGGGAGTCCAGCGCCGCCTCACCGACTCGGTCGAGACGGCGCTCGGTCTGGCGGGCGGCATCCTCGTCGTCGAGCTCGTGGACGCGGACATCGACGACCTGTCGCGCGAGCGGCGGTTCTCGGAGCACCGCGCCTGCCCGAACGACCACGTGCTCGCGCTCGACGAGATCGAGCCGCGGACGTTCTCGTTCAACGCGCCGTACGGCGCGTGCCCGGAGTGCACCGGCATCGGGTCGCGACTCGAGGTCGACCCCGACCTCGTGGTGCCGGACGAGGACCTGTCGCTCGACGAGGGCGCGGTCGCGCCGTGGGCGCAGATCTCGAGCGAGTACTTCGCGCGGGTGCTCAGCGCGCTCGCACAGGACATGGGCTTCTCGACGAGCGTCCCGTGGCGGGCGCTCCCGCAGCGCGCCAAGGACGCGGTCATGTACGGCCAGAACCACGAGGTGAAGGTCCGCTACAAGAACCGCTGGGGTCGCGAGCGGCAGTACTCGACGGGGTTCGAGGGCGTCGTGACGTTCCTCGAGCGCCGGCACACCGAGACGGAGTCGGACTGGAGCAAGGAGAAGTACGAGGCCTTCATGCGCGAGGTCCCGTGCCCGGTCTGCCGTGGTGCCCGCCTCAAGCCCGAGGTCCTGGCCGTCAAGATCGGCGACAGGTCGATCGCCGACGTCTGCGAGCTGCCGATCCGCGAGGCGCGCGCATTCCTCGACGGCCTCGTGCTCGGTGAGCGCGAGCGCGCGATCGCGGCGCAGGTGCTCAAGGAGATCCAGGCGCGGCTCGGCTTCCTTCTCGACGTCGGCCTCGACTACCTGTCGCTCACGCGCCCGGCCGCGACCCTCTCGGGCGGCGAGGCCCAGCGCATCCGGCTCGCGACGCAGATCGGGTCGGGCCTGGTGGGCGTGCTGTACGTGCTCGACGAGCCGTCGATCGGGCTGCACCAGCGTGACAACCGGCGCCTCATCGACACCCTGACCCGGCTGCGCGACCTGGGCAACACGCTCATCGTGGTCGAGCACGACGAGGACACGATCCGCACGGCCGACTGGATCGTCGACATCGGTCCCGGCGCGGGTGAGCACGGCGGTCGCGTGGTGCACTCGGGCGACCTCGACGGGTTGCTCAGCTCCGCCGAGTCCGTCACGGGGGCGTACCTGTCCGGGCGCCGGGCGATCCCGATGCCGCCCGAGCGCCGCAAGGTCGACAAGAAGCGTCAGCTCACGGTCGTGGGCGCGCGCGAGCACAACCTGCAGGGGATCGACGTGTCGTTCCCGCTCGGAACCCTCACGGCGGTCACGGGTGTCTCGGGCTCGGGCAAGTCGACGCTCGTCAACTCGATCCTCTACACGGTCCTCGCGAACGAGCTCAACGGCGCCCGGCAGGTCGCCGGCCGGCACAAGCGCGTGACCGGTCTGGAGCACCTCGACAAGGTCGTGCACGTGGACCAGGGGCCGATCGGCCGCACGCCGCGCTCCAACCCCGCGACGTACACGGGCGTGTGGGACCACGTGCGCCGGCTGTTCGCCGAGACCACCGAGGCGAAGGTCCGTGGGTACACGCCCGGGCGGTTCTCGTTCAACGTCAAGGGCGGGCGCTGCGAGGCCTGCTCGGGCGACGGCACGCTCAAGATCGAGATGAACTTCCTGCCCGACGTGTACGTGCCGTGCGAGGTCTGCCACGGCGCCCGCTACAACCGCGAGACCCTCGAGGTGCACTTCAAGGGCAAGACGGTCGCGGACGTCCTCGCGATGCCGATCGAGGAGGCCGCCGAGTTCTTCGCGGCGGTCCCGGCGATCTCGCGGCACCTGCGGACGCTCGTCGACGTGGGTCTCGGGTACGTCCGGCTGGGTCAGCCGGCGCCGACGCTGTCCGGCGGTGAGGCGCAGCGCGTCAAGCTCGCGGCCGAGCTGCAGCGCCGGTCGACGGGTCGCACGATCTACGTGCTCGACGAGCCGACCACAGGTCTGCACTTCGAGGACATCCGCAAGCTGCTCGGCGTGCTGCAGTCGCTCGTCGACAAGGGCAACTCGGTCATCGTCATCGAGCACAACCTCGACGTCATCAAGAACGCCGACTGGGTCGTCGACATGGGCCCCGAGGGTGGCAACGGCGGTGGGCTCGTCATCGCCGAGGGAACCCCCGAGCACGTCGCGACGGTGCCCGCGAGCCACACCGGCCGGTTCCTGGCGGAGGTCCTCGAGCCGGTCGCCGAACGGGTCCCTGCGTGAGCGCAGGCGGTCACGACGCCGGTCCGGCCGGCGCTGCCGCGGGCGACGACCGGTTCGGTGACGACCTGCGGGTGCTGCGCGAGGACGACGAGCGCGTCGCCCCGCTCCTGGCCGAGGGGTGGACCGTCGAGTCGGAGTCGTGGGGAGCGCGGCTGCAGCTCACCGACGACGCGCACCTCGCCCGTCTTGCGGCCCGCGTCGATCAGGTGCGTGCGCAAGGCTGGCGCGTCGAGCGGCTGGCCCCGGAGCAGTCGGGGTCGATCGTCGCGCTCGACGCGCTCTGCGCCGTCGACTACCCGTCGACCCCCGCGACCGCGCACGACGTGCCGGACGCCGCCGAGCTCGAGAGCGCGCTGGCGATGTCGGGATGGTGGGCGTACGGCGCGGTCGGCCCGCTGGGCGACCTCGACGCGGTGACCGTCCTGTACCCGGCGGACGCCCGGGTCGACACGTTGTTCACGGTGACGCGCAGGGCCGTGCGCGGCCGGGGCCTGGCCACCGCGGTGAAGGCCGCGGCGGTCGTGGACCTCGCGGCGCAGGGGCACCGCATGTTCGGGACCGGCGGAGCCGCGGTCAACGTCGCGTCGTTGCGCGCGAACGAGGCGCTCGGCTACGTCCTCGAGCCGCGCTGGCTGAGCCTGCGCAAGCCCTGACCACCTGACGTCCTGACGCCCTGCGTCAGCCGGAGCCGAGGACGCCCGCCGCCACCCGCCCGGTCCGGACGGGCACGGGCTCGTGCCGCACGGGGAAGTTCACCGACCGCGAGATGAAGCAGTGCTCGTGCGCCCGGTGGTGCACGTCGGACAGCACGCCGTCGGTCACGGGCGAGCCGTCGGGCAGGTGCACACCGGCCGCGACCGTGACCTGCGGCCTGAGCACCACCTCGGTGAACTGCCCGTGCCCCGCTGCTTCGACACGCATGGTGCCCGTCGCGTGGTCCTCGTACCCGACGACGACGATCCCCGACACCGTCGCGAGGTGCAGGAACCAGAGCATGTGGCACTGCGCCAGCGAGCTGACGAGCAGCTCCTCGGGGTTGTACCGCATAGGGTCGCCGCGGAACGACGGGTCGGACGAGCCGAGCAGGGGGGGCTTGGCGCCGAGCCGTACCTCGTGGTCGCGCGAGTAGGCGGTGTAGCTGGTGGTGCCGTGCGAGCCGGCGCCGGTCCAGGTGAGGTCGGCGGAGTAGGTGTGCAGGGGGCCCATGCAGTCAACCTAGCCGCGCGGACCACGCGGCGCGGAGGATCTGTCGACGGGTCCGCGCGGGTGCGGCTGGTGGTGCGCGCCGACGACGCCGACGACGCCGAGAGCGAGAACCTCGAGCCCGATGCCGACGCCCTCGAGCGCCATGAACCGAGCGGGCAGCGACCGCCCGGCCACCTGGGCGAGGTTCCCGACGCCGAACAGCCACGTGGCAGCGCCCGGCACGCGCCGGCGGAGGGCGGCGACGAGCACGAGGACGAACACGCCCGCGAAGAGCAGGGACGGTCCGACGCCGAACAGCCATGTCTCGACGCCCGGGGTCGCGAGGATCGGGGCGTACACGTCGTGCATCGCTTCCCGTGTCGACGCGTGGGTGCCGACGTAGAGGTCGATGGCGGCCTGGCCGGCGAACCCCGCGGCGCCCACGAGCGCGGCGGTGCGCGCCGCCACCACGGCGAGCCGCGCAGACCGGGCCGGCCGCCCGCCGCAGGCGATTCGGGCGAGCACGAGCGCCCCGACGGCGTAGGCGGTGCTCGCGCCGAGGAACGCGACGTGCGCCGCGGTCCAACCCCAGCCCGGTCCACGGCTGCCGTCGACCCGCATGAGGACCCACGCGACGAGCCACAGGGTCGGGGCGGCCACGAGCACACCCAGGGTGGCGGGCGTGACGCCGACCACGGCGGACGTGGCGGCGACGCCGTGTCGCGCGACGGCCGGCATGCTCACCGCGGTCGGACGAGCGGCGGCCCTGACGGCCGGTGCAGCGGTCCTCGTGCTGGTCATGGCACCGACGCTAGGAGCCGGGGGTGCGCCGACGGCACCCGGCAGCCCCACCGCGCGTGCGGGGGACAGCCCCCGGGAGCGGCCTGGGTCGATGGCGCAGACGACCGGGACGTCGGTGGTCCGAACTAGGCTCGAACGCATGGCCGACCCCGCGACGTACCGACCCGCACCGGGCGAGATCCCGGACTCGCCGGGCGTCTACCGCTTCCGTGACGAGCACGGGCGGGTCATCTACGTCGGCAAGGCCAAGAGCCTGCGCCAGCGCCTGAGCAGCTACTTCCAGGACCTGTCGGGACTGCACCCGCGGACGCAGCAGATGGTCACGACGGCGGCGTCCGTGCAGTGGACGGTGGTCGGCACCGAGGTCGAGGCGCTCGCGCTCGAGTACTCCTGGATCAAGGAGTTCGACCCCCGGTTCAACGTGAAGTACCGCGACGACAAGTCGTACCCGTACCTGGCCGTGACGATGGCCGACGAGTTCCCGCGCGTCCAGGTGATGCGCGGCGCGAAGCGCAAGGGCACCCGGTACTTCGGGCCGTACGCGCACGCCTGGGCGATCCGCGAGACCGTCGACCTGCTGCTGCGGGTGTTCCCGGTGCGGACGTGCTCGGCGGGCGTGTTCAAGCGCGCGCACCAGCAGGGCCGCCCGTGCCTGCTCGGCTACATCGACAAGTGCTCGGCGCCGTGCGTCGGCCGGATCACGCCGGACGACCACCACCAGCTCGCGCAGGACTTCTGCGACTTCATGGCGGGAGACACGGCGAAGTTCACGCGCCGCCTCACCCAGCGCATGAAGGACGCGGCGGCGGAGCTCGACTACGAGCAGGCGGCGCGCCTGCGGGACGACATCGCGACGCTCGAGCGGGCGACCGAGCGCAACGCCGTGGTGCTCGCGGACGGCACGGACGCGGACATCTTCGCGCTCGCCGGCGACGAGCTCGAGGCGGCCGTGCAGGTGTTCCACGTCCGGGACGGACGGATCCGCGGCCAGCGCGGCTGGGTCGTCGAGAAGGTCGAGGACATCGACGACGCGACGCTCGTCGAGCACCTCCTGCAGCAGGTGTACGGCGCCGAGGAGGAGAACGCCGCCGTCCCTCGCGAGGTCCTGGTGCCGACGCTGCCTCCGGACGTCGACCAGGTGCAGGCGTGGCTCGGCGGTCTGCGCGGCAGCCGCGTGCAGGTCCGCGTGCCGCAGCGGGGCGACAAGCGCGAGCTCGCAGCGACCGTGCACCGCAACGCCGAGCACGCGCTGGTCCTGCACCGGACGCGGCGCGCGGGCGATCTCACGACCCGCAGCCAGGCCCTGCGCGAGATCCAGGAGGCGTTGGACCTGACCACCGCGCCGTTGCGCATCGAGTGCTACGACGTGTCCCACAACCAAGGCACCTACCAGTCGGCATCGATGGTCGTGTTCGAGGACGGCATGGCCCGCAAGAGCGAGTACCGGCTGTTCACGGTGCGGGGACCGGAGGGCCAGGGTGCGCGCGACGACACCGCGGCGATGCACGAGGTCATCACGCGCCGGTTCCGGCGGTACCTCGCCGAGCGTTCGGACTCGCGCGACGTCGAGCTGGGCCTGGGCGACGACGACGAGGACCCGCGCCGCTCGGGACCGGTCGACGAGGCGACGGGCAAGCCGGTGAGGTTCGCCTACCCGCCGAACCTCGTGGTGGTCGACGGCGGCCCGCCGCAGGTCGCCGCGGCGGCGGCGGCGCTCGCGGAGCTCGGGATCGACGACGTCGCGCTGTGCGGCCTGGCGAAGCGGCTCGAGGAAGTGTGGCTGCCGGGCGACCCGTACCCCGTGATCCTGCAGCGCAGCTCGGAGGGGCTCTACCTCCTGCAGCGCCTGCGCGACGAGGCGCACCGGTTCGCGATCACGGCGCACCGTCGTCGGCGCAGCAAGGGCATGACCGCGAGCGTGCTCGACGACGTGCCCGGGCTCGGTCCGGCCCGGCGCGCAGCGCTGCTGCGGCACTTCGGCTCGGTCAAGCGCCTGCGCGCAGCCTCGGCGGAGGAGATCGCGACCGTCCAGGGCATGGGCGAGCGCACAGCCCAGGCGGTCGTCGCGGCCTTGGCGGCGTCGGCGGCGGGGGGACCGGCCGCCCCGAACGGCCCGGACGAGGACCAGGTCGCGCCGGGCGGCTCGCCGGACGTGCGCGGCGACGGTCCCGACGACACGGCGACGGATCCGTCCCTCGGACGCCGTGCGGTCGCGGACGAGCCCGACCCGGCTGGCATGCTGGGCCCATGACCGACGACCGCTCGCCGATCACCGTCCCGTCCGGGATCCCCGCGCTCGACGCCGCCGGTGTCTCGCCCGTGCGGCGCGACCCGCAGGTGCTCGTCATCACCGGGATGTCCGGCGCGGGCCGCACCCGTGCCGCCGCCGTGCTGGAGGACCTCGACTGGTACGTGGTCGACAACCTGCCGGCGCAGATGCTCACGCACCTCGTCGGCATGCTCACGAGCGGGTCGGCGGGTGCCCGCGCCCAGCGCCTCGCGGCGGTGATCGACGTTCGCGGCCGCGAGTTCTTCCCGGCGCTGCAAGAGGTCCTCGACGGTCTCCGCGCGGCCGGCGTCGAGTACCGGATCCTGTTCCTCGACGCGTCGGACGAGGTGCTCGTGCGCCGGTTCGAGCAGGTCAGGCGCCCGCACCCGCTGCAGGGCGAGGGGCGCGTGCTCGACGGCATCGAGGCCGAGCGTGCGGTGCTCTCGGACCTGCGCGAGCGCGCGGACACCGTCATCGACACGTCGGACCTCAACGTGCACGACCTTGCCCGCGAGGTCCGCATGGTCGTCGCCGGCACGGCCGAGGACGTCCTGCGGGTCACGGTCCTGTCGTTCGGCTTCAAGTACGGCCTGCCGCTCGACGCCGACCACGTGGTCGACGTCCGGTTCCTGTCCAACCCGTACTGGGTCACCGAGCTGCGGCACCTGACGGGGCGTGACGCGCCGGTGCGCGACTACGTGCTCGGTCTGCCGGGTGCGACGACCTTCGTCGAACGGTACGTCGACGCCCTCGAACCGGCCCTGGCCGGTTATCTGCACGAGGAGAAGCGTTACGTGACGATCGCCGTCGGCTGCACGGGCGGGAAGCACCGGTCGGTCGCGATCAGCGACGCCATCGCCGCCCGGCTGCGCGAGCGCGGGCACCACGTGTCGGTCGCCGCCCGCGACCTCGGCAAGGAATGAGCAGCCCGGCAGCCCGGCGCACGGATCGGGGCCTCGGGCCGGCCGTCGTTGCCCTCGGGGGCGGGCACGGCCTGTCCGCGACGCTGTCGTCGCTGCGGCTCATGACCGACCGCATCACCGCGGTCGTCACGGTCGCGGACGACGGCGGCTCGTCGGGGCGCCTGCGCGACGAGCTCGGCGTGCTGCCCCCCGGCGACCTGCGCATGGCCCTGGCGGCGCTGTGCGACGACTCCGACTGGGGCCGCACGTGGCGCGACGTGCTGCAGCACCGGTTCGCCTCGACGGGCGACCTGGACCAGCACGCAGTCGGCAACCTGCTCATCGTGGCGCTGTGGGAGCTGCTCGGTGACACGGTCGAAGGGCTCGACTGGGTGGGCCGGCTGCTCGGCGCCCGCGGGCGGGTGCTCCCGATGACGGCGGTGCCGCTGCGCATCGAGGCGGACGTGCGGCGGCCGGACGGCACGACCGTCGTCGTCGGCGGGCAGAGCGCGGTCGCCACCACGGCGGGCTCGATCGTCCAGGTCCGCCTCGACCCGCCCGAGCCTCCCGCGTGCGCGGAGGCCGTCGCCGCGATCGACGCGGCGGACTGGATCGTGCTCGGTCCGGGCTCCTGGTACACGTCCGTCATGCCGCACCTGCTGGTCCCTGGCCTGCGTGACGCCCTGCTGCGGACCCCGGCGCGCACGGTCCTCACGCTGAACCTCTCCCCGGAGGAGGACGGCGAGACGGCCGGCATGCGCGCCCACCAGTACCTCGAGGTGCTGCACGACCACGCCCCCGAGCTCCGCATCGATGCCGTGGTCGCGGACCCCGCGACCGTCGACGACCTCGAGAGCCTGTCCGACCGCAGCGCCATGGTCGGCGCCCGTCTGCTGCTGCGGCAGGTCAGACGCGGTGACGGGACGCCGCGGCACGACCCGTTGCGCCTGGCCGCGGCCTACCGCGACGTGCACGACGGGTTCCTCGGCGACGTCGGCACGCGCGCAGACGGACGAGGGTGAGCCGCGAGACCCGGTCCCGGACACGTGTCCCGGATGGCAGGATGACGCCATGGCATTGACGGCACAGGTCAAGGACGAGCTGGCTCGTCTGAAGGTGGACAAGACGTCCTGCCGCAAGGCCGAGGTCTCCGCGACGCTCAGGTTCGCGGGCGGGTTGCACATCATCTCGGGGCGGATCGTCATCGAGGCCGAGCTCGACACGGGCATCGCCGCGCGTCGGCTCCGGCAGGCGATCGCCGAGGTCTACGGGCACGAGAGCGACATCATCGTGGTGTCCGGCGGTGGTCTGCGCCGGGGGAGCCGGTACGTCGTACGGGTCGTGAAGGACGGCGAGTCGCTCGCGCGTCAGACGGGCCTGCTCGACAACCGCGGGCGCCCGGTGCGCGGTCTGCCCCCGCAGGTGGTCTCGGCAGGCGTCGGCGAGGCGGAGGCGGCGTGGCGTGGCGCGTTCCTCGCGCACGGGTCGCTCACCGAGCCGGGACGCTCGTCGGCGCTCGAGGTGACGTGCCCCGGTCCGGAGGCGGCGCTCGCGCTCGTCGGGGCGGCTCGGCGGCTCGGTGTCTCGGCGAAGGCGCGCGAGG
Organism: Cellulomonas sp.; assembly: GCF_017744555.1. Classification (GTDB taxonomy): domain Bacteria; phylum Actinomycetota; class Actinomycetes; order Actinomycetales; family Cellulomonadaceae; genus Cellulomonas. The sequence goes on along the minus strand of NZ_JAGIBD010000013.1, from coordinate 127,584 downwards.
TGCGGGGCATCGACCGGGTGGTCATCCGGGACGGCGACGCGATCTCCGCGATGCTGGCCCGGCTCGGCGCGCACGAGACGATGCTCGTCTGGGAGGAGCGCCGCGTGCGGCGCGAGGTGCGCGGCACCGCCAACCGTCTGGCGAACTTCGACGACGCCAACCTGCGCCGCTCCGCCCGTGCGGCGGTCGCCGCGGGGGCGCGCGTCGAGCGGGCCTTCGAGATCCTCGGCGACGACCTACCGGAGCACCTGCGCGAAGCGGGGGAGCTGCGGCTCGCGCACAAGGAGGCGTCGCTCGAGGAGCTCGGCAAGCTCGCCGAACCCGCGCTCACCAAGGACGCCGTCGCCGGGCGCATCCGCCGGCTCCTGGCGACCGCCGACAAGCGCGCCCAGGAGCTGGGGATCCCCGACACGGAGGCCGGTCTGAGCCCGGAGCTCCTCGACCTCTGAGGAGGGGCATCCCACCAGACGGGACGCAGGTCGCGCCAGGACCTCCGTCACTCGTCCTACGCGGTAGCGGGTATAGGCTCATGTCATCCGACCGTCACACGACCGTCACGTGCTGGGCACGAACGGGAATGGCGCCGGTCGAACGCACATCGGCGTGCGTGTCCCCACCACCAATTGTGTGCGCCGACCCCGTCGGCGCTGCCGAGGAGGGCAAGTGACCATCAAGGTCGGCATCAACGGCTTCGGCCGCATCGGCCGGAACTTCTACCGGGCCATCATCGCGTCGGGCGCGGACATCGAGATCGTCGGTGTCAACGACCTCACGGACAACAAGACGCTGGCTCACCTGCTCAAGTACGACACGGTCCTCGGCCGGTTCCCGCTGAGCGTCGAGTTCGACGACGAGAACATCATCGTCGACGGCAAGAAGATCCGTGCGCTCGAGGAGCGCGACCCGGCCAACCTCCCGTGGGCCGAGCTGGGCGCGGACATCGTCATCGAGTCGACCGGTTTCTTCACGGACGCCCTCAAGGCCAAGGCGCACCTCGACGCCGGCGCCAAGAAGGTCATCATCTCGGCGCCCGCCAAGAACGAGGACGGGACGTTCGTCGTCGGCGTGAACCACACCGACTACGACGCGGCGACGCAGCACATCATCTCGAACGCGTCCTGCACGACGAACTGCCTCGCCCCGGTCGCGAAGGCCCTCAACGACGCCATCGGCATCGAGCGCGGCCTCATGACGACGATCCACGCCTACACGGGTGACCAGAACCTGCAGGACGGCCCGCACCGCGACCTCCGCCGTGCCCGTGCCGCCGCGCAGAACATCGTCCCGACGTCGACCGGTGCGGCCAAGGCCGTCGCCCTCGTGCTCCCCGAGCTCAAGGGCAAGCTCGACGGCTTCGCGCTCCGCGTGCCGACGATCACCGGCTCGGCCACGGACCTGACGTTCACCGCGTCGCGCGAGGTCACGGTCGACGAGGTCAACGCCGCGGTCAAGGCCGCCGCCGAGGGCCCGCTGAAGGGTGTTCTCGAGTACGTCGAGGACGAGATCGTCTCGAGCGACATCGTGACGAACCCGCACCAGAGCATCTTCGACTCGAAGCTCACCAAGGTGATCGGCGACCAGGTCAAGATCATCGCCTGGTACGACAACGAGTGGGGCTACTCGAACAGCCTCGTCGCGCTCACGCAGTACGTGGGCGACCGTCTCTGACGAGTCCCGCGTAGCACACGTCATGCGTCCGCGTGCGCCCCGGCCACCGGCCCGGCGCACGCGGACGCTGTCGTGTCAGCACCCTTTCCGGACCGTCGCCGCGACCACCGAGAACGGCACCGTCGCCGCGACGCCCACCCGGACCGTCCACCCAGGCAGGAGATCATGAAGACCATCGAGGACCTCGGCGACCTGCGCGGCAAGCGCGTGCTCGTCCGCTCCGACTTCAACGTGCCGCTCGACGGCACGACCATCACGGACGACGGCCGCGTGCGGGCCGCGCTGCCGACGCTGCAGGCGCTGCTGTCCGCGGGTGCCCGCGTCGTCGTCACGGCGCACCTCGGCCGCCCGAAGGGTGCGCCCGAGGACAAGTACTCGCTCGCGCCCGTCGCGGCGCGCCTGTCCGAGCTGCTGGGCCAGCCCGTGGCGCTCGCGCAGGACGTCGTCGGCGACTCCGCCAAGGAGACCGTCGCGGCGCTGCAGGACGGCCAGATCGCGCTGCTCGAGAACATCCGGTTCGACCCGCGCGAGACGTCCAAGGTCGACGAGGAGCGTGCCGAGCTCGCCGGTGAGCTCGCCCAGCTGGCCGACGTGTACGTGTCGGACGGCTTCGGTGTCGTGCACCGCAAGCAGGCGTCCGTCTACGACGTCGCGCTCGTGCTCCCGCACGCGGTCGGCAAGCTCGTCCTCAAGGAGGTCGACTCGCTGCGCAAGGCGACCGAGGACCCCGCGCGCCCGTACGTCGTGGTGCTCGGCGGCTCGAAGGTCTCCGACAAGCTCGGCGTCATCTCGAACCTCCTGACGAAGGCGGACCGCCTGGTCATCGGCGGCGGCATGCTCTTCACGTTCCTCGCGGCGAAGGGCTACTCGGTCGGCAACTCGCTGCTCGAGGCAGACCAGCTCGACACCGTCAAGGGCTACCTCGCGCAGGCCGAGAAGGACGGCGTGGAGATCGTCCTGCCGGTCGACATCCGCGTGGGCGACACGTTCGCCGCGGACACCCCGGTCGCCGTGGTCGCGGCCGACGCGATCCCCGACGGCAAGATCGGCCTCGACATCGGTCCGGAGTCCGAGAAGCTCTTCGCGTCCAAGATCGTCGACGCCAAGACGGTCGTCTGGAACGGCCCCGCCGGTGTGTTCGAGTTCGAGGCGTTCGCGGGTGGCACCCGTGCGGTCGCCCAGGCCCTGGTCGACGCAGGCGCCAACGGCGGCTTCACGATCGTGGGCGGCGGCGACTCCGCGGCGGCCGTGCGCATCCTCGGCTTCGACGAGGCCGGGTTCGGGCACATCTCGACCGGCGGCGGCGCGAGCCTCGAGTTCCTCGAGGGCAAGACCCTTCCCGGCATCGCAGTTCTGGAGGACTGAGCGTGACGACGCGTACCCCGCTGATGGCGGGCAACTGGAAGATGAACCTGGACCACCACCAGGCGACGCACACAGTGCAGAAGCTCGCGTGGGCGCTGCGCGACGGCAAGCACGACTTCTCGGCCGTCGAGGTCGCGGTCCTGCCGCCGTTCACCGACCTGCGCAGCGTGCAGACCCTCGTGGACGCCGACAAGCTCGAGCTCAAGTACGGTGCGCAGGACCTGTCCGCGCACAAGGCGGGCGCGTACACGGGTGAGATCTCGCCCGTGTTCCTGGCGAAGCTCGGCGTCTCGTACGTGACCGTCGGTCACTCGGAGCGTCGCGAGTACCACAACGAGTCGGACGCGCTCGTCAACGCGAAGCTCCGCAACGCGCTCGAGGAGGGCATCAGCCCGATCCTGTGCATCGGCGAGGACCTCGACACGCGCCGCGCGGCGGCCCACGTGCAGCACACGCTGCTCCAGCTCGAGGGTGGCCTGGCCGAAGTCACGGCCGAGCAGGTCCGTGACGTCGTCATCGCCTACGAGCCCGTGTGGGCGATCGGCACGGGCGAGACGGCGACGCCGGAGGACGCCCAGGAGATGTCCGAGGCCATCCGTGCCCGGCTCGCCGAGCTGTACGACGAGGACACGGCGCAGGCCGTGCGCGTGCTGTACGGCGGTTCGGTGAAGTCGTCGAACGTCGCGTCGATCATGGCGAAGCCCGACGTCGACGGTGCGCTGGTCGGTGGCGCGAGCCTCGACCCCGAGGAGTTCGCGAAGATCGCGCGCTACCAGGCGCACGCCGTCGGTCTCTGACCCGGTCTTCGACCGGACGGGCCCCGGGGACGCCGGGGCCCGTCCGTCTGCCGGTCGAGCGGTGGGCGGTGGTGGATCGAACCGCCACTCGTCGCCTACCCTGTACCGCGGTCATCCGCAGCGTCGCAGCCAACCGGCCGCGACGTGCCCGTCCAGTGAGGAACGACACGACGTGAACGCCCTGCGCATCACCCTTCAGGTGCTGCTGGTCCTGACCAGCCTCCTGCTCGTCCCGCTCGTGCTGCTGCACAAGGGCAAGGGAGGCGGTCTGTCGGACATGTTCGGCGGTGGCATCACGAGCAGCGCCGGTTCGTCGGGCGTCGCGGAGCGCAACCTCAACCGCATCACGGTCGGCGTGGCTCTGGCCTGGACGGCCATCATCATCCTGCTCGGGCTTCTCGAGCGCGTGTCGGACTGAGAGGGGCCGGTCGATGGCGAGCGGAAGTGCGATCAGGGGGTCGCGAGTCGGAGCCGGTCCCATGGGCGAGGCGGAGCGCGGCGACGCGGCTCCTCGCGTCTGGATCTCGTACTGGTGCGCGAACGGCCACGAGACGCGGCCGAGCTTCGCGGAGGAGGCCGCCGACGAGGCGCCCCTGACGTGGGACTGCCCGCGGTGCGGGTTCCCGGCCGGTCAGGACCAGGAGAACCCGCCGTCGCCGTCCAAGAACGAGCCGTACAAGACGCACCTGGCCTACGTGAAGGAGCGCCGGTCCGACGAGGACGGTGCCGCGATCCTCGACGAGGCGCTCGCCGCGCTCCGGGCCCGCCGCGGAGGCTGAGCACGCAGCAGGTCATGACGAAGGCCCTGTCACCGGGAGCACCGGTGTCAGGGCCTTCGTCGTGCGTGGGTCAGTCCTTGACGCGCAGGAGCGCGAAGCCGTCGTACCCCTTCGACCCGACGGTCTGGACGACGGTCGCCTCGACACTCGGGAGATCGACGAGGCGCTCGGCGAACCGGCGGACGCCCTGGACACGGTCGTCGGGGTGCTGCGGCTCGATGACGGCCCCGCCGCGCACGACGTTGTCCACCACGACGAGCGCCCCCGGACGGACCAGCGGGAGCACCTGGTCGAGGTACCGGGCGAGCGACTGCTTGTCGGCGTCGACGAACACGAGGTCGAACGGCTCCACACCCTCGGCCGCGAGCCGGTCGAGGGTCTCGGCGGCCGGCCCGACGACGACGTCGACCAGCTGAGCGACTCCCGCGGCCGCGAGGGACGTGCGGGCGACCTCGGCGTGCGCCGCGTCGATCTCGAGCGACACGAGCCGTCCGTCGTCCGGGAGCGCCCGCGCGAGCCACAGCGTGCTGTAGCCGCCGAGCGTGCCGAGCTCCAGGACGCGCCGGGCGCCGATCGAACGGGCGAGGATCTGGAGCAGCGCACCTTGGTTCGGGGTGACGGCGATGTCGGGCAGGCCGTGCTGCGCGGCGTTGTGCCGGACCGTGACGAGTGCGTCGTCCTCCTGCGCGAGCGGGGAGAAGTACTCGTCGACCGCTGACCACAGCGCCTGGCCTGCCGGGGGAGCCGCGGCGACCTCCTGCGCGGCGGCCACGTCGACGAGCCAGACGGTGCGCTCGAGGCCGAGGGCTCCTGCCGCGGGGACGTCGTGCACGTCGCCGTCGGAGAGCGCCGCCGCGACGGCGCCGGCCTTCTCGGCACCCGCAGCGACGACCCAGACCTCACGCGCGGCGTGGAGTGCCTCGAAGGTCAGCGAGACGCGCTCCGGCGGAGGCTTGGGGGAGCCGTGCACCCCGACCGTCGTCGCGCCCACCACGTCGAGCGCCTCATGCCCCGGGAACAGGGACGCGACGTGCCCGTCGGGTCCCATGCCGAGCAGCAGCACGTCGAACGCGGGGACGTGCGCGCCGTGGGACGACCAGCGCGCGAGCTCGGCGGCGCAGGCCGTCGCGGACGCCTCAGGCGTCGGGACGTCGTCGCTGAGCGCCGGCATCGGGTGCACGTTGCGGGCGGGCAGTGCGTCGCCCAGCGCGTCGATGAGGGCCGTGCGCGCCTGCGTCTCGTTGCGGTCGGGGTGGCCGTCGGGGACGAACCGCTCGTCGCCCCACCACAGGTGCACGCCTGACCAGTCGACGGCGTGGCGCACCGGGCTGGCGGCGACGGCGGCGAGGGTCGCGATGCCGACGGTCCCGCCGGTCAGCACGACGTGGACGGGGCGGCGGTGCGACTGCACGTCGACCAGGCGGGTGAGCAGCCGTGCGGCGACCGCCTCCGCGAGCACCGTCGCGTCCGGGTGGACGACGACGTCGCGCGCGGTCACGCGTCGATCCTCGCGAGGCCCTTCTGCAGCACCTCGCCGTACACGTCGTCCGCGTCCAGGCGGCGCAGCTCCTCCGCGAGGCACTCGCGCAGCTGCCGGATCGGCAGGGCGATCCGGTGCTCGGGCTGGTTCGGCTGCCGCAGCGCGGCGGTCTTGCCGTCCGGGCGGTCGAGGACGATGTCGCCCGACGCACGCTCGAGCCGCACCTGCGTGATCGCGGGCGCGTCCTTGAGCCGCTCGACGTCGACCGGGCAGCGCAGCGACTGGGCCAGCCACGCGGCCATGAGGTCCACCGACGGGTGCGTCGACTCACCGACCACGACGGCCCGCCGGACGGGCTCGTACGGCGGCTGGTCGAGCGTCGCGGCGATGAGCCCGCGCCACAGCGTCGCTCGGGTCCACGCCAGGTCCGTGTCGCCGTCCACGTACACGTCGGACAGCTTGCGCAGCTCGGCCGGGGGCTTCGCGACCTGGGACGTGTCGGTGATGCGGCGCTGCGCCATCGCACCGAGGGGGTGCTCGGACGGGTTGGACGGCACGTCGAACGGCCACCACGTGACGATCGGCGCGTCGGGCAGCAGCAGGGGCATGACGAGCGTGTCCAGGTGGTCGTCGAGCTCGCCGGAGGGTCGCAGCACGATCACCTCGCTCGCACCCGCGTCGCCGCCGAGCCGGATCTGCGCGTCGAGCGTCGCGGACCGCTGCTTGGTGTCCTTCGAGATGACGATGACCCGGCAGGGGTGCTCGCGGCTCGCGTCGTTGGCGGCCGCGATGGCCTCCTCGGGGTCGTGCGCACCCGCGTCGATGAGCAGGTTGAGCACCCGGCCGAGCGCGATGGCGCCGCCCTCGTCCCGCTCCTGGACCAGCCGCTTGTTGATGTCGCGCGTCGTCGTCTCGGGCAGGTTGATGATCACGGCCGCCTCCACGAGCGCCCGTCGCGCTCCATCATCTTGTCCGCGGACGCCGGGCCCCACGTGCCCGACCGGTACTCGTCAGGCTTGCCCTTCGACGCCCAGTACTCGGTGATCGGGTCGAGGATCTTCCACGAGAGCTCGACCTCTTCGTGCCGCGGGAACAGCGGCGGGTCGCCCAGCAGGACGTCGAGGATCAGCCGCTCGTACGCCTCGGGCGACGACTCCGTGAACGCGTGGCCGTAGCCGAAGTCCATCGTGACGTCGCGGACCTCCATCGCGGTGCCGGGCACCTTGGCACCGAATCGCAGGGTCACACCCTCGTCGGGCTGCACGCGGATGACGAGCGCGTTCTTGCCGAGCTCCTCGGTCGCGGTCGACTCGAACGGCAGGTGCGGTGCCTTCTTGAACACGACCGCGATCTCGGTGACGCGCCGGCCGAGCCGCTTGCCTGTACGCAGGTAGAACGGCACGCCCGCCCAGCGACGGGTGTCGATGTCGAGGCGGATCGCCGCGAAGGTCTCCGTCGTGGAGTGCGGGTTGAACCCCTCCTCCTCGAGGTAGCCGACGACGTTCTCGCCGCCCTGCCACCCGGCCGTGTACTGGCCGCGCGCGGTGTGCTTGCCCAGGTCGCGGGGGAGCCGGACCGCCGAGAGCGCCTTGATCTTCTCGGCGCGCAGGCCCTCGGCCTCGAACGAGACGGGCTCCTCCATCGCCGTGAGGGCGAGGAGCTGCAGCAGGTGGTTCTGGATCACGTCGCGTGCCGCGCCGATGCCGTCGTAGTAACCGGCCCGGCCGCCGATGCCGATGTCCTCGGCCATCGTGATCTGCACGTGGTCGACGTAGTTGGAGTTCCAGATCGGTTCGAACAGCTGGTTCGCGAACCGCAGCGCCAGCAGGTTCTGGACCGTCTCCTTGCCGAGGTAGTGGTCGATTCGGAAGATGTCGTCCGGCCGGAACACCGAGGAGACGATGTCGTTGAGCTCCTGCGCGCTCTTCAGGTCGTGACCGAACGGCTTCTCGATGACGACCCGTCGCCACGTGCCGTCGGACGGCTGGGAGAGGCCGGACCGTGCGAGCTGCTTGCACACCACCGGGAACGAGCTCGGCGGGATCGAGAGGTAGAACGCGTGGTTGCCGCCCGTGCCGCGGGAGACGTCGAGCTCCTCGACGGTCTCCCGGAGGCGGTCGAACGCGTCGTCGTCGTCGAACGTGCCCTGCACGAACCGGATGCCTTCGGACAGCTGGCGCCAGGTCGCCTCCCGGAACGGGGTCCGGGCGTGCTCCTTGACCGAGTCGTGCACGATCTCCGCGAAGTCCTGCGTGGCCCAGTCCCGGCGGGCGAAGCCCGTGAGCGCGAAACCCGGGGGGAGCAGGCCGCGGTTCGTGAGGTCGTACACGGCGGGCATGAGCTTCTTGCGTGCGAGGTCGCCGGTGACCCCGAAGATCACCAGGCCGGACGGCCCGGCGATACGGGGGAGCCGGCGGTCGCGGGGGTCGCGGAGCGGGTTGTGCCCCTCGGCGACCTTGGCGCTCACCTGGCCTCCTCTGCGGACGCACCGGCGGTGCGCAGGCCCTCGGTCACGGTGTCGAGGAGCTGGCCCCAGCTCGTCGTGAACTTCTCCACGCCCTCGTCCTCCAGCTGCTGCGTGACCTGATCGATGTCGATGCCGACCGCGCGCAGGCGCGCGATGGTCGCGGCGGCCTCGTCCTGACGGCCGGTGACCGTGTCGGCCCCGTCCCCGCCGTGGTCGATGACTGCCTTGAGCGTGGCCTCCGGCATCGTGTTCACGACGCCGGCCACGACGAGCTCGTCGACGTACAGCGTGTCCGGGTAGGCCTTGTCCTTGACGCCCGTGGACGCCCACAGCGGCCGCTGCGGGTGCGCGCCGGCATCCGCGAGTGCCTTCCAGCGGTCGCTCGCGACGACCTCCTGATAGACGCCGTACGCGAGCCGCGCGTTCGCGATGGCCGCCTTGCCGCGCAGCTCGGCCGCCTCGGGGGTCCCGATCTCGTCGAGCTGCGGGTCGATCGCCGTGTCCACGCGGGACACGAAGAACGACGCGACGGACGCGATCGGCGCGAGGTCGTGACCGTTCGCCTTCGCCTGCTCCATGCCCGCGAGGAACGCGTCCAGCACGGCTCGGTAGCGCTCGAGGGAGAAGATCAGCGTGACGTTCACGCTGATGCCCTCCGCGAGCACGGCCGTGATCGCGGGGAGCCCCTCGAGGGTCGCCGGGATCTTGATGAAGACGTTCGGCCGGTCGACCGTCGACCACAGCGCCTTCGCGGACGCGACCGTGCCGTCGGTGTCCTTCGCCAGGCGGGGGTCGACCTCGATCGACACGCGCCCGTCCACGCCGTCCGTGCGGTCGTACACGGGACGCAGCACGTCCGCGCCGGCACGCACGTCGTCCGTGGTGATCGCGAACACGGCGTCGTCGAGGGACGCGCCCGACGCCGCCAGCTCACGGAGCTGGGCGTCGTACGCGTCCCCCTTCGACAGCGCGCTCGCGAAGATGGTCGGGTTGGTCGTGACCCCCACCACGCCGGAGCTGTCGACGAGCTCGCCGAGGTTGCCGGTGCGCAGGCGCTCCCGCGAGAGGTCGTCGAGCCAGATCGACACTCCCGCGTCGACGAGCCGGTCCAGAGGGGTGCTGCTCGGTGCCATGGTCGTTCCCCACTTCCTTCCCGCAGTCGGCCCCGCGGGTGCGGCGGGGCCACATACCGGCTCAGGCCGGCAGGTCCCCGGTGCCGCTCTGGGTCGGGGCCGCCTGCGAGGCCGACGGGGCGGCGTCGCCGTTGGCGGCGGCGATCGACTCGTGCGCCGCGGCCACGACGGCCTCGGCGGTGATGCCGAACTCCCGGTAGAGCGTCTCGGCGTCCGCCGAGGCACCGAAGTGCTCGAGCGAGACGGAGCGACCGGCGTCGCCCACGATCTTGTGCCACGACAGGGCGATGCCCGCCTCGACCGAGACCCGGGCGCGCACGGCGCGGGGGAGGACCGACTCGCGGTAGGCCTCGTCCTGCTCCGCGAACCACTCGAGCGACGGCGCGGACACCACGCGGGTCGGGATGCCGGCGGCCTCGAGGGTCTCGCGGGCGGCGACCGCGAGCTGCACCTCGGAACCCGTGCCGATGAGGATCACCTCGGGCGTACCCGTCGACGCCTCGAGCAGCACGTAGGCGCCGCGCTTGAGCCCCTCGGCCGAGGCGAAGCCGTCCACACCGCGGGGGAACGTCGGGACGTTCTGCCGGGTGAGGATGAGGCCCACGGGGCCGTCGGTGTGCTCGAGGATCGCCTTCCACGCCTGGGCGGTCTCGTTCGCGTCCGCGGGACGCAGGACCGTGAGGCCCGGGATCGCCCGCAGCGCGGTGAGGTGCTCGACCGGCTGGTGGGTCGGGCCGTCCTCGCCGAGACCGATCGAGTCGTGCGTCCACACGTACACCGCCGGCACCCCCATCAGGGACGCGAGACGGACCGAGCCGCGCATGTAGTCGGCGAACTGCAGGAACGTGCCGCCGTACGGGCGGGTCAGGCCGTGCAGCGTGATGCCGGACAGGATCGCGCCCATGCCGTGCTCGCGGATGCCGAAGTGCAGCGTGCGACCGAACTCGTCGCCCGCGAACTCGTGCGTCGAGCGCTTCGCCGGGATGAAGGACGAGGCGCCCTTCATCGTCGTGTTGTTCGAGCCGGCCAGGTCGGCCGAGCCGCCCCACAGCTCCGGCAGCTCCGGGCCGATGGCCGACAGCACCTCGCCGGACGCGGCACGCGTCGCGATGGACTTGCCGGCGGGGAACACCGGCAGCGAGTCCTCCCAGCCCTCGGGCAGGCGGCGCTCGGTGAGCCGGTCCAGCAGCTCGGCGTTCTCGGGGTTGGCGGCGCGCCACGCGTCGAACGACTTCTGCCACACCGCACGGTCCTCGGCGGCACGGTCCGCGAGCGACCGGGTGTGCGCGAGGACCTCGGGGTCGACCTCGAACGTCTGCTCCGGGTCGAAGCCCAGGATCTCCTTGAGGCCGCGGATCGCCTCGCTGCCGAGCTTCGAGCCGTGCGAGGAGTGGTCGTTCGTCTTGGTGGGCGTCGGCCACGCGATGAGCGTGCGGATGCCGATGAAGGACGGCTTGTCGGTGACGGCCTTCGCGGCCTCGATCGCCGCGGCCAGCGCGTCGACGTCCTCGCGGTACTCGCCGCCGGCGGTCCAGTCGACGAACTGCACGTGCCAGCCGTACGCCTCGTAGCGGGCCAGCACGTCCTCGGTGAACGCGATCTCGGTGTCGCCCTCGATCGAGATGCGGTTGTCGTCCCAGAGCACGATGAGGTTGCCGAGCTCCTGCGTGCCGGCGACCGACGAGGCCTCGCTCGTGACACCCTCCTGGAGGTCGCCGTCCGAGCAGATCACGTACGTGTAGTGGTCGAACGGGCTCGTGCCGGGGGCTGCGTCGGGGTCGAGCAGGCCGCGCTCACGGCGCTGCGCCATGGCGAAACCGACCGCCGAGGCCAGGCCCTGGCCGAGCGGGCCGGTCGTGATCTCGACACCGGTCGTGTGGCGGTACTCGGGGTGGCCGGGGGTCTTGGAGCCCCATGTGCGCAGCGCCTGCAGGTCCTCGATCTCCAGGCCGAACCCGGCCAGGTAGAGCTGGATGTACTGCGTCAGGCAGGAGTGGCCGGCCGACAGGACGAACCGGTCACGGCCGAGCCAGTGCGGGTCCTTCGGGTCGTGGCGCAGCACGTTCTGGTAGAGCAGGTACGCGGCGGGGGCCAGGCTGATCGCCGTCCCCGGATGCCCGTTGCCGACCTTCTCGACGGCGTCGGCCGCGAGGACACGCACCGTGTCGACCGCACGCAGGTCGAGGTCGGTCCATCCGACTGTCTGAGCCAGGGGGGCCTTCGCGTTCACAGCACCTCATTCCCACCCGTGCCACCGGCCGGGCGTCGTGTCAGACGTGATCGGGCACCCTCGACGGGGCGCCGGGCCGGACGTGCGCCGTGCCCTCGCTGTCGGGGAGCGGGGAACGGTCGACGGTCCGTGCCCGTCGAGCCTATATCGCACTGGGGGAAGGGCGACGGGACTGACCACGGGTCGCGACGAGCGACCGAACTCACACGCCACCTGACCGGCTGGACAGGCGCTGCGGCCCTGCGAGCATCACGGCAGGCCGTAGCATGGCAGCGCGACAGTCATCCCCGCCGCAGAACGAACGGAACCGCAGCGCGTGCGCCTCAGCAGCCCCCTGTCAGTCGACGACGCCGGAGCGTCGATGCTGCCGACCCCGGGGGCCAGGGCGACCGTGCAGCCGGCGCCGAAGACCAGCCCCTCTCCGTGGCGACGGGTGCTCGGCACGGTCGGGCCGTACGTCGCGCTGACGAAGCCGCGCGTCATCGAGCTGCTGCTGGTGACCACGGTGCCCACGATGATCCTCGCGGAGCGCGGCATGCCGAGCCTGTGGCTCGTGCTCGCCACGCTCGTGGGCGGCGCTGCGGCGGCCGGATCGGCCAACGTCCTCAACTGCTACATCGACCGTGACATCGACCAGGTCATGAACCGCACCAAGCGGCGGCCCATCGTGACCGGCGAGGTGACACCGCGGGCGGCGCTCGTGTTCGGGCTCGCGCTCGGTGTGGTCTCGCTCGCCTGGCTGTGGTTCCTCGTCAACCCCGCGTCGTCGATGCTGACGGCGCTCGCGATCCTCATCTACGTGGTCGGCTACACGATGATCCTCAAGCGGCGCACGCCGCAGAACATCGTGTGGGGCGGCGCCGCCGGCTGCATGCCGGTGCTGATCGGCTGGTCGGCCGTGACGGGTGGCGTCGGCTGGGCGGCCGTGCTGCTGTTCGGGGTCATCTTCTTCTGGACACCGCCGCACTACTGGCCGCTGTCGATGAAGTTCCGCGGCGACTACGCCCGGGCCGGCGTGCCGATGCTGCCGGTGGTCGCGAAGGACACCAAGGTCGCGCGCGAGATGATCCTCTACACGCTCGCGATGATCGCCTGCACGCTCCTGCTCGTGCCGGTCGCGCACATGACGTGGGTCTACGCGGTCCTGGCGACGGTCCTCGGCGTCTGGTTCCTGTGGTCGTGCATCGGCCTGCTGCGGCGCGCGAAGGACCCCGAGCACCCCAAGCTCAAGGCGATGAGCGTGTTCCACGCGTCGATCACGTACCTCACGCTGCTGTCGGTCGCGATCGCGGTCGACGTGTTCCTGCCGCTCTGACCCGCGGTCGGGTGCGATGGCCGGCGACGTGGAGCACCCCGACGGGCAGCTGCGCGGCGCCCTCGAGGGGTACCTGGCGCACCTGAGCGTCGAGCGCGGGCTGTCCGCCAACACCCTGGCCGCGTACCGCCGCGACCTCGAGCGGTACGTCGCGTTCCTCACCGGGCTCGGCCGGGCGGCCCCCGGAGACATCGCGGAACGGGACGTCGAGGACTTCGTCGTCGCGGTGCGCACGGGTGCGGACGACCGCGCGCCGCTGTCCGCCTCGTCGGCCGCCCGGGCGGTGGTCGCGGTCCGTGGCTGGCACCGCTTCCTGGTGCTGGACGGCGTCACGGCGGCGGACGCGGCCGGTGCGGTGCGGCCGCCGGCGCAGCCCAAGCGGCTGCCGAAGGCCATCTCCGTCGCGGACGTCGAGCGTCTGCTGGACGCCGCCGGGCTCGGCGACGGCCCCGTGCCGCTGCGCGACAGGGCACTGCTCGAGGTCGTCTACTCGACGGGGGCGCGCATCTCCGAGGCGGTCGGCCTCGCGGTCGACGACGTGGACCGCACGCCCGGCCGGTCGTCGGTGCGCCTGCTCGGCAAGGGCAGCAAGGAGCGCGTCGTGCCGCTCGGCTCGTTCGCGCTGGAGGCCCTCGAGGCGTACCTGGTCCGGTCGCGGCCGGTGCTGTCCGGCGCCGGCCGGGGCACGTCGGCGGTCTTCCTCAACACCCGCGGCAACCGGTTGAGCAGGCAGAGCGCCTGGGCGGTGCTCCGGACGGCCGCGAACCGCGCGGGCCTGGCGGGCGCCGACCACATCTCGCCGCACACGCTGCGGCACTCGTTCGCGACCCACCTCCTCGCCGGCGGGGCCGACGTGCGGGTGGTCCAGGAGCTGCTCGGCCACGCCTCCGTGACCACCACGCAGATCTACACGCTCGTGACGCCGGACACCCTGCGTGAGGTCTACGTCGCGGCGCACCCGCGCGCGCTCTGAGCACGATCGGGACGGTTCCGGCACACGCGGTCTGTCGCACCGTCGCAGCGCGTCCACCTCCGGTAGGTTGTCCCGCGTGGTGAGCCAGCAGACGACCGAACCGCAGCTCGACGCCGTCGGACGTCCGCTGCCCGAGTTCCCCGACCCGACGCCGCTGGCGTCACACGGTCCGGCCCGCGTCATCGCGATGTGCAACCAGAAGGGTGGCGTCGGCAAGACGACCACCACGATCAACCTCGGTGCTGCGCTCGCCGAGTACGGCCGCCGCGTCCTGGTCGTCGACTTCGACCCCCAGGGTGCCGCCTCCGTCGGCCTGGGCGTGAGCCCGCACGAGCTCGACCGCACCGTCTACAACCTGCTGATGGAGCGCGACGCCGACATCCACGCCGTCATCCGCTCCACCGACAACGCGAACCTCGACCTGCTCCCCGCGAACATCGACCTGTCCGCAGCCGAGGTGCAGCTCGTCGGCGAGGTCGCTCGCGAGACCGTGCTGGCCCGCGCGCTGCGTCCGGTGCTCGACGAGTACGACGTGATCCTCGTCGACTGCCAGCCGTCGCTCGGCCTGCTCACCGTGAACGCGCTGACGGCCGCGCACGGCGTGCTCATCCCGCTCGAGTGCGAGTTCTTCGCGCTGCGCGGTGTCGCGCTGCTCGTCGAGACCATCGAGAAGGTCCGCGACCGGCTCAACCCCCGCCTCGAGGTCGACGGCATCCTCGCGACCATGTACGACTCGCGCACGCTGCACGCCCGCGAGGTCGTGGCGCGTGTGCACGAGGCGTTCGGCGACACATTGCTGCAGACCGTGATCGGCCGCACGGTGAAGTTCCCGGACGCGACGGTCGCCGCCGAGCCGATCACCACGTACGCACCGACGCACAGCGGTGCGGCGGCCTACCGCCAGCTGGCCCGTGAGCTCGTCGCCCGTGGCGACGCCGCCTGACGAGCGCGCGGCCACGCCCGAGCACCCGGTCACCGTCGACGAGCCCGCTCCGGCGGGGACGCACGGCTTCGAGGTCCACCTCGACAACTTCAGCGGCCCGTTCGACCTGCTCCTCGGCCTGATCGCGAAGCACAAGCTCGACATCACGGAGGTCGCGCTCGCGCGCGTCACCGACGAGTTCATCGCGCACATCCGGGCCAAGGAGCACGAGTGGGACCTCGGGCAGGCCAGCGAGTTCCTCGTCGTCGCCGCGACCCTGCTCGACCTCAAAGCCGCGCGGCTGCTGCCGTCCGCCGAGGTCGAGGACGCGGAGGATCTCGAACTGCTCGAGGCGCGTGACCTGCTGTTCGCGCGGCTGCTGCAGTACCGGGCGTACAAGCGGGTCGCGTCCGACCTCGCCGAGCGGTTCGCGACCGAGGGTCGGCGGTACCCACGAGTCGTCGAGCTCGAGCCGCACCTCGCGGCCCTGCTGCCCGAGCTCGTCTGGCAGATCGGGCCCGACCAGCTTGCGGCGCTGGCTGCTCGCGCCACGCAGCCCAAGCCCGCTCCGCCCGGCGTCGACATCAGCCACCTGCACGCACCGCCCGTGAGCGTCCGCGAGCAGGCCGCGGTGCTCGTCGACCGGCTGCGGCACGGGGGAGCGACGTCGTTCCGGACGCTCACCGCGGACGCCGGCTCCACGATCGTCGTCGTCGCGCGGTTCCTCGCGCTGCTCGAGCTGTTCCGGGAGGGCGCGGTCGGGTTCGACCAGGTCACGCCGCTCGGGGAGCTCACGGTGCGCTGGACGGGGTCGGCGGAGGGTGAGATCGAGGTGTCCGACGACTTCGACCAGCTGGACACGACCGCGACGGGCCCGAACGAGCCCGACGCGCGCGAGGCCGGCGCCGACGCCCTCACGGGGGACGACAGCACGCCGCACGAGGGGAACGACGCATGACCGAGCACGACGAGGCGACCGACCCGGACGTCGAGGCCGACGCCGTCCCGCCACAGGCGGACGAGCTCGCGTTCGACGTCGACGACCTGCCCGGCGGTGCGCTCGCCGCGCTCGAGGCCGTGCTCATGGTCGCCGACGAGCCGATCCCGGCGCTGCGCCTCGCGACCGTCCTCGCGCTGCCCACGGCCCGCGTCGAGGCGCTGCTCGACGAGCTCGCCGCGGAGTACCGGGGTGAGCTCGGGGGCCGGCCGCGCGGGTTCGAGCTGCGTCGCGCGGGGGAGGGCTGGCGGATCTACTCGGCGTCGCCGTACGCGGACGTGGTCGGGCGGTTCGTCGTCGACGGTCAGACGGCGAGGCTCACGCAGGCGGCGCTCGAGACGCTCGCCGTGATCGCCTACCGGCAGCCGGTGACCCGGGGGCAGGTGTCGGCGGTGCGCGGCGTGAACGTCGACGGCGTCGTACGGACCCTGACGGCACGCGGGCTCGTCGCGGAGATCGGCACGGACCCGAGCAGTGGCGCCGTCCTGTACGCGACCACGGGATACTTCTTGGAGCGGATGGGCCTGTCCTCGTTGGACGAGCTGCCCCCGCTCGCGCCCTACCTCCCGGACATCGAGGGGCTCGAGGGCGTCGACCAGGCGATCGGAGACAGCAGATGAGCGCGCAGGACAGGCGCGGGGGCGCGGGCCAGGGCGGCAGCCAGGGCAGCGGACGTGGACGTGGCGCCGGAGGCTCGGGACAGCGCGGGTCGGGCCAGAGCGGGTCGGGCCAGAGCGGTGCCGGGCGGAGCGGTTCCGGTCGCGGCTCGGCCGGTGCGCGGTCAGGCGGCCAGGCCGGCGGTCGTCCGTCGGGCGGCGCGGGGCGCAGCGGCACCGGCGCGTCGCGCGGCGCTGCCGGGTCCGCCGGTGGTGCCTCACGGGGCGGTGCCGGGTCGACCGGCGCGAGCGCGCCGCGGGGCGGTGCCGGGTCCGCCGGGGCGGGCGCGTCGCGTGGCGGGTCGACGGGTGCCCGTGGCGCTGCGGCCCGTCGGGGTGGTGCGAGCGGCGGGTCCAAGGGCGCCGGCACGGCAGGACGCCCGCCCGGCCGGTCGCGTCCGCCGCAGCGGCCCGCGCCGCAGCCGACGATCGACGTGCACGACCCCGAGGGCGTCCGCCTGCAGAAGGTGCTCGCCGCGGCGGGGATGGGCTCGCGCCGGGCGTGCGAGGAGCTCATCGCGTCGGGTCGCGTGACGGTCGACGGCAGCCCGGTGCTCGAGCTCGGCGTCCGCGTCGACCCGCTGCACGCGGTCATCCACGTGGACGGCATGCGGGTGCAGCTCGACTCGTCGCTCATCACGATCGCGCTCAACAAGCCCAAGGGCGTCGTCTCGACGATGCACGACCCCGAAGGCCGTCCGTCGATCGGTCAGTACGTCGCGAACCGTGAGGAGCGGCTGTTCCACGTCGGGCGGCTCGACGCCGACACCGAGGGACTCATCCTCCTGACCAACGACGGTGACCTCGCGAACCGGCTGTCGCACCCGTCGCACGGCGTCGCGAAGACCTACCTGGCCCACCTCGAGGGCAAGGTGCCGCCCTCGCTCGCCGGCCGGCTGCTGAAGGGCATCGAGCTGGAGGACGGGCCCGTCGTGCTGGACCGGTTCAACGTCGTGCAGCTCACGCCGCAGGCGAGCCTCGTCGAGGTCACCTTGCACGAGGGCCGCAACCGCATCGTGCGGCGGCTGTTCGACGAGGTCGGGTACCCCGTCTCGCGCCTGGTCCGCACTGCGATCGGCCCGATCCGGCTGGGTGACCTCAAGCCGGGCCGCACGCGCGGGCTGTCGAAGACGGAGGTCGGCTCGCTCATGACCCAGGCGGGGATGTGACGCTCGCGACGCAGGGGACCGTGCGGGTCGTCGGGACCGGGCTGCTCGGCGCGTCCGTCGGCCTCGGACTCACCACCCGCGGGGGCGACGTCGTGCTGCACGACCCGTCACGCACCGCGCTCGCCCTGGCCCGTGACGTCGGTGCCGGCCGTCCCGCCTCGCCCGAGGACTCGGACCCGGCACTCGTCGTGGTCGCGGCGCCGCCGGACGTCACGGCGGACGTCGTGCTCGCCGAGCTCGAGGCCCACCCGGACGCTGTCGTGACCGACGTCGCCAGCGTCAAGGGCCACGTGCTGGCCGAGCTGCGGGCCGCGGGTGCCGACCTCTCGCGGTACGTGGGCTCCCACCCGATGGCGGGGCGCGAGCGCTCCGGTCCGTCCGCGGCGGTGCCGGACCTGTTCCTCGGGCGGCCCTGGGTCATCACCGACTCCGGGTCGTCACGGCCCGACGCGATCCTCGCGGTGCGCGCGCTCGCCGTCGACCTGGGTGCCGTCCCGGTGTCGATGGACGCCGACGCGCACGACGCCGCCGTCGCCGTCGTCTCGCACGTGCCGCAGGTCGCCGCGAGCCTCGTCGCCGCGCGGCTGCGGGGCGTCGACGAGACAGCCCTGGGCCTCGCGGGTCAGGGCCTGCGCGACGTGACGCGCCTCGCGGCGTCGGACCCTGCGCTGTGGACGTCGATCCTCGCCGCGAACGCCGGCGCGGTGCGGCAGGTGCTGGCCGACCTGCGGACCGACCTCGACGCCGTGATCGGCGCGCTGACCAGTGCCGATGCGGCGACGGGGCCGGAGACGGTCGAGCTCGGCGCGCTCGCGACGATCGCCCAGGCGGTTGCCGACGGCAACGCCGGCGTCGCCCGGATCCCCGGCAAGCACGGCGGCGTGCAGCGCGTCTACCGTGTGGTCACGGTGCTCGTCCCGGACGCCCCCGGCGAGCTCGCGCGGCTGCTGACCGACGTGGGGGAGGCGGGCGTCAACCTGGAGGACCTGCAGCTGGAGCACGCCGCAGGTCGGCCGGTCGGCATGGCGGGCATCTCGGTGCTGCCCGGCAGCGTCGAGCACCTCGAGGCGGAGCTGACGGCCCGCGGATGGAGACTGGTGAGTTGAGCACGGCAGTTCCCGCCCTGGTCGTGGCGATCGACGGACCCTCGGGGTCCGGCAAGTCGAGCGTCTCGCGCGCCGTCGCGAAGGCCCTCGGGCTCGCGTTCCTCGACACGGGGGCGACCTACCGGGCGGCGACCTGGTGGTGCCTCGAGCAGGGGATCGCGCTGGACGACACCGCCGCCGTCGCGGACGCCGTCCGGGCGATGCCGCTCGTCCTCGGCGTCGACCCGTCGAACCCCACGGTCAGCGTCGGGGGGACCGACATCGGTGCGGCCATCCGGGAGACCGCGATCTCCGCGGCTGTGAGCGCCGTCGCGACGAACCTCGAGGTCCGGGCCGAGCTCGGCCGGCTGCAGCGTGCGGCGATCGACGCGGAGCGCGACCCGTCGTCCTGGTCGGGCGGCCGCGGGGTCGTCGCGGAGGGCCGGGACATCACGACCGTCGTGGCTCCCGACGCCGACGTGCGGGTGTTGCTCACCGCGAGCGAGGAGGCCCGCCTCGCTCGTCGGGCACGGGACGTGCACGGCTCCGACGACGCGGCCGCCGTCGAGGCCACGCGCGACCAGGTGCTGCGCCGCGACGCCGACGACTCGACCGTCGTGCAGTTCCACGTGGCCGCGGACGGCGTCGTCACGGTGGACTCGTCCCACCTCGACTTCGACCAGACCGTGCAGGTCGTGCTCGACGTCGTCGCGTCGGAGGTCGCCCGCGCATGAGCGCCCACTCGCCGCGCGTCCCCGGTCCGGCCGGGCCGGCGTGGTCGCGGTGGGTCGGGCGGTTCCTCGCACGGGTCGTGTGGGACGCCGATGTCGTCGGGGCGGACCGGGTGCCGGTTGACGGGCCCGTGCTGCTCGCGGCCAACCACACCGGTGTCGTCGACGGTCCCGTGCTGCTCGGCGTCGCGCCCCGGCCGGCGCACATCCTCGTCAAGGAGGAGATGTTCACCGGGCCGGTCGGCTGGGTGCTGCAGGCCGCCGGGCAGATCCCCGTCGACCGGGAGGGCGGACGGGCGGCGCTCGTCTCCGCCCTCGGCGTGCTCAAGCGCGGCGGGTGCGTCGGGGTCTTCCCCGAGGGGAACCGGGGACGCGGTGACGCGACGAGCGCCCGGGCAGGCGTCGCGTGGCTCGCGCTCAACGGGCACGCGCCCGTCGTGCCTGTCGCGGTGCTCGGCACGCGGCGCACCGGCGAGTCCGTCGGGCACGTGCCTGGGCTGCGCCGGCGGCTGGCGATCGAGTTCGGGGAGCCTCTCGTCCTGGAGCGTGCCGCGGGAACGTCGGGCCGGGCCGCGCTCGTCGACGCGAACGAGTCGATCCGGGTCGCGCTGGCGGACCTCGTCGACCGGGCTTCCGCTCGCACGGGGCTGGTGCTGCCGGCCGACGACCCGAACCGCGAACGGACCCGCTGAGGGGGAGCGAGATGACGTGGGAGTGGGACCCGACCCTGTTCGCAGGCAGCGCGCAGCACTATCCACGTGGCCGGATGCCCTACCCGGCGCGGCTCGCGTCCGTGCTGCAGGATGCGCTCGGGCTCGACGGCACCGGCCGGCTCCTCGACGTCGGGTGCGGACCGGGGTCCTTGACGGCGCTGCTCGCGCCGCTGCACGCCTCGTCGGTCGGGATCGACGCCGACCCGGACATGCTCGCCGAGGCGGCGCGTTCGTCGGGTGCGCCGCGAGTCGTGTGGCGTGCGCTGCGCGCGGAGGACCTGCCCGCCGACCTCGGGCTGTTCCGGACCGTGACGTTCGCGCAGTCGTTCCACTGGATGCGGCAGGAGGAGGTCGCGGACGCCGTGCGGGGGATGCTCGACGAGCACGGCGCCTGGGTGCACGTGGCGTCGATGACGCACCGCGGCGTCGACGGCGACGACCCGCTGCCGCACCCGCGGCCTCCATGGACCCGGCTCGACGCGCTGGTCGCGACCTACCTCGGGCCCGTACGACGCGCAGGTCAGGGCACGCTGCCCGGCGGTACGCGCAGCGGCGAGGACGACGTCATGCGCGCCGCCGGTTACGCCGGTCCGGAACGCCTCGTCGTGTCGGGCGGCGACGCGGTGCCACGCAGCGCCGACGACGTCCTCGCGTCGCTCCTGTCGATGTCCAGCTCCGCGCCGCACTTGTTCGGCGACCGCCTGGGGGCCTTCGCGGCCGACGTGCGGGCGGTGCTGCTCGACGTCGCTCCTGACGGGATGTTCAGCGAGCGGACGCACGACGTCGAGGTCGCCGTCTGGCGGCCGTGACCCGGCTCTCGGCCTCGTCGTCGCGGCCCGGTCGCCGCGCAGGGGACAATGGGGGCATGACCGAGACCGATCCCGCCCTGGTGCTGCCCGACGAGACCGGTGACGCCGACCGCGAGCGGGCGCTGCGCGCCGGGCTCACGGAGTACGAGCTCGAGGACGAGGACCTCGCGCTCCTGCACGCCGAGGACGTCGGTGAGCTCGGCGAGGAGCCCGTGGTCGTCCTTCCCGTGCTCGCCGTTGTCGGGCGCCCGAACGTCGGCAAGTCGACGCTCGTCAACCGCATCATCGGCCGCCGCGAGGCGGTCGTCGAGGACAAGCCGGGTGTCACCCGCGACCGCGTGAGCTACCCCGCCGACTGGTCCGGGCGCCGCTTCACGCTCGTCGACACCGGCGGCTGGGAGGTCGACGTCGCGGGGATCGACGCGCGCGTCGCCCAGCAGGCCGAGGTCGCCGTCTCGCTCGCCGACGCCGTGATCTTCGTCGTCGACGCCACCGTCGGCGTCACCGAGACCGACACGCAGGTCGTCCGCCTGCTGCGCCGCTCGGGCAAGCCTGTCGTGCTGTGCGCCAACAAGGTCGACGGGCCCGCCGGCGAGGCCGACGCCGCCGCCCTCTGGTCGCTCGGACTCGGCGAGCCGTTCCCCGTCTCCGCCCTGCACGGCCGCGGCACCGGCGACCTGCTCGACGCCGCGATGGACGCCCTGCCGCTCGTCTCCGCGCACGGCCACGCCATCCCCGACGGGCCCCGCCGCGTCGCGCTCGTCGGCCGGCCCAACGTCGGCAAGTCGTCGCTGCTCAACAAGGTGCTCGGCGCCGACCGCGTCGTCGTCGACTCCGTCGCCGGCACGACGCGTGACCCGGTGGACGAGCTCGTCGCGCTCAAGGGCAAGCCGTGGGTGTTCGTCGACACCGCCGGCATCCGCCGCCGCGTCCACCAGACGTCCGGCGCCGACTTCTACGCGTCGCTGCGGACCCAGGCCGCGATCGAGAAGGCCGAGGTCGCCGTCGTCCTCATCGACGCCTCGACGAAGATGACCGAGCAGGACACCCGCGTCATCTCACAGGTCGTCGACGCGGGTCGCGCCCTCGTCATCGCGTACAACAAGTGGGACCTCATGGACGAGGACCGCCGCCCGTTCCTGGAGCGCGAGATCGAGCAGGACCTCGTCCAGGTGCAGTGGGCGCCGCGCGTCAACATCTCCGCCCGCACCGGGTGGCACACCGACCGGCTCGTGCCCGCCCTCGAGCGGTCGCTCGAGTCGTGGGACACCCGCATCTCCACCGGACGCCTCAACGCGTTCCTCGGTGAGCTCGTCGCCGCCCACCCGCACCCCCTGCGCGGCGGGAAGCAGCCGCGCATCCTGTTCGCCACCCAGGCGTCCACCCGGCCGCCCCGGTTCGTCATCTTCACCACCGGGTTCCTCGACCCCGGCTACCGCCGGTACATCGAGCGCCGGCTCCGCGAGACGTTCGGGTTCGAGGGGACGCCCATCTCGATCTCCGTGCGCGTGCGGGAGAAGCGGAAGCGCTGAGCGTGTGCGGCTCGCCGGTCGGTATCGATGACGGGACCGGGTCGCTGGTGGGGTAGAGTTTCCGAGGCTCCTGCGGGGGCCATCGGGCTGTGGCGCAGCTTGGTAGCGCACTTGACTGGGGGTCAAGGGGTCGCAGGTTCAAATCCTGTCAGCCCGACGCATCAGGCCTGGTGAGACGGTGTCTCACCAGGCCTGAGTCTTGATCGTCGCAGGTTGAGCCCACGTCTTGCCCCACGCTTTCGACGAGCGATGGTCGCCTCGCACGACGCGACAAGCCACGCCAGCCGCAGCAGTGCGGCCGCGATGTCGCGGGCGCCTCGCGGATCCGCGAGAGGTCGTAGGTTCAAATCGTGGCAGCCCGGCGTGCGCCCGTCGAGATTGCTCGATCCTCACCCAGGACCGACCAGCACGTCGCCGCGCGAGCCTCACCGTGCCGATGCCTCGTGGCCGGCGCTGGGCGGCGATGCTCGTGCGACGCAAGACGTCGACGGCCCACGAGCAGCATCGGCAACCAGGGACTGAGGTCCCGGGACGGGCAGCGCCCCGCAGGACGACGCTGGAGTCAAGCGGTGCGTTTCCGGCAGAGGGCCGTTCCGGCAGCCCGAGGAGGCGAGTCATGCGTACCGACGGACCTGTGGTCGTTGCATTGGACGGCGCGCCACACAGCTCGGAGACACTCCAGTGGGCCGCCGACGAAGCGGTCCGACGGTCCGCGGACCTGCTGATCGTCCGCGCGATCGATGAGACCTGGCGGCTCGCGCCGTGGGCCTGGTACCCGACGCTCGTCGACAGCACGAGCGTCGAGGCCGAACTCGCCGACGACCTTGCCGACCGGGCGGCTCGCGTCGTCGACCACCACCCGCACCTGACCGTGCGCACGCACGTGATGCACGGCCGGACCGTGCCTGCGCTGAGGGCGCTGAGCGGCGGGGCGCAGCTGCTCGTCGTGGGTGCACCAACGCGGTCGCGTCCCTCTCGCACGGGCTCGTTGGCTCTCCACGTCGCCGCACACGCCAGTTGTCCCGTGGCGGCCGTCCGTTCGGACCCGAACCTCACCGCGTCACCGGAGCCGGCTGTGGTCGTCGGTGTCGACGGGTCGCTGGGGTCGCTCGCCGCCGCTCGCCTCGCCGCGGGCGAAGCTGCGATGCGCGACGGCCGCCTCCGCGTGGTGCACGCGCGTCCGACCGGGCCCCACCTCGGCGGAGCGCTGCCGCTCGCGACAGACGACCCGGACGACCCTGCTGACAAGGGTGCGCTCGTCGTCGTCGAGTCGCTTCAGGACGAGCACCGCGACCTCACGATCGAGCTCGCGCTGGTCGACGACGACGCAGCAGACGCGCTGGTCGAGCTCGGTGCAGGTAACGCCTTGCTCGTCGTGGGATCCCGGGGTCTGGGCACCTTCATCGGCATGCTGCTCGGCTCTGTCAGCAGCGCGGTGATCCGCGAGGCGACGGTTCCCGTCCTCGTGGCACGCGACCACGGCTGACGGGCGGCTGATCGGCGGCCGGTCGTGCGGAGAGCGAGGAGGCACTCATGCGTGCCGACGGACCCGTGGTGATCGCACTGAGCGGATCACCCGGCAGCGCCCATACGCTCGAGTGGGGCGCGGCCGAGGCGGCGCGTCGATCGGCACGCGTCAGACTCGTCCGCACGATCGATGACGCGTGGCAGGTCACGCCGTGGAGCTGGTACCCGCCGGAGTGGGGCAAGGACGTGGATCCCGACGCGGCACCGTACATCGCGGACCAGGAGGCAACGCTGCGGAAGCGGCTGCCGAGGCTCGCCGTCGAGTCGCGCATCATCCACGGGCAGACCGTGCCGTGCCTGCACGAGCAGAGCGTGGAGGCCCAGCTGCTCGTCGTCGGTGCGCGGCCGCGCACAGGTCGAGCACGGACGGGGTCGACCGGTGTCCACGTCGCCGCGCACGCCTGCTGCCCTGTCGCGGTGATCCGGCCCTGGAGGACGGGCGAGCCGGATCCGGACACCACCCCGCCGGCGAGCCCCGACGAGGTCGTGGTCGTGGGCGTGGACGGCTCGCCCGCCTCGATCGCCGCGGCCCGGGTCGCCGCTCGGGAGGCCGCCATGCGATCGCTGCCGATGACGATCGTCCACGTCCGCCCGACGATCGCGGACCCCTACGGATACGGGCCCCGACCACCTGTCTCGACCGCCGGCGGGGACGACCCCAGCCATCGGGCAGTGGCCACGATCGCGGACGCGTTGCGTGCCGAGAACCTGCTCCTCGACGTCCGTCTCGTGCTGACCGACGACGACCCGGCGGACGCGCTGGTGCGGCTCGCCCATCGCGCCGCACTGCTGGTCGTCGGCTCGCGCGGGCTGGGCACGTTCCAGGGCATGCTGCTCGGGTCGGTCAGCTCCGCCGTGATCAGGGAGAGCAGCTGCCCCGTGCTGGTGGTGCACGACGACGGGTCGGCGGGGCCAATGCGAACGTGATGCTCGAGGGGACCTCCGGCCCTACGGCTCCACATACGCGACCGAGCACGCTGGAGGCATCGACGTACGGTGCGCCGACCCGGACGGAGGGTCATGGACGAGCAGCAGAGTGTCCTCAGCTTCCTGGGAGCGGCCGGGACGGTCACAGGGAGCGCCCACCTGGTGGAGCGGGCCGGTGGCCGGATCCTCGTGGATTGTGGTCTCTATCAGGGCGAGCGCCGGTGGCGACGCCTCAACTGGGAACCGTTCGCGGTCGCGCCTGAGAGCATCGACGCGGTCGTCATCACGCATGCGCACCTGGACCACTGCGGGTACCTGCCGGTCCTCGTGCGTGACGGGTTCGCGGGGCCGGTCTGGCTCACCGAGTCGACGGCCGCACTGGCGGCGATCGTGCTGCGGGACAGCGGGCACCTCAACGAACGGGAAGCGCAGTTCGCTCGAGCCGGCGGCTACTCCCGGCACGACCCGCCCCTGCCGCTGTACACCCTTGCCGACGCCGAGCGGGCCGTCGCGCGGTTCCGACCGGTCGGCTACGGCGACGACGTGGAGATCGCCGACGGGATACGGGCCGTGCTGTCTCCCGCCGGTCACGTCCTGGGCTCCGCAGCCGTCCAGGTGCAGGCGGGGGCGTCGCGCGTGCTGTTCTCCGGCGATCTCGGCCGACCAGCGCACCCGGTTCTGGCGCCGCGAGCTGCCCCCCTCGACGCACGCACCGTCGTGATCGAGTCGACGTACGGCGACCGCGTGCACTCACCGAGTGGCTCCCACCACGCCGAGCTGGCCGCCAGCGTCCGCCGGACCCTTGCTCGCGGCGGCTCCGTCCTCCTCGCCGCGTTCGCGATCGACCGGACGGTGCTCGTCCTCATGGAGCTCGCCGAGCTCATGCGCACCGGTGCGATCCCTGCCGTCCCCGTCGTGGCGGACAGCCCGATGGCACTGGCGGCGCTGGACGTCTACCGAGCGGCAGCGACGCGCGGTGAGCTGCGACCGGGCATCGGCCCCGACCTCGTCGACCTGCCGACGTTGCGCCTGGCCCGGACTCCCGAGGAGTCGATGGCGCTCAACGAGCCGGGGGCGCCGTGCATCGTCGTCTCGGCGTCCGGCATGGCCTCCGGCGGACGGGTGGTCCACCACCTGCGTCACTGGCTGCCGGACCGCCTGAGCTGCGTCGTCCTGACCGGCTTCCAGGCGCCAGGCACGCGTGGCCGAGCCCTGGTCGACGGCGCGCGCGAGGTCAAGATCCAAGGACGCTACGTGCCGGTGCGCGCGGAGGTGATCCAGGACGAGGGGTTCTCGGTCCACGCGGACGCCGACGAGCTGCTCGACTGGCTGCGGGCGATGCCTCGGCCGCCTGCGTCCGTGTACGTCGTGCACGGTGAGGAACACGCTGCGCTGGCGCTGGCGGACCGCGTCCGGCAGGAGCTGGACTGCGCGGTCACCGTCCCACGCCGCGGCGAGAAGGTGCTGCTGGACTGACCGGAGCGCGCAGCGGCGACAACGGTCCCGTGATGCGGACCTCGACGGGGACACCGTCGCCTTCTCAAGGCTGCGGTGCTCGTCCGTCGGTGGGCATCGCCCCGCTCGCTGACGCTTCGCGTACACCGCGAGCAAGGGACGGCCGAGCGTCGAAAGTCTCGTGCCGCGTCCCGCGGCTCGGAGGGCGGGCTGGATCAGGGTCGAAATGCTCTGCCGGTCGGTGCGCTGCCGACCGACGATGGGAATGGAGCGCCGGAAGACACACGAAGGAGCGGAGCGATGAACGTGCAGCTGCATATGCACTGGCGCGACCTCAACGGGCCTGAACGGGCGGCCGCAGTCGGGCTGGGCGCGGTTCAGGTCGGACTGGCCGCGTTGGCGTGGGCGGACCTCGCCACCCGGCCGGCGGCGCTCGTGCGGGGACGTAAGCCGCTGTGGGCGGCGGCCATCGCCGTGGACTTCGTGGGACCGATCCTGTACCTCACCAAGGGGCGGATCTTCCCGCGCATCCCATGACGGTGCGGCGCGCACGAGTGCGTCGGGCCGGTCGACGGTCCATCACACGTGCCTTGGGACCGGCGGGATCCCCGCCGAGACGCCTGCCACGACGGCCACCCGTGGTGGCACCGCGGTTCGCCGGCGGGCGCGGAAGGCCTTGTCCGTGGTGTCGGCCGCAAGGACCGCGGGCACGGCTGTCGCTGCGAGCAGCCAGCCGCCGAAGCCGGGGAAGGTCCCTCCGAGCAGCGCCGGGAGCGGCGGGACGACGAGGAACGCCCCGAGCAGGACGAGCTCGACGACGACCGCCCACGCGAGCAGCGGGTTGCCGCGGACGCCGGTGACGCCGACCCAGCGGCTCTCGCTCCGGCACGCGTAGGCGTTGGCCAGCTGTGCCAGCACGATCGCGCTGAACGCCACACCTGAGGCCTCCGAGAGCAGGGACGACGAGACCGCGCCGCCGAGCGCCCATCCGCCGGCGGTCAGCACGACGAGGAACGCGCCGACCGACACCGCGGCCTCCGTGGGTCCGAGCACGCCGAACGCCCTGCGCAGCACGGTCCGGTCGACGAGCGTCTCGAGCCGTCGTCCCTGCATCGACCGGCGGTTCGGGGGTTCAGCGCCGAGCGCCAGGGCGGGGAGGAGGTCGGTGCCGATGTCCAGGGCGAGGACCTGCAGCACGGTGATCGCGAGCGGGATCCGGCCGCCGGACAACGCCCAGACGACGAACGGTGCGAGCTCGGCGACGTTGTCGGTGAGGTGGTAGGTCAGGAACCGGCGGATGTTGCCGAAAGTCGACCGGCCCAGCTCGACCGCCGCCACGATGCTGCCGAAGTGGTCGTCGAGCAGCACGATGTCCGCCGCCTCGCGCGCGACGTCGCTGCCCGACGCCCCCATGGCGATCCCGATGTCCGCCGCGCGCAGCGCGGGCCCGTCGTTGACGCCGTCGCCGGTCATGGCCACCACATGGCCGCGTTCCTGCAGGACACGGGCGATGCGCAGCTTGTCCTCGGGGGCGACGCGAGCGACCACCACCTCGTCGCGGTCGAGCAGGGCGCCGAGCACTGCGTCGTCCGCCGGAAGCGCAGTGCCGGACACCACGGTGGGGGAGTCGCCGACCAGCCCGACCTCGCGGGCGACGGCGACGGCGGTCGCGGGGTGGTCGCCTGTCACCATGGCGAGCCGGATGCCTGCCTGGCGCACCAGCGCCACCGCCTCGGCGACGTCGTCGCGCGGAGGGTCGGACAGCGCCAGCAGGGCGAGCAGCGTCAGGCTTCCGGCGGCAGCGGACGGCACGGGGTGGCCACCTGGCTCCGTCCCCGCGTACGGCGGACGGCAGGCAACCGCGACCACACGCAGCCCTGCACCCGCGAGCTGGTCGAGTGCCGACTCGGCCCCGGGGCACGGTGCGCACAGGGGGAGGACCGCATCGGGTGCGCCCAGGACGTGCAAGCCGTCCGCGTCCCAGGCGGACGATCGGCGCAGCCGCGGGTCGAACGGGGTGTGCTCGTCGGCTCGGGGCCGCTCGGGTACGCCGAGCCGTCCTGCGAGGACCTGCAACGCGGCATCCATCGGGTCGCCGACGGCTGTCCAGCGACCGCCCTGGAAGGTCGTACCGGCGTCGGGCACGCAGCGGGCCGCGCTAGAGGCGGCTCGTCGGGCCGCAGCGACGGCGGCCGGCTCACCGTGGACCTCGGCCGTCGGTGCGTAGCCCGTACCGTGCAGCCCGACCGGACCTGCGGGGGTCCACGCCTGGACGACGCTCATCTGGTTCTGGGTGAGCGTGCCGGTCTTGTCGGTGCAGATGTACGTCGTGCACCCCAGGGTCCCGACGGCGTCGAGCCTGCGGACCAGGGCGTGCCGGTGCGCCATCCGCTGCGCGGCTCGGGACAGCGAGAGGGTGACGGTGGGCAGCAACCCCTCGGGCACGAGCGCGACGGTGACCCCGATCGCGAACAGATAGCTCTCGCCCGGCGGCCGCCCGAGGACGAGCGACACGAGGAAGGCGCCGGCCCCGAGACAGAGCGCGACAGTGGCGACGACCCGGATCACTCGGTGCAGGGCTCGGGTCAACGGACTCCTGGGTCGTGCCGCGCGTTCCATCACGGCGGCGATCTCCGCGATCCGCGTCCCGCCTGCGACCGCGACGACCTCGGCCTCGGTGCGACCCTGGACGACGTAGGTCCCGGCGAGCACGCGCTCGCCGCGGCCGTGCCTGGCCGGGCGGCTCTCGCCGGTCAGCAGCGACTCGTCGACGGCCACCTCGCTGGTGTCGATCACCTCCACGTCCGCGCACACCCTGTCTCCGGCGGTCAGCACCACGAGGTCACCGACGACGAGCTCGGACGCGTCGACCTGCATGGTCGCGCCGTCGCGGCGCACGGTCGCGCGCAGCGGCAGCATGTCGCGCAGCCGGGCGGCCGCCTGGTCGGCCGCGTGCTCCTGGACGAACGAGAAGACGCCGTTCAGGAGCACCACGGTGGCGATGGCGGCCGCCAGGACGGGCATCCCTCCGAGCCACGCCAGGCCCGCGGCGCACCACAGCATGACCGCGAAGAAGTGCACCATCTGGCGCAGGAGCTCACGTACCGGATGCGGTCCGGGGGGTGGCGGCAGACGGTTCGGCCCGTCGGCCCTGAGTCGCTCGCGTGCCTCGTCGCCCGACAGCCCGGCCGACCGTCCGCGGCGGGCCGCCTCGTCCCGCTGCCGAGGGCCGCCGTCGTCCACCGTGCCGCACATGGTCGGCGTACCCGGTGTGGTCGACTGGCCGGGATCCGGCCCGGACGTGCGCGAGGGCACCGTCGCACCGGCGTTCATCGTCCGCGCGCCCCTACCCGGGCGTGCGCGACCATGACGGGGCAGCGCGACTCGTGAAGCACCGCCTGGCTCACGGACCCTAGCAGCAGCCCGAGGAAGCACCCTCGCCCGCGCGATCCCACGACCAGCAGCTGCGCGTTGTGAGCGGCCTCGAGCAGCACGGCAGCGGGGGCACCGCGTCGGACGACGGGGCGCGCCGTGACGTCCGGGAACCGATCGGCGCGACCGGCCATGGTCTCGGCGAGCGACGCCTCTGCCGCGCGCTGGACCTCGACCTCCTGCGGCGCGCCGGGCAGGACCGACCCCAGCACGGTCGGCATGTCCCACGCGCGCACCACGACGAGCGGTGCCTCGCGGTGCGACGCCTGCGCGAGCGCGAGGTCGAGAGCGCCTGCGCCGGCCGGGCTGTCGTCCACCCCCACCACGACCGGCAAGCGTGCGGCCCGCGCGGAGTCGGCGCGGCGTCGCACCACGGCCACGGGACAGTCCGCGTGCGCGGCGACGGCCGCACTGACCGAACCCAGCAGGAGCCCGCTGAGCAAGCCGCGGCCGCGCGAACCCACGACCAGGAGGCTCGCGCACGTTCCCTCGTCGACCAGCGTTCCCGGGGCGTCCCCGCACACGTCGAGGGACGCGTCGATCTCGACGTCGGGGGCGATGCTGCGCGCGTGGTGCACACCTTCGTCGAGGACGGTGCTGCCGAACTCCGAGACGTGCACCACCCGGAGCGGAAGCTGCTCGCGGCGCGCCTCCTGGGTCGCCCACGCCAGCGCACTGAGAGCCTGGGGAGATCCGTCGTACCCGACGACGACTGGGCCGTTCATGCGCCACCTCCGGTGACGGGCCGCTGCCCGCGGCGACACCTCCACCCTCCTGCGCGCACGTGTGGCGCGGCAGGGCCGGAGGTCCCGAAGCCGGCGGCCCAGTCGCGGCGAGAACAGGGACCCAGGTCCCGAGACCCGCGTAGCCGCAGAGAGGAGCGTGGAGATCAGCCGGAGTCGCCGGCGTTCGTCCGGTACACCGACGCGCAAGAACGAGGAGGCATCTCATGCGTACCGAAGGTCCCGTGGTTGTCGCCCTCGACGGCTCGGACAGCAGCGCGCGCACCCTCGAGTGGGGGGCGGCGGAGGCGGTGCGGCGACAGGCGCACCTGCTCCTGGTCCGTGGCGTCGACGACTGGTTGGTCACGGCGTGGAGCTGGTACCCGAACGTGGTCGGGGACGACCCGGAAGCAACTGTGCTGCACTACCTCGGCGACCAGAAGTCGTGGGTGCACGAGCAGCATCCCGGCACGTCCGTCGGCATCCAGGTCCTGCATGGACAGGTCGTGCCCGCCCTGCGCGAGGTGAGCCAGGGTGCGCAGCTCGTGGTAGTCGGGGCGCGCGCGCGGACCGGCCGCGCGCGGACCGGGTCGACTGGCGTGCACGTCGCTGCGCACGCTCACTGCCCGGTGGCCGTCGTGCGATCCGATCCGCAACGCCCGGCAGACCCCGATGCTCCTGTCGTCGTCGGCGTCGACGGGTCCGCGGCGTCGCTGGCCGCCGCGAGCGCAGCTGCCCGGGAGGCGACGATGCGCGGTCGGCCACTCATGCTGGTGCACGCGCGCCCGACGATCCCGGACCCGTTCGGCCGGGGCAGCGCGCCGCCGCTGTCGACGGATGACCAGGACGACCCGACCCACAAGGCGGCCCACGTGGTGGCGGAGACGCTCCGCGCCGAGCACGACGGTCTCATGGTCGACCTGACGCTCGTGGACGACGACCCGGTCGACGCGCTCACGGCGCTGTCGGGCGATGCTGAGCTGCTGGTCGTCGGCTCGCGTGGACTCGGCGGCTTCCGCGGCATGCTGCTCGGCTCGGTCAGCGCCGGGGTGATTCGTGAAGCGACGCGCCCGGTGCTCGTCGTGCACGACGACAGGTGACCCCCGTGCGGAGTTGGTGGCACCGGTGGGATGCAGGTGTCGCCAGCCCGCGGCCCGCGACGACGCGGCGGGGCCGACGGTCCTCTCACGTCAGCGGGACCGACCAGCGCAGGAGCGTGCCCCCGCCTGGCGGTGCGACCAGCTGCAGCGTTCCGCCGCGCCGCACCGCCCGGTCCTCGAGGTTCGTCAGCCCGCTCGGGGTCGCGGCGTCGGGCATGCCCACGCCGTCGTCCTGTACCTCGACGAGCAGGTCGCGGCCGACGTCGATGCGCACCACGACCTCGTGCGCCCGTGCGTGCCGGGCGACGTTCGCGAGCGCTTCCCGGACGACGGCGACTGCGTCCTCGCCGACCGCGTCGGGAACCGTGGCGGTGATGCCGTCCGTGCGCAGCCGTGGCAAGAAGCCCAGAACGCGCCGGGCGCCGACGACCTCGGCGTCGATGCGGTGGCGCAGCCCCGTCCCCGGCGATCCGCCGCGGGAGCCCAGCCTGAAGATGGTCGAGCGGATGTCCTTGATCGTCTCGTCGAGCTCGCCGACCGCGTGCTCGAGTCGGTCGGCGACATCCGGGCGGACCGCGTCCTGGGCGGCGCCCTGCACGTCGAGCCCGATCGCGAACAGCCGCTGAATGACCATGTCGTGCAGGTCCCGGGCGATCCGCTCACGTTCCTCGAGCACGGCGAGCCGTGCGCGGTCGGACTGGGCATCTGCGACGTCGAGCGCGAGCGCGACCTGCTCGCCGAAGCCGGCCACGCTCGGCAGGTCGACGTGGGGCGTCGTCTCGCGGTGGGCTGGCCAGAAGAGCGCCAAGGCGCCGAGCCAGCGATCACCGCTGCGCAGCGGCAGGGCGAGGACCCACGCCGCCGGCCCCCACCCCGGCAAGGAGCCTGCCGGAACCTCGCGCAGGACGGGACCCCGGCCCGTCAGGTCACCCGACAGCGCCTCCGGCATGTTGTCGTCCCGGTACAGGTGGGCGACCGGTGCACCGGCGCTCCGACGCACGCGAGCGAGGACCGCTGCGACCGCCTCGTCGCGTGGCACGCCGCTGGTCAAGGTGGCTGTGCACGCCGCGGCGGTCTCGAGCCACAGCTCGTGCTGGCGAGTGCGGTGGAACACGCGCGCATGGTCCACCGCGACTCCTGCGGCCGCGGCCAGCGCGACGGCGATCTGCTCGTCGCGGGCGGTGAAGTCCGCGTCCCCCGCCTTGTCGGTCAGGTAGAGGTTGCCGAAGACGCCGCCGCGAGCCCGGACGGGAACGCCGAGGAACGTGTGCATCGGCGGGTGGTGGGGCGGGAACCCGACGGAAGAGGGATGCGCCGTCAGGTCGTGGAGCCGCAGCACGTGCGGGCTCGACATGAGGTGCCCCAGCACTCCGCGCCCCGAGGGCAGGTGCCCGATGCGCTCGACGGTCCCCGCATCCATGCCCAGGTGCACGAACTGTTGCAGGTCGCCGTGCGGCCCGAGTACCCCGAGGGCGCCGTAGCGGGCACCGGTGAGCCTGCAGCCGGCCGCCACGAGCCGCTGCAGGACGGTGCCGACGTCCAGCTCGGTGGACATCGACACGACGGCGGCCATGAGCGCGTCCAGCCGCTCGTCCTGCCCCGCGTCGACCCCGCCGACACCCATCGACGCAGCATAGGACTGTTGGGGGGCACCGCTGCCGGCCCGCAGGTGCCCACCGAGCTCAGGGCTCACTGGGGCGGCGGGAGGTCGGTGCGCGGTCGGGCGGCACTGTGCCCGGGACGCCGTGAGACGTCTCGGGGTGCAGGCGATGCTGCTCGGCGATGAACAGTGCCGCCTGAGTCCTGCCACGCAGCTCGATCTTGGCCAGCAGGTTCGAGATGTAGTTCTTGACGGTCTTCTCCGCGAGGAACATGCGGTCGGCGATCTCCCGGTTGGTCAGGCCCTCGCCGATCAGGTCGAGCACGGCGCTCTCCTGCGCGGTCAGCAGGTCCAGCCGGGCGTCGTGCTGCCGCGACTCCCGCAGCCGTTCGAGCACCCGCGCGGTGGTCGCCGGATCGAGCAGCGACCGGCCCGCCCCGACGACGCGGATCGCGTCGAGCAGCTTCGGGCCGCGGATCTCCTTGAGCACGTAGCCGGCGGCGCCGGCCGTGATCGAGGCCAGGAGGGCCTCGTCGTCCTCGTACGACGTGAGCATGAGGCATCGGACGCGAGGCGCGAGCGACGCGAGCTCGCGGCACACCTCGACCCCGGAACCGTCCGGAAGCCGAACGTCGAGCAGGGCGACATCGGCGTCCGCCCGCGGGATACGCACCAGCGCTTCCTGTGCGGTCGCGGCCTCGCCGACGACGGTCATCGTCGGGTCGGCGTCGATCAGGCGGAGCAGGCCTTGGCGGACCACCTCGTGGTCGTCCAGGACGAACACCCGGATCTGGGCCATGACGACATGGTCCTCTTCTGTCGTGGACGACGTCAGCCAGCGACGACGCCGTCAGATGAAGAGCAGCTGCGCTCCGCTGGTCTTCTCGATGAAGTCGCTGGCACTGATGATGCCCTCGACGTCGTCGTCCAGGTCGTCGAGCGTGAGGTGGTTCATGTCGGCCGACAGGCGGCACGCCCACAGGTGGCCGCCGGAGGCGACGATCTGCTCGAGGAACTCGGGCACGTCCGGGACGTCCAGGTCGGCGATCGCCTTCTTCAGCCGCGACGTGGCCATCGCGGTCATCCCGGGCAGGCCGCCGAGGCCCTGCGGCATGTGGGTGGCGGTGTTGCCGAGCATCGTGAACTTGAGGTCGCCCATCGTCGCCTTGGTGATGATGTCGAGGCCCCAGAACGTGAAGAACAGATGCGTCTCGACGCCCTCGCCGAGTGCGGCGTTGGCGAGGATCAGGCCGGGGTAGGCCATGTCGAGGTTGCCTTTGGAGCAGATGATCGCGAGCGTCCGACCGGCTTCGTCGCTCGTGTCGAACTGCGGGACGACTGCCGGACCGGTGTCCGTGGTGGTCATGGTGGTGCCTCTCGTGTCGTGCCGGATCAGACGCAGCCCACGGGCTTCGGCAGACCGGCGACGTAGGCCATCTTCTTGGCCGGCTTCTGCGGGAAGAGACGGAACAGCTCCTTGACGGGCACGCCGCTGCCGGCGGACGCCCGACGCAGGGTGGCCGTCTCGCCGCGCTGTGCGAAGTCGTCACGCAGGAACCTCAGGACCGCGCGGTGCTCGGGTGTGAGCACGAGGCCGATCTGGTCCGCCAGGATCGTGGCGAGGTCGTCGTCCCACTCGGACGGGTCCGTGAGGAAGCCCTCGTGGTCGACGTGGACCGCGTGGCCTCCGAGGGTCGTGACGGGCATGGCTGCACCTCTTCCTAGGTCGTGGCGACGGGGACCTTCTTGCCGGCCATCGGCATGGCCGGAGCGAGCGGCAGGGGGCGCCCAGGCAGCAGGACGTTCCAGTAGATCCAGCGGAACGCGAGCTTGCCGAGGTGGTTCGCCCGGGTCTCCTTGAGCAGGCTCATCGGACCGACGAACGGCGCTGGGAACGTGCCGGGAAGCGGCTCGGTCTCGTAGTTGAAGTCGAGCAGCAGCGCCTTGTGGTCGCCGGACTCCACGAAGCAGCTCGCGTGCCCGTCGAAGGAGTGGCTCATCGGCCGCCCGGCCACCAGCTCGACGAGGTTGTCGACCAGCACGTCGACCGCGAAGTGCGCGACGGAACCCGCCTTCGAGGTGGGGATGTCGCAGGCGTCGCCGACTGCGAAGATCCGCCGGTCGACGGTCGACTGGAACGCGTGCCGGTCGACGGGGACGAAGCCGAGCTCGTCCCCGAGCCCGGACCGAGACACGAACTCCGCGCCCATGTGCAGCGGCACCGTCACCAGCAGGTCGAACGGGATCTCACGGCCGTCGTACGACACCAGGGTCTTGTCGTCGATGCGCTCGACGAGGAAGTCGGTCTCCACGACGACGCCGCGGTCCGTGAGCATCGAGCCGAGCCGTTCGGACGCGACGGGCTTGGTGAACGCGCCGTCCAACGGGGTCACGAACACCAGCTCCGTGTCGGAACGAAGCCCGTGCTCGCGCAGCCACTCGTCGGCCAGGAACGTGAACTCCAGCGGGGCGACCGGGCACTTGATCGGCACGTCCGTCACATGGACCACGAGCCGCCCACCGCGGAACGAGGTGAGTGCCTCGGCGAGCGCCGTCGCGCCGCGGAGGGTGTAGAAGTCGAAGATGCTGGTCCGCCACTGCGGCCCGAGCATGCCGGGGGTCCGATCGGGCCGCACCGACGCCCCGGAGGCGATCACCAGGTAGTCGTAGGGGAGGAGCCGCCCGTCGCGGAGGAGCACCTCGCGCGCATCGGTGTCGATCCGCTCCACGGTCTCGAGCACCAGCTCGACACCGTCCTGCACGAACGCGTGACGCGACCGCACGAGCTCCTCGGTCGGCCCGCCGAAGGGCACGAACAGGAACCCGGGCTGGTACGGGTGGGCGTCGTCGCGGTCGACCACGGTGATGGCCCAGGTGTCGTCGAGCCGCCGACGGAGCCGGTTGACCAGCATGGTGCCGGCCGTCCCGGCTCCGAGGACGACGATCTGCCGCGTCATCGCGCTCACCGCAGGATCTGCACGTCGGCGTGCTCGAGCTCCGAGATGTCGTCGGAGGTCGCACGCATCAGCCGGTCCGCGAGGTCCCGGAGCGCACGGGCCGCCGCGAGCTCCTCCCCGATCTCGGGGACGTCCCTGTCGTGCGGCGCTCGCCGGGCGCGTCCGTACCCGTTGAGCGTCGTCCCGCTCGACGTGGTCAGCACCGCGTGCGCCTTGGTGATCGTCCCGTTGTCGCGCAGGTCGTCGGTGTCGAACAGGTAGATGCTGGCTCGCCAGGTGCTGGTCATGGCACTGCTCCTTCCCTGTGGGCAAGGACAGCGCTGCCGGGCGGACGGGCCGTCCCTGCACCTCCAGCCTCCGGCCGGCGTCGCTCGACGGACCAGAGCCCAAGGTCCCGACTCGTCGCGCCCGGCACGTCTCCGCCGCCTGGGGGGAGGGCTCGCGGTCAGCTGCTCGGCAGCTCCACGGTGGCGACCGCACCGCCCCCGTCGCGGTCGCCGAGCACGAGACGTCCCCCGTGGCGCTCGGCGACCTCCCGGACCAGCGCGAGCCCCAGGCCGAAGCGGGGCCGGCCGCCCCCGGCGTGACCGGGTGCCGACCGGGGACCGCGCTCGAACCGTTCGGTGAGTCGCCGGCGTTCCTCCGGCGCCCGCGGGAACCCCCCGCCTTCGTCGGACACGGAGATCAGGACGCGCCCGCGTGCGTCGTCGCGCGCCACGGCGAGCTCGACCCGACCTCCTGCGGGGCTGTGCGCGAGCGCGTTGTCCACGAGGCAGGCGACCGCGCGCCGCAGGGCGGCAGGCGCGGCCTGCACCACCTGGGGCTCGCCGACCACGACGAGGCGGCGGTCGTCGTCGACCGCCGCGAAGGACGCGGCGACGGCGCGCAGCAGCGCGGCGACCTCGACGGGCTCGCGGAGGACGAGCTCGCCGGACGTGCCTTCCATCTGCGCGGAGACCAGCAGGTCGGTGACGACCTCGCCCAGCACGCGCGTGTCCTCGACGAGCTGCGCGGTGACGGCGCGGCGCGGATCGTCCGCCGGGGTGCGTGCGAGCAGCAGCTCGGCGCGGGTGTGCACCACCGCGAGGGGCGTGCGCAGCTCGTGCGACGCGTCGGCGACGAACCTGCGCTGGGCCGCCAGCGCGTCCTGCACGGGCCGGACGGCGCGCCGTGCGGCCACGAGCCCCACCGCTCCCGCGCTCAGCGCTCCCACCACGAGCACCCCGGCGAGCCCGGTGGCGACGGACCGGTCGGACGTCTGCTCGGCGCCCGCCTCGGCGCGGGCGTGCTCGCGTCCCTCGGCCCGGCCCGCGAGCCAGGCCAGGACGGCGACGACGCCGACGACGAGCAGGACCACGCACCCCACCGTCACGGCGATGCGGCGCTCGGCCCGCCGCACGACCTCGCGGTCCGCGCCCGTCATGCCGGCCCGAGCCGGTAGCCGAGACCGTGCACCGTCTGGATCGTGGTGCGACCGAGCTTGTCGCGCAGGTAGTGCACGTAGCTGTCGACGGTGTTGGGCTCCACGTCGCCGCCGAACACCAGCTGGATGAGCTCCTCGCGCGTGAACACGCGGCGCGGGTGCCGGGCCAGCACCTCCAGCAGGTCGGCCTCCCGGGCGGTGAGGTCGACGACGCCGTGGTCCCGGGTGACGTGGCGGTTGCGCACGTCGAACGACGCACCCGCGACGTCGAGCACGTCGGAGGTGTCGGTGTGCCGGCGCAGCAGCGCACGGAGCCGGGCGAGCAGCTCCGCCACGTCGAACGGCTTGACGAGGTAGTCCTCGGCACCGGCGTCGAGCCCGTCGACGCGATCCTGCACGGTGCCCCGCGCGGTCAGCACCAGGACCGGGGCGCGCACACCCGAGCGCCGCAGCCGCGCGACGAGGTCCAGCCCTTCGATCCCCGGCAGACCGCGGTCGACGACGAGCACGTCGGGCTCGCTCGTCAGCGCGCGGTGCAGGCCCGCCTGGCCGTCGCGCGCGAGCGTCACGTCGTAGACGTCGCCCAGCACCTCGACCAGCAGCGGCCCGAGCTCACGGTCGTCCTCGACGAGCAGCAGCGACGCGCGCACGGGTGCGTCCACGATCGGCTCCACGCCCTCATCCTGGACCCGCCGTTCCCAGATCTGTCCCAGATCTGCTGAGCAGGGTCGTCGCGTGCCCGCCGCCGAGCGGGAGCCGACCTGGAGGTGCTCATGATCAACGGCCTGCCCGCGCACGTGCTCGTCGTGCACGCGGTGGTGGTTCTGGTCCCGCTCGCGGCCCTGGTGACGGTCCTCGCGGCCGTGTGGCCCGCGGCTCGTCGCAGGCTCGGGATCGTCACCCCGCTGCTCGCGCTCGTGGCCGTGGCCTTCGTTCCCCTGGCGACGCAGGCAGGCGAGTGGCTCGAGGAGCACGTGCCGGAGAGCCCGCTGGTGGAGCAGCACGCGCGCTACGGCGACGGGGTCCTCGGATGGGCGCTCGGCCTGCTCGCGGTCGCGTGCGGCGTGTGGCTCGTCGGTGCGCTGGCCGACCGCCGCCGCGCCTCGACCGCAGCACGCGACGACGCTGCACCGAGCGTCTCGGCAGCCGGGCCGAGCACGCCGTCCTGGGTCGCCGCCCCGTGGGCCCGAGCCTTGGTCGCGGTCGTCACGGTGGCGGTCGCGGCGGGTGCGACGCTCGCGGTCTACCGCGCGGGCGACTCCGGTGCACGGGCGGCATGGCAGGACCAGGTCACGTCGACCGGCAACGGCGGTGGTGACGACTGACGGCGGCGCCGTGACGTCGGGACCTCCGACCCTGTGCCCCGGGCGTGCCGGCCTGCATCGTGAGGAAGGGACCGGGAGCGAGAGGCGCGTCGTGACCGGCACCTCGACGAGGTGGGGGACCACCACGTCGAGCACGGCGATCGCAGAGAGGCGGCAAGGCAGCGATGCGCACGACCGTCGTCACGGGATCCGCGTCGGGCATCGGCCGCGCGACGACCGACCTCCTGCGATCCCGTGGGCAGCAGGTGATCGGGGTCGACCTCCACGACGCGGACGTGGTCGCCGACCTGTCCACGGTCCACGGCCGGCTCGAGCTCGTCCGTGCGGTGGACGCACTGTCGCACGGTCGCATCGACGGCGTCGTCGCGAACGCGGGCGTCGCTCAGGACACGCCGGCCGACGTGGCGGTGAACTTCTTCGGGGCGCTCGCGACGCTCGAGGGCCTGCGACCGCTGCTGCTCGGCTCTCCCGCACCGCGCGCGGTGCTGACGGCGTGCCTGGCGATCCTCATGCCGTCGGACCAGGAGCTGGTCGACCTGTGCCTGGCGCTCGACGAGCCCGGCGCTCTGGCGCGTGCGGAGAAGCTGGTCGAGGCGCGAGAGGGTGGCGTGGCGTACGCGAGCAGCAAGGTGGCGCTCTGCCAGTGGATGCGGCGGCACGCCGACGCCGACGCCTGGGCGGGCAGCGGGATCCCGCTGAACGCCGTCGCGCCCGGGGTGGTCGAGTCGCCGATGATGGCGCGCCTGCTCGGGACCGAGTTCCAGCAGGCCCAGATGGAGGCCGAAGTGCCGATGCCCCTGAACGGGTTCATGACGCCCGCGGTGCCCGCACGGCTGCTCGCCTGGCTGGTCAGCGAGGAGAACACCCACCTGTGCGGGCAGGTGGTGTTCGTCGACGGCGGGGCCGAGGTGGTCATCCGCCGCGACACGACCTGGGGCGCCGGTCGAGACTGATCCGTCGCGCCGACCGGGGCCGGTCGCCCGGGTGAGGTGACCGCAGCTCGGGTCAGGGAGCGGCGAGGCTCATGGCGCCTTCGTCCTCCTGCGCGTTGTGCAGCCGCAGGATCGCGTACAGGCCGTACAGCGTCCGCCGCAGCTCGACGACGTCCTCCGGAGCCACGGCGGCGCCATCCCGGGTGTCGTCGTCGATGCCCTCGACCAGGCGCCGTGCGCGTGCGACCTGGTGCTCGATCTCGGCGTGGGTACGTGACAGCGCCGCGACCGCGTCGGTGCTGCGCAGCGCGCGGGCGACGAGCGGCAGCAGCAGCGTCTCGTCGGCGCGCTCGTGCGGCAGCAGGTCCGTCTCCAACGCCGTCAGCAGGTCGCGTGCGTCCGCGAGGTCCGGCGCCTCGGTGGT
This sequence comes from Cellulomonas sp., assembly GCF_017744555.1. Classification (GTDB taxonomy): domain Bacteria; phylum Actinomycetota; class Actinomycetes; order Actinomycetales; family Cellulomonadaceae; genus Cellulomonas. The sequence continues at coordinate 86,939 of NZ_JAGIBD010000013.1, read as the reverse complement.
CAACGCGTCGGCGACCTGACCGACCCGCTCGACGAGCGGGCCGAGCGCGTGGTGCTCGTCGCGGAGCTCCGCGAGCGCGGCCCGGTCGGTCTCGGACAGCACCACCGAGTGCAGGGGTCCGGGCAGCACGGCACGCAGGGCGATGCCGATCGCCAGCACGTCGATGACCTCCTGGAGCGCCGCCCCGACGGCGGGTGCCAGCAGGCCCGCCGCCGCGGCGACCATCGCGATCAGCGACAGGCCCATGCCGACGCCGACGGCTTGCCGTGCGATCCGGCGGGATCGCCGCGCGACGAGGATCGCGTCCCCGAGCGCGTCGACGCGGTCGACGGTGAGCACCACGTCGGCGGCCTCGGACGACGCCGTGGCGCCGCGGGCGGCGAGCGCCACGCCGACGTTCGCCTCGGCGAGCGCGGGGGCGTCGTTGATGCCGTCACCCACCATGACGGTCGGGCCGTGGGCCGCCTCCGCGCGCAGCGCCCTGAGCTTGTCGGCGGGGGAGCAGTCGGCGAGCACGGCGTCGACCCCGACGATCCGCCCCACCATGTCCGCGACGTCAGCGCGGTCGCCGGTCGCCAGCACGACGCGCCGGATCCCCGCTCCGCGCAGCGCCCGCACCATGCGGGGCGCGTCCGGCCGGACCGGGTCGTGCAGGAGGAGCGCGGCCACGGTCGCGCCGTCGACCTCGACGAGCACCGAGAGCGACCCGTCGAGGTCGGCCCGGCGGCGCACCTGGCGCGACCACCGGTCGGGCTCGCCGCCGGCGACCCAGGCGAGCCGACCCACGCGGACGCGTCGACCGTCGACGGCCCCCGCGACGCCCTGCCCGTGCGTCTCGACGACGTCGGTCGGCATCGTCAGCACCAGACCGCGCGCGAGCGCCGCGGTGACGATCGGCGCGGCGAGGACGTGCGCCGACGCCTGGTCGAGCGACGCCGCCAGGCGCAGAGCCTCGTCCGGGTCGCCACCGGCCGCCGGGACGACGTCGGTGAGCGTCGGACGCCCGCGCGTCAGCGTGCCCGTCTTGTCGAAGACGACGACCCGGCCGTCGGCGAGCCGCTCGAGCGCGCCGCCGCCCTTGACGACCACGCCGAGCCGGGCGGCTCGCGACAACCCGGAGACGAGCGCGATCGGCGCCGCCAGGAGCAGTGGGCACGGCGTGGCCACGACGAGCACCGCCACCGCGCGCACGGGGTCGCCCGACACCACCCAGGCGAGCGCCGCGATCGCCAGGGTGAGCGGCACGAGGAGGACGGCCCACCGGTCGGCGCTGCGGACGAACGGAGCCGAGCCCGCCTGCGCCTGCTCGACGAGCCGGACGAGGCCGGCGTACGTCGACGTGGCGGCGGTGGTGGTCGTGATGACCTCGACCGGGCCGGCCGCGCTGACGACACCGGAGCGCACGTCATCGCCCGCCGGCCGGTCGACGGGCCGCGCCTCGCCCGTCAGCGCGGACTCGTCGAACGTCCCGGCGCAGGTCAGGCGTCCGTCGACGGGCACGACCTCGCCGGTGCGCACGAGCAGGCGGTCACCGAGAGCGACGTCGTCGACGGGGATCTCGACGAGCTCGCCGGCGGTGAGGCGTCGCGCGGTCCGTGGGGCGCGAGCGACCAGGAGGCTCAGCTCACGCCGAGCCCGGGCCTCGGCACGCTCGTCGAGGACCTGGCCGGTGGCGAGCATGAGCGTGATGATCGCGCCCGCCAGCGGCTCACCGACCCACAGCGCGCCCCCGAGCGCGAGCACCGCGATGACGTCCACCGTCGGCCGCGAGTGGCGCGCCGCGTCGATCGTCGTGGCGAGCGCGACGAGCAGCCCCAGGAGCGTCGCCACGACCCACGCCGCGTCGGCGAGCGCCGTCGCCCCGGCCCACCAGGCGACGCCGCCCCCGGCCAGCAGCACGAGCGAGAGACCCAGGACCAGGGCTTCGTGGCGTCGACGGAGCCAGGCGACCAGACGCCGGCCGTCCGCCGCCTCACCGGGGGCCGCGACGGCCGTCGAGCCCGGGCCTGACGTGCGGACCGCGGTCATGACGGCTGGGACGGCCGGACGACCGCCACGGGGCACGTCGCGTGGTGGAGCACGGCCTGGCTCACCGAACCCAGGAGGAGTCCCCGGAAGCCGCCCACACCCCGGGATCCCAGGACGAGCATCTCGGCGTCGACCGCGGCCGCCAGCAGGACCTGGGCGGGAGAGCCCGCGCGGACCAGCGGCCGCACCTCGACGTCGGGGTACCGCTCGGCGTGGCCTGCCAGGCTCTCGGACGTCAGGGCCTTCTCGGCGACGCGCAGCTCCTCGACCTCGGCGGGCCGCCACGGCGGCACCTGCCCGATCATCGACGGCATCTCCCAGCCGTGCACCGCGACGAGCGGGGCGCTCCGACCCGAAGCCTGGTCGAACGCGAAGTCCACGGCGCGGGCACTCGTGGACGAGGTGTCCACACCCACCACGACCGGCCGGACCGGCGGCGTCGCCGCCCACGGGCGGTGCCGCCGGACGACGACGACCGGGCAGTACGCGTGCGCCGAGACCGCGATGCTGACGGAGCCGAGCAGCAACCCGGCGAACCCCCCGCGCCCGCGCGAGCCGACCACCAGCAGCTGTGCTCCGCGGCTCGCCTCGACCAGGACCGCCGGCGCACTGTCGCGCAGCTCGAGGTGCGTCGTGACCTCGATGTCCGGTTCCATGCCCTGGACTCGTTCCACCCCTCGGGCGAGCACGCGCTCGCCCACCTGCGCGACCTGGTCGAGGGGCCGGTCGGCGATCACGTAGCCGTCGACGAGCGCGTGCTCGACATGGACGATCTGCAGCGGGGCGCGCACCCGCGCGGCCTCCTTCGCCGCCCATGCGAGCGCCTCATCGGCATGGGTTGAGCCGTCGTAGCCGACGACGATCGGTCGGGTCATGACGCACCTCCCAGGAGTGCCACGTCGCACGGCACCGTGTGACACCTTCCACGGTCCTCCCGCGCGGCGCAGGGCCCCAGGGTCCGAAGTCCCCGACCTGACGCGCCGCCACCACCGAGGCCGTGCGCGTCGCCAGGTGGCTCGGCCGGGGCGGCGCGGGCACGCGCTAGGGTCGGCCGATGGCCCTCATCCACCGCGCGACCATCAGCCCGACGAAGGCCGAGCTCCTCCGCGAGTGGGTACCTGCTCAGCCGTGGGGGCAGCCGGAGGTGGAGCTGGTCGGCGCGTACCGGTTCGACGACCCGGACGGCGAGGTCGGCATCGAGACGCACGTGCTGGCGAGTCCCGACGGGCGGCTGCTGCAGGTCCCGCTGACGTACCGCGGCGCGCCGTCGGCCGGGGCCGACGCGTTCCTCGTCTGCACCATGGAGCACTCGGTGCTGGGTCGACGCTGGATCTACGACGCGACCGGCGACCCCGTGTACGCGCGGGTCCTCGCGTCCGTGCTGCTGGCAGGTGTCGGCCAGGCGGCCGAGCTCGTCGAGGGCGCGGACGCCCCGCGCGAACCCAGCATGCGTGTCACGGGCAGCGGCCGCCGCGGGCACGAGGTGCCGTCGTTCGTCGGTCACGACGTCGCGTCGGACGACTCGGCCACCACTCTGACCTGCGGTGACGTCCGTCTGGTCGTCCGTCGCCGCCTTGATGGCGACCCGTCGGCCGCCGACCACCGGTGGACCCTCACGGGCACGTGGTCCGGTGTCGACGAGCCGGTGCTGCTCGCCTACGTGGCCTGAGAACCTCGCTGATGCGGCCCCCGCCGCGCGGGTGGATGCTGTCGGTTGACCTGGGGGCCGCACGGCGGCCGGCCGGGTCAGCCATCGCAGGATGGCGTCCTGCGACGCGCTGGTGACCGCGCTCGCGCCCGCCTGCGCGCCGCCCTGACGTCGTCGTGCGCACGGGCTCGCTCGGCGTTCCTCGTCTCGCGCTCGCGTCTCGTCCAGCGCCAGGTCGGCCGACCGGACGTCCCCTCGGCTTCAGCTCGACACCGGTGTCGACATCGCCGCGGGGAGTCCGGAACCGCGGAGTGTGCGGCGTTCCCGGAGGTGTTCCCATGGCAAGGATCGGACGAAGGACGGCCGCGATCGGCGCGGCTCTCGCACTCGCACTGATGGGAGGGGGAGACGCTCTCGCGGCCGGCAGGCCCGGCGACGACCCGGCGTCAGGACCCGGGCGGCACCACGACAGCAGGTCGATCGAGCGGAAGGTCGACCGTCTGCTCGCCCGAATGACGACGCAGGAGAAGCTCCAGCAGGTGCAGCTCCTGTCGGACGGCCAGATCACCGACGCCGACGCCCAGGCGGGCGTGGGTTCCGTGTTCAGCCTGGTCGACCCGGTGGCGATCAACCACTTCCAGCACGTCGCGGTCGAGCAGTCGCGGCTGCACATCCCGATCCTGTTCGCGTACGACACCATCCACGGCTACCGCACGATCTTCCCCGTGCCCCTCGGTGCCGCCAGCTCGTTCGACCCCGCGGTCGCGCAGGCCGACGCCACGGTCGGCGCGAAGGAGTCGGCCGTCGAGGGGCTCAAGCAGATCTACAGCCCGATGGTGGACGTCTCGCACGAGCCCCGGTGGGGTCGCATCGTCGAGGGCGCGGGCGAGGACCCGTACCTGGGCTCGGTGATGGGGGCCGCGCGTGTCCACGGCGCGCAGGGCACCGACTACAGCGCTCCCGACAAGGTCGTCTCGAGCGTCAAGCACTACGTCGCGTACGGCCAGCCCGAGGGCGGGCGTGACTACAACACGACCGACCTGTCCGAGTCCCGGCTGCGCGACCTGTACCTGCCGCCGTTCAAGGCGGCCGTCGACGCCGGTGCCGACACGGTCATGTGCTCGTTCAACGCGATCAACGGCGTCCCGGGGTGCGCCAACGAGTACACGGAGACCGAGATCCTCAAGAAGGAGTGGGGCTTCGACGGCTTCATCGAGAGCGACTACACCGCGGTCGCCGAGCTGCGGGCCTGCCCGCCCGTGCAGCCGGACACCGGTCCGTGCGGACACGGCGTCGCCGCGGACGGCCCCGACGCCGGCGCGGCCGCCCTGATGGCCGGGACGGACTCGGAGATGGTCAGCACCAACCTGCGCGACTACGGCCAGCAGCTGCTCGCCGACGGCCGGATCACCATGTCCCGTCTCGATGACGCCGTGCGGCGGATCCTGCGGGTCAAGTTCCGCGCGGGCCTGTTCGACCACCCGTACGTCGACGTCGCCACGGCGAGCGACCCCGCGAGCTACGGGCAGCCGGCCGACCTCGCGAAGAGCCGGTGGGCCGCGGGCCGGTCGATGGTGCTGCTGAAGAACGACGGCGGAGCACTGCCGCTCGACCCGAGCAGGTCGACGGCGCTGATCGGGCCGCTCGGCCAGACCGTCGACGAGATGCTCGGCCCGTGGTCGGGACGCGGCACCGACGAGCTCGCCCCGGCGTTCGTCAGCCTGCTCGACGGCCTCACGGCGGCCAGCTCGGCGCCGGTCACGTACACCGCGGCGTGCAACCTCGCGCACAACTTCGACCCGCCGAACGACGCCGTCCCGCCCATCACCCCGGACGACGAGGTGTGCGCAGGCCCGGGCGTCGACGGGACAACCATCGCCGACGCCGTCGCGGCCGCGAACGGCGCCGACCAGGTCGTGCTGGCCCTCGGCGAGAACGCGTTCATGAGCGGCGAGTCGAACAGCCGCAGCCAGCTCGACCTCCCGGGCCACCAGGAGGACCTGCTGAACGCCGTCGTGGCCACGGGCAAGCCGGTGGTCGTGGTGCTGTTCAACGGCCACCCGCTCGACCTGACAGCCGTGGTGGACAAGCCGGCCGCCATCCTCGAGGCCTGGTTCCCGGGCACCCAGGGCGGCAACGCCGTGGCCGACGTGCTCTACGGCAAGGTGAACCCGGGTGGCAAGCTGCCGGTCTCGTTCCCGCGCGGGGTCGGCACGGTGCCGTACTACTACAACCACGAGCCCTCGGGGCGGCCGTGCGACCCGACGATCAAGTGGAACGCGCGCTACCGCGACCTGCCCACCTGCGACCCGCTCTACGCGTTCGGGTACGGCCTCAGCTACACGTCGTTCGACGTGTCGGGGCTGAGCCTGAGCCGGTCGACCGTCGGCCGCAACGGCAGCGTCACGGTCTCGATGGTGGTGACGAACACGGGCGACCGCGCCGGTGACGACGTCGTGCAGCTGTACCTCCACGACCCCGTCGCGAGCCTGTCCCAGCCGGTCCGCCGGCTGCGCGGGTTCGAGCGCGTGACGTTGGACGCCGGGGCGTCGACGACGGTGACGTTCACGCTGGACAAGGACGACTTCGGCTTCCACGACAACCGCGGCAGGTTCGTCGTGGAGCCGGGGACGATCGAGGTGTACGGCGGCGACTCGTCCGCCGCCACCATGACGGCGTCCTTCACCGTGACCCGCTGACCGGCTGCACGACAGGGACGCAGCGGCCCTCGCTCCGGCGGGGCTGCTGCGTCCCTGCGCTGCGTATCTCGCCGGTACGTCGGCGCCTCCGTCCTGTCGAGACCGGACGACCGAGCCGGCGGACCCGAGGCGTGAGCGAAGGAGAAGGACCCATGAAGCACCCTCTCGTGACCGCGGCGCTGGCCGTCTGCTCGGTCGGTGCCTCCCTGTTCCCGTGCGGTCCGCGCCACTGGCCGCGCCCGGTCCCGCTGCCGCCGCCGCCGCTCGTCTGCGAGTCGCTGGACTCGCTCGCGCCAGGACTGACGGTCGTCAACGGCGCACCACCGGTGAACAGCTTCCAACCCCCGCTCATGGACATCGCGGCGCACCCGTTCGCCTGGTCGAGCGGCATCACGACGTCGTCGGGGCAGGCGACCACCGAGGTCGGGGGACGGGCCGGCGGAACCGGCACCGAGATCCACGTCAACAACATCCACCTGTCGGTGAGCATCGGGTTCGGCCAGGTCATGCACGCGGCGCGCCTCAAGTTCGGCGAGTACGGCGGCAACGTCAACGTGTCGGTGAACGGCGTCATCGCGAACGTGCCCGACCTGGCGAAGCTCAACGGCACCACGCTGGGCGGCGTCACCGTGAGCGTCCCCACCGGTGGGTTCGGCAACGACATGGGCGTTCTCGAGCTCACCGGGACCATGCCCGACCAGCCGTCCGGCCTCGGTCAGTTCGCGATCGGCGGCCAGGAGCTGTGGATCGACGACATCTGCTACGTGCCGTGAGATCCATACCTTGTGGTGCTAGGGTTCAACCCCTAGCGCTTCAAGGTATGGGAGAGCAGTGGTGCACATCGAGAAGGATCTGGTCGCAGCCTCCGCGACCCCGCTGGTCCTGGGCATCCTCGCCGACGGGGACCTGCACGGGTACGCCATCCTCAAGCGGGTCGGAGAGCTGTCCGGTGGCCGCATGCAGTGGACCGACGGCATGCTCTACCCGCTGCTGCACCGCCTCGAGCGCAACGGGTGGGTCCGTGCCGAGTGGGGCGTGTCCGACGCCGGACGCAAGCGCAAGCACTACGCGCTGACCGCGTCGGGACGCGAGGTCCTGGTGGAGCGGCAGGCGCAGTGGGACGTCGTCGGGGACACACTGCGTCAGGTGTGGAACACGCTGCGCGGACCCGAGGCGGCGGGGGCGTGGGCATGAGCGAGCAGTTCTCGGTCGACGAGCGCTCCGGGCTCGAGAACCAGATCGACCAGTGGCGCGCCTGGGTGCTCCGGCGCCGGGCGATCACGCCCGACGACGCCGCGGAGCTCGAGGACAACCTGCGCGGCCGGGTCGCCGACCTGCGGGCCGGGGGGCTGGACGACGACGAGGCGTTCCTCGTCGCGGTCAAGCGCATGGGCAACCTCGACGACGTGTCGCGCGAGTTCGCGCGTGAGCACTCCGATCGGCTGTGGAAGCAGCTCGTGCTCGTCCCGGAGGCGCCCGCGGAGGCAGACCGACGGTGGCGTGACCTCGGCGTGCTGATCGGCCTCGCCGTCGGTGCCGGGATCGCGGTGAAGTCGTTGCTCGCTCTCGGTGACGACGAGGCCTTCGGGCTCAACGTGGCCTTCGCCGTCCTGCCGTTCCTCGCCGCGTACTTCGCCTGGTCGCGCCGGCTCCCCGGTCGGGTCGCCACGGTGCTGGTCGGCATGACGGCGGCCGTGGCGGTCGCGGTGAACCTGTACCCGTTCGTCGTCACCGACGGCAGCCCTGGCATGACGTACGTGCTCACCGCGACGCACCTGCCGGTGCTCCTGTGGCTGCTGCTCGGCGTCGCGTACACCGGCGGAGCGTGGCGCGAGCACGCCCGACGCATGGACTTCGTGCGCTTCACCGGGGAGCTGGTCATCTACTTCGCCCTCATCGCGCTCGGCGGTGGGCTGCTGATCGGCCTGCTGTTCGGCGTCTTCGGCGTCGTCGACATCGAGATCGAGCCGTTCGTGCAGGGCTGGCTGATGCCGTTCGCGGTGCCCGGCGCGTTCCTCGTGGCGGCGTGGCTCGTCGAGGCGAAGAAGAGCGTCGTCGAGAACATGGCTCCCGTGCTCACGCGGGTGTTCACGCCCTTGACCCTGGTGCTCCTGGTCGCGGCCTTCGTCGCGCTCCTGGCGGGCGGCCCGCTCACGGCCGTCGACCGCAACCTCCTCATCCTGATGGACGCGATCCTCCTGCTGGTCCTCGCGCTGCTGCTGTACTCGATCAGCGCCCGTGACCCGCTGTCGCCGGGCCGGCCGTTCGACTGGCTGCAGCTCGCGCTCGTCGCCGCCGCGTTCGCGGTCGACGTCGTCGCGCTCACCGCGATGGTCGCGCGCATCGCCGACGCCGGCTGGACGGCCAACAAGACCGCCGCGCTCGGCCTCAACCTGGTGCTCCTCGTCCACCTGCTCGGCACCGGCTGGCTGCTCTGGCAGTTCCTCCGTCGGCGCGGCACGTTCGACGCCGTCGAGCGCTGGCAGACCCGGTACCTGCCCGTCTACGCGGCATGGGCGGCGATCGTCGTGCTCGTGTTCCCACCCGTGTTCTCGTTCGCCTGAGCTCTCACCGTCATCGGTAGGGCAACGGGGTGGTGGGCCGGGCGTGCCCGGCCCACCACGTCAGCCGTGGATGGCCACCGCGGTCGCGACGTCGGCGTCCACGTAGCCGTACGACACGAGCGCCGGGTCCATGCCGAGGTAGGTGACGGCGTAGGCGTCGGCGACGTTCTCGTTCCGGTCCACCGGGAACAGCGTGCCGGTGGTGCGCTCGATGAGCCGGTGCGCGACCTCGTGCTGGGTGACCGCCGTCGTCATCGCGAGGACGCGGGCGCGCGACACACGCGTGTTGGCCGGGTTGCCGCCACCCAGCGACAGCTCGATGGTGTTGGTGCCCGGAGTCGAGCAGCCGCGCAGGGTCACGACCTTGCGGGAGACCCCGCCGCGCTCGCCGCAGGACGTGGTGCCGACCCACGCGACGGCCACGCCGTACTGGCCGGCGACGGACGCGGCGGTGCTCTGGACCTGGGAGGCGAACGACCCGCCACGCGCGCTGCGCGCACCGCGTGCGGCGCGGCCGGTCGACCGCTTCTTCGTCACGACCTGCTTGGTCGCGACGTGCGCGGTGACCGCGGTCTGCGCCGGGGGCACGGCGTTCGCTGCGGATGCGCCGACGAGCCCGGCGGCGGTGAGCGCGAGGGCGGCGGACAGGGCGGTGACGGTGCGACGGACGTGCATGGCCGGCTCCAAGGGTGGCAGGGGCGCGGCCGGGTGGCCGCCTGCACGCACCCATCGACGGGGTCCGCGCCGATTGCTGAGCCGGTCGGCGGCGTCATCCGATCGGGGCAACCACCCGGCCGCTCCGCCCGCCGGGGCCTGCCTCCGCGAACACCCCCGTGACCTGCGCCGCTGTCCGCACGACGCGCGAGAGGGTGAACCGTGCCCGCGAGGCGTTCCAGTGCGTCGACCGCATGGGCAGTGAGGACACCCGGACGCCACCGGACCCGCGGCTGCCCGGAGTGCTTCACGGCGACGGCCCGTGCGTGCACGCCCGGATGCCCGCTCGGGCACCCGGGTCTGCGCAGTCCGCCGCCCGTCGGGCGTGGACGCGCCGGTCGCGGCGAGCGGTGATGAAGGGTCGGGCGCACCGAGGAGGGGGAGTGCCGATCCACGAGCGGGGCGAGCAGGGCCGCAACGGTGCGCGGCGAGCGGGCGGGAAGCCGCCCGCGAAGCGCCCGGCGCGCCGCTCGCGCGCGTCGGCGAAACCGCTCGCGCTCCACCACGCCGACGACGTCCTCGAGCTCCAGCGCGACGCCGGCAACCGCGCCGTCACGACGTACGTCCAGCGCGAGCTCGACCCCGACACGCTCGCCGGGAAGCACGCGCGCGAACCGATCCCGAAGGGCGGCCCGGACGTCCGCCCAGCGCTCCAGGCGAAGTTCCCGGCGCTGCTCGGCGCGCTCACCGCCGACCAGCTCGCGCACTGGCAGAAGGTCATCGACCACTTCACGATCGCGTGGCACGTGGACGCGCGGCTGCGGCAGCTGTGGGACGACTTCGCCTACTACGGCTCCGTCCGCGAGCAGCACCCCGACTACCTCAAGGAGCGCCAGCGGCTGCTGCGAGCCGTGCCACCGAGGCCCGACGAGCGCATGAGCGTCGACGTGCGGCTCCTGCTGGCCGACGACGTGCGTCAGCCGCCCGAGTGGGACGTCAAGGCCGAGACCGAGTTCCGGCAGTGGGCCGTCGAGCAGATCACGAAGCAGCCGCTCGAGCTCAGCCTCCGACCGACACCGGGCGAGGCGCTCGGACAGCACCCCATGCCCGGCATCGTGCACAAGACCAAGGGGTTCGTGACGGCCGACGACCTGCGCAACGACTATCCCGAGGAGTACGCGCGCCGCGTCTCGAACCGTGAGGAGCTCGTGAAGCTGCGCGAGGCGCTCAAGGAGACGACCGACGTGTGGCACGAGCTGCAGCCGATGCACGTCGAGCGCAGCGCGATCAACGCCAAGCGCATCGGCTTCGGGGCGGTCCGGCACATCTCCGAGGCGCTCGGCGAAGGCAGCCAGGCGTACCCGTCCGTGCGCATCTGGGACCAGCCACGCGATCTCATCGAGCGGGCGTGGCCGCTGCTGCGCGAGCGCAAGTACGAGCTCGCAGTCCCGCTCATCGCCATGGCGGAGCAGCTGACCGCCGACGCCGCGAGGCGCTTCTCGGCCTACGAGAACCGTGTGATGACCGGGGCCGGCACCGCCGTGAAGTGGCTCAACCGGCTCAAGACGACCGGGACCATCGCCGCGGGCATCGCATCCGGGGGCCTCGGCCTGACGGGGTCGGCCCTGGTCGCCGGCGGCTACACGTTCACGCAGGAGGGCCTCGGCCGGGCCGCCGAGATGCACTACGGCCAGCGCACGAGCCTCGGGCTGTCGACGCTCGTCGAGGCCGCCGGGGTCAGCGCCGTGATGACGTACCTCGGCGGGGCGCTGCAGGCCCGCTTCCAGGTTGCGATCAAGGCGCGCATCGACCGGATCCCCGACCTCGCGGGCACCAAGCTCGCCGAGCTCACGTCGAGCGCGCTCGCCGCCGGAACGTCGTCCGTGTACATGACCGCCACCGAGACCGCGCTCAAGGCCGTCGTCGAGGGCAAGGCGCTGCCGAAGAACGCGAACGAGCTGGCCGACCTCATCGTCGAGAACGCGGTGCAGAACGTCGCGATGGACCTGGGCCTCGCGAAGGTCAACAGCCGCGTGGCGAAGGAGTACGAGGCGTGGCGCGGCGGCGCGCACGGGCCCGCGGTCACGGTGCCCGAGCCGACGACGAAGGGCGGTCGGGCGGCACCGGTCGACGTGCCGGGCACCGGGGCCGCGAAGGTCCCGGCCGGCCGGCTCAGCGACGTGGCGGTGCGCTCGCTGCTCACCGAGGGCGGCGGCTGGCAGCGGCTGCACGCCGAGCTGACCGGCGGGACCGGCCTCGGGGCGAACCTCCCGCTCGTCGAGCGGCAGGCGCTCATCGCCCGGTTCGAGGCCCACCGGGAGGGGCTCGCGCGCAACGCGGGTGCGGTGTTCGACGGGAAGGTCGTCATCGTCGACACCGGTGCCGGGCGGCAGATCGAGGTGCGGTTCGCGGGCGACGAGGCGGCGCAGCAGGTGGTGCACGCGACCGAGTACCTCGACGCGAAGTCGCCCGGGTGGGAGAAGCAGACCGACGTGCACCTCGTGGCCGACCCCGCCTCCACGAGGTCACCGCGGGCGACGACCGGCGGCCGGGACGGCTCGCTCGTCCTCGACCACCTGAGCCCGGAGGCACGGGCCCTCGCCGCCGAGCTCGTCCCGCTGTACGAACCGTTCCGGACCATGAGCCCGGAAGCCCGGTTCGACGCCGTGCTCGCGATCGCGAACCGGCAGCTCGTCGCGTCGGGCGCCCCGCCGCTCATCCCGAACCACCTCGAGAGCCCCCGGCCCGACCAGTTCGGCAAGCAGCCCGCGTCGTCGTGGGAGCTGCACATCAACCGTGCCCTCGTCTCGCACCGCGACCCGACCCCCGAGCAGTTCGCGGCCGTGTGCGACACGATCACGCACGAGGCCCGGCACGCGCTCCAGTGGTTCCGCATGGCCCGGCTGCGGATCGAGCGTGCGATGCCCGGCGCGACGTACGCCGAGGTGCGCGCGCGTGCGGAGGCCGATCCCGTGCTCAGCCGCTTCGACGCACAGACCGTCAAGGCCGCCTGGGAGGCGCAGACCGGGGCCCGGAAGGCCGAGTCGTTCCGCCCCGGCGAGCTGCAGCACGACGCCGCGGCGGCGTTCTACGAGTCCGTCTTCGGCGCGAACCGCGCCGCCCGCCAGCGCGTCTACGACGCCGCCGACGACGCGGTCCGCGAGCTGGGCGTCGCCATGCGGCGCCTGCGGTTCATCGAGGCCATGGAGCTGCCCGCGAACGACCAGCGGCTCGTCGACGCCCGCGACCGCTACCAGGAGGCCATGAAGGCGCACGACAAGACGCACCAGGACTACGAGCTGCTCATCGAGGAGATCGACGCCCGCACCCACGGCCAGGACGTCGCCGCCGCCGTGCTCCGCGACGTGCGCCAGCTGATCGCCGCCCGTGACCGCTCGCGCACCGCGTACCGGGCGTTCTTCGACGCCGACCGCGCGACCCTCAACCCGGCGCGCACCGGCCGCGACGCGCGGGCGACCGCACGAGCGGACGCGTTCCGCCGGTACGAGGAGGCGATGGCAGAGCTGCATCGGATCCAGCAGCGCATCGAGGCAGGCGCCGCGGCCAGGACCGGGTCCGCCGGCGGTGGAACGGGCGGCGGCGGCCCGAGCGGGCGGCCGTGACCCGGGTCAGTCGTCCCGACCTCGCCCGAGCCTCGCGCGTGTGCGGAGGGCGTCGGCCGCGATGTTGCGGATCTTCTTCGACATGCCCTCGCTCGCCAGCCGCTCCAGCACGGCACGGTTCGTCGAGCGGTCGACGACGCTGCGCTGCAGCCACCGCGACCAGTCCGCGACGTTCGCGTCAGCGAGGGGGTCGCCGGCCATGACGACGTCGAGGATGTCGAGCTCGCGGGCACGCGCCGAGACGAACGGGCGCCGTTCGACGGGGAGCGCCGCGATCCAGTCGCGCCGCGCGGACGGGTAGGAGTCGAACGCGGCAAGGACGACGCCCGTGGCGATCCCTTCCACGGGTTCCAGGCCGACGGCGGCCTGGAGCGACGGTGCAGCCAGAGGACGCGTGGCTGCTGCCTGGTAGAGCCACCACCGTTCGTGCTCGTCGCGCCAGTCGGGCGGCGCGTCGTACCCGGTGAGGTCGGCCAGGGCGGTGCACAGCTCGGCGAGCCGCACGTCCACGGGTGCGAGCCGGTCCCGGTCGGCCCGGGTCGCCGGCGATCTGACGACCTCGACGTCGTCGAAGGTCACGGTGATTTCTCCGGTCGGCCAGAGACGGAGCCGATGCACGAACCTGGCGCCGTCGCGGTCGACCTCGTCGTACAGGATCTCGGTCTGCTCGTCGTCGAGACGGAGGCGACGCGGCTCCTCGGCCCCTCCGACGATCGACGCGCCGCGGTACGTCACCGCTGCGAACTCGTAGCCCGACTCCAGGTCACCGACGACGAGACGCATCGCGACCGTGTCGTCGGACGCGTGCCACTCGTGCACCTGGCCGTAGCGAAGCGGCAGGTCGAGCAGCTCCACCAGGGCCGGCGCCTCGCGTCGCAGCGCGTCGACGTGCCGTCGGTAGCCGTCCAGCACGAGCTCGGACTGCTCCTGCGTGAGGTCGCCGTCGCTCCCGTCCACGCAGAACCACTTCATGTCGGTCATCATCGTGCAGCGAGCCCGCTCGGTGGGAGCGCGACGCGTGCCACGGCTCAGGCTCGGCTGACCACGCCAGCTGGTGTCTGCCCGTCGCCGCGTCGGGAACGGGCGCCGGCGCTAGCCTCGGGAAGGAACGGCCGCCCGAGGCTCGGCGGCCGGGTCGGGAGGGCCGGGTGCCTGACGGGCGCGGCGACGAGCACACCCTCGACGGCGGGTCGTCCCGCGCGGTCGGGCTGCGGACGCGCGTCGTCGACGCCGCGGCGGCCACACCTGCGCACCGCGACCGCTACGTCGACCTGCTCCGGGCCGTCGCGATCGTCGTGGTCGTGCTCGGGCACTGGCTCGTCGCGGCCGTCACGGTCGACGCCGGGCGCCTGGGCTGGGTGAACGCGCTCGCGGTGCTCACCTGGGCGCACCCGCTGACGTGGCTCGTGCAGGTCATGCCCGTCGTGTTCCTGGTCGGTGGGTTCGCGAACGCCGCGTCCTGGGAGTCGCGCGGGAGCTGGGGCGAGAGCGCCGCCGGATGGGTGCGCGGGCGGGCCCTGCGGCTGCTGCGCCCGACGGCGGCGTTCCTCGCGTACGTCGTCGCGTCCTACGCCGTCGCAGTCGCACTCGGGGCGGACCCCGTCGTCGCGCGCACGGCGGTGTGGGCCGCCGCGATGTCGCTGTGGTTCCTCGTCGTGTACCTCGTGGTGGTGAGCGTCGCGCCCGCGCTGCTCGCGGCCGACCGGCGGTGGGGGCTGTGGGGCGTGCTGGTGCTCGTCGCCGTCGTCGCGCTCGGGGACGTCGCACGCGTGGTCACCGGCCGCCCGGGGGCAGCGGCGGCCAGCTATGTCGCGGCGTGGGTCGCGATCCACCAGGTCGGCGTCGCGTGGCGGCGCGGGGCGCTGACGCGGGTGCGCCGGCACGCCTGGGCGCTCGCCGGCGGCGGGCTGGCGATGCTCGTCGCCCTCACCGGGTGGGGCCCGTACGCGGTCACGATGGTGGGCGCCGCGCCGCCGCCGGCGCTCAGCAACACCGCCCCGCCGACGCTCGCGCTGCTGGCCCTCGCGGCCGCGCAGACGGGTGTCGTGCTGCTGCTGCGTCCCGCCGCCGACCGGTGGCTGCGCCGGCCTCGGGTCTGGCTGGCGGTCGTCGCCGTCAACGCCGTCGTCCTGACCGTGTTCCTGTGGCACATGGTCCCCGTGGTGATCGTCGGCACGACGCTCGTCGCCCATGGGCTGCTCCCGCAGCACGACGTCGGCTCGGGACTCTGGTGGGCCTGGCGCGTGCCGTGGCTCGTGCTGCTCGCCGCGCTGCTCGTGCCGATCGTCGCCGTGGCCGGCCGGTGGGAGCGGCCCCGCTCCGCCCGCCCAGCCGAGCAAGCGGCGCTCACGACCGCCGCGGGCGTCGTGCTGAGCCTCGCTGGACTCGCGGGCCTGGGCGTCGGCGGGCCGGACGGTGTGCTGCCCGACGTCGGCGGGATCCCTGTGGGCGAGCTGCTGCTGTTCGCGGCCGGTGTCGCGCTGCTCGTCGGGCGGCCGCGGCGGCCCACGGACTGAGGTCGGGGGGTCGGCTGGGGTTTCCCCACCGATCAGCGGCGACCCCGGGTCCTCGTCTCTCGGTGACAGGTCGACCGGCGACCTGACCCGACGAAAGGCACGACGATGACCGCTCTGGACGAGGTCTACGAGGACATCAAGAACTACCCCAGCACGTACGTGACGGTCGAGATCACGGACGTCGACTGGGACGGCGTCGCGATCAACGACGAGGAGGACGTCTCCTTCCGCTTCCAGGCCGCCAACCGCGGCATGCTCACCATGACCGACGTGACGTTCCTGGTCGAGGGGCTCAACGGCACCCTGGTCAAGGGCAACGGTGCCGCGGCGCAGTACGCGAGCTCGCTGACGACGAGCGTGGGCTTCTTCCCGAGCCTCAACGCGCACCAGGGCGACAACCCGGTCACCTGGAGCAGCGGCCCGATCTGGTTCAAGCCGACCCGGGTGTCGAGCACCGCCACCGACCTGGTGCGAGTCTCGATCGCCGGCTGGTCGTCGTCGTGGAACCACGTGTTCGACAACCACACCGAGGCCGACCCCGCCGCGAACGACGTCTACCGGCACACGGTCGTGGCGTCGTAGGACCGCCCCGGCTCGAGCGGGCTGCATCGGCACGCGCCGGTGCAGCCCGCTCGGCGGTCGGGCACCAGGTCAGTGGGTCATGCCGGCCATCTGCGTGCCGTCGTCCATGACGTGCGTCGGCTGCCACCCCAGGACGGTCGGGTCGAGCATCCCGGCGATCATCGCGACGTGCGCGACGACGAGGAACATCCCGACGAACGTCGCGTGGACCTTCAGCCGGTGCTGCGCGTCCCAGCCGGCGCCGAGGACCCGGGTCTCGAGCAGCGACATCCCGTACAGCGGCACGACGCCGAGCAGGTAGAACCCGACCGCGATCACGTCCGCCGGGCCACGCCAGCCGCCGTCGAGCGTCAGCGGCACGACGGCCTGCTTCAGCAGGTACACGACGACACCGAGGAAGTAGAAGCCGGCGACCAGCCCGGCGTACCGGTTGAGCGCGCGCACGGTGCGTCCGGCCCGCTGGGGGCTGAACAGCACGACCAGCTCGGTGACGGCGATCGTCTCGGCGAGGACCACGGGCACGGCCATGAACAGCAGCAGGTTCCACGGCTGGTTCGCGGCGAGCAGGCCCATGTAGTGCGTCGATCCCATGTCCGGACCGGCCGGCCAGGCGGGCAGCAGCAGGGCGACGACCGCGATCGCGACGCTCACGGCCACGACGACCGCGATCCGCACCTCCCGTCGCAGACCTGGACGCGCGGTGACGGGCCCGGCCGTCGGGCTGGGGGCGGTGGCAACCATCGAGACTCTCCTTCGGTGACCGTCGCCGGACGTCCCGGCGCGACCGCCAGCGTGGCGGCCACCGGTGCAGGCACGGCTCGCGTTCCATGAAGGATCGATGAACCCGCGGTCCCGCCGGGTCGTGAGCCGGGTGCGCCGGGACGAACGTCCCGCCGGCTCACCTGCCGTCGGAGGCCGCGAGCATGCGCTCCATCTCGTCGATCTCGCCCGTCTGGTCGGTGATCACCTTCCGGGCGAGCGCGACCGCGTCGGGGTCCCGTCCGTGCTCGACCTCGGTCCGCGCCATCGTGACCGCACCCCGGTGGTGCACGATCATCAGCTCGAGGAACAGCCGGTCGAAGTCGGCGCCGGACGCGTCCTCGAGCCCGCTCATGTCGGCCATGGAGGCCATGCCGCCCACACCGTCCATCGCCATGTCCCCGTGGTCCATGCCCGGCATCGCCCCGTCGTCGTCGAGCGGCGGTTCGCCCCACTCCTGCAGCCAGCCCGTCATGGTGTCGATCTCGGGCTGCTGCGCCGCCTCGATGCGGGCGGCGAGGTCCGCGACGTCCTGGCTCCCGGCACGCCCCGGGGCGAGCGCTGCCATGTCGACGGCGCCCTGGTGGTGGACGATCATCATCTGCGCGAACGTGACGTCGGCCTCGCTCGCTCGCGCGGCCGAGACGGCAGCGGAGGAGCCCGCCGGGGCGTCGGGGGCGGTACCGGCGCATGCCGCGACGGTCCAGCCCACCGCGACGGCGGTGACGACGAGGGCGGCTGCTCGGGGACGGGCGCTGGTCACGGATCTCACTCCTGCGGTCGGGCGGCGGGCCGCCACGGACGGCAGCCCGCGTCACCACCACTGTGCGAGCCGCATGCCGAAGGTCTCGCTCACAGACCGTCAAGATCCGATGAAGCCCGGCTCCGCGGGAGCGGGCAGGTCGACGGCGAACGTCGACCCTCGGCCCGGCCCGGCGCTGCGCGCCGAGACGCTCCCGCCGTGCGCCTGGACGAGGGCCTTGGCGATGGCCAGTCCGATCCCGGACCCGCCGTGCGCCCGGTCCCGCGCGGTGTCGGCGCGGTAGAACCGCTCGAAGACGTACGGCAGATGCTCCTCGTCGATACCTTCGCCCGTGTCGTCGACGCTCAGCCGGACACCTGCGGCGGACCGCTCGGCGCTCACCGTGACGGTGCCGCCGGCGGGCGTGTGCCGGATCGCGTTGTCCAGCAGGTTGGCGAGGACCTGGCCGATGCGGTCCACGTCGACCTCCAGCACCGGCAGCTGCGTGGCGACGCGCCGGACGAGCGCGATCCCCGCGTCGTCCGCGCGGGCACGGACGGCTGACACGGCGGTGTCGACCAGCAGCCTCGGCGCGACGCGCCGGCGGTCGAGCACCAGGGTGCCGCTCTCGACCTGGGTGACGGCGGAGAGGTCGGTGGCGAGCCGGGTCAGGCGTGAGGTCTGCGCGCGCAGCACCTCGACCGCCTCGGGCGTCAGGTCCTGCACGCCGTCCTCGAGGGCGTCGACGTACGCGACGATCGTGGCGACGGGCGTCCGCAGCTCGTGGGCGACGTCGGCCATGAGCCGCCGGCGCAGCTCCTGGTCGTGGTCGAGCCGGCCGGCCATGGCGTTGAACGCGTCGGCGAGGTCGTCGAACTCGGTCCCCATGCCCGGGTCGTCGAGCCGGACGTCGAACCGTCCCGACGCCACCTGCCCCGCCGCCGCCGACAGCGTGCCCAGCGACGCCCCGATCCGGCGGGCCAGCAGGGTGCTCGCCACGAGCGCCGTGAGCACCGCGGCGGCCAGCGCGACCGCGATCGTGACCGCGCTCGCCGACGCGAAGGCCTGCTCGGCGTGCTGCATCATGCCGCCCGGTCCACGCTCGGCGTCGAGCATGTGCCGGTGGAACAGGGTCGGCCCGAGCGCGGAGGCGACGAGCCACCCGGCCAGCGCCGCCACGGCGAGCACGAGCGTCATCGCGACGAGGAGCCGGGCAGCGATGCCCGTGCGGCTGCGCGGGCGGACGTCGGTCACCCGCCTGTGCCCATCCGGTAGCCGACCCCGCGCACGGTCCGCACGAACCGTTGCTCGGCGGGGCTGTCGCCGAGCTTGCGGCGCACGTGCAGCAGGTGGACGTCGACGAGGTGGTCGTCGCCGACCCAGTCGTCGCCCCAGACGGCGTTGATGAGCGCTCGGCGGGAGAACACGCGGTGCGGGGCCCCGGCGAGCGTCGCGAGCAGGTCGAACTCGGTGCGCGTCAGGCTCACCTCCTGGTCGCCGAGCCACACCTCGCGGCCGACGGGATCGACCCGGAGCGGCCCGAAGACCAGCGCCTCGGCCTGCGCCGGCACGGCCGCGTCGTCCCGGGTACGGCGCGGGCGGCGCATCAGCGCGGACACCCGGGCGACCAGCTCGCGCGGCCGGAACGGCTTCGTCATGTAGTCGTCCGCGCCGACCGACAGCCCGATGAGGGTGTCCACCTCGTCGGCGCGCGCCGTGAGCATGACGACGTACGCGTCGGAGAACGTCCGCACCTGCCGGCACACCTCGATGCCGTCGAGCCCCGGCAGCCCCAGGTCCAGGACGACGACCTCCGGGTCGCGCTCCCGGGCGGTGCGCACCGCGCTGACCCCGTCGAGCTCGACGTCGACCTCGAAGCCCTCACGTTCGAGGTAGCCCGCGACGAGCCGCGCGAGGGGCTGCTCGTCGTCCACCACGAGCGCCCGCCGCGCCGGTCGGACCACGTTCTCCATGCGGCCAGTGTCGCTGCCCGTGCCGCCCGTGAGCACCGGCGGGGGCCGGGCGCCGCGGGTCTTCATCGAATCTTGAGCGAACCGTGACCCGCAGCGAGCGATGCGGAGGGTCGGCGACCCGCGGGGTACGGTCTGCCGGTGCCCACCGACCCCACGTGCTCGTCGCCTCGACGCGCCCGCCCCGGCGTGACGGCGTGCAGCCTTTGCGTCGGCGAGACGTTGGGGGAGCGCGACCCGCTCGCGGGCGGCCAGCTCACACGGCTGCAGGACCTCGCGGGTCGTGGGGTTGCCGACCTGCAGCTGTCCGAGTGCCTCGACGAGTGCGAGCGCGGCGACGTCGTCGTCGCCCGTCCGAGCCCGGAGGGCCGGCGCCTCGCCGGTCGGCCGGTGTGGTTCGAGCGGCTCGCCGGGGACGCACTGACGCACGACCTCGCCGACTGGCTCGCGGGCGGCGGGCCGGGCGTCCTGCCGCCCCCGGAGAGCCTGGTGCCGCTCCAGATCGACCGGACCCAGCGCGGCGCCGACGTTCCCGACTGAGGTCCCACATGTTCCGTACCGCAACCGATTCGTGATGCCGAGTCGTCCCATTTCGACGGATCAGGACTAGATTCCGACCATCGGCTGCGGATATCCGCGGTCGAAGCCCGTGCCAGCCACGGAAGGGCTGCAGACATGGTCGGCGCGCACGATCAGGACGGCGAGACGTTCGCGGTGCGCCTGCGCGGGCTGCGCAAGGAGTTCGGGGACGTCGTCGCGGTCGACGGCGTCGACCTGGACGTGCGGGACGGCGAGTTCCTCACGCTGCTGGGCCCGTCGGGGTCGGGCAAGACGACGGTGCTGCGGATGGTCGCAGGCTTCGAGCTGCCGACCGCGGGCACGGTGGAGCTCGGCGGTGTGGACGTCACGCGGCGCGCTCCGTTCGAGCGGGACGTCAACACGGTGTTCCAGGACTACGCGCTGTTCCCGCACATGACCGTGCTCGACAACGTCGCGTACGGGCTGCGTGTGAAGCGGGTCGGCCGGCGCGAGCGCACCCGGCGCGCCGAGGAGGCCCTGGCCGGCGTGCGGCTCGCCGGGTTCGGGCCGCGCACGCCGTCGCAGCTCTCGGGCGGGCAGCGGCAGCGCGTCGCGCTCGCACGAGCGCTCGTCAACCGCCCGCGCGTCCTGCTGCTCGACGAGCCGCTCGGCGCCCTCGACCTCAAGCTCCGCGAGCAGATGCAGGTCGAGCTCAAGGCCATCCAGCGGCAGGTCGGCATCACGTTCGTGTTCGTCACGCACGACCAGGAGGAGGCGCTGACGATGTCCGACCGCATCGCCGTCTTCGCCGGCGGGCGGATCGAGCAGGTCGGGACGCCCGCCGACGTGTACGAGCGACCCGCGACGCCGTTCGTGGCCGGGTTCGTCGGCACGTCGAACCTGCTCGCCGGGGAGGCTGCGCGTCAGGTCGTCGGCCGGGACGGGACGTGGTCCGTGCGGCCCGAGAAGATCCGCATCGAGCGCGACGACGACGGCGCGGACGGCGCGCACGGCGCCCGCGGGACGGTGCGCGAGGTGGTCTACGTCGGGTCGGCGACGCGGTTCGTCGTCGACCTCGACGTCGGCAGCACCCTCGTCGCCCTCCAGCAGAACCTCCAGACCTCCTCGATGGACGTCCAGGGCCTGCGCGGTGCGCGCGTGCGGCTCGTGTGGCGGCCCGAGCACGAGTTCCGGGTGGCCGACCAGGCGACCGACCCGGCTGTGGCGGTACCCGACCCGGTGCCGTGACGACCCAGCTCGAAGCCGATGACGAAGGAGTCGACGATGGCGCACCACCGCAGCAGGCTCGTGGCCGTCGGGGCGATCGCGGTGCTCGCCCTGTCCGCGTGCGGGACGTCCGACGGGGGCGGCGAGGGCGGGGGGAGCGCCGCGCCGCCGACGATGCAGGCGCTCGACACGATCGGCGAGGGGGAGGGCGAGGTCAACATCCTCGCGTGGGCCGGGTACGCCGAGGACGGCAGCACCGACCCGGCGGTCGACTGGGTCACGCCGTTCGAGCAGAAGACCGGATGCCAGGCGAACGTGCAGGTCGCGGACACGTCCGACTCGATGTTCGAGAAGATGGGCACCGGTGACTTCGACGTCGTGTCCGCCTCGGGCGACTCGTCGTTGCGCATGATCTACGCGGGCAAGGTGGCGCCCGTGAACACCGACCTGTTCACGAGCTACGCGGACGTCCCGGACTTCCAGAAGATGCAGGCCTGGAACTCGGTCGACGGCGTCGCGTACGGGATGCCGCACGGCTGGGGCGCGCAGCTCATGGCGTACCGGTCCGACGTCGTGACGCCCGCGCCGACGTCGTGGGACGTCGTGTTCGGCGCCGACTCGCCGTACTCCGGGAAGATCACCGACTACGACTCGCCGACCGACGGCATCGCCGCTGCCGCCGTCTACCTCATGGCGACTCAGCCGGACCTCGGCATCGAGAACCCGTACGCGCTCGACCAGGACCAGTTCGACGCGGCCGTCGAGCTGCTGAAGTCGCAGCAGCCGCACGTGGGCAGCTACTGGGCGAGCTACACCGACGCGCAGAAGGCGCTCGAGAACGGCAGCACGGTGGTCGGCTCGACGTGGCAGATCATCGTCAACCTCGCGCAGGCCGACGCCGCACCCGTCGAGTCCGTGCTGCCCGACGAGGGCGCCACGGGCTGGGCCGACACGTGGATGGTCGACGCGAAGTCGCCGCACCCGAGCTGCGCGTACGAGTGGATCAACTGGGTCACCAGCCCCGAGGTCCAGGCGCAGGTCGCGGAGTGGTTCGGCGAGGCCCCGGCCAACACGCAGGCGTGCGCGCTGACCACCGAGCCGACGCACTGCGACACGTTCCACGCCGACGACCAGGCCTACTTCGACAAGATCTGGTTCTGGACGACCCCGCAGTCCGCATGCCTGGACGGCCGCACCGACGTGAAGTGCGTGCCGTACGCCGAGTGGGGCAAGGCGTGGAGCGAGGTCAAGAACGGGTGACGGGCGTCCTCGAGCGCGTCGAGCAGCCGGCGTCCGCACGACGCCGGCTCTCGGCCGCGCTGTTCCGTCGTCCCCGCGTGCGGCTCGCCGGGCTGCTGACGCTGCCCGCGACGTGGCTCGTGCTCGTCTACCTGTCGGCGCTGCTGTCGCTGCTGGTCACGGCGTTCTTCACGGTCGACGAGTTCACCGGCGCGGTCGTCCGCGAGCTGACCCTCGACAACGTCCGCGAGGTGCTCACCACCCCGGCCTACGTCGGCGCGGCGGTGCGCACCGTCGCGATCGCCGTCACGGTGACGGTGCTGTGCGTGCTGCTCGGGTTCCCGATGGCGTTCTTCATGGCGAAGGTCGCACCCGCACGCGCACGCACGCTGCTCGTCGCGCTCGTCGTGACGCCGCTGTGGGCGTCGTACCTCGTGAAGGTCTACGCGTGGCAGGCGATGGTGCAGCCCGAGACGGGTCTCATCGCGTGGGCGCTGCGACCGTTCGGGCTGTCCGGCCCGGGGTTCGGCGTCACGGCGACCGTGCTCACACTCACGTACCTGTGGCTGCCGTACATGGTGCTGCCCGTGTACGCGGGCCTCGAGCGCATGCCGGACTCGCTGCTCGACGCGTCCGGTGACCTCGGCGCCCGCCCGGCCCGGACCGTCCGGAGCGTCGTCGTGCCGCTGATCTGGCCGTCGATCGTCGCCGGCTCGGTGTTCACGTTCTCGCTCAGCCTCGGCGACTACATCACCGTGCAGATCGTCGGCGGGCGGACGCAGATGATCGGCAACATCGTCTACCAGACGTACACGAGCAACCTGCCGTTCGCGGCAGCGATCGCGCTCATCCCCGTGGCGATCATGGTCGTGTACCTCTCGCTCGTGCGGCGCACCGGCGCCCTGGACACGCTGTGAGGGGCTCGCGGCGGGCCCGCTGGACGTTCGGCGCGATGATGGCGCTCGGCCTCGCGTTCGTCTACGTGCCGCTCGTCGTCATCGTCATCAACTCGTTCAACGCGAGCACCGTGTTCGCGTGGCCGCCGAAGGACCTGACGACGAAGTGGTGGGTCGAGACTGCCGGCAACCCGAGCGTGCGGCACGCCGTGCTCACGTCCGTCGAGGTCGCCGTCGTCGCGACTGCCGTCGCGCTCGTGCTCGGCACGCTGCTCGCGTTCGCGCTCGCCCGGTACCGGTTCTTCGGCCTGCAGGCGATGTCGCTGCTCGTCGTGCTGCCCATCGCGTTGCCCGGCATCGTCACCGCGCTCGCGTTCCGCACGGGGTTCCGCACGTTCCTCGGCCTCGAGCTGTCCCTCTGGACCGTCGCGATCGCGCACGCGACGTTCTGCGTCGTCATCGTGCACAACAACGCCGTCGCGCGGCTGCGGCGCACCGGGCTCGCGCCCGAGGAGGCGTCGATGGACCTCGGCGCCGACGGGTTCACCACGTTCCGGCTCGTCACGTTCCCGCTGCTGCGCGGTGCGATGCTCGCGGGCGCGCTGCTCGCCTTCGGGCTCTCGTTCGACGAGATCGTCGTGACGTTGTTCACCGCGCCGCCGGGCGTCACGACGCTGCCGATCTGGATCTTCCAGAACCTCCAACGACCCAACCAGGCGCCGACCGTCAACGTGGTCGCCGCGGTGCTCGTGCTGATCTCGGTCGTCCCGATCTACCTGAGCCAGCGCGTCGCGGGCGAGTCGACGGCGGGTGGGCGGATCTAGGCGCGACGACGCGCGCCCCCGGTCTCGAACGCATCCACGGCGGCACGCAGCGCACGGACCCGCTCGACGTCGGTGATCTCGCGGATCGACGCCCCGGCGTCCGCGGCGCTGCCGAGACGGACGGCCTGCACCTCCTGGACGGCGCGCTTGGCCGACGCGTGCACCGCGTGCACGCCCGTGGCCAGCAGGGGTCCGACGTTCTCGGCCGTGACCCCCGCGCCGGCCATGACCTGGATCCGGCCGGACGACAGCGCGACGAGCCGGGCGAGCTCGTCCTGCGCATCGGCCGCCTGCGAGGCGCCGCCCGACGTGAGGATGCGGTCCACCCCGAGGCCGACGAGCAGCTCGAGTGCCGCTTCCCGGTCGGTGACCGTGTCGAACGCCCGGTGGAACGTGACCTCGCCGTCCGCCACGAGGCCGCGCACCGACTCGACGAGGGCCGGGTCGACCTCGCCGTCGCGGACGGCGCCGACGACGACCCCGCGGGCGCCCGCGTCGAGCGCGCGCCGGACGTCGTCGAGGAGCACGGCCTGCTCGGCGGGCGTGTAGTCGAAGCCGCCGTCCCGCGGGCGGACGAGCACGTGCACCGGGATCCCGGAGGCGACGGCGGCCGCCGTGAGCGCGGGCGAGGGGGTGAGGCCGCCCAGCGCGAGCGCCGCGGCGAGCTCGAGGCGGTCGGCACCGCCGGCGACGGCGGCGGCGACGCCCTCGGGGTCCTGGACCGCGATCTCGAGCTCGACCTTCACGGGACCCACTCTCGACAGGCCCGCACGGGGCGGGCGTCCGGCGCCGCCCACGACGGCGGCGATCGGACGATAGTCGATCCCGCACGCCGAGCACTGCCGCTCCAGGTCCCGACCGCCGCTTCTTCACGGTCGGGGAGTGGTGAGCGCTCAGAGGTGGCCGGGCGTGCAGCCGGGCGTGTAGTAGCCGGTCACGGGGGCGGCACGGCTGGTCGAGCGGTTGCCGGCGAGGTCGACGGCCTGGACCTCGACCGTGTTCGGCCCGGGCTGCAGCAGGTGCAGGACCGCCCACATGCCGTCGTAGCCGCGGTCGCTGAGCGCACCGATGTCCACGCCGTTGTCGAGGACCCGGTAGACGATCTGGTCCTGCGGCGTGACGTTGTCGGTCACCTTGGGGACGCCGACGATGAGCATGAGGCACTGGAACCCCTGGGCGTACCCGTAGAGCGGGGTGCTCGGGGGAGTGGTGTCGGTGGCTGCGCTCGCCGGGGGCGATGCGGCGAGCACGGCTGTCAGGGCTGCCGCCGTCGCGACGGCCGCCTTCCGGAGGGTGCGTGCGCGAGACGTCCTGGTCTCCCTTCTATCTGATGATTCGTTCGACGTTAGACCTCTGGTCCCGGTCGGCAACTCGGTCCCGCGCCGGCTGTCGCGCACGTGAGGACGGGAGAGCTGGCGTCGGGCGCGGCGCACGACGAGCCGGGGCACGACGAGCCGACGCACGACGAGCCGGCGCATGCGTCAGCCGCGCGGCCCCGGCGTCGGCAGCTCCCCGGACCGCGGCACGTGGACGTCGCGCATCCCACCACCCGGCGGCTGGTACCGCAGGGGAGAGGCGGCGACGGCGGCCGCCGCCAGCAGGGCCAGCACGGTGCCGACCGCGCACGCCTGCACCAGGACTGTCGTGGTCCGCGCGCCGAGCCGCCCGCGGACCAGTGCGACGACCGCGAGACCCACCACCCCTCCCGCGGTGTTGGCGACCACGTCCGTGAGGTCGGTGCTCCCGACAGCCAGCACGTACTGGGTGACCTCGAGGCCGAGGCTCGTCGCGGCGACCACAGCCGCCGTCCGCCACCACCGCCACACGGGAGCCAGCAGGCCGAGGTAGACGCCGAACGGCACGAAGAGCAGCACGTTCGCGACCACCTCGGGGGGCTGGCTCGCACCGGCCCGCGCGGTCGCGACGAACGGGACGAGCTTGACGGTGCGCCGCCAGCTCCCGCCGACCCACGGCACCTCGAGCTTCCACAGGACGAGCCAGACGAGCAGTCCGAGGTACGCGACGAACAGCGCGGCCAGGACGGTGCGCCTCGTGTCGCGGCCGTGGTCGGTCGCCGGCCTCGACGTCGGGGTGGGGGTCGCGGTCGCCATGCGGTGCTGCTCCTGTGCTGTCGCCGCCAGAGGTGCGGCCGGGTCGGTCGCGCGGCTCACCGTGCCATCCGCGGGTCGTGCGTCGGGTCGGCGTACGTCGCCGGGCAGCCGTGGTCGACCGCGTCGGGTCGGAGCTCGTAGTGCCACGGCTCGTTGGCGTACACCTGGCACAGCCCGAAGCGGGCGCCGTGCTCGGCCAGCCACGACGTCGCGCTCGTGCGTCCGACGTCGATCGCGTCGCCCGTCACGTGGGCGGACGTCTGTGCCGTGGCGACCCAGCGGGAGGCCTCGGCCGCCGAGCCGTACTGCACGACCGCGTCGCGCAGCAGCCGGTCCTGGTAGGCGGCCGAGCGCCAGCCGCTGTTGACGTAGATCGTGACCCCGTCCCCGGCCGCGTCGTCCGCGGCGACGCGTAGCGCGTGGAGCAGGTCCGGGTCGAGGTTGGTCACGGCCGGGACGTCGTCGAACACCGTGGTGCCGTCGACGACGCCGCCGTCCGCCTCGGTCGCGGCGCCGCCGCCGGCCTCGGTCGCGGCATCGTCGCCTGCGCCTTCGACGGGCGGCGGAGCGTCGGTCAACCCCGGGGCGACGTCGGCGGCCTGCTCGGTCGCGACCGGCGTCGGCGCCACGACCGGGGGCGACGCGAGGGACGGCGGGTTGCCGACGAGGCCGGTGACGGCGGCGACGGCCCCGACGGCGGCGGTCGTCAGGAGCACGAGGACGGTCGGTCGAGCACGGTGCATGGCCCCATCCCACGCTCGCCCGTGTTGCCACCGCGTATGCACTTCTCGATACGCCCGCGATATGCGGGCCGCTCGTAGCATCGGGGACGTGCGAGTGCTGATCGTCGAGGACGAGCCCCTGCTGGCCGAGGCCGTCCGCGACGGGCTGCGCCTCGAGGCGATCGCCGCGGACGTCGCGGGCGACGGCCACACCGCGCTCGAGCTGTTGAGCGTCAACGCGTACGACATCGCCGTCCTCGACCGCGACATCCCCGGGCCGTCGGGCGACGAGGTCGCGGCACGCATCGTCGCGTCGGGCAGCGGCATGCCGATCCTCATGCTCACGGCCGCCGACCGGCTCGACGACAAGGCGTCGGGCTTCGAGCTGGGAGCCGACGACTACCTCACCAAGCCCTTCGAGCTCCGCGAGCTCGTGCTGCGCCTGCGGGCGCTCGACCGCCGCCGCGCCCACCACCGGCCGCCCGTGCGCGAGCTCGCCGGCCTGCGGGTCGACCCGTTCCGCCGGGAGGTGTACCGCGACGGCCGCTACGTCGCGCTCACCCGCAAGCAGTTCGCGGTGCTCGACGTGCTGGTCGCGGCGGACGGCGGCGTCGTGAGCGCCGAGGAGCTCCTGGAACGGGCGTGGGACGAGAACGCCGACCCGTTCACGAACGCTGTGCGGATCACCGTCTCGGCCCTGCGCAAGCGGCTCGGCGAGCCGTGGCTGATCGCGACGGTACCCGGCGTCGGCTACCGGATCGACGCGGGCACCGGCGCCGGGACCGACGCGCGTGGATAGGCCGCCCGGGCCGAGCGTCCGGCTCAAGCTGACCCTCAGCTACGCCGGGTTCCTCATGGTCGCGGGGCTCCTGCTCATCGCGGTCGTCTGGGTGTTCCTGCTGCGGTACGTGCCCGAGCGGGTCGGCACGATCGTCCAGGCGCCGGGTGGGGGCATGCCGGGGCTCTTCGTCCCCGGCCGGAACGACCTGTGGCGTGCGTTCGCCCCGAAGGCTGCCCTCGCGATGGGCTTCCTGCTCGTGTTCGGGCTGGTCGGCGGCTGGCTCCTCGCGGGCCGGATGCTCGCACCGCTCGACCGGATCACGCGTGCGACCCGCATCGCCGCGACCGGGTCGCTCGGCCACCGCATCGGCCTGTCCGGCCGTCGGGACGAGTTCCGCGAGCTCGCCGACGCGTTCGACGCGATGCTCGCGCGGCTCGAGGCGCACGTCGCCGAGCAGCAGCGGTTCGCCGCGAACGCCTCCCACGAGCTGCGGACGCCGCTGGCGATCTCGCAGGCGCTCCTCGACGTCGCCCAGCACGACCCGCAGCACGACTCGGCTGAGCTGCTCGCGCGTCTGCGCGCCGTCAACACCCGGGCGATCGACCTCACCGAGGCGCTGCTGCTGCTCAGCAGGGCCGACCAGCGGTCGTTCGTCTGGGAGCACGTCGACCTGTCCCTGCTCGCGGAGGAGGCCACCGAGACGCTCCTGCCGCTCGCCGAGAAGCGGGGCATCACCCTCGAGACCACCGGCGACGTGACACCCGCCGCGGGGTCTCCCGCGCTGCTGCTGCAGCTCACGACGAACCTCGTGCACAACGCGATCGTGCACAACCTGCCCGAGGGCGGCAGCGTGCGCGTCACGACCACGCTCCGCCCGGCCGACGCCGTCCTCACCGTGGAGAACACGGGCGAGCAGCTCGCGCCCGGACGCGTCTCCACGCTCACCGAGCCGTTCCAGCGGGGCTCGGGACGCGCTCGCGACGACCACGCGGGCGTCGGTCTCGGCCTGGCCATCGTCACGAGCATCGCCCGTGCGCACGGCGGGAGCCTCACGCTGACGCCGCGGGCGGAGGGCGGGCTGCGCGTCACCGTCCACCTGCCGACAGAGCCGCCGCCGGTGATCTCGTGACCGGCTCGACGGGCCGGGCCGGCCGGGCCGGCGCGCGCCTGGCCGCGCTGATCGTCGTCCTCGCGACGACCGCGGCCTGCACGGGGCCCGCCGGAGCGGGCACCGCCGACGCGCCGTCCGGCACACCCTCGCCGGTCGCGACCTCGGCCGGGCCGCCGGAGCCTCCGCTGGCGGCGCCGAGCGCACCGGATCGACGGGCCCTGCCCCCGGGCGGGGTCGTCGTCGACTACCAGCTCGGCGGTGGCTACCGACCGGCCCCCGGGATCGGGGGCGTCGTGCGGGACGTGACCGACGTGCCGGAACCGGGCATGTGGTCGGGCTGCTACGTCAACGGGTTCCAGACCCAGCCCGGCGAGCGCGACACCTGGCTGACCGAGCACCCGGACCTCCTGCTGAGCGACGACGCGGGCGCGCCTGTGGCCGACCCCGGCTGGCCTGACGAGCTGCTGCTCGACACGTCGACCGCGCACAAGCGCGCGGCGATCACCGAGGTCGTCGGTGCTCAGGTCAGGGCGTGCGCCGCGCGCGGGTTCGATGCGGTGGAGCTCGACAACCTCGACTCCTGGACGCGGTCCGGGGGCCGCCTGACGGCCAACGACGCGCTGGACCTCGCGGCCCGGCTCGTCGCCGTCGGGCACGCGGCCGGTCTCGCGGTCGGTCAGAAGAACGCCGCCGAGCTGGGCGCGCGGGGGCGCGACGAGGCGGGCTACGACTTCGCGGTGGCGGAGGAGTGCGCGCAGTACGACGAGTGCGGCGCGTACACCGACGTGTACGGCGCGGCGGTGATCGACGTCGAGTACGAGCCCGACGGCTGGGCGGCCGCGTGCGCCGACCCGGCTCAGCCCGTCTCGACGGTGCTGCGCGACCGCGAGCTGGGCACGCCCGACGACGACGGGTACGTGCTCGAGACGTGCTGAGCGCGGTGACGCGCCACGCCGGCCAGCAGGTCGGCGACCTGCACGCGCGGATCGGCGCGGGAGTCGACCTGCACGAACGAGCGCAACGGCGGCGGTGCAGGGGCGACGGCGTCGCCGAGGAACGCCCCGAGCCGCGCCACCCGGCCGGGCGTCAGAGCGCTCTGCTCGTCGTGCACCACGGCGACCGTCCGCGTCCCGGCGCTCCACCGCAGGACGGTCTCCGCGAGCGCGGGCACGAGCGGCTCCAGGGGTGGCGGGTAGGCGGGGTCGCCGTCGACGAGGCGGGCCACGACGGTCTCGACCCGGTCCCGGCGCACGTCGTCCAGGGCCGGCTCGTCGGTCGGCACCGCCGCCAGGAACCTGCCGATGGCGCCCTGGTCGACGGGTCGGCGCCTCGTCGTCCGGACGAGCGCGACGAATGCAGCGAGGAGGGCGCTCCGTGTGCGCAGCGCACGGACGGCCCCGTCGTGGTCGCTGCCCAGGCGCGTGCCCGCGGCGTACGACGGCTCCTCGGTGAACAGCTCCAGGACACGCGCGGCGACGAACGAGGGCTTGTCGACGACGACGACCTCCGCGCGCCCGGTGAGCGCGTCGAGGAACCACGCGAGCAACGCGCCGTGCTCGGGACGCAGGAGCCGACCGGACCGGTGTTCGGCCCAGCCGCCGAGGCGGGACCCCAGCACGGCGACCAGCTCACCGGCCTCCGCCCGGGTCAGGTCGACGCTGGCGTGGGTGAGCACAGGCGAGGTCGGGTCCAGCAGGTTCGTCCCGGAGAACCCCGACTCGTCGCAGGCGATCTCCACCGCAGCGGGCATGCGAGCCATGCTCATCCGGCGCTCGCCGGTCCACCAGCGATATTGCGCTCCCGGGCCCGGTCAGCCGCGCGAGGTCAGCGCAGGCGACGGGCGCGGAGCACCAGGTCGTGCGCGTGGTGGGCACCGGCGCCGCCGGCGATCGTGCGGTCGCGGCGCTCGTCGACGAGCACCTCCCAGTCGTCGTCGAGCAGCGTCGCGACGTCAGCGGGCATGATGAACATGAGCGGGTCGAACCCGTGGGCGTGCGCCTCGTCGGTCGTCACCTCGTGGTGCACGACGAGCAGCTCGCCGCCGACGGCGACCGGGCGCAGCAGGGCACGCTCGGCGTCGCCGCCGGCGGTGCGTAGCAGCGCCGGGTACTGCGCGGAGACCAGGTCGAACCCGCGCGCGGGCAGGTTCGCCTCGACGAGGCCCGTCCGGACCCACGTCACGTCGACGCCGGCGTCGCGCGCGTGCTGCTCGGCCCGGTCGAGGGCGACGGCGGACACGTCGATCGCCGTCACGGCCCACCCCCGCGACGCGAGCCACACGGCGTCGGCGCCCTCACCGCACCCGACGTCCAGCGCACGCCCGGGCGGCAGGGATGCGACCTCGGCGACCAGCGCACCGTTCGGGTCGCCGCTCCAGACCTGCTCGGCGGAGGAGTAGCGGGCGTCCCACTCGTCGGGGTGGTTGGTCACGATGTGCGTCACCACGCCAGTCTCGCAGCAGCGCCCGGCACCGGTGGCCGCACGCGCGTCCTGGGCCGACGCTGGACCACGTGCCGAACCGACTCGCCGCCGCCACGAGCCCCTACCTGCAGCAGCACGCCGACAACCCCGTCGACTGGCACGAGTGGGGCGACGCCGCGTTCGAGGAGGCCGCCCGCCGCGACGTCCCCGTGCTCGTGTCGGTCGGGTACGCAGCCTGCCACTGGTGCCACGTGATGGCGCACGAGTCGTTCGAGGACGAGGCCGTCGCCGCGCTCATGAACGAGCACTTCGTGTGCGTCAAGGTCGACCGCGAGGAACGGCCCGACGTCGACGCCGTGTACATGGCGGCGACGCAGGCGACCACCGGGTCGGGCGGCTGGCCCATGACCGTGTTCACGACACCGCTGGGGGAGCCGTTCTTCTGCGGCACCTACTACCCGCCACGCCGCGTGCAGCAGATGCCCGCGTTCACGGAGGTGCTCGCGGCGATCTCCGCGGCGTGGACCGGACGCAGGGACGAGGTCGTGGCGAGCGCCGCGGCACTGGTCCAGGCCCTCGCGCAGACCCCCGAGGTCGGGCCCGCGGCCGGCCCCGGGTACGAGGACGTCACCGGGCTCGCGCTCACCCGGCTCGCGACGACGTTCGACGAGGCGCGCGGCGGCTTCGGCGGCGCCCCGAAGTTCCCGCCGACGACCGCGCTGGAGTGGCTGCTGCGCCGTCACGCGCGCAGCGGCGACGCGAGCGCGCTCACCATGGCGGACCGGACGATCGAGGCGATGGTGCGCGGCGGCATGTACGACCAGCTGGGCGGAGGGTTCGCGCGGTACTCGGTCGACGCGACGTGGACCGTGCCGCACTTCGAGAAGATGCTCGACGACAACGCCGGCCTGCTGCGGGTGCTGCTGCACGCGTGGCGGCTCACGGGCTCCGACCTTGCCCGGCGCGCCGCGGGCGAGACCGCCGACTGGCTCGTCCGCGACCTGCGCACGTCGCAGGGCGGGTTCGCGTCGTCGCTGGACGCCGACTCGGACGGTCACGAGGGCACGTACTACGTGTGGACACCCGACGAGCTGCGCGCCGAGCTGGGGGCGGACGAGGGGGACTGGGCCGCCTCCGCCCTCGCGGTGACCGTCGCCGGCACGTTCGAGCACGGCCGCTCGGTCCTGCAGCGCCGCTCCGACCCGGCCGACCACGCCCGGCTCGATGCCGCGCTCGCCCGCCTCCGCACCGCCAGGGCACGACGCACCCCACCCGCACGCGACGACAAGGTCGTGACCGGCTGGAACGGCCTGGCGATCGCCGCCCTCGCCGAGGCGGGTGCGCTGCTCGACCGCCCCGACCTCACGGCCGCCGCCGTCGGCACCGCGGACCTCCTGCTCACCGTGCACACGCGCCGCGCCGACGACGGGTCCGCACGGCTCGTGCGCGCGTCGCGCGACGGCACCGCCGGCACCGCACCCGGCCTGCTCGAGGACTACGCCCACACCGCGGACGGCTACCTCGCGCTCGCCGCGGTCACCGGCGACCACCGGTGGACCACCACCGCCGGCGACCTCCTCGACACGGTGCTGACACGGTTCGCGGCGGCCGACGGCGGCTTCGAGGACACCGCGGACGACGAGACCGACGCCGTCGTCGCTCGCGTCGGCCGCCCCCGGGCGCGCACCGACGGACCCGCACCGAACGGGCAGTCCGCCGCCGCGGGCGCCCTGCTCACCTTCAGCGCCCTCACCGGCTCGCTGCGACACCGGGAGGCCGCCGAGCGCGCCCTGCGCGGCCCGCTGACGGTCGCCACGACGTACCCGCGGGCCGCCGGCGCCGCGCTCGCCGTGGTCGAGGCGCTGCTCGACGGACCGCGCGAGGTCGCCGTCGTCGGGCCGGCGGACGACCCGCGCACCGACGACCTGCACCGCACCGCGCTCCGCGCCACCGCCCCCGGACTGGTGGTCGCCCGTGGCACGCCCATCCCCGATCGCGACGCACCCGCGCTGCTCCACGACCGCCCGCTCGTCGACGGCCGCCCGGCCGCGTACGTCTGCCGCGGGTTCGTGTGCGACCTCCCCACCACGAGCCCCGACGACCTGGAACGGCAGCTCGCCCGCACCGGTTGAGCGGCGGCCGACGGCGCAGACGGATGCCCTCCGGCGCACCGGGTGGACAGGCACCCCATGGGTCGCTCCCAGAACGTTCCCAGCCGCGCCGTCGAGGCTGTCACCCATGACGACGCTCACGCAGGACGCCGGGCTCCACGTCCCGGTCGTCACGCGGCCCGCCCCCCGCCGCCGGTTCCCGGCGGCGACCTGCGCCGTGCTCGCCGGCACCCTCGCCGTCCTCGCGTTCTGGTGGTTCGGCACCCCCGCCGCCACCGGCAGCACCCCAGGAGGGGCCCTGAGCGCCCTCGGCGAGCTCGCGGGGCTGCTCGCGTCGTTCCTCGTGTGCGTGCAGCTCCTGCTCGTCGCCCGTGTGCCCTGGTTCGAGACCGCCGTCGGGCAGGACCGCCTCGTCTCCTGGCACCGGACGCTCGGCACCACCGTCGTGCTCCTCGTCCTCACCCACGTGCTGCTCATGATCGTGGGCGGCGCGCTCCTCGACTCGCTCACCCCGTGGGCCGAGGTGCCGAACGCGCTCGCCCGCCAGCCCTACCTGTGGTCCGCGGTGATCGGCACCGCCCTGTTCGTCCTCGTCGGCCTGTCCAGCGCCCGCGGCGCCCGCGCCCACCTCTCCTACGAGGCCTGGTTCGCACTGCACCTGACCACCTACGTCGCCATCTACCTCGCGTTCGCCCACCAGGTCGTCGGCGGCACCCACTTCGTCACCGCGCTGCTCGCCCGCACCGTCTGGGTGCTGCTGTACGCCGCCACCGCCGGCGCGATCCTCACCTGGCGCGTCGCCCTCCCGCTGCTCGCGCACCGCCAGCACCAGCTGCGCGTCGCCGCCGTCGTCCCCGAGGGCCGCGGCCTCACGAGCATCTGGCTCGAAGGGCGCGACGTCGCCGCGCTCGCGGCCCAGGGTGGCCAGTTCTTCCTCGTGCGCTTCCTCACCCGCGGCCACTGGGGCACCGCCCACCCGTACTCGCTGTCGATGGTCCCGACCGCCGGCCACCTGCGCTTCACCGTCGGCGCGCTCGGCGACCACTCGTCGGCCGTCCCGCACCTGCGGCCCGGCACCCGGGTGCTCGTCGAGGGCCCGTACGGCCGGTTCACCGCGCAGCGCGCCACCGCCCCCAAGGTGCTGCTCGTCGCCGGGGGCGCCGGCGTCGGACCGATCCGGGCGCTCGCCGAGGACCTGCTGCGCGCCGGCCACGACCTCGTCGTGCTGCACCGCGCGCACGACGCGGAGTCGCTCGCGCTCGCCGCCGAGTTCACGCCCTCCGCCGCGCTGCGCTACGTGCCGCTGCCCGGCCGCCGCGCCGACCTCGGCCACGACCCGCTGCACCCGTCCACGCTGCGGCACCTCGTGCCCGACGTCGCCGAGCGCGACGTGTTCGTCTGCGGGCCCGACGGCATGATCGCCGCCGTCGTCGGGGCCGCCCGCAGCCTCGGCGTCCCCGCAGGCGCCATCCACCGAGAGGAGCTCACCTGATGTCCACGATGCGCTGGCGCGGGACCCTGATCTACACCGGCACGGTCGCCGCCATCGGCGCCGCCGGCATCGCCCGGTTCGTCGTGACACCCGACGCCGCCCCCGCGACCGCGAGCGGGATCGGCACCTCCGACGGGCAGTCGTCGAGCTCGTCGTCCGGCACCTCGTCCGGCAGCGGCTCGTCCGGCAGCTCGTCCAGCGGCTCGTCCGGGAGCTCCGCGACCGACACCACCGGCGGCGGCACCACGACGAGCGACAGCGTCACCGTCGTCGGCTCCGTCGCGTCGACCCGGTACGGCAACGTCCAGGTGTCCGTCACGTTCCAGGGCAGCACCATCACCGACGTCCAGACCCTCCAGGCCCCCGACCGCGAACGCGAGAGCCAGCAGATCTCGGCCCGCTCCGTCCCTGTCCTCGCCCAGGAGGTCCTCGACGCGCAGTCCGCCCAGGTCGACACCGTCTCGGGCGCCACGTACACCTCGGAGGGCTATCGCGAGTCGGTCCAGTCCGCGATCGACCAGCGCGGCTGACCCGTGCGCCACGTCGAGGTCGTCATGGGCATCCCGATGTCCGTCGACGTGCCCGCACCCCCCGACCGTCGGTGCGCCGAGCTCGCGGTCCGGACGGCGTTCTCGCGCCTCCGGGACGCCGACCGCCGGTTCAGCCGGTTCGTCCCCGACAGCGAGGTGCGCCGCTTCGACGCCGGCGAGCTGCGGCACGAGGACCTCAGCCCCGACCTGACGGAGGTGCTCGCGCTCGCGGACCGCGCGGGGAAGGCGTCGGGCGGCGCGTTCTCGGTCCGGCGGCCCGACGGCACGCTCGACACGGACGGCGTGGTCAAGGGGTGGGCGGCACAGCGGGCGGCGGACGTGCTCATCGCGGCAGAGGTCGGCGCGTTCTGCCTGAACGCCGGGGGAGACGTCGTGACGCGCGGCGAGCCCGTGCCCGGTCGGGGCTGGCGTGTCGGTGTGCGCGACCCGTGGGACGCGCACCGGTTCCTCGCGGTCGTGGAGCAGCGCGACGGCGCGGTCGCGACGTCGGGCACGTACGAGCGCGGCGCGCACGTGTGGGACGGACGCACGGGCGCGACCGCGTCCGGACTCGCGTCCGCGACGGTGCTGGCCGGCGACCTCGTCACGGCCGACGTGCTCGCGACGTCCGTCCTGGCGCTCGGCGCCGACGGCGTCGCGTGGGCCAGCGGGCACGGTGCGTCCGCGGTCCTCGCGGTCACCGACGACGGGCGGGTCCTGGGCGACCGCGCGGGCCTGCGTCTGCTGGGCCGCCCGACGGCGGAGTGACCCGTCAGCCCTCGTCGCCGATGTGCCCCGGCGCGGTCACGGACAGGACGCGTTCGACGAACGCGGCGTACTCCGACATGTAGTGCCGCAGGAACTGCGCGGTGGTCTCGTCGGTGACCGTCCCGTCGTTCGCGAAGTGCTCCGGCCGGAACTGGACGTACACCTCGGGCGAGTTGAGCTGCGGCGCGTTGAGGAAGCTCAGGACGCTGCGCATCGACGACTGCATGACGGCGGTCCCGATCGCCCCGATCGACGCCCCGACGATGCCGGTGGGCTTGCGGGCGAACGAGTTGGTGCCCCACGGGCGCGACCCCCAGTCGATCGCGTTCTTGAGGGCTCCGGGGATGGACCGGTTGTACTCGGGGGACACGAACAGGATGCCGTCCGACGCCTCGATCGCGTCCTTGAGCGCCCGCGCGACGGGCGGATAGTCGGCGTCGTAGTCCGGGCTGTAGAGCGGCAGGTCGCGGATGGGGATCTCGTGGAACTCGAGCTCGGAGGGTGCGAGCCCGATGAGCGCGGTCGCGAGCCTGCGGTTGATCGATCCGGACGCGAGGCTCCCCACGAGGTAGCCGATCGTGCGCGCCATGACGGTCCTCCTCGGCGTCAGCCGGTCAGGGATGTCCGTCCATCGTGCTCCGGGGTCGCCGGGGGCGCGCGACGAGAGTGCCTCAGCGGTAGGTGCGCTCGTCGTGGTCCTCGTCGCCGCCGACCACGTGCGCGGCCGGAGGCAGCGGCGCGAGGATCCGCTCGAGCTGCCGCGCGCACTGCACGAACACGTATCCGACGAGCGCGCCGGCCATGGCCACGGACAGCGACATCGCCTTGGCGACGAGCGTGGGCAGCACGAACGTGCACATGAGGGGGACGACGGCGACCGCGAGGACCAGGTAGCCCCGCATCCAGAACGTGTCCTTGCGGGACTCGAGCTCGGTCTTCATCGAGGTGCTCGTCATGGTGGCCTCTGCAACGGTCGGTCGGCGCGGGTGTCCCGCACCCGTCCCATCGGCGGCGACCGCCCGGAATCGAGCCGTGCGGCGGGCGATCCGTGGGCCCGCCGCGACCGGCGGCGACGCCGCAGGTCCTGGGCGTGTGACACTCTGGCCCGTGGACAGGCTGACCCGGACGACACCGACGCCGGGGCCCCGGTACCGCGTGGAGTGGTCGACCGTGACCAGCGCCGCGGACCCGGCGGACGTGTTCGCTCAGCGGTACGCGGGGCGGGACGGTGCGTTCTGGCTGGACAGCGGAGCGTCGGACGGCGGCCGGTACTCGGTGGTCGGCGCGCGGGACGGTGTCGTGTCCCACACCGTGCGCTACCGGCTCGGCGACGGTGCGGTGACCGTCACGGGCACCGACGGCCGCACCTCGCACGTCCCAGGTGACGTGTTCGAGTTCCTGTCCGACGCGGTGGCCCGGTTCGCCGTCGAGCCCGACGCGGACCTGCCGTCGCCGTTCGCGCTCGGGTACGTCGGCTACCTCGGGTACGAGCTGCGCGGCGACTCGTGCGGCATGCCCGTGCGCGTCCGGTCGGAGCACGACGACGCGTTCTTCGTGCTGGCGGAGCGCGCGCTCGTGTTCGACGCACGGACGGGACAGGTCCACGCGGTGGCGCTCGTCGGCGACGACGAGACGCTGACGGCGGCGTCGCGCGTGTGGCTCGCGCAGACGACGGCCTGGCTCACCGCACTCCCGCACGCCGGCTCCCGCGTCGGGGCGGCCGTGCCCGCGCCGGCGTTGCCGCTCGACTCGATCGAGCAGGTCCTCGAGTTCCGGCACCCCCGACGCGAGTACCTGGCCCTCGTCGAGCGCTGCCTGGAGCACATCCGGCGCGGCGAGTCGTACGAGATCTGCCTGACCAACACGTTGCGCACCGGTCCGCTCGCCGACCCCTGGGCCACGTACCAGCGGCTGCGTCGCATCAGCCCCGTCCCGTACGGCGCGTACCTGGAGTGCGGCGACGGCACGACGGTGCTGAGCGCGTCGCCCGAGCGGTTCCTCGCGATCTCGCGCGCGGGCGAGGTCGAGACGCGGCCCATCAAGGGCACCCGGCCCCGGGGCCGCACGCCCGCCGAGGACGACGCGCTGCGCGCCGACCTGCTCGCCAGCGAGAAGGACCGCGCCGAGAACCTCATGATCGTCGACCTCATGCGCAACGACCTGAGCCGGGTCTGCGAGACGGGGTCGGTGCACGTCGACGAGCTCTTCACCGTCGAGACGTACCCGCTGGTGCACCAGCTGGTCAGCAGCGTGCGCGGGCGGCTGCGCCCCGACCGCGGCGCGGTGGACTGCGTGCGGGCGGCGTTCCCCGGCGGGTCCATGACGGGAGCCCCGAAGCGACGCACCCTCGAGATCCTCGAGGACCTCGAGGGCGGGCCGCGCGGCGTCTACTCCGGGGCGCTCGGCTGGTTCTCGCTCGACGGCGCGGCCGACCTGAGCATCGTGATCCGGACGATCGTGTCGAGCCCGAGCGGCACGACGATGGGTGTTGGCGGTGCGATCACAGCGATGTCCGACCCGGCCGCCGAGTACGCGGAGACGCTGGTCAAGGCACGCGCCATGGCGGCCGCGCTGGTCGGCGACCTGCTGCCGTCACCAGAGGTGCGCGACGTCCACGACGAGCCGTGAGCCCGCACCCGGTCCGGCGAGCTCGAACACCCGGAACGGCAGCCGTGCCCGCACGCCGATGCCGACGCTCGTGTAGCCCTCGAACGTCCCGGCCCACACCACCTGGCGGAACGTGCGGTAGCCGGCGACGTTCGTCAGCTCCGACGGGTTGGCCGGCACGTACGTCGGGTTTCCCGCGAGGTCGTAGGCGGGGTCGTTGACCGTCACCTGGATCGACGCGCCACCGCGGGTCGGCACCACGGCGCCCGAGGCGTCCATGAGGACCTCCGGCACGTACCGGACGGTGTACCCGCCCGCCGGCCCGGCGAGGTCGATCACCAGCCGGTCGTAGCACGTGTGCTGGCCGGTCCGGACGTTCGTCACCGGGGCGCCGGACAGTCCGGGCGCAGTCTTGTCGAGCGACCCCCACACGAGGCCGCAGTACGGAGCGGCCGACGCGGGCGCGGCCGGGACGAGCAGCAGGGCCAAGCCCATGATCACGACGGTCCAGAACGACGAACGCCTCATCGCGCACCTCGCACGGTCTCTCGACCCTCGGGCCCGATGTCCGGGTTGTCCACGTTAGTCCGCGCACACGTGCCCGGCCGGGTGAACCTGCGCACGCCCGTGCACCGCCGTTGACCACGTGTCCAGGTCGGTCCTAGCGTCGATGCGCCGGCCAGCCGAGGGTCGTCTGGCCCGCGCTGGAGGCCACGATGCTCTCCGACCACCCCGCCATCCCCGTCCTCGCGGTCGCCGACCTCGACCGGGCGCGAGGCTTCTACGAGGGGACGCTCGGGTTCACGAGCACGGGGGAGGGCACGGAGGGCGTCATGTATCGCGCCGCCTCCGGTGCGTTCCTCGTCTACCCGTCGTCGTACGCCGGGACCAACCAGGCCACCGGCATCTCCTTCCAGGTCGCCGCGGACGCGTTCGACGCGGAGATCGCCGCCCTGCGCGACAAGGGCATCGAGCTGCAGACGTTCGACGTCCCGGTCGGCACCTGGAACGACGGCGTCCTCGAGTACGAGGGCACCAAGGCGGCCTGGTTCGCCGACCCGGACGGGAACGTGCTCAACGTCGAGACGGGGCAGTGACCCGTCAGGAGTTGTCGATCTCCGAGCCGTCGGGCGCAATCACGTACCAGACGTCGTTGACGCCCTGGCCGTTCACGTCACCGGGCGCCGTGTCCTGCGCGTAGGTGTAGATCGGGCGGCCGTCGAGGGTGATCTGCTTGCGCCCGTCGGCCGTGGGGATCGTCCCGACCTCGGCCGTCACGCCGTCGACGCTCGGGGTGTCGGACTCCGTGGTGATGGCCGGCCACGCCGTCGCGCAGCCGCCCGTGCACGCGCTCGTGCCCGACCCCTTGGTGTCGTTGAGGAAGTAGTAGGCAGTCATGCCCTTGCCGTCGACGACGACGGTGCCGAGCGACGTCGGGGCCGTGCCGAGGTCCGCGCCCGACGCCCCGCCCGCCTGCGGGCTCGTCGTCTCCTGCATCGAGGGGCTCTGGGTGACGGCCTTGTCCGACGAGCCCGACCCGGACCCGTACCCGTCGCCGGAGCCGGAGCCGTTGGAGCAGCCGACGAGCGCCAGCGCGCCGAGCGCGGAGACGACGGCGGCGACCGAGACCATGTGTGTGCGTCGCATGAGAGGTCCTCCTGGGGAAGCCGGGCGGCGCCGTGCGGGCCTGCCCGTGCCGTGTGCGGTCATGAGGACCACGGCCCGCGCGCCGTGCGGGTTCACTCGCCGGGCGGATTGAACCGAACGGGCGCGCGACCCGTTGAGCGGAGTGGACGACGAAGGAGGCGGGCACACACGTGGGCGACGAACCCGACGCGCTGATGCGCGCGCTGCACGACGCCTACGCGCGCCCCCTGCACCACTACGTGGTGCGCCTGACCGGCGACCACGCGCTGGCCGAGGACGTCGTGCAGGAGGCGATGGTGCGCGCCTGGCGGCACCCCGAGGTGCTCGAGCGCGAGCAGGGCGCCACGCGTGCGTGGCTGTTCACGGTGGCGCGCAACCTCGTGGTCGACGACCGCCGCAGCGCCCGGCACGTCCGCGAGCGCAGCACCCAGCTCGCGCCCGAGGTCGCCGAGCCCGACCGGACGCAGGCGGTGCTGGACTCGTGGCTCGTCGCGGACGCGCTCGCGGGGCTGTCGGCGGAGCACCGCGGCGTCGTCGTCGGGGCGTACTACCGGGGACGGTCCGTCGCCGAGCTGGCTCGCGAGCACGGGATCCCCGAGGGCACCGTGAAGTCGCGGCTGCACTACGCGCTGCGGGCCATGCGGCTCGCGCTGCAGGAGAGGGGAGTGACGTCATGAGCGGCCGCGAGCCGGTGCCGGGCGGGCGCACCGACGACCCGTACCGCGACTGGGACGCCGCGTACGTGCTGGGTGCCCTGAGCGCCTCCGACCGGCGCGCGTTCGAGGAGCACCTGGGGACGTGCGACGCGTGCCGGACGGCGGTCGGCGAGCTCGCGGGGATCCCCGCGCTGCTGCGCACGGTGCCCGCGGACGAGGTGCCCGACGTCGCACCGGCCGAGGACGACGCGGCCGTCGTCGAGCTGCGCTCGGTCGCGCACGCGGTGCACGCCCGCCGGCGTCGGCGCCGGGTGGTGCTCGTCGGGGCGGCCGCCGCGCTCGTCGTGGCCGGAGGCACCGCGGGTGCGCTCGTCGACCGCGCCGTGTCGCGGCCCGAGCCGGCGGTCGCCGCCGGGGTGACCCGCCTGGACCTCGAGCCCGTCGGGACGGCCGACGTGACGGCCGACCTCACGCTCGAGGCGAAGGGCTGGGGCACGCGCATCGACTGGTCGTGCACGTACCCGGCCGGCGCCTCGGGCCGCGGGTACGGCGACGACGTCGGCGGCGACGGACCCGTCTACGAGCTCGTGCTGGTCGACGAGGACGGGACGAGCACCGTCGTCGCCACGTGGGTCGCGCACAGCACCCAGGCGCGCGGGCTCGGTGCGTCGTCCAGCATCGCGAAGGCGGACATCGCCGAGGTGCAGATCCGCGTCAGCGGCGCGGACGCCCCGGTGGCGAGCGCGACGACCTGAGGTCAGCCGACGGCCACCGGACCCGGTGCCTGTGCGCTCGGCAGCACGCTGCGCGGGAACACCTCGAGCGTCACGGCGGCGTCCGGACCGAGCAGCTGGTGCGTGATCGCCGGCAGCGGTACGCGGCCCTTCCAGTAGCGCGGGTCGTCCGGTGCGAGGTCCTTCACGACCGGGTCCAGGCCGGGCGTCGGCTCGTAGTCACGGATCGGCGTGCCGATGTCGGAGTTCCACCTCGCCCACGTCGACCGCTTCCCGTCGACCTCGCCGATGTCGACCACGAGTGCGTCGGCCCACTCGGGCGCGTTCTCGACGTGGTCGAAGAACGACAGCAGCCCGTTGCGGTCGCGTAGCGACACCAGCCGCAGCCCGAGGACGTGCCGCAGCGTCGGCACCTTGTTGCCGTCCGCGTCGGTCGGCCGTGCGGCGGCGGACGACAGGAACGTGCGCACGAGGGGCACGGGCCGGGCGAGCGTGTCCTCGCCGTTGCGCCACTCGATCTGCACCGGGCACAGGTGGGCCGTCGACTGCTCGTGCAGGACCACGGGCAGCGTGCGGATCGACATCGTGACCTCGAGCTGCCAGGTGATGTCGTCGTGCCGCGTCCCGGGCAGGCGCACGTCGGTGAGGTTCGCGACGACCTCGAGGTCGCCGAACAGGAACCGCTGCAGGTTCTGATAGCCCTCCTCGGAGTTGACGATGCCGAACGGCCCCGAGTGGCTCCGGTGGACGAAGGCGCGCGGAGCACCCTTCACGGCGGCGTTGTCGATCTGGACGAGCCCGTCGCTGCGCTCGCCGACGAGCCGCTTGGGGATGCCCAGACCGACGGCGTAGTCGTCGGCGTTCGTCCCGACGAGGCAGAACATCCGGTCGACCGGGAAGCTGGTGCGCGGCATCCGCGTGGCGTCGAATCCGGAGCCCTCGGGGGTGTCGTCCTCGATGCCCTGCGCCGCGAGCGCGGCCACGGCGGCAGCCTCCGCCATCGCCGCCGCGGAGATCGCCTCGGGTGTCCTCGGCGTGAGGTACTCCTGCATCCGCTCCGGTCCGAAGATGTCGGCGCCGTTGATCCCGGTCAGGTCGCGCAGCTTCTCGAGCAGGCCGAAGCCGTGCGCGAACTCGATCCCGCCGTGCGGCGTCGCGTACGTGAAGACGCGGTCCACGAGCCCGGTCGCGGCGTCCGGTGCGTGCCCCAGGTACTGGTCGTCGGGTGCCGAGCGCTGCAGCATGGAGCGGACCACCAGGCCGCCCATCGAGTGCGCGACGAGGAACACCCGCGGCGCGCCCGTCTTGGCGAGCACCAGCCGCACGAGCGTGAGCAGGTCGTCGGCGGCGTCCTCGATGCTGAACGCGTTCGGGTCCTTCGTCATGCGGGACGCGTACTCGTCGTAGAACCGGTGCACCCAGATGCTCGCGGCCGGCACGCTCCCGTCCGCCTGCGCCTCGAGGTAGAGCTCCTGGTTGCCCTTGACGAGCAGCGCGTAGCCGTGGTCCGTCATGAGGCGCAGCAGCGGGCTCTCGAACTGGTGGAACCGCGGGCGGTTCTCGCCGTCGACGCGCACCTGCACCGCGCCCTCGTTGAAGCCGTAGAACGGGTCGTTGACGGCCGTGTTGATCCCGGACCCGCCGCCGGCGTACCCGCGGACGTAGATGACAGGAAGCTTGCCGTCGTGGTCGTAAGGCATCGCGGGCTCCTCGCTGAGCAGACGCACGCTGGTAGCGCGTCGGGCGACGCGCTACCAGCAAGGAGCCCCGGACGAGCGTCCGGATACGTGTCAGGCGGCGCCGCGCTCCGTCCCGTCCCGCAGCACCAGCACGCTGCACGACGCGTCGGCGGCG
This sequence comes from Cellulomonas sp., assembly GCF_017744555.1. Lineage (GTDB taxonomy): Bacteria > Actinomycetota > Actinomycetes > Actinomycetales > Cellulomonadaceae > Cellulomonas. The sequence goes on along the minus strand of NZ_JAGIBD010000013.1, from coordinate 42,904 downwards.
ACCTCCCGGCTCACCGACCCGAGGAGCATGCCGCGGAACACCCCCAGGCCCCGCGACCCGACGACCACGACCTGCGCGGTGCGCGACTCGGCGAGCAGGGTCGGCACCGGGTCGTCCTCGCAGAGCACGAGCTCGACCTTCACGCCGGGGTGGGACGCGACGACCTCCTCCGCTAGCCGCCACGCGGCGGCCTGGGCCGGGTCCTCCCGGTCGCGCAGGTCGGTCGCCGGCCGACCGCCCGCGCGGAACGGCCCCTGCGGGGAGCGTGCGTGCACGATCCGCAGCACGGCGCCCCGGTGGCGCGCCTCGCGAGCGGCGAGGTGGGCCGCGTCGACGGAGGCGGCTGAGCCGTCGACGCCCACGGCGACGGGCAGCGCGCCGTCGCCGGGCGTCGGGGTCCGCGCCACGAGCACCGGGCACCGGGCGTGCGTCACCAGGTGGTCGCCGACCGGTCCGATGCCCGAGCGTCCGTGCTCACCGCGGGCGCCGACCACGAGGACGCGCGCCTCGTCGGTGAGGTCCCGCAAGGTCGGGACGGCCGGACCGTGCAGCACCCGCGCCTCGACCACCACGTCGGGGTGGTTGGCCCGCACCTTGTCGCGCAGCTCGCGCACGGCCGTGACCGCCTCGACCTCGAGGAGCTCGGCGTCGAGCACCACGGGGTACCAGCCCCAGCGGGTGGCCTCACGAGGGTCGCGGTACGCGTGCGCCAGCACGAGCGCGGCACCGTGGGCCCGGGCCACGTCCACGCCCCACTCGATCGTCTGACGGCTGTGCTCCGAGCCGTCGACCGCGACCACCACCGGTCCGTCCGTGTGCATGTCGGCCTCCTCGCCTTACGCCGTTCGGGTGACCCAAGCCAACACGTGTCGGATAGCCGACACGTGGGGCCTAGGTCCTGAGCGGCGGGTGAGTTCCGCGAGGCAACCGGTCCCGACCCGGCGAGGGCCGCCGGGTCAGCGGTGGATCAGGGACCGCCAGTCGTCCGGCACGCGCTCACGCGGAGCCGGGGAGCCCTGCTCGACCGGACGGTGCTGGGGGTCCGCGAGCGCTGGTCCGTCGGCGTACTCGTCGGCGGCGTAGTCCCACCACCAGTCCTCGCCGGGCTCGAACGTCCGGATGAGGGGATGCCCGGTCTCGCGCCAGTGCGCGGTCGCGTGCTGAGCGGGGGAGGTGTCGCAGCACCCCACGTGCCCGCACGCCGCGCAGCGCCTCAGGTGCACCCACCAGCCGCCGGCGCGCTCGCACTCGGCGCAGCCGGTGCCGCTCGGCGGGACGGCGGGGTCGATCGTGGCGCTCATGCGGTGGGACCTTCCGACAGGGTGCGGGGGAGACGGACGCGGAACCGGGTGTCGCCCGGCACCGACGTCACGGACAGGTCGCCGTGGTGCTTGCCGACGACGATGCGCCACGAGATGTCGAGGCCGAGACCGGTGCCGGAGCCGACGGGCTTGGTCGTGAAGAACGGTTCGAAGACCCTCCCGATCACCTCCGGCGGGATCCCCGAGCCGGTGTCGGCGATCTCGACCTCGACCCACTCGTCGACGGTGCGGGTCGTCACGGTGAGGGTGCCGTGGCCGTCCATGGCCTGGGCGGCGTTGTCGACGAGGTTGGTCCAGACCTGGTTGAGCTCGGCGGCGTACACGGGGATCTTCGGCAGGGCGGGGTCGTAGTGCCGGACGACCGTGATGTCGGGGCCGAGGCGCTGCTCGAGCATCGTGAGCGTCGAGTCGAGCAGCTCGTGGATGTCGGCGATCTGATCGGGTGCGCGGCCGATCTGCGAGTACTGCTTGGCGGCCCCGACGAGCGCGGAGATCCGGCTGGTGGCGTCCTCGACCTCGTTCATGAGCTGCTCGGTCTCGAGCGTGTAGGCGAGCCAGCGGACGGCTCCCTCGAGCACGTCGGGCCCGACGAGCTGGGCGACGTTCTCGAGCCACTCGGTGCCGAGCCCGGCGGCGACGAAGACCGGGGCGATCTCCCACCCGTTGGTGAGGTCGTGGTCGTCCATCCAGTCGGTGAGCTCGTCCTCGCGGTCGGAGATCTCCAACGGGCTCAGGGCCGCGTCGCCGCGTCCGGCGGCGAGGGTGTCGACGGCCTTCTCCTGCAGCGCGATGAGCGTGGCGAGGGTGGCCCGGTCGTACGGTCCGGCGGCGACGAGCGCGAGCTTGTGCCGCATCCCGGCGACGCGCTGCCGCAGGGTCGCGGTCGCGCGGCTCGCGGCCGCGGCAGGGTTGTTGAGCTCGTGCGTGAGCCCCGCCGACAGCGAACCGAGGGCGAGCAGCCGTTCGCGCTGCCCGATCGCCTGCTGCGCCTTGCTCTGCCCGAAGAACAGCCCTTCGAGCAGGTGGACCGCCATCGGGAACCAGTCGTTCATGAGGGCCGCGAAGTCGCCGGCGGCGAGCACGTAGAACCGCGACGGCTCCAGCACCCGCAGCGACTGGGTGTACGTCTGCGCGCGCTCGCCGAGGTAGGACGCCCACGCGCCCGCGTACACGCCGCGCTGTGTGGTGCGGCTGACCTCGACGTCGTCCTCGCCGACGCGCCGGTACAGCGCGACGCCGCCGTCCATGAGCACGTAGAACGACGTCGCCTCGTCGCCCTCGCGGTACAGCATCCCGGGGGTGACGAGCTCGATGTGGCCGTGCTCGCACAACCACGTGAGCTGGTCGTCGGAGAGCTTCTCGAACAGGAACAGGGTGCGCAGCTCGTCGATGTCGCACGGCAGGAAGGTGGTCACAGCTGCTCCAGGTAACGGTGCACGAGCATGACGGCCATCGCGCCCTCGCCCACGGCGGACGCGACGCGCTTGGCGGACTCGGCGCGCACGTCGCCGGCCGCGAACACCCCCGGGACGCTCGTCTCGAGGTGGTAGGGCGGCCGGTCGAGCGGCCAGGACGCGGGGACGTGCCCGTCGACGAGCAGGTCGTGCCCGGCGCGCACGAACCCGTGCTCGTCGCGCGCGAGCGTGCCGTCGAGCCACGCCGTGTGCGGTGCCGCGCCGATGAACACGAACAGCCACCCGGTGTCGACCGTTCGCTTGTCGCCCGTGTCGCGGTCCTGCAGCACGATCTGCTCGAGGTGCCCGTCGCCGACGGCCTCGACGACCTCCGTGCGCGTGAGCACCCGGATGCGCGGGTTCGTGGTGACCTGCTCGATCAGGTAGTGCGACATCGACGCCGCGAGCGACTCGCCGCGCACCACGAGCGTCACGGACCGGGCCGTGCGCGACAGGAACATCGCGGCCTGCCCCGCGGAGTTCGCGCCACCCACCACGTACACGTCGTGGTCCCGGCACGCGGGCGCCTCGGTGAGCGCCGAGCCGTAGTAGACGCCGCTGCCGGTCAGCGCCGCGAACCCGGGCCCGTCCAGCTCCCGGTACGACACACCCGACGCGAGGATGACCGTGTGCGCGCCGACGGTGCTGCCGTCCGCGAACCGCACCGACCGCGCCGACCCGGCGACCTCCAGCCCCACCGCGTCGCGCGTCATCACGATCTCGGCACCGAACTTCAACGCCTGACGCCGCGCCCGCTCGGTCAGCTGCGACCCCGACACCCCGTCCGGGAAGCCCAGGTAGTTCTCGATCCGCGAGCTCTGCCCGGCCTGACCACCCGTCGCGGTCCGCTCGACCAGCGCCGTGCGCAGCCCCTCCGACGCGCCGTACAGCGCCGCGCTCAACCCCGCCGGACCACCGCCCACCACGACCAGGTCGTAGAATGCGGCGGCGGGCTCCACCGACAGCCCGACCCGGGCCGCGACCTCCGCGTCCGACGGTGCCGCCAGCACCTCGCCGTCCGTCGTGACCACCACCGGCACCGCGCGCTCGTCGAGCCCCGCCGCCTCCAGCAGCCGCCGCCCCTCCGGCCCGTCCGCCGTGAACCACCGGTACGGCACCTGGTTGCGCGCCAGGAACTCCCGCAGCTCCGACGACCGCGCCGACCACCGGTGCCCCACGACCTTCGTCTCGGCGACCGGTCGCGGCGCCGACGCCACCCACGCCTCGAGCTGCGCGTCCAGCACCGGGTACAGCTTCTCCTCGGGCGGGTCCCACGGCTTGAGCAGGTAGTGGTCGAGGTCGACGACGTTGACCGCGTCGATCGCGACGTCCGTGTCCGCGTACGCCGTGAGCAGCACGCGGCGCGCCTGCGGGTACAGGTCCATGGCGTGCTCGAGGAACTCGATCCCGCTCATCCCAGGCATGCGGTGGTCCGCGACGAGCACCGCGGCCTGCTCACCGCGCAGCTTGAGCTCGCGCAGCACCTCCATGCCCGCCTCGCCGGACTCCGCACGCACCACCCGGTAGTCCTCGCCGTAGCGCCGCCGCAGGTCCCGCGCGACCGACCGCGACACCGCCGGGTCGTCGTCCACCGTGAGCAGCGCCGGACGCTGCACGGCCGCCTGGCCGGCGATCACACGGCCCCCCGACGACGCGGCTGCAGACGCACGTTCGGCAGCTCGGGAGCAGGGATGCGCTCACCACCATGACCGGCCACGACTCCGAAACGGTCCGCCCGGTCCGGGGATTCCCAAGCCGCCCGCGCCTGCGCGATCTCCGCGTGCGACCGCCCCGCGAAGTTCCACCACATCACCAGGTCGTGCGCGAACGGCTCGCCCCCCAGCAGCAGCAGCCGCGCGCCCCCGTCCGTCCGCAGCATCACCGACTCCCGCCCGTCGCCCAGGTACAGCAACCCGCCGGGCCCGTGCGGTGTCCCCATGACCTCCACCGAACCGGACAGCACGAGCACCGCGTGCTCGAACCCCGGCCGCACGGGCACCTCCACCGCACCGCCCGGCTCGACCACGACGTCGGCACCGAACAACGGCGTGTGCACCCGCGCCGCCGACACCGCACCGTCCACGTCGCCCACCATCACCGTCGCCCGCACCCGCGGCGCCTCCCACACCGGCAGGTCCGAGACCTGCTGGAACGACGCCGGCCCGTCCGCGACCCCGTCCGGAAGGGCCACCCACAGCTGCGCACCGTGCATGAACGACCCGTCGCCGAGCGAGAACTCCGAGTGCGACACCCCCCGGCCCGCCGTCATGAGGTTCAGCTGCCCCGGCCGCACCACCACGTCCGACCCCACGCTGTCCCGGTGCCGGATCTCGCCCGCCACCGGCCACGTCACCGTCTGCAACCCCGTGTGCGGGTGGGGGAGCACCCGCATGTCCACGTGCTGCGGCCCGAACTCGTCCAGGAAGCACCACGCCCCCACGAACGGCAGACCCCGCTGCGGCAACGTCCGCCGCACCTGCATCGCCCGGATCCCACCCAGCGGCACCTCACGGGCGTCGTACCGCTCCACGACCGGGCCACGCGGCACCACCGCACCGCAGACCTCCTCGTCGGGACGCGTGTCGAGGTTCGTCATGCCCACACTCTGCCTCCCGCAGCACCCCCGCGGGAGACGACCACGCCACCGACCTCACACCCGGACCCCCTCGCGCGTCTGCACACTGTGAGCGTGAAGGAACCGTTCGACCGCGTCGTGGCCACCCACGGCGCCACCGTCCTGCGCGTCTGCCGCGCCGTCGTCGGCCCCGTCGACGCCGACGACGCCTGGTCCGAGACCTTCCTCGCCGCACTGCGCGCCTACCCCGACCTCCCCGCCGACGCCAACGTCCAGGCCTGGCTCGTCACCATCGCCCACCGCAAGGCCGTCGACGTCGTCCGCCGCGCCGCCCGCCACGCCGTCCCCGTCGCCGACCTCCCCGAGCACACAGCACCCCCCGCCGGCCGCGACCTCGACCTCTGGGCCGCCCTCGCCGCCCTGCCCACCAAGCAACGCCACGCCGTCGCCTACCACCACCTCGCCGGCCTGCCCTACGACGAGGTCGCCACCGTCCTCGGCGGCACCCCCGCCGCCGCCCGCCGCGCCGCCGCCGACGGCGTCGCCAGCCTCCGCCGCACCTACGCCGGCCCCCTGACCCCGGAAGGAGCCGCACCGTGACCACCACCGACGACGACCTCACCCGCCTCCGCACCCGCCTGGCCGCCGCGGCGCTCGCGGACGGCACGCTCGACGTGGCCTACCGCACGGTCGACAGCCCGGTCGGCCCGCTGCTCCTCGCCCGTACGCCCGCGGGCCTGGTCCGCGTCGCGTTCGCGGTGCAGGACCACGACGCCGTGCTGCAGTCCCTGGCCGACGCGGTCAGCCCGCGGGTCCTGCAGGCGGCGGCACCGTTCGACGACGTGGTGCGCGAGCTCGACGAGTACTTCGCGGGCCGGCGACGCACGTTCGACGTGCCGCTCGACCTGCGGCTGCTGCGCGGCTTCCGCCGCACGGTCGTGTCGCACCTGCCGGAGATCCCGTACGGAGCGACCGCCAGCTACGCCGAGGTCGCCGCGTCGTCGGGCAGCCCGCGGGCGGTCCGGGCGGTCGGCACGGCGTGCGCGCTCAACCCGCTGCCGCTCGTGCTGCCGTGCCACCGCGTCGTGCGGTCCGACGGGTCGCCCGGCCGCTACGCGGGCGGTGACGACGCCAAGCTGACCCTGCTCGCCCTCGAGACGGCTGTCGGCGCGGCGGCGTAGCGTCGAGGCCATGTGCCGGAACATCACGAACCTGCGCGGGCTCGAGCCGCCCGCGACGTCCGAGGAGATCGAGGCCGCGTCGCGCCAGTACGTGCGCAAGGTGACGGGCGTCCAGACGCTCAGCGCCGCGACGCGCGACCCGTTCGAGGCCGCCGTCGCGGAGGTCGCCGCGATCACCGCACGGCTGCTCGCCGAGCTCCCGGAGCGCCGGCAACCGCCCGCGTCGCTGCCGCCGCTGCGCCGCCCCGAGGTGCAGGCCAGGATCGCCGCGCGGATGGCCGCCCGCGAGGAGCACGAGCGGATGCACGAGCTCGGGATCGCGCACTCGCACGACGAGGACGACGACCGGCACGCCGCAGCCGCGCACTGACACCGCAGCGCCACGGACCGACGGGGCGGCACGACCCGGCTCTCCGCTACGGACCCGGTCGGACCCGTCCGGCCGTCAGGCGGGGGAGCTCACGTCCTGCGCCAGCGGCCACGCGACGAGCCGGGGGATGCCCGCGGGCGCCACGGCCGCCAGCGCGAGGAACCGCGCCTCGGCCCGGTGCAGCCGGATGTGCTCGTCGAGCGACCAGGTGGGCCCGTTCGTCAGGGTCATGCCGCACGCGCACGTGATGGTGACGCGCCCGTCGGGCGTCGTGGTGACCTGGCCGACGGTGGTGTGCTCGGTCGCGGCACGGACCTTGGCGGCCCGCATGGGCGCGCTGACCGGGACGGACGCCGTGATCTCCTCGCCCGTCGGCGTCATGGTCACCTCTCGCTGCGCACGGCCTCGTCGTCGACGAGCTGGTCGAAGGAATCGTCCCACTCTCCGCCGAGGCTGGGCATCATCGCGTGCAGCTGCGGACGCCACGCGTCCTGACGCTCCGGGAAGCAGCGCTCGAGCAGGTCGAGCATGGTCGCGACGGCCGTCGAGGCGCCCGGCGACGCGCCGAGCAGGCCCGCGATCGTGCCGTCGGCGCCCGTGACGAGCTCGGTGCCGAACTCGAGCACGCCGCCCTTGGTCGGGTGCTTCTTGATGACCTGCACGCGCTGACCAGCGGTGATGAGCTCCCAGTCGCGGGGGTGCGCCGTCGGCATGAACGCACGCAGCGTGCGCAGCCGGTCGGTGTCCGACGCGGTGACCTCGCCGATCAGGTACTTCAGCAGGTCGAGGTTCTTCAGGCCCACGGCGAGCATCGGCACCACGTTGCCGGGCCGGATCGAGCGCACGAGGTCGAGCCAGGAGCCGTGCTTGAGGAACTTCATGCTCCAGCCGGCGTACGGGCCGAACATCAGGGCGGTCTGGCCGTCGACCACGCGCGTGTCGAGGTGCGGCACGGACATGGGCGGCGCGCCGATGTCGGCCTTGCCGTACACCTTCGCCTGGTGCTGCTTCACGATCTCGGGGTTCGTGGTGCGCAGGAACTGCCCGCTGATGGGGAAGCCGCCGAAGCCCTTGGCCTCAGGGATGCCCGAGCGCTGCAGGAGCTGGAGGGCGCCGCCTCCGGCACCGATGAAGACGAACTTCGCGTCGACCGTGCGCGCTCGGCGGTGGCCGTTCCAGCGGCGGTCCTTGACCTTGAGGCGCCACGAGCCGTCGCCCCGGCGTCGCAGGCGCGTGACCTCGCTCTCGGTGACGAGACGGGCGCCGCGCGACACCGCGTCCTCGAGCATCGAGCGGGTCAGCGCGCCGAAGTCGACGTCCGTGCCGGAGGGGGCGCGCGTCGCGGCGACCGCCTCGGACGGGTCGCGGTCGTCGACGAGCAGGGGAGCCCAGTCGGCTATCTGCGCGGGGTCGGCGCTGAACTCCAGGTCCGAGAACAGCGGGTGCCGGCGCAGGGTCTCCCAGCGGCGGCGCAGGTAGTCGACGTTGGACTCGCCGCGGACGAACGTCATGTGCGGGGTCGTCGACAGGAAGCCGGTGCCGCCGGGGAGCCGGTCGTGCGTCGCGAGGTGGTGCCAGAGCTCGCGGGACAGCTCGAACTGCTCGTTGATCGTGACGGCCTTGGTGATGTCGATCGTGCCGTCGGCGCGCTCGGGCGTGTAGTTCAGCTCGCACAGGGCGGCGTGGCCCGTGCCCGCGTTGTTCCAGGGGTTCGAGCTCTCCTGGGCGGGGGCGCCGCGGCGCTCGTGGATCTCGATGGTCCACGTCGGCTCGAGCGTCGTGAGGAGCGCCGCGAGCGTGGCGCTCATGATCCCGCCCCCGACGAGGACGACGTCGACCTGGTCTCTGCGTGCTGCCGTCACGATCTCGATCGTATGTTGACGTCGAGAATCTCCACGACGAGGGAGATGTGATCTTGGTTACGTCCCATGACTGCGGGGCGGGCGCCCGTGGCACCCCGCCCCGCAGTCGCCGGTGAGCGCGCTACGAGCCGCACACCTGGCCGTTGAGAGTGAAGGACGTCGCCTTCGGGTTCTGACCCGTGTGCGAGCCGTTGAACCCGAGCTCGACGCTGCCGCCGCCGGCGATCGTCCCGTTCCACGCTGCGTTCGTCACCGTGACGGTCCGCCCCGACTGGCTGAACACGCCCGACCAGCCGTTCGTCACCTGCTGGCCCGCGGTGAGGTCGAACGTCAGCTTCCAGCCGTTGACCGCGGCCGTCCCGGCGTTGGTGATCCTGACGGACGCCGTGAAGCCGGTCGGCCAGTCCGACGTCGTGTAGCTGACCTTGCAGCCCGTCGGGTTGACCGTGGTCGTCGGGCTGGGCGTCGGAGTGACCGTCGGCGTCGGCGTGACCGTCGGCGTCGGAGTCACCGTCGGCGTGGGCGTCGGCGTGGGCGTGGGCGTCACGGTCGGTGTGGGCGTCGTCGTCGGGTCCGTCCCGGTGAGGTTGCCGACGATCACCCCCCGTCCGTTGGTGCCGACGTACACGCGGCCGTACACGTCGGGGTCACCGGCGATGGTCTCGTTCGTGCGGCCCCACTGGTGCCGGTCGTCGTTGATCCGGACCCACGAGGCGCCCGCGTCGATCGACCGGTAGATGCCGCGCACGCCGCCGACCTTGGCCGACGAGTACAGCGCGGGGTACGACGTGCCCGGTGCGGCCTTGCCGAAGCCGATCGTGTCCGCCTCGGCGACGCCGGTGATCTTCGTGAACGACGCACCACCGTTCGTCGAGTGCCACAGCCCGTACGCCGCGTTCGGCTCGCCGCCGGCGAGCCAGATGTCGCCCTCGCGGCCGAACACCGCCCCGAACCGGGCGGCCCCCGTGGGCAGGCCGGTCGCCGCGGAGGCGGTGAACGTCGCGCCGCCGTCGGTCGAGGAGTAGAACGTGCCGCCCGACCACGCGTAGAACTTCAGCGGGTTGACGCGGTCCGACTCCACGCGCGCCCCGACGGGGACTCCGGTCGCCTTCGTCCAGCTGGACCCGAACGTCGTCGAGACGTAGACGCCGGCGCCGGTCGGGCTCCACACGATCCGGCTGCCGTCGGCGGCCATCGCGACCGTGCCGGCTCCCGTCACGCCCGGCGGCTCCTGACCGGCCCACCACGAGCTGCCGCCCGAGGTGGAGACGCCGATCCGGGACACGCCGGCGTCGGCGTTCCCGACCCGGACCATCGTCGCGGGCGCCTTCTCGGCGAAGTCGATGCCGAGCTCGGAGGAGTGCACAGGCACGTTGCCGATCGACTTCGACGGCACCTTCGTGATGTCGGTGTGCACGAACCCGGCGATGTCGCCGAGCGCCGACAGCAGCTCGGTCGAGCCCGGGGGAGCGGCGAGGTCGAGCACGGCCGTCTCCTCGAGGCCCTGCGCCTTGACGCCGATGGCCACCTTGCCGCCGGTGTCCCAGGCCGTGAGGTTGGACCCGCCGTAGATGGTCGCGCCCGTGCCGTACAGGAAGCTGTTCGAGTCGAACGGGTCGATCTCGAACGACTCCGTCATCCAGCCGAGCTTGGGGCTCGTCTCGGGTGCGACGGCCTGCTTGCCGAAGTCGAGCCACGGCGCACCGGAGATGTCCTGCGTGTACCGGTCGGTGCGGCTCGGGTACCCGTTGAAGTCCCAGATGCGCGACCACGTGGCTCCGCGGTCGGTGGACCGGTAGACGATGATGTCCGGCCACCAGGAGATCTGCGTGACGGCCATGATCGTGTCGGGGTGCTGGCGGTCGATGGTCAGGCCGCTGTAGCCGTAGTACTGGTCGCTGCTGGTCGACGGCAGCGGCGAGATGTTCGTCCACGTGCCGGTCGCCTGGTCGAGCCGCCAGAGGTCGCCGTGGCCGCCGTCGTACGGGCCGCCGGTGTCGCTCGTCGCGATGTACAGCTGCTTGCCTTTGGCGTCGAACACGCCCTTGTGCGGGATGAAGCCGGTCGGCTGGCCCGCGACGCGCGACCACGTGGCGCCCGCGTCGGTGGACCGGTAGACGCTGTTCGCCTTGTCGGCGACGCCGACGTAGATCGTCTTGGTCGGCGACCCCTTCGTCCCGCTCGTCGGGTCGAACGTGACCCACACGACGCCCTGGTTGCTCGTGAGGTAGCCGTTCGGGTCGCTGGGGTCGGCGACGTAGTTCCCGGCGTTCGGGAACGAGCTGACCTTGGCCCACGTGACGCCCGAGTCGGTGCTCCGCCACAGGCCGTTGCCGCCCTCGGTGCCGAAGTACAGGACACGGTTGTCGTTGGGGTCGATCTGCAGGCGCTCGCCCATGCCGCGGCCGGGCATGTTGCCGCCGACCTTGAACGGCAGTGCGGTCTTCTTCCACGTCGCGCCACGGTCCGACGACCGCAGGATCGCGCCGTTGTTCGGGTCCCAGCTGTTCGTGTACATCCCGGCGGCGACGTACACGTTGTCGGGGTCGATCGGGTCGGTCGCGAGGCTGAGCGCGCCGTTGTGACCCCAGTCGTCCCAGCCGACGCTGTCGAGCAGGGGCACCCAGCGCTTCGTCGTCTGGTCGAGCCGGTAGGCGCCGCCGATGTCGGTGCGGGCGTAGACCAGCCCCTTCTCCGACTGGTTGTAGACGATGCCGGGGACGAACCCGCCGCCGACGATCTCGACGTTGCCCCAGCTGTACGCGGGGGCGGCGGCCGTGGCGGGCGACGCGCCGGCGAGCACCGCAGGGACGAGGCCGGCGGCGACGACCGCGGCGAGCCCGGCGACGCCGGTGGCGCGGGAAGCCCGGGTGGCGCGGGCGGCGCGGCGCGTCGACGCCTCGGCCTCCCGGGGTGGATGGACGGGGACACGCATCCGCTGCACTCCTTCGTGGCGGGACAGGACGCCCCGACGACGTCCGCGGGGGCGGGGGCGACCGTCGCGCGGTGCGAGTACGCAGCCGGCCCGGCGTCGGTCGCGGGGACCGTATCGAAGCGCTTCGAACCCGGGGCAGTGGGCGAAAGGTTTATGAACACCCCGCGGACGGCACATGCGGACGGCCGCTCGGCGGGGTAGAACCGACCGTATGAGCCGCGACCGCGACCTGACGTCCGACCCCGCCGCCGAGCACCTCGCCGACCCGGTCCTGCCGGAGGCCCAGCTGGCCGCTGCCGACGCCCGCTCGGGTGGTGACCCTCGGCGCGCGCCGCGCTCGCTGTACGCGGTCGAGCTCGAGGCGGACGACGAGGCGATCGCGAGCCTCGAGGACTGGGACGACCCGCAGCGCCTCTGAGGGCCCGGCCGGCGTCACGGCTCCAGCAGGCCTCGCGCCGCCATCTGCCGCAGGATGGACGACCCGTCGGGCCCCAGCACCACGGGCACGCCCTCGCGCTCGGCGGCCCGCTCGGCGCGCGCACCCGCCGGTCCCTGGACCGGCAGCCCGCGCGCGAGGACGTGCTCGCCGAACGTGAGCTGCCGGACGACGACCGCCCTCAGGTGCTCGGGGAACAGCCGCGCGGCCTCCGCGTAGATCTCGGGGTCGCGCTGCCCGTCGTCGCCGACCAGGATCCACCGCACGTCCGGGAGCTCGTGCACGAGCCGTCGCAGCTGCGCCCGCTTGTGCTCGGGTCCGCTGCGGAACCACCCGGTGTTTGTCGGACCCCAGTCGGTGAGCAGCATTGGGCCCGCCGGGTACCCGTGCCGTCGCAGGAACCGCCCGAGCGTCGGCGCCGCATTCCACGCACCGGTGGACAGGTACACGACAGGCGCGCGCGGGTCGGCGGCGAGCAACCGGTGGTACAGCTCGGCCATCCCGGGCACGGGCTCGCGCGCGTTCTCGTGGCGCACCAGCACGTTCCACGCGGCCACGAACGGGCGCGGCAGGCGGGTCACGAGCACCGTGTCGTCGATGTCGCTCACGATCCCGTACCGGACGCCGGGGTCGACGACGTGCACCGGCGCGACCGCCCGGTCGCCGTCCTGCGTCCGCAGCACGACGTCGTGCCACCCCGGTGCGAGGTCGGCTTCCAGCAGCGCGTCGACGTACCCGCCCCGGTCGGTCACGACGTGGTGCGTCCGGTCGCCGACCGTCACCTCGAGCTGCGCCCCGGCGACCTGCGCGGTCGCGAAGCTGCGCCACCCGCGCAGGCTCTTCGCCTGGCGTGTCCCGGCCTGCGCGGCGGCACCGGCGCCCGGCAGGTCGGCATCCCGCACCACGGGCGCAGCCAGCAGGGTCCGGGCCATGACCCGCACCCACCCGGGGCCGCCGTACCCGGCGTACGGCTCGATGCGGACCGTCCAGCCCCGCCGCCGGAGCACCGCCGCGACCCGGCGGTCGAACGCGTCCTCGAAACGGGCCGCACGGTGCACGGGCGGCCGCGCGGAGCCCGCGGGCCGGGCGCCGACCCGCGCAGCGCGCAGCACGGTCGACGCACCGGCCCGGACGGCCTTCACCGGTCGCGCAGCGGTCACGCGCTCTCCTTCTGGCCCGCCTTCCGGGCCGAGGCGACCTCGCCCTCCGCGGTCGCCGTGCTCAGGGCGCCGCCGGAGGACTCGAGGTGCGCCCGCACGAACCAGTGGAACAGCTCGAGCTCGTGCAGGTGCCCGATCAGCAGGTCGTTGGTGACGTCGTCGGTCTCCTCGACGTCCTTCGCCGCCTGCCGGTGGTCGCTGATCACGCCCACGTACACCTCGTCGAGAGCACCGAGGTGGGCGATGGCGCCGTCGCGGCCGATCGCGTAGTCGTCCCACGTGCGGTTCTTCACGAGCGCGCCCGGGGTGCCGACGGGGGCCACGCCGAGCGTCGCGATGCGCTCGGCGATCGCGTCGACCATGAGCCGCACCGCGTCCACCTGAGGGTCGAGCATCTCGTGCACCGCGATGAAGTGCGGACCGACGACGTTCCAGTGGATGTGCTTGAGCGTGAGGGCCAGGTCGTTGAGCGCGTCGAGACGCTGCTGGAGGATGGCGGCCACCTCGGCCCCCTGCTGCTTCGTCAGGGACGGGACGGTGTACTTGGGCAGCTTCTGTGCCATCAGGGCGCTCCTTCTCCTCGGCTCCCGGGGGTCCGATCCCCGGCGGCGTCAACGCTGCCCCAGGTCGCGAGCCCTCGCCATCCGAGCGTCCGACGTCAGACGCACGCGCGGGCCACCCACCCGGATGTGCGCCGGCGGACCGGGAGGCTCACGCGAAGGGATCGCCGTCGGCCTCCAGCCGGTCCGCGACCTCGTCGGGCCCGAGCTGCTGCAACCCCGGGCCGACCTCGTCCCACCACCGGGGCGCTGCGACCCGCGGCAGGTCGCGGCCGCGCAGCGAGTACGGCGTGATCGTCGTCTTCGCGGGGTGGTTCTGCGACCAGTCGATGAGCACCTTCCCGCCGCGCACGTCCTTCTTCATGACGGCGACGACGAGCCGCGGGTGCGCGGCCGCGACGGCGTACGCGAGGTCGCGGGCGTACTGCCGCACCTCCATCACGGAGCGTGTGCCCGGGAGCTTCGCGTACAGCTGCATGCCCTTGCTGCCCGACGTGACCGGCACCGACTCCGGCAGGCCGTCGTCCTTGAGCCGGTCGGCCACGAGGTGGGCGACCTCCGCGCACTCGTCGAGCCCGGCGGGCGCACCGGGGTCGAGGTCGATGACGAGCCGGTCGGGGCGCCGCACGCCCCCGCGCGGGCCGACGGACCACTGCGGGGTGTGCAGCTCGAGCGATCCCTGGTTCGCGCACCAGACGAGCCCCGCGAGGTCGTCGACGAACGGCAGCACGAGCTCGGCGCCCTCGTCATCGGCCCCTGGGGCCGCCCGCACGGTCTGCCGGCGCACCCAGTCCGGTGCGCCGCGTGGCACGTTCTTCTCGAAGAACTTCTCGCCCGCCACGCCGTCGGGCCAGCGGATGCGGGTGACCGGCCGGTCCTTGAGCTGCGCGAGCAGCGCCGGGGCGACGCGCAGGAGATAGCTCATCACCTCGGCCTTGGTGGTCCCGGTCGACGGGTACATGACCTTCTCGAGGTGGCTCACCCGGACCTGGCGGCCCTCGACGTCGACCATCTGACGCTCGGGGCTCACGGCTGCTCCCAGGGGTCCGCGACGGCGTCGGTGCGGATGCCGCGGATCACGGGCTGTCGCAGACGGCCGTCGGGGGTGCGGTTGAGGTAGCGGGTGTCCACGACGACCAGGGGATCGCACCAGCGGGCGCCGCGCGCGTCGAGGGCGGGCACCTCGTCGTCGAACGGGCTGGTGGCCCTGGCCGCCACGCGGCGCCCGAGGTCCTGCGCGAGCGGGCCGGTCAGCCCGCTGCCCGCGCGGCCGAGGAACCGCAGCGCACCGCGACCGTCGTACGCGCCGAGCATGAGGGCACCCATGCGGCCCGTCCCTGTGCTCTCCTCGCGCCAGCCGCCGACCACGGCCGTCCGGGTGCGCACGTGCGCGGACTTCACCCAGTCGGCGGACCGCCGTCCGGGTTGGTATGTCGAGCTGCGACGCTTCGCGACGACCCCCTCGAGCCCGTGCGCGCGGGTCACCTGCCACAGGTCGTCGCCGTCGGGGTAGACGGGGGAGAGCTGCACACGGTCGGGCAGCGCGAGCCCGGCGAGCACGTCGCGACGCTCGTCGTACGTGCGAACCGTGAGGTCCACGCCGCCGAGCCGCAGCACGTCGAACACGAGGTACGTCACCGGCTGACGGCGCGCGAGCGCTGCGGCCCGGCGGGCGTCGCGCACGTGCATCCGCTCGGCGAGCGCCGCGAACGAGGGCACGCCGTCGGCGAGCAGCACGATCTCGCCGTCGAGGACCGCAGGCGGGACGTCCGCGAGCGCGGCGAGCTCCGGGTAGGCCGGCGTGACCTCGCGCGCGTTCCGGCTCCACAACCGCACGCGCTCGCCGGTGGTGTCCGCGAGCGCCCGCACGCCGTCCCACTTGACCTCGAACGCCCACGCGGGGCCCCTCGGCAGGGCGCCGACCTGCGGCGCAGGGGTGGCGAGCATGGGCTCCACGGGTCCATCCTGCCGACAGGACCCGTGCACGTCACGGGCCGGTGGCCTGCCCCGGCCGCGCCGGCCCCTCATCCCCGGAGGCGACGACCCATGCGAGCGATCTGGAAGGGTGCGGTCGCGTTCGGCCTGGTCAACGTGCCCGTGCGGCTGTACGCGGCGACCGGTGAGCACGAGGTGACGCTGCACCAGGTGCACAAGGAGGACGGCGGGCGCATCCGCTACCGCAAGGTGTGCAGCATCGACGGCGAGACGGTCGAGTACTCGGAGATCGCGAAGGGCTACGAGACAGAGGACGGCGAGCTCGTCGTGCTGACCGACGACGACTTCCGGCAGCTGCCGCTCGCGACGGAGCGGGAGATCGAGGTCCTGGAGTTCGTGCCCGCCGAGCAGGTCGACCCGATCCTGCTCGCCAAGACGTACTACCTGGAGCCCGACAAGACCGCGGCCAAGCCGTACGCGCTGCTGCGGGGTGCGCTGGAGCAGGCGGACCGCATGGCGGTGGTGAAGGTCGCGCTGCGGCAGCGCGAGACCATGGCGGTGCTGCGGGTCCGCGACAACGTCATCTGCCTGCAGACGCTGCTGTGGCCGGACGAGGTGCGCGAGGCCGACTTCCCGATCCTCGACGCCGACGTCACCGTGCGGCCCCAGGAGCTCGCGATGGCGTCGTCCCTCGTCGAGTCCCTCGCCGCGGACTTCGACCCGAGCCAGTACGAGGACCGCTACGCCGCGGCGCTCGAGCAGATGATCGAGGCCAAGGTGTCGTCCGGCAGCACCCGGCCCGTGCCCGTCCCGGCGGGCGAGGAGACGGAGGGCACAGGCGGCGGCGAGGTCGTCGACCTGCTCGCCGCGCTGCAGCGCAGCGTCGAGAAGGCCCGGGGCTCACGGCCGGCGGAGGAGAAGGCACCCGAGAAGGCGGCGGCGAAGGACGACGACGACGAGAAGGCACCGCCGAAGAAGAAGGCGCGCCGGTCGACGGCGAAGGACGCCGACGAGAAGCCGGCCGACGACACGGGTGAGACCAAGCCGCGCAAGACCCGCCGCAAGGCCTCGTGACGGCGTCCGACCGGCGCGACGACGCGGTCGCCGCGCTGCGCCGGGTGGCGTTCCTCCTCGAGCGCGCGCAGGCCAGCCCGTACCGCAGCGCTGCGTTCCGGAACGCGGCACGCACGATCGAGAAGCAGGATCCCGCGCGGCTCGACGTCCTCGAGAGGGCCGGCGCGCTGACGGACCTGCCCGGAGTGGGAGCCCGGACGGCCGAGGTCGTGGCGGTCACGCTGCGCGGCGGGACGTCGCCGTACCTGGAGCAGCTGGAGTCCGAGCTCGCGCAGACGGCGGCGACCGAAGCCGACCCGGCCGCCGCCGCGCTCCGCCGGGCCCTGCGCGGCGACCTCCACTCGCACACCGAGGCGTCCGACGGGTCGTCGCCGATGCAGGAGATGGTGCTCGCGGCCCTCGAGCTCGGCCACGAGTACCTCGCGGTCACGGACCACTCGCCGCGACTGACCGTCGCGAACGGCCTCTCGGCCGCCCGGCTCCGCGCCCAGCTGGACCAGGTGCGCGCCCTCAACCGCGCCGTCGCACCGTTCCGGGTGCTGACGGGCATCGAGGTCGACATCCTCGACGACGGCGACCTGGACCAGGACCCCGACCTGCTCGACGAGCTCGACGTCGTCGTCGCGTCCGTCCACTCCCAGCTGCGGATGGACCGTGCGGCCATGACCCGCCGCATGATCGCAGCGGTGAGCAACCCGCGCACCGACGTGCTCGGGCACTGCACCGGCCGTCGGCTGCTCGGGCGCCAGCGGCCGCAGAGCGAGTTCGACGCACGGGCCGTGTTCGAGGCGTGCGCCGAGCACAGGACGGCCGTCGAGATCAACTGCCGCCCCGACCGGCTCGACCCGCCGCACGACCTCCTGCAGGTCGCCGTCGACGTCGGCTGCGACTTCACGATCGACACCGACTCGCACGCGCCCGGTCAGCTCGACTGGCTCGACGCCGGGTGCGCGCGGGCCGTCCAGCACGGGATCGACGCGTCGCGCGTGCTCACGGCGTGGCCCGCCGACGAGCTCCTGGCCCGCACTCGCGCGTGATCCCGCGTGTCGTCGTGCACGTCGAGCGCTCACCGACGGGTTAGTGTCTTGCGCGTCGTCCCCGTGCACGCGGCCAGCCCGCGCGGCCCGGGGCGCCCCGCCCGGGGACCGGGCCGCATGTCCCACAGTCAACAAGGAGCATGATTCCGTGAGCGTGAACCGCACCGAGCTCGTCCAGGCCGTCGCCGCCAAGGCCGGCCTCTCCAACACCGAGGCGGACAAGGCCCTCAAGGCCTTCCAGGAGGTGCTGGTCGAGCAGCTGTCCACCGGCGAGAGCGTGACCATCCCCGGCTTCCTGGCCGTCGCGCGTGCCGAGCGTTCGGCCCGCACGGGCATCAACCCGCAGACCGGCGAGAAGCTCGAGATCCCGGCCGGCTACCGCGTCAAGCTGACGGCCGGCAGCGCCCTCAAGCGCGCCGTCCAGGGCTGAGCACAGCCGCAGCTGCGTCGGGCCGGGCACGACCTCCTCGGGGGTCGCGCCCGGCCCGTCGTCGTTCCTGAGGTCGACTATGATGCGAACGACTCTCAGGAAGGTGGGCGCGGCGATGGTGGTGCGGCAGACGCGGCAGCGTGCCGAGATCCTCGACCTCCTCGACGACGTCTCCGAGTTCCGCAGCGCGCAGCAGCTGCACGAGATGCTCCGGGCCCGGGGGTCGAGCGTCGGCCTCGCGACCGTGTACCGGGCGGTGCAGAGCCTGGCCGAGACGGGCGAGGTCGACTCCCTGCGCACCGCGGACGGCGAGTCCGTGTACCGACGGTGCGCCCAGCGCAGCCACCACCACCACCTGGTGTGCCGTTCGTGCGGACGGACCGTCGAGATCGACGCCGGTCAGGCGGAGGCCTGGGCTGCCTCGGTCGCCGCCGCGCACGGCTTCGACGACGTCGACCACACGATCGAGCTGATCGGCACGTGCGCGACGTGCCGCGCGGCCGGACTCAGGCCTTCGCCCGGACGGCGATGACGCGGGGGAGAACCCACCAGCACGCCACGAGCATGACGAGCACCGCGCCACCGACGACCCACCCCGCGGTCCGCGAGACGACGATGTCGAACAGCAGCATGGGTCCGCCCGCGAGCACGAGCGCGAGGATCAGCAGGCCGGCCCGCGCGAACCAGTTCGCCGCGCCCACGAGCTGCGCCTTCATGCGGCGGCGGAACAGCGCCCGGTGCAGGCTCACGGGCGCCACGATGAGCGCGGTCGCGACCGCCGCGAGGACCACGAGCACCAGGTACAGCCGGACCTGGTAGTCGTCGAGGTCGGCGAACCGCTGCTGGAACGGCAGCGTCAGCAGGAAGCCCGTGAGGATCTGCGCGCCGGTCTGCGTCACGCGCAGCTCCTGCAGGAGCTCGTCCCAGTTGCGGTCCATCCGCTCCGTGAACGTCTCGTGCCTGTCGTCCGTCGGGTCCGCGTCGTGCTCCACCGTCACCGTTCCTCGTCGTCGTCGGTCGGATCATCGCGCATCAACCGTGTCGCCGCCGCTGCGCGCGAACGCCCGCAGGCGGGGGAGACTGTCCCCGTGACCCGACTGCACGACGCCGACCACCGCGACTTCGCCTCCGACAACTACGCGGGCGCCCACCCCGAGGTCCTCGCCGCGATCGCCGAGGCCAACGGCGGCCACCAGATCGCCTACGGCGAGGACGTCTACACCGCACGCCTCCAGGAGGTCGTCGCCGCGCACTTCGGCCCGCAGGCCACCGCGTACCCCGTGTTCAACGGCACCGGGGCCAACGTGCTGTCCCTGCAGGCAATGCTGCCCCGGTGGGGTGCCGTCATCTGCGCGGACACCGCCCACATCCACACCGACGAGAACGGCGCACCGGAACGGGTCGCCGGCCTCAAGCTCCTCACCGTCCCCACACCTGACGGCAAGCTCACGCCCGAGCTCGTCGAGCGGCAGGCGTGGGGCTTCGGCGACGAGCACCGCGCGCAGCCCGGCGTCGTCTCGATCACGCAGGCCACCGAGCTCGGCACCCTCTACACGCCCGACGAGGTCCGCGCGCTCGCCGACCACGCGCACGGGCTCGGACTGCGGCTGCACCTCGACGGCGCCCGCATCGCGAACGCGGCCGCCGCGCTCGACGTGCCGCTGCGGGCGTTCACCACGGACGCGGGCGTCGACGTCGTGTCGCTGGGCGGCACCAAGAACGGCCTGCTGTTCGGCGAGGCCGTCGTCGTCCTCGACCCCGACGCGGCCACCGGTCTGCCGTACCTGCGCAAGATGGACATGCAGCTCGCGTCGAAGATGCGCTTCGTCTCGGCGCAGCTCGTCGCGATGTTCGAGGGCGACCTGTGGCTGCGGTCGGCTCGGCACGCGAACGCGATGGCCGCACGGCTCGCGGCCGGTCTCGCCGAGATCCCCGGTGCCGACATCACCCAGCCGACGCACGCGAACGGCGTGTTCGTCGCCCTGCCCGCCGACGTCGCCGCACGGCTGCGGGAGCGCTGGCGCTTCTACGACTGGCGCCTCGAGACCGGCGAGGTGCGGCTCATGTGCTCGTTCGACACACAGGAGTCCGACGTCGACGAGCTCGTCGCCGCGGTCGCGGCAGCTCTCGGCGCGGTGCCGACGGCCTGAACCACGGCCTGGACGCTCCGGACCGCTCGGCTCGGGCCGACGTCCGGTCCCGAGCAGAGACGAGCGGGGGCCCTCCGGCGAACCGGAGGACCCCCGCTGCGTCATGCGGTGCGGATCAGCCGATGGTGCAGGGAGCACCGTTCAGCGTGAACGCGGTGGGGTTGTTGTTCGTCCCCGTGTGCGAGCCGTTGAAGCCGATGTCGACCGACTGGCCGGCGGCCAGCGAGCCGTTCCACGCGGCGTTCTTGGCCGTGACCGTCGTGCCGGACTGCGACCAGTCGGCGCTCCAGCCCTGCGTCACCTTCTGGCCGTTCGCGAACGAGAACCCGAGGCTCCAGCTCGACAGCGCGGACGTGCCGGTGTTGGTGACCTTGACCGAGGCCGTGAAGCCGTTGTTCCAGCTGTTGGCCGTGTAGGTGACCTTGCAGGCACCGGTGGTCGTGGTGTTCTGCGTCGTCGCCGTGACGGCGGTGGAGGCGGCGGAGACGTTGCCCGCGTTGTCCTTGGCCTTGACGGTGAACGTGTACGCCGTGTTCGCGGACAGGCCGGTCACGGTGTAGCTCGTCGTCGTCACCGTGGCGACGAGCGTCGAGCCCTGGAACACCTGGTAGCCGGCGAGGCCGGAGCCACCCGTGTTGTCCGTCGACGCGCCCCACGACAGCGCGATGCTGTTCGTCGTCGTGGTGCCCGCGGCGAGCGCGGCCGGGACCGACGGCGCGGTCGTGTCGGTGACCGTGCCCGACTGGGTCGTCGCCGAGACGGCCGACGACGCGGCGGACACGTTGCCGGCGACGTCCTTGGCCCGGACGGAGAACGAGTACGCCGTGCCGGCGGTCAGGCCGGTCACCGCGTAGCTCGTCGACGTGGTGGTGCCGACGACGGTGGAGCCCTGGAGCACCTCGTAGCCGGCGACGCCGGAGCCACCCGTGTTGTCCGTCGACGCGTTCCACGACAGCGGGACCGAGGTCTGCGTCGTCGTGCCGGCGGTCAGACCGGTCGGGACGGACGGCGCGGTGGTGTCCGTGGTGCCGCCGTTCGCGGTGGTCACCGAGACGGCCGACGAGGCGGACGACACGTTGCCGGCGGCGTCCTTCGCCTTGACCGTGAACGAGTAGGTCGTGGCGGCCGACAGGCCGGTGACCGAGTAGCTCGTCGTGGTGGACGAGCCGACGAGCGTCGTGCCGCGGTAGATGTCGTAGCCGGTGACGCCGACGTTGTCGGTCGACGCGGTCCACGACAGCGAGACGGAGCTCGACGTCGGCGTGCCGGCCGTGAGGCCCGTGGGAGCCGTCGGCGCGGTGGTGTCGGTCTGGTTGTTGCTGCCACCGATGACCGGGTAGGCGTTCTTCACCAGGGTGACGAACTGCTCCTCGAACCACTGACCCGCGAGCGGGGCGTTCGGCGTGGCGCCGGTGAGCTGGTTCTTGAGCTTGGGCGACACGTAGGTCGGGTCGCACATGCGGTCGAAGCTCTTGCCCTGGTCGTTCGCGATCTCGGTGGACGCACCGTCGGACTCGCCCGGAGGCTTGATCCAGACGAACGCGTCGAGGTGCGAGGCCGTGTAGCCGGACGGCGAGGCCTGCGGCAGCTCACCGATGCCGGCACCGAGCGGGTTGCACCACGCGCCGCGGTGCACGCGCTTGTCGACCTTGGACGCGTTGACGTACGTGTTGAGGTCCGTGCTCGTCGAGGCGGCGGTCGGACGGTTCGGGCCGCCCCAGCCGTTGCGCGACGTGTCGATGAGCATGCCGATCGACGACGGGAAGCCCGCCGCGACGAGCCGCGAGTACATGTCGGCCGTGAAGTCGGCCTCGTCGAGGTCGGGGTTCCACTCGTAGAAGTCGGCCGACCGGATCTGCCCGCTGCCGACCTGCTTGCTCGAGTCGGGCAGGAACGGCTCGTTGAGCGGCGTCGAGTTGGCGGTGTCGGAGATGAACCCGTCGACCGACGCGACACCCGCGGTGGTGGTCTTGGCGACCTCCGCGAACAGCTGCGCGGACGGACCGGCGTTGCTGTCCCAGCCGAGCCAGCCGGAGTGACCGATGTCGATGTAGTTGTACGCGTTCGGGATGGCGTGGAACTTGTCGAGCGCGTACTTCACGCCGGCCCGGTAGTAGGGCGCGGCCTGCTGGCAGAGCGCCTCGGAGCTGTTCGTGACGAGGTTGGGCAGCGAGTCGGGCTCGATGGTGAGCGCGAAGCGCAGACCGGAGTACTTGCTGTCCGAGAGCAGCGCCGCGATCGCGTCGATGTACTCGGTCTTGTAGCGCGCGAGCCCGGCGTCGGTGGCGGGCAGCTCACCGTTCGAGGCCAGCGCGTAGCAGTCACGACCGGGCAGGTCGTAGATGACGATGTTGACGACGATCGGCGTCGAGCCCGACTTCTGCGTCAGCGCGTTGTCGAGGTGGAACTTCAGGCCCTTGCCGTCGGCGTTGCCCGTGATGGCGCTGATGCGGTCCATCCACACGCCGGTCGGCTGCTTCGCCACCGTGTGCATCTTGGCCGCGAGCGACGCGTCGGTCTGCCGCGTGGCAGCGCTCTCAACGGACGCCGCCCACGTGGGGTTCACGTACTGCGTGGCGCCGGCGTACGGGTTGTCGACGTGCGCCTCGGCGGCGCTGGCACCGGTCGCCGAGAAGGTCAGCGGGACCGCCACCATGGCGGTCGCCGTCGCAGCCGTCGCGGCGGCGCGCAGACGCCGCCCGACTGCTCTCTTGCCGTGTGTGGACACGTAGTCCTCCGGATGTCGTTCGGCACACCCGGCAGACCGTCCTGCTCAGGCGCGAGTCGCCCGGGGGGAGTCCACGGCGACTGGCGGCCACCTGATCACGCGGCCCATCCGGACGGCACGGGGCAAATCGTTTAAGCACCCCGCTTTACCGAATCGTGACATTCCGTGTCGCGACGGTGCCGTCCGGGCGAGCCGCGCGGGCCGTCAGCGCGACCGCGGACCCGTGCTGCCCCGCACCGCGAGGCCGCCGAGCTGCAGCTCGCGCCGCGCCCGCACGTCGCCGTCGAGCACGGCCAGGACTGTCTCACCCGTCGCGGTGCCGAGCTCCCGCTGACCCGAGGGGAGCGTGGTGATCGACGGCGTCGCGAGCCGGCACAAGGCCGAGTCCGACCCCGCGACCAGCGACAGGTCCCACGGCACCGCGAGGCCGGTACGCCGCGCCACGTCGAGCGCCGCGATGGCCATCTGGTCGGTGTCGAACACGATCGCCGTCGGCGCGCGCCCGCTCGTCAGCAGCCGCCTCGTCGCGACCGCCGCCTCCTCCGCCGTCCCCGCCGTCGCCTCGTGCACGAGCGTGCCGCCCGCGGGGTCGAGCACCTGCTCCAGCGCCGCCGCACGCGTCCGGGTCCGGGCGAGAGCCGCGGGGCCGGTCACCGCCGCGACCCGCCGGTGACCGAGCTCGAGCAGGTACCGCGCCACCCGGGTGAACGCCTCCGCCTCGTCGAGCGCCACCGACCCCAGGTCGTGCTCGCCGTCGCCGCCGACCACGACCGCAGGTGCCCGCAGCCGCCGGAGCGCATCGATGCGCGGGTCCTCGAGGAGCACGTCCGTCACGACCATGACGTCGAACCGACGCTCGGCCCACCACTCGCCGTAGAGCGCGACCGCGGCGTCCGGCCCGTCGACGATCTGGAGCACGAGCGCGAGGTTCCGCGTCGCGAGCACCTCCTGGAGCGACGTGACGAACTCCAGCACGCCCGACGCGGGCGCCGCCGGGCCGGCCGCGCCACGGTCCACCACGAGGCCGACCGCCCGTGGACCGGTCCGCATCGAGCGCGCCGCCGCGCTCGGACGCCAGCCGAACTCGTCGGCGACGCGCAGCACGCGCTCCCGTGTCGCGGCCGAGACGCCCGGTCTGCCGTTGAGGGCGTACGAGACGACGGCGATCGAGACGCCGGCGGCGCGGGCGACGTCGGTGATGGTGGGGCGTCTGGTCGGGGGAGCGACCGGCACACCGACGCCCCCTGCGGGGGTCGGGACCGACGGTCCGGATGAACCATGACGCGCTGAGTCATATGCAGGTGTGACCACGATCACCTAGTGTGTCGCCCGATGCGGGTCAAATGCATCATCTCGACTCCGACGATGTGGGCGAGGGGTGTCTGTGATGGGAACGGTGCGGCGTGGGCCGGTGTCACCGACGGCACGACGAACGATCGGCGTGCTGTCGCCCGTCGTGGGCGGCTTCTACTTCGGTGCGCTCATCGCGGGCGTCGCCCGGGCAGCTCGAGCCGCAGGTCACCGCGTCGTCGCGGTCCAGACGTACCCGGCCGGGCTCGACCGTGAGCGGTACCCCGACGAGTCGATCCTCGACGCCCCGGTGGCGCTCGGAGCGGTCGACGGGCTCGTCGTCGTCGGCCGGGCGCTGCGCGCCGACCGTCTCGCGGCCGTCCAGCAGTGGGGCGTCCCGCTCGTGCTCGTGAGTGAAGAACCCACCTCGGCCGATGACCCGGTGGTCGTCCCCGACAACGACGGGGGCATCCGCGCGGCCGTCGAGCACCTCCTCGGGCACGGCCACACCCGGATCGGCTTCGTCGGCTGCCTGACCCAGCGCGACCAGCGGGAGCGGTTCGCGGCGTACCGGGCGGTCCTCGCGGAGCACGGCATCGAGGTCGGTGAGCACTGGTCGTACGAGGCGTCCGACAACCACGAGCAGGGCGGCGCCGACGCGGCGGCCCGGATGTTCGCCGCCGGCATGCCGACCACCGCCGTCGTCGCCGCGACCGACCGGAACGCCATCGGCTTCCAGCGCGCCCTGCGCGCCGCGGGTCTCGTGCTGCCGCGCGACCAGGCCGTCATCGGGTTCGACCACGCCGACTCGGGCGCCCGTGTGACACCGCGGCTCTCGACCGTGGACGCGCACTTCGACCGCGTGGGAGAGACGGCCGTCTCGCTGCTGCTGTCGAAGATGCGCGGCGAGGACGTGCCCGGTGGCGAGTACCGCGCCCCGTCGTCGCTCGTGCTGCGCGAGTCCTGCGGCTGCACCGACGTCGCCGCGTCCACCCGCGTCGGCGCCCCCGGTTCGACGCTCGCCGCCTGCCACCAGGCCCTGCGCGCGGTCGCGGAGTCCGCGTTCGTCGGGCCGCTCGGTGCGGGTGCCGGGCGTCGGTCGGGCAGCGCACCCCGGGACACGTGGTGGCACGCGGTCGTCGAGCCGCTCGAGGCCGCGGCGGACCGGGGCGCGGTGCCCAACCCGCCCACGCTCGCACGCCTCGCCGACCTCACGTCGGCCATGCAGCCGCACCCCGAGGCCCTCGAGCAGCTCGTCACGTGCGTCCGTGCGATCGAGCAGCACCAGGTGGAAGCGCTCTCCGAGCCGGAGCACGAGACAGCGCTGCGGCGCACCGTCACCGAGGTGCTCCTCGCACTGACCAAGGGCTGCACGCGCGCGATGCTCGCCCGCAGCGGACAGCTCGAGCGGACCATCGTCGACCAGTACGAGGTCGACATGGACCTGCTGCGCGGTGACGGCGCGAGCCCGCGCGCGCTCGGCTGGCTGCCCCGGGGCGTCCGCGGGCACGCGTGCCTGGCGCTCTGGCTCGGCGCCGACCGGGGCCCGGGTGACCGCGAGATGGAGATCGTCGGCGTCCACGACACGTCCGGCACGCTGTCTCGCCTGGTGGGCATGCGAACGACCGCGAGCCAGTTCCCGCCCGCCGCCCTGACCCGCGCCGGCACCGTCGGCTCGAACGAGCTCACGTTCGTCGTGCCGGTGACGTTCGGCGGGAGCGACTGGGGGCTGCTGGCCATCGACGGCACGGTCGAGACCCGAGCGACGAGCGCGCGCGACCGGTTCAACCACTGGGCCGCCCTGCTCGCCGTCGCGCTCGACCAGGAACGGCTGCTCGCCTCCCTGCGCGAGCAGCGGCGCGCGCTCGAGCAGGCCGCGGCCCGCGAGCGGTCGCTCGCCGACACCGTGCGGGCGAGCGAGGAGCGGTACGCCCTCGCGTCGATGGCCGCGCACGACGGCACGTGGGACTGGGACGTCTCCGCCGGCACGGTCTACTACTCGCCGCGCTGGAAGCAGACGCTCGGCTACGACGACGACGTGATCGGCGACTCGCCCGGCGAGTGGCTCGAGCGCGTCCACCCCGCGGACCGCGACGAGGTCTCCGCCGCCATCGCGTCGCAGCTCGCCGGCACCGGGACGCCGCTCGAGCTCGAGCACCGTGTCCGCACGTCGTCCGGCGACTACCGCTGGATGCTGTGCCGCGCGGTCACCGTCCTCGACGACGCCGGCTGTCCCGCGCGTCTGGTGGGCGCCCTCGTCGACGTGACCGAGCGCAAGGAGGCCGAGCTCGCGCTGCAGCGGGACGCGCTGCACGACCCCGAGACGGGCCTCGTCAACCGCCTGCTCTTCCTCGACCGGCTCGGCACGGCGGTCCTGCGCACGCGCCGGTCGCCGACGTACGACTGCGCGCTCGCCGTCGTCCGTGTGATCGACGACCAGGCCGTGCCGACGCAGGGCCGCCCCGACGGCGACGCCCGGGTCGACCTGCACCGCGAGCTGGTCCGCCGGCTGCGGCGGCCCCTGCGCGAGGGCGACACGCCGGCGCGCATCGGCGAGGACGAGTTCGCGGTGCTGCTCGACGACGTCGGCCCCGGCGGGCTGCCGGACCGGCTCTCGCAGCTGCTCGACCAGCTCCAGCACGAGATGGGCACACGCGTCCGGGTCGGTGTGCTCGGCAGCATCCGCGGGTTCCGGGACGTGGGCGAGGTGCTGCGCGAGGCGGACATCGTCGTCCTGCGCGGCGGACCCGCTCCGCACCGCGCGGAGGCGCGCGGACCCGTGCTGCGCTGACGGCAGACGCAGCAGAGCCCCGGACCGTCGTGCGGTCCGGGGCTCTGTGGTGCGAGCGGTGGGTCGTCAGCCGCGGCCGCGGTGCGGGCCGTGCGACGGGCGCGACGCGCCGTGACCCGGGCGCGGGCCGGTGTCGACGCGGATCCGCAGCGGACGGCCGGCGACCCGCGTCCTGGCGAGGCGGTCGACCGCCTCGGGCGACAGTCCGCCCGGGATGTCGACCAGCGCGAAGCTGCCGAAGATGTCGATCTTGCCAAGGTCCTTGCCGGACAGACCGCCCTCGCCGGTGAGCGCGCCCACGAGGGCGCCCGGCTGCAGGCCGTCACGGTGACCGACGGCGACCCGCCAGCGCGGCGGGCCTCCGGCGATGTGGGTCTCGGCACGACGACGCTCGCGCGGCGGGCCGTCGCGGTGGTCGTCGTGACCGCGGGCGGGCGCGAGGTGCGCGCGCTGCAGGGCGTCGTCCAGGTCGTCGCCGGTGCGCGCGACGGGACCCTCGTCGCCGACCGCGAGCGCGGTGAGCACCGCGAGCAGCTGGACGGGCGTGACGTCGGGGTGGGCGGCCAGGTGCGCCTCGATCGCGGTCGTGTACATGTCCAGCCGGCCGAGCTGGGCCCGCTCGGCGGTGCGGGCCAGCAGGCGCTCGACCCGGTGCGCCGACACGTCGGCGGGCGACGGGATCGTGATCTGCTCGAGCGGCGACCGGGTGGTGCGCTCGATGAGACGCAGCCGGGACTGCTCGGACGGCGTGACGAACGCGAGCGCCTCGCCCTGACGGCCGGCGCGGCCCGTGCGACCGATGCGGTGCACGTACGTCTCCGGCTCGCGCGGCACGTCGTAGTTCACGACGAGGCCGATGCGGTCGACGTCGAGCCCGCGCGCGGCCACGTCGGTCGCGACGAGCACGTCCAGCGCGCCGGAGCGCAGGCGCTCGACGATCTTCTCGCGCTCGGCCTGAGCGACGTCGCCCGAGATGTACGCGGCGGAGATGCCCTTCTCGACGAGCGCGGACCCGACCTCCTCCGCGGCACCGCGGGTGCGGACGAAGACGATCGCGGCGTCGGCGTCGCTCACCGCGAGCACGCGCGACAGGGCGCCGATCTTGTGCCGGTGCGGCACGACGGCGTAGGTCTGGCGGACCGTGGTCACCGTCGAGGACTGCCGGGCGACCGTGATCTCGACCGGGCGCTCGAGGTGCTGGTCGGCGACGCGACGGATCGCGGGCGGCATGGTCGCGGAGAACAGCGCGACCTGGCGCGGGCGCGGCGTGGCCTCGAGCACGCGCTCGACGTCCTCCGCGAAGCCCATCCGCAGCATCTCGTCGGCCTCGTCGAGCACGAGGTAGCGGACCGCGTCCATCTTCAGCGTGCGACGGTCGAGGTGGTCCAGCACGCGACCGGGGGTGCCGACGACGACCTGCACGCCGCGCGAGAGTGCGCGCTGCTGCGGCAGGAACGGTGCACCGCCGTAGACCGCGAGCACGCCGAGCCCGGGCAGGTGCGTCGCGAACGACTGGATCGCGTCGGCGACCTGCATCGCGAGCTCGCGCGTCGGCGTCAGCACGACGGCCTGGACGGCAGCGAGCTCGGGGTCGACCGATGCGAGCAGCGGCAGGCCGAACGCGGCCGTCTTGCCGGTGCCCGTCTGGGCGACGCCGACGATGTCACGTCCCTGCAGCAGCGCGGGGATCGCCTGCGCCTGGATGCCGGACGGCGTGACGAAGCCGAGGTCGGCGACCGCGCGGCCCAGTGCGGGGGGAAGGCCGAGGTCGGCGAACGTCGGACCGGCCGGCGTCGGGGAGTCGGAGGTGGGCAGGTCGGAGGGCACAGAGGTGCTCATGGCAGCAGCAGACCGATCGTCGTCGCGGGGGAGGAGCCCTGACCCGGACGCCGTGGTGGCAGCCGGCAGGTCGCAGCCCCGAACACCCATGGCCGACCGTCGGGGACGGTGGCTCGACATTTCTCGCGAGGATGCTGACCGCTGATCGGCGGAGGCACCCAGACCGGGGGACGCGACGAACTCCAGGTTCGAGGGACATCCTACGGTGCCGGACGCCTCCTGACGTGGCCGGACGGCGGTGACGTCGGGCACACGACGGCGTCCCCGGTCAGGACAGCCCGAGGGCGCGCCCCTCGATCGCGGGGCACCGGTCCATCACGACGTCGAGCCCGGCGTCGGCGGCGCGCCGGGCGGCGTCCTCGTCAACCACCCCGAGCTGCAGCCACACGGCGCGCGCGCCGACGGCGATCGCGTCGTCGACGACCGCCCCGGCCAGCGCGCTGTTCACGAAGACGTCGACGACGTCGACCCGACCGGGCACCTCGGCGAGCGACGCGTATCCCGGAGCGCCGTGCACGGTCTCGGCGTGCGGGTGCACGGGCACGATCTCGTGCCCGATCTGCTGCACGTAGCGCGCGACGCCGTACGCCGGCCGAGCCGTGTTCGTGGACAGGCCCACCACGGCCCACCGTCCGGGCGTGGTGAGCAGACGGCGGATGACCTCGGGGTCGTTGAGCTCCATCCCGGCAGCGTCGCACGCGGGCGCCCACCGCGCAGCGGTGCCGCCCGAGCGGGTGACGTGCTCGGTCGCCGGCGGTGTCTCGTGGCGTCACGGTCGGGGCCACGCCGCGGGCCGCATAGGATCGACGCGGCCAGCGACCGCACACCCGACGGGGGAGGCAGTGACGCAGAACGACGTCGTCACCTCGCGGGTGCTGACGGTCCCGAACCTGATCAGCCTCGTGCGACTGCTCCTCGTCCCCGTGTTCGCGTGGCTCATCGCGACCGGCCGGGACGCGACCGCGGTCCTCGTGCTCGCCGTGTCGGGCGCGAGCGACTGGCTCGACGGGGTGCTCGCGCGCCGGCTCGGTCAGGTCTCCCGGCTGGGCCAGCTGCTCGACCCCGCGGCCGACCGGCTGTTCATCCTCGTGACCCTGTTCGCGCTCGCGTGGCGCGACGTCGTGCCCTGGTGGCTGCTCGTGGCGATCGTCGCCCGCGACGTGGTCCTCGGGGTCATGCTCCTGGTGCTGGCCCGCGCCGGATGGGCTCCGCCGCCCGTCCACCTCGCCGGCAAGGCGGGGACGTTCGCGCTCCTGTACGCGTTCCCGCTGCTGCTGCTCGCGCAGTGGGCCGCGCCCGTCGGCACCGTCGCCTGGGTGGTCGGCTGGGCGTGCGCGCTGTGGGGCGTCGGCCTCTACTGGTTCGCCGGCGTGCTGTACCTGATGCAGGCCCGCCGGCTGCTGCGCGGCCCGGTGCCGGAGCACCGATGAGCACCCGGCACTCCGCCGAGTCGGCACGCCCGCTCGACGCGTCGATGACGCTCCTCAACGAGGTGTACCGCCGACCGCTCGACCCCGGCTACGCGCAGGCGGCGGCCCGGCGGGCGCAGGACCCGTCGCGGCGCACCGTGCAGTCGGGCGCCGGCCTGCTCGTCCTCGCCGTGGTGCTCGGACTGCTCGTGACGACCGCCACGCTGTCGCTCCGACGGCCCGCCGGCTCCGTGGTCGCCGCCCGGCACCTGCTGGAGCAGCAGATCGTGCAGCGGGGCGACGAGGCTGCCGAGCTCCAGGAGCAGGTCGAGACGCTGAGCGCCGAGATCGCGCGGATGCAGGACGAGCTCCTGCGCGAGGAGGAGCCCGGTCTCGGGGCACAGCTCGCGAGCGACGCGGTGGCGTCCGGCGCCGTGCCCGTGACGGGTCCGGGCCTGCGCGTCGTCCTCACCGACGGTCCCACCGACGACCCCGACGTCCTCGACTCCCCGTCCCGGGTCCGGGACAGCGACCTCCAGGTGCTGGTGAACGGCCTGTGGGCCGCCGGGGCCGAGGCCGTGTCCGTGAACGGCGAGCGCGTCACGTCGATGACGGCGATCCGCAGCGCCGGCGACGCGGTCCTCGTCGACCTCGTCGCGCTGGCCAGCCCGTACACGGTCGACGCCATCGGGGACGCCCCGGCCATGCAGACCCGGCTGGCGCAGGCGAGCGCGGGGCAGTACCTCGCGACGCTGCGCAACTCCTACGACATCGGGGTCAAGATGTCGTCCGAGCACTCGCTCTCGCTCGCGGGCACCGGGCAGACGACGTTCTACTACGCCACGGTCCCGCCCGAGCAGGCGCCGAAGGTCTCGCCCACGCCCGGCGCGACGCGCGAGGACGGTCGGCCGACGGGGAGTGCGCCGACGGGCGGCGGTATGGCAGGGTCGGCAGGTCGCTCGGGGAGGGATGGCACGTGATCGCAGTCATCGGGTTGGTCGTCGGCGTGGTCGCCGGGCTGCTGCTGCAGCCCACGGTGCCCGTCGAGCTGCAGCCCTACCTCCCGATCGCGGTTGTCGCGGCGCTCGACGCCCTGTTCGGCGGCCTGCGTGCGATGCTCGACGGGATCTTCGACGACCGCGTCTTCCTCACGTCGTTCCTGTCGAACGTGGTCGTCGCTGCGCTCATCGTGTTCCTCGGCGACCAGCTCGGGGTGGGCACTCAGCTGTCGACCGCCGTCGTGGTGGTGCTCGGCATCCGGATCTTCTCCAACGCCGCGTCGATCCGCCGGCACCTGTTCAAGGCATGACAGTGGACGGGTCGCAGCGCGACGGGCACGCGCCGGGTCCGCCCGACGAGCCCGACGAGGTCGCGCCGAGAGACGACGTCGACGACCTTCTCGAGGACCCGGGGGTGCCCGCGTCGGCCCCGGCGGGCGACCACGAGCAGCACTCGGACGACGCCGAGACCGATCTCGCCGCGCAGCACGAGCTCACCGCCGAGACCCGGGCGATCACGGTGGTGCCTGCGCCACGCTCGGTCGACCCGGCCGACGACGGGGTCCTGGCCCCGGACGAGGCGCACGTGCTCGACGAGACGCTCGCGCCCGACGCGACGCACGTGCCCGACGAGCCGCACGTGCTCGATGGGCCGCACCTGCCCGATGAGCTGCACGACGCCGACGAGCCGGAGCCGGCTCCCGCCGCCCCGCCGTTCGGCCGTGACGCGCCGACCGACGTCCTCCCACCGGTCGACCTCGGTCCCGAGCCGGCCCGCGGCTCGCTCGACGACGAGGCCGTCCTGACGTCGCATGCACTGCCCGACCCGCTCGTGGACGACGTGCCTCTCGACCAGCACGACGACGGTGCGGCAGCACCCGGACCGGTGTTCTTCACGGACGTCGACCCGGAACCTTCCACCGGCACGCCACGGGAGGCACTCGACGCGCCGGGCCCTGCCGGCGAGGTGACGCCCGAGCCGGACGGCGCCCCGACCAGCGCGCCCGAAGCCGTGCCCGCGCCGACCGCGCCCGCGCCGACCGCGCCCGCCGAGGGCGAGACGAACGGCTGGGTGGTCCTGGGCCGCGCCCTGCGCCCCCGGCTCACGCGCGCCCAGCTGCTCGCGGCCGTGCTGTGCGCGGTCCTGGGCTTCGCGCTCGTGGTGCAGGTCCGCCAGACGGGCGGTGCGAGCCTCGAGGGCATGCGGCAGGCAGACCTGGTCCGGATCCTCGACGAGACGACGACCCGCGGCGACGCGCTCGCCCGGGAGGCGGCGGACCTGCAGCGCGAGCGCGACGGTCTCGTGTCGGGCTCGGACACGCGGCAGGCGGCGATCGACGCCGCGGAGCGCAACGCCGCCACCCAGGGCATCCTCACGGGCCGGCTGCCCGCCGAGGGGCCCGGCGTCACGGTGACGCTGACCGAGCCCGACGGCGCGATCAAGCCGGCCACGATGCTCAACCTGCTCGAGGAGCTGCGCAACGCGGGGGCCGAGGCCATCGAGCTCAACGGGCAGCGCATCACGGCCAGCAGCGCGTTCACGGGCACGGCCGGCGCCGTCGAGGTGGACGGGGTCACGCTGCACGCGCCCTACCAGTGGATCGCGATCGGCGACCCCGACATCATCGGCCCGGCCCTGAAGATCCCGGGTGGCGCACTCGCGCAGGTCCGCAACAACGGGGGTCACGGGACGGTGGACGCGCAGGACCTCGTCCAGGTCACGGCCGTGCGCGCGGTGCCGGACCCGGTCTACGCGACGCCCGTCCCGCCGCAGACCGATTGATCCGGATCGTGCGCGGCGCGGTCCGCCCACGGGCGCACATCGTGCTGCGCGCACACGGCGCAGCCGCATAGGGTGTGCCTGACCACCTCACGGCAGCGGTGGTCGACGGCACGAGCAGGGCTCCGGGAGGCGTAGATGAGCGACGATCAGCAGGCCCCGGGGGGACAGGACCCCCAGGTCGCGCGGCCCGCGTACGGCCCGGACACGACCATGGCGTTCGGCTCCCTCGAGCCGGTCGAGATCGAGGCGGCGGCGCCGGTCGGGCTGACGCCGGACGAGGTGGCCGCGGTGCACGCGCTGCCGCCCACGAGCGCGCTCCTCGTCATGCAGCGCGGCCCGAGCGCCGGTGCGCGGTTCCTGCTGGACGCGGAGCGGACCGTCGCCGGGCGGTCCACGCAGGCGGACATCTTCCTCGACGACGTCACGGTGTCGCGCAAGCACGCCGAGTTCGTGCGGGACGGGCAGCAGTTCGTCGTGCGGGACATCGGGTCGCTGAACGGCACCTACGTCAACCGTTCCCGCATCGACCAGGTGGTCCTGCGTGCGGGCGACGAGGTGCAGATCGGCAAGTACCGCATGACGTTCCACCCGAGCCCGCAGCGTGAGTCGCCGCGCTCGTGAACGGGATGTCACGAGTGTCGGTCGGGACGGCGGGGGTGGTCGGCGGATGAGCGGTGCCGGGGCGCAGCAGCGCGCCGTCGTGGTCGAGGCGGTGAGCGAGAGCAGCGTCGCGCAACGGAGCGAGCCGTGGCCGCGGGGGCTGTCCCGTCGCGCGTCCATGCGCATCTCCGACGTGCTCGCCGCCCTCCGGCTCGAGTTCCCCGCCGTGACGACGTCGAAGCTGCGCTTCCTCGAGGAGCAGGGCCTCGTCGAGCCGGTGCGGACCCCCGCCGGGTACCGCCAGTACTCACCCGCGGACATCGAGCGGCTGCGGTTCGTCCTGCGGCAGCAGCGCGACAAGTACATGCCGCTCAAGGTCATCAAGGAGCGCCTGGCGGCCCTGGACGCGGGCGAGGAGGACGAGCCGACCACGCCGGCCCGGCTCGCGACGCGCGACGGCGTCCGGGAGACCCCCGGCGTGCGGTGGACGGTCGAGGCGCTCGCTCGTGAGGCGGGCGTCGAGCCGGCGTTCGTCGAGGAGCTCGTGACGGCCGGCGTCCTGCGCACGCACGGGCGGTCGTCGTTCGACCCGTGGGCCCGCGACGTCGTCGTCGCCGCGGCCGCGCTCGCCGAGCACGGGATCGACGCACGCCACCTGCGCCAGTTCCGCACAGCGGCGGACCGCCAGGCCGACATCGTCGAGCAGGTCGTCGCGCCGTGGCGCGGTCGGCGCAGCGCGTCGTCGCGGGCCCGCGCCGGCACCGTGGCGGCCGAGGTGGGCGAGCTGTGCACACAGATGCACACCGCGCTCGTGCGGGCGGCCGTCGCCGAGCTCGCGCCCTGAGCGGACCGCCGCGTCCGGTCCGTGCCCGGCCAGCCGGATCGTCCCAGTCGTCGTAGCGTGGGGCGCGTGGGAGAGGACGCCGAGCTCGTTCCGGTCGAGGTCGTCGGGGTGCGCCAGCACCTGGCCGACGACGAGATCGTCGTGCTGCTCCTCGACCCCGACTCCGAGCTGCTGGTCCCGATCCTGATCGGCCCGTCGGAGGCGAGCGCGATCGCGTCGGCGCAGGCGGGGATCGTGCCGCCGCGCCCGATGACGCACGACTTGCTGCGCGACGTGCTCCTGGCGACGGGGTCGGGGCTCACGCGCGTCGAGATCACCCGTCTGGAGGACGGCGTCTTCCACGCCGAGCTCGTGCTCGAGACCGGCCCGCGGGTGGACTCGCGCGCGTCGGACGCGATCGCCCTGGCGCTGCGGTTCGGGTGCCCGGTGCTGTGCTCGGCCGAGGTCGTGGCGGTCGCGGGGATCGAGGTGCGGACCACGACGTCGGAGCAGGACCTCGAGCGGTTCCGCCGGTTCCTCGACGTCGTCACGCCCGACGACTTCGGGAGCGGCGACGAGCCTGGGGAGGACACCCGCGCGGACTGACGGCGCAACATTCACCCTCTGGTCGAAGGTGAGACTCGCCGACGGCGACACGCCCGGACCAGGGGTTCGTTGCATCGGCACCTGCCCGGGCCTAGCGTGGCAGGCAGTCAAGTCGGGGTGCGCATCGCGAGATGCGTGTCGAGTGGAGGACCACGTGGTCAGCAACGAGAACGCCGAACCCGTGGTCGGGGTGCCGCAGCGCGTGCAGGGCCTGCTGTTCGACGACGACCTCCCCGACCTGGACACCTCGACGGGCTACCGCGGCCCGACCGCGTGCCGCGCGGCCGGCATCACGTACCGCCAGCTCGACTACTGGGCGCGCACCGGGCTCGTCGAGCCGTCGGTCCGCCCCGCCACCGGCTCGGGCACGCAGCGGCTGTACAGCTTCCGCGACATCCTCGTGCTCAAGGTCGTCAAGCGGCTGCTCGACACGGGCGTGTCGCTGCAGCAGATCCGCACGGCCGTCGGTCACCTGCGGGAGCGCGGTGTCGAGGACCTCGCGCAGATCACGCTCATGTCGGACGGCGCGAGCGTCTACGAGTGCACGTCCGCCGACGAGGTCATCGACCTCGTCCAGGGCGGCCAGGGCGTCTTCGGCATCGCCGTCGGGCGCGTGTGGCGCGAGGTCGAGGGCACGCTCGCGGAGCTGCCGACGGAGCGCGCCGAGGACGACGAGTCCGCACCGCTGCCGGTCGCGAACGACGAGCTGGCGCTGCGCCGCCAGGCGCGCAACGCAGGCTGACCGCCTGATCCGTCCGTGGGCGGGCGCTGACCCGGCCCCGGCGATGCGCCGTCAGTGGCGCGGTGCGCGCAGGGCCCGGTCGAGGAGCGCGTCGAACACCTTCGAGAGCTCGGCCGCCGCAGCCCCGGGCCAGACGTGCACGGGCTGGGCCGCGCCCTGGGCCTGCTGGAGCGCGGCGCGCTCGGGCACGGCGGGGGAGAGCACCAGGGGCCCGTACAGCGTCGCGAGCTCCTCCTGACGGAACGCCTGCTCGACGGACCGTGCGCGCACGCGGTTGACCACGATGCCGAGCGGCTGCAGCTGCGGCGCCGGTCCGCGCCGGAGCTCGTCGATGGTCCGCATCGCCCGGCCCACGGCCATGACGGCGAAGAGCCCCGGCTCGGTGACGACGACCGCGCGGTCGGCGGACGTCAGGCCCGTGCGCGTCAGCCCGCCCAGCGACGGCGGGCAGTCGATGATCACGAGGTCGTAGCCACGGACCCACGACAGCGCGTAGCGCAGCCGATCGACGTCGGCGTCGTCCAGCCGGTCGTGCGTGGCGGAGCGCTCGGAGCCGGCGAGCACGTCGAGACCCTCGTCAGCCCAGGTGCTCGGCGCGGTCGCACCGCGGACGGTGGCCTCGCCGGGCTCGTCGAGCACGGACGCGACGTCGGCACCGGGCGCGGGCCGCACGCCGAGCGCCATGGTGGCGTCGCCCTGCGGGTCGAGGTCGACGACGAGCGTCCGGAGCCCACGCTCCAGCGCCGCCGACGCGAGACCCAGCGTCACGGACGTCTTGCCCACGCCACCCTTGAGACTGCACACCCCGAGCACCAGCACGGCGCCACCGTAACGGGCCGCGGCCTCCCGACACGAAACGGGCGGCGCCACGGACCTGCCGAACCGGGCATCGACGCCCAGATCGCCCGGCGGACCGGTCAGATGTGGGAAAGACTGCCCTCATGACCCGGCTGACCCGATGGGGGCACTCGTGCGTGCGCCTCGACCGTGACTCCGCGACCCTCGTCATCGACCCGGGGTCGTTCTCCGCGCTGGACGACGCGCTTGCCGGCACCACCGCCGTCCTCGTCACGCACGAGCACGTCGACCACGTCGACGTGGAGCGCGTGTCCGCGGCGACGAAGGAGGGCGTCGACGTCTGGGCTCCGCAGGCCGTGGTCGACGCCCTGTCCGGCGGCGGCGCGTCCGCCGACCGTCTGCACGTGGTGCGCGGCGGCGACGCGTTCAGCGCGGGAGGGTTCGACGTGCAGGCGCTGGGCGAGTGGCACGCGCTGATCCACGCCGACGTCCCCCGGGTGGCGAACGTGGGCTACCTGGTCGAGGGCGTCCTGCATCCGGGCGACGCGTACGTCGA
Source organism: Cellulomonas sp. (assembly GCF_017744555.1). Lineage (GTDB taxonomy): Bacteria > Actinomycetota > Actinomycetes > Actinomycetales > Cellulomonadaceae > Cellulomonas. The sequence goes on along the minus strand of NZ_JAGIBD010000013.1, from coordinate 5,460 downwards.
CCCGGAGGGGGCCCAGGTCGACGTCCTGCTCACGCCGCTCGGCGCGCCGTGGCTCAAGCTGGGCGACGTCATCGACTACGCCCGCCTCATCGGCCCGCAGAGGGTCGTCGCGGTGCACGACGCGCTGCTGAGCGACGCCGGCCGCTTCCTCGCCGTCTCGCTGCTCGGCCGGCTCGGCGGGGCGGGTGAGCCGGTCGTGCTCGATCCCGGCGACGGGATCGACCTGTGAAGGCTGACGGGGCCGCCGGGTTCCCCGTAGCGTGGACGACGTCCGAGAGGAGAGCCAGGTGACGCAGCCCCCGGGGCACGAGGTGCCCGAGCTCGAGTACGACGAGACCGTGCCGCCGCGACCCGAGGAGGAGATCGCCGACGTCGCGCGCGCGGTCCCGGACCCGGAAGGGCACGGGGCCTCGGCGCGCGAGGAGCCCTGAGTCACGCGAGCCCGCGCCGTGAGGCATCCTGTGCCTGTGCTGATCCACCGTGTGGTCGAGGACGACTGGCCGCTGATGCAGGAGGTGCGGCTTCGGGCGCTGCGTGAGGACCCCGAGGTGTTCGGGTCGTCGCTGGCGCGCGAGGAGCGGTTCCGCGAGTCGCACTGGCGGATGCGCACACGCTCGAGCCCCAGCTGGATCGCGCTCGACGAGTCGGGGACCGGTCGGGGCATCGTCGGCATGATCCTCGAACCGGGATCACCCGAGGACGACCGGCACGTCGTGTCGCTGTGGGTCGCGCCCGAGGTCCGTCGGCGCGGTATCGGCTGGACGCTGCTCGACACCGTGCGTCAGGCGGCACTCGACGACGGCGCCAAGACCCTTTCCCTCTGGGTCGTCGACGAGAACCACCCGGCCGTCGACCTGTACGTCCGGGCGGGCTTCACCCGGACCGGGGAGCGTCATGAGACGCAGCGGGAACCGTCGAAGACCGAGGAGCGGTACGTCCTGACGCTGCGCTGATCAGGCGCGCGCCTGCCGGCGCCACTGCAACGGCGTCACGCCGTGCTGCTCGCGGAACCGGCGCACCAGGTACGTGGAGTCGCGATAACCCGTGCGCTCGGCGACGACCGCGACGGGCAGGTCGGTCTCGACCAGCAGGCGGCGCGCCTCGATCATCCGACGCTCGGTGAGCCACTCGAGCACGGTCCGGCCGGATCGCTCGCGCACGACCGTCGTCAGGTGGCCTGTCGTGTAGCCCAGGGCACCGGCGACGTCGCGCGTCGAGACCGGCTCGCGGAAGCGCGACTCGACGACGTCGAGCACGGCGGCGACGATCGGGTCGCGAGCCCATCCGCCCGCCGGCGCGTCGGCGTCGGTGACTACGCCGGCCGGGGGAGGGGCGGCCACGTCGGACGCCATGCGCGAGAGCGACACGAGGAGCAGGGTCAGCGCTGCGGCGGCAGCCTCGGGCCCGCCCGGTCGCACGGGTTCGGGGGAGTGTGCACCGGTCTCGGCGGCCAGCAGCCCGAGGAGCGTCGCCCACGAGCCCCGCTCACGCTCCGGCACCCGCCACACGCGCGGAGCACCTTCGCCCAGGCGACCGAACGCGGTGAGCAGCGGGTGCTGGCGCCAGGCCAGCGGCGCCACTGCCTGCGGACCGAGCGCCTCGGCGGTGAAGAACGCGAGCCACACACGGGCGTCGGCAGGGAGCGCCGACGCGCCGCGCACGACCTCGCCGGGTGCGACGAGGCACACGTCGCCCTCGCCGAGGGCCCACTCCCGCGTATCCACCCGCAGCGTCCCGGCGCCACGCTCGACGTGCACGAGGACGTGGAAGTCGTGCGCGTGCGGGCCGTCCCCGGGCACGTGGTCCGGCCGCAGGTCGCCGCCGACGACCAGCTCGGCGCCGATCGGGACCGTGCCGGGCGCCGGCAGGTACGCGATCACCGGCGTCCCGTCCGCCCGGCGTCGCCGCACCCGCGTGCGGGGGAGCAGCGGCCCGCTCGCCGAAGAACGTCGCACCATGCCGTACTTCCGTCCTGGTCCCACGGCCGCGGCCGCAGCACGCTCGTCGTAGCCCGTCCGCCGCGGCTCTCGTCCCGGTGGCACGGCCCCAGGTTCGCACGACGGAACAGGTGATCCCCATGAGCTCGCAGCACGACGTCCGCCTCATCGACGGCCTCGCCCCCGGTGCCTCGCCGGAACCGTACCTGCCCGCGGCCGGCAAGACGTGGCTGCTCCCGCTGTACGACCCGCTGACCCGCCTCGGCGGTGTCCGCCGACGGCATGCGCGGGTCGTCGAGCTGGCGGGGATCACGTCCGGCGACCGGGTGCTGGACCTCGGCTGCGGGACCGGGAACCTCGCGCTGCTGGTCGCGCGGTCCGTGCCCGGCACCGTCGTCACGGGGGTCGACCCCGACCGGGCGTCGCTCGAGCAGGCCGCCCGGAAGGCGCGCCGCCGCCGGCTCCCGATGACGCTCGTGCGTGGCTACGGCCAGGCGATCCCGATGCCTGACGAGAGCGTCGACCACGTGGTCTCGGCGCTCGCGCTGCACCACGTCGACCCCGACGCGCGGGCGGCGACCGCGGGGGAGATCCGGCGGGTGCTGCGCCCGGGCGGGACTGTGACGATCGCGGACTTCAGCGCTCCGGGCGACGAGCACGGCTCGGGCGGGCACGGGTCGGGCGGCCACGGAGCGAGTCGACACGGGCGGCGCAGGACGTACGGCCACAACTCCCGGCATGCGCTTGCCGAGGGCAACGGGGACGGGGGACTGGTGCAGCTGCTCACGGGCGCCGGGCTCGTCGGGGCAGCCGAGGTCGACCACGACCGCATCGCGGGATCCGCGCTCGTCTACGTCCAGGCGCACCGCCCCTGACCAGCCGCGCACGACGCGGCAGGGCTGCACGGGGCGGGCGACATCGATAGCGTCGCGACAGGCAGGCGCGGGCTCGCGCCCACGAGGGAAGGGGGCCGCGTGCTGCTGGAGGCCACCCTCGTGGGCGTCGTCGGCATGAACGCCCTGGCGGTCCTCCTCGTGCTGCTGCGTGCGGCGGCGTTCCACACGCGGCTCTACCGGCCGATGCTGCTCAACGTCGGCCTGTCGGTGGCACCCGTGCTCGTCCTGGGCGCAGGCGTGCTGGTCGTCGCGATCACTCTGGCGGCCGGCGTGCCGCGTGGCGTCGCGATCGCCGTCGAGGTCGTCGTCGTGCTGGTGTGGCTGCTCCTGCTGCCGAACGCCGGGTACCTGGTCACGGAGCTCAACCTGAGCCACCGGCGACCCGGGGACGAGGTGCCCGAGTGGTTCGACCTCCTGCTCGTGCTCTCGCTGGCGATGTCAGGCGTCCTCAACATGCTGACGAACGTCTTCCTGGTGCAGCTCGCGTACGCGGGGGTGCGGTTCAACGCGGTGGACGCGCTGGAGGGGGCCGAGATCCGGGTGCTCACCGTGCTCGTGCTCGTGCTTGCGTCGTTCGGCGTGTACATCGGCCGGAACGTGCGGGTGAACAGCTGGGACGTGCTGCACCCGTGGAGCCTGGTGGCGAAGATCGTGCGGCACCTGCGGGCCGGGCGGAATAGCCGCGACGCCGCGGGATTCACGCTCGTGTGCGGCGCGTTCTTCGGGCTCATGTACCTGGTGGTCGTCGGTCCGCTCGTTCGGGCGGTCATCCTGCTCGACGCGTGACCGACGAGCCGCGCCGTCGGCGGCGTTCCGGGGAGGGGTGCGCGGCGCCGCACGGTATGGGCCTCACCGCCGGATTGACATAATGCCCATTATCGGCGTTCTGACGGTGAGCGAGCGGGACGGCGCAGAAGGGGTCGGATCCCTCCCGGCAGGCCCAGATGCACAGGCGCCGGCGAGGCTCCGGCTGCACGGACCGTCGAGACAGGCTCGCTCTGCGCGACTCGAGAACGCCTCGGGGTCAGCGCCGGCGCGTCGCGGCGAGCATCGCGTGGACGGCCGGGCGTCGAGTCGTCGTCCGGCGTCGGCACCGGCGTCCCGAGGTCGTCGTCCCGGTGTCAGCCCAAGCCGGCCGTCGTGCGCCGTCCGATGCACGCGTCACGAGCACGTGCGCCCCGACGCACCGTCGAGGCCTTTCCGAACCGCGGAGTGCCCGAAATCCGCGCATAGGGAGCACTATGCGAAGGTTTCTCATGACGCTCCCCATCCTGTCGGACCCCGCCGCTACGGTGCCCGCGTGCTGCTCATCGACGTCGTCGACCCGTTCCTGCTCGACCGGGCGACACTGACCCGCCGCGGCCTCAGCGAGACGTCTCGAGCGGCGTACCGCGCGGACATCGCCACGTGGGCCAGGCAGATCGCCCGCCTCGACGGACGCCTTCCCCCGCGACCGACGTCCGGCGACCCGGACCCGTTCACGATCGTCTCCGTCGCGGACCTCACCGAGTCGACGATCAAGTCCGCGTACCGGGTGATCCGGTTGACCGAGGCACCCGCCACCGTGCAGCGCCGGGTCGGCACGCTGCGGCTGCTCATGCACTGGCTGCTGGTGGAAGGCCACCTGACGAGCGACCCGACGCTGCGGATCGAGGCGCCGCTGCGTCCGACCCGTCTGCCGGCAGGGTGGGACGACGACGAGCTCGCCCGGCTCGCTGCCACCGTGTGGCAGGACCGTCCGGGACGCCCGAACTCCCGACGGTGGCCCGCACTCGAGCGCGCGTGCTTCGCGATCCTCGCGACGACCGGTCTGCGGGCGGCGGAGCTGTGCGCGCTCACGAACCTGTCGATGCGCGACGCCGGGCAGGAGGCCCTGCTCGACGTCATCGGCAAGGGTGACCAGCAGCGCGCCGTGCCGATCCCACCGGAGGCCGTCTCCGTCGTCCGGCACTACGTCACCGAGCGCGATGCCCGCCTCGGCACGCAGCCGCCCTCCGCTCCCCTGCTGCTCACGACCCAGGGCACTCCCCTGACCCGCGGCTCCCTGCGGCACCTCGTGGACGGCTGGATCACCCGCGCCGGCATCAGCAGGTTCGACGGCGAGGCCGTGCACGCCCTGCGGCACAGCTACGCCAAGGGACTGATCCGCTCGGGTGTCCCCGCGCCCGCCGTGCAGAACCTCCTGGGCCACCGGGACCTCAAGACCACCGGGATCTACGTGAAGGCGACCGCGGCCGACGTGCGGGACGCAGCCCTCCTGTCCCCCGCACGCCGCGTGCTCCGTGAGGTGAGCGCGCCCGTGGCCGATCCCGCACCGGGCGTCTAGCCGGTCTCCACGCCGCTGGACGACCTCTTCACGCCGTGCGGCCCTCGCCGAGGCACGCTCGTGCTCGCGTGCGCATGGACCGTCAGAAGGTGAAGGTCGCCACCTGTTCGCGCAGGTCACGAGAGAGGCCCGCGAGCTCGGCCACCTGGTCCGAGACGGACGCGATGGCCTGGGTGCTCGATGCGGCCGCGGTGGCGACGCCCGTGATGTTCATGGCGATCTCGCCCGAGCCCGTGGCGACCTCCGTGACACCGCGCGACATCTCGTTCGTGGTCGCCGTCTGCTCCTCCACCGCCGAGGC
>NZ_JAGIBD010000139.1 GCF_017744555.1 Cellulomonas sp. | reverse complement strand
GCCTGTACACCCCCGAGCACACCCACCTCATCGGGCACCTGAACAACGCCATCAAGGCCAAGGAGCTGTTCAAGCGCGACAAGGACTACATCGTGCACTCCGGCGAGGTGTTCATCGTCGACGAGCACACCGGACGCGTCCTGGCCGGACGCCGGTACAACGACGGTCTTCACCAGGCCCTGGAGGCCAAGGAGGGCGTGCGCGTCCAGCCGGAGAACCAGACGTTCGCCACCATCACGCTGCAGAACTACTTCCGCCTGTACGACAAGCTGGCCGGGATGACCGGCACCGGGGCGACCGAGGCCGCCGAGTTCTGGTCGACGTACAAGATGGACGTCGTCCCGATCCCGACGAACACCCCGATGCAGCGCGTCGACTCCCCCGACCTCATCTACCGGACCGAGGCCGGCAAGTTCGCCGCCGTCGTGGCGGACATCGCGCAGCGTCACGCCGCCGGGCAGCCGGTCCTGGCCGGCACCGCGTCGGTCGCCAAGTCCGAGCT
>NZ_JAGIBD010000138.1 GCF_017744555.1 Cellulomonas sp. | reverse complement strand
GTCCCGTACACCCGGCCCAACACGATGGTCGGCCCGCAGGGTCTGCTCCTGCAGATGGTGCGCACCGAGCTCCAGAAGCCGCCGCTGAGCCTCAAGGACGAGGAGATCGACCGCAACGGCTACAAGGTCGTCACCACGATCCAGAAGCCGCTGCAGGACCAGGCGGTCGCGAACGCCGAGGCGTTCAAGGCTGGCTCGCTGGACGGTCAGGACGGCTCGAAGCCGAACGAGCGGACGGACATCACGATCACGTCCGTCGACCCGAAGACGGGCGGCATCGTCGCGCTCTACGGCGGCCCCAACAACGAGACCGACCAGATCAACCACGCGACGTACGACAACATCCAGCCGGGCTCCACGTTCAAGCCCTTCACGCTCATCGCCGCGCTCGAGAGCGGCATCCCGCTCACCAAGACGTACAACGGCTCCTCGCCGCAGACGCCCAAGGGCTGGGACCCGTCGAACCCGAAGAAGACCGTGCAGAACTTCGGCGCTGGCAAGGG
>NZ_JAGIBD010000137.1 GCF_017744555.1 Cellulomonas sp. | reverse complement strand
GAGCCGATGCAGGTCGTCGCCGTGCGGCTCACCGCCGCCGAGCTCGAGGCCCTGGACGCCATCGCGGCGAAGCAGCACATGACCCGGTCCGAGGCGATCCGGGCCGCGCTCGCGCACTTCGCCGCGTGAGGGTCCGCCGCAGCGCCCTCAAGCACGGCGTCACCCCCGACGACGCGGTCCAGGCTGCGGACTGGCCGCTCTGGGTGGAGCCGCTCGACGACGGACCACCCGCGCGAGAACTACGCCTCGGCTTCGACACCCACGCGCGCCAGCTGGAGACCGTCGTGCTGGTGCTGGAGGACCGCGAGCTGGTCATCCACGCCATGCCCGCCCGGAGGAAGTACCTCGACCTCCTGCCGTGACACAGCCAGGTGCTGGACGGAGCGACGTCGCTCGCCACTCCGTCCGCACCCGCTCGCGGTCACCGGAAGGTCTGGACGACCTCGATGGTGCCGACGATGTGGTCGTTGAGCTCCTCGAGTCGCTCGGCGGGGATCCAGTAC
>NZ_JAGIBD010000136.1 GCF_017744555.1 Cellulomonas sp. | reverse complement strand
TTGCCATGCCTGGTGGCGATGGCAACCGCGCAAGCCACCGCGGCAAGCGTGCGCGCACCGGATACGAAGCGACGCGTTGCCGCCGTCGAGAACGACGGCGCGGACTGCGCCACGACGCCCGTCGTCGCCGCACGCCAGGCATCGCTTCCCGATCCGTTCCTGCGCCCCGATGGCAGCCGCATGACGACGCGCGCCGACTGGCGCTGCCAGCGCCAGCAGACGCTGCATTCGCTCGAACAGCAGGTCTACGGCTGGAAAGGTCCCGCACCGGACCGCGTCACCGGCACCGTGCACCGCGACCGCGTCGAGGTGACGGTATCCCATGGCGACCACCGCGAGACCTTCAGCGCCGCGCTGCACCTGCCCGAAGGCCCCGGCCCGTTCCCGGTGATGGTGGTAGTCGGCGGGGTGGCCGGCGTCGATCACGCGTTGCTCGATGCCGAAGGCGTGGCCCGTATCGACTATCCGAACACCGACATCGGCGCCGAGACCGGCACCAGCCGCG
>NZ_JAGIBD010000135.1 GCF_017744555.1 Cellulomonas sp. | reverse complement strand
GACCCCACCCCGGGTGAGTGCGTCGCATCTCCAGCACCGCGACCTCGTCGTCAGGATCCATCTGGTGCGGCCAGGACACCGGCCGGTGCGACCGGTCGACCAACGCCTCGAGCCCTCCGGCCTCGTACCGGGCCAGCCACACATGCAACGTCTGGCGCGAGATGCCCCATGACGCTGCGACCTCGGTGATCGTCCGACCATCCGCGATGACAGCCGACACCGCCTTGTACCGCTGCTCGGCCACGCTCATCTCCCTCATGGAAGAGCGTCAGGATCAACCGGAACCGGTGTCAACCCTCAACCGGAACCGTCAACCCGCAGCCGAACATCCAACGTCCAGCATCAGCCGGAACAACACAGACAGTCTGTGCGCCTGGGCAGATTCGAACTGCCGACACCCGCTTTAGGAGTTTGATCTTGGTCGGCGGGCAGCGCGCTGACCTGCGGAACTACATGCGGGTAGTTCGTGTGGTGACCCCGTTCCGGGGTGCTCGCTGACCACACAC
>NZ_JAGIBD010000134.1 GCF_017744555.1 Cellulomonas sp. | reverse complement strand
AGTTTCCACCTCCTGCCCTCGCTGACCGCCGAGGAGAACGTGTCGCTGCCGCTGGAGCTGGCCGGGCGCGAGGACCCCGCGCGCGTACGCGAAGTACTCGCTGCGGTCGGCCTGGAACCGCGCCGGCGCCACTATCCCCGCCAGCTTTCCGGCGGCGAGCAGCAGCGCGTGGCGCTGGCCCGGGCGTTCGTCGGCCGGCCACGGATCCTGTTCGCCGACGAGCCGACCGGCAACCTCGACCAGGCCACCGGCCAGCACGTGAACGACTTGCTGTTCGAACTCAACCGCCACCACGGCACCACCCTGGTCCTGGTGACCCATGACCTGGCGCTGGCGCGGCGCTGCCGGCGCGTCTACCGGCTCGACGGCGGCCGCCTGCATCCGCTGGATGTCGCCGACGCATGAACGTGCTGCGCCATGCGGCGCGTTCGCTCAGGCGCGAGTTCCTCGCCGGCGACCTGCTGACCGTGTTCGCCGCGCTGGTGCTGGGCGTGGCGGCGATGACCGCGGTCGGCACCCTGG
>NZ_JAGIBD010000133.1 GCF_017744555.1 Cellulomonas sp. | reverse complement strand
GAGACAGGTTGTCGACCGCGTCGCCGGTCAGGGCGAGGTAGTCGGCGATCTGGTGCGCGTGCACGCCGTGCCGGGCCTTGACCCCGGCCGCGCCCCAGCGCTGGCCGCGCGCGTAGTCCCACTGCTCGTCGTGCTCGTCGAGCAGCTGCGACAGGTCCTTGTCGGCGGAAACAATGACGCCGCGATAGCCGGCCGGGCGCGCGCGGTGCAGGGCACTGCCGATCAGGTCGTCGGCCTCGTAGTCGCGGTCGGCGAGCACCGCCAGGCCGAGCGACGCGCACAGCGCCTTGCAGTGCGCGAACTGGCGGCGCAACTCTTCCGGCGCCGGATCGCGGTTGGCCTTGTAGGCCGGATACAGGCGGTTGCGGAAGCAGCTGTCCAGCGCCTCGTCGAAGGCGATGGCGATGTGGCGCGGACGCTCGCGCTCGAGCAGGTCGAGCAGGAAGCGGGCGAAGCCGTGCACGGCGTTGGTCGGCCAGCCGTGCGCATCGCGGAATTCATCCGGCATCGAGTGCCAGGCGC
>NZ_JAGIBD010000132.1 GCF_017744555.1 Cellulomonas sp. | reverse complement strand
CGCCGGCCTTGACCATGTTGATCATGAGCGGCGGGAACACCTGCGGGTGCCGGCCGAGGGACGTCGAGAGCGCGACACCGGTCTCGACGTCGTTGCGGACCTGCGCCACGATCCGCTGCAGCGGCTTGGACTCGGTCTGCTCGGCGAGGATCGACAGCGCGCGCAGCAGCGACAGGCCGGAGCTGATCATCGTCGCGAGCTGGCGCGACATCACGGCGATGTCCTTGAGCGAGACCTTGTCGCTCATGCCGGGGATCTTGATCTCGGCGTTGAGGCCGCCGGTGCTGACCTCGTTGATCGAGACGGCCGCCATGCCCATCTCGCGCAGCCGGTTGGCGACCGCCGCCTGGTTGGACGCCTCGACGCGCCCCTTGACGATCTTGCCGCTGCGGTCGCGGACCGCGTACTCGAACGTCTTGCTCGCCATCAGTAGCCTCCGCCCGCGGCGACCAGGCCGGCCGCGCCCTGCGTCTGGCCGCCGATGCGGCCGGCCAGCCGGTTGAAGTCCTCGACGTGGTGGCACTT
>NZ_JAGIBD010000131.1 GCF_017744555.1 Cellulomonas sp. | reverse complement strand
GTGCCGGGCCAGCCTCCGGTGCCGCTGACCCACCAGATCCCCGGACGGGCGCCGGTCGAACCGGCCGAACCGTTTACGGACGCCGGCTACTGGAACGAGCAGTTCAGCCGCGAGCCGTATTTCCTCGAAGGCGACAGCTATGACGACTACGACGCGGCCTATCGCGTCGGGCACGGCGCGCGACAGCGCCACCCGCAGGGCGACTTCACCGGTCTGGAAAGCGAGCTGCAGCGCGAATGGGAAAGCCGCAAGGGCCCTTCACGCCTGGACTGGAGCCGCGCGCGGCGGGCGGTGATCCGCGCCTGGGAGCGCGGCGAACCGCACGGCATGTAGTGCCGGGGTGCGCTGGCGCCGCTACGGCGCCAGCAGTTCGAAGCGCGCCGGCACGCCGGTCGTGGACGACGGTGCGATCCAGACATCGAACGCGCCCGGCTCGGCGCCGTGGCTGCCGTCGGCGCGGGTGAATGCCAGCTGCGCAGCGCTCAACTCGAACACCACCTCGCGCGACTCACCGGGCTGCAGCAGGATCTTGTCG
>NZ_JAGIBD010000130.1 GCF_017744555.1 Cellulomonas sp. | reverse complement strand
GCCTGCAGGATCCCGGCCAGGGTGTACTCGCATTCGAAGCCCGGCGGACAGGCGAACACCAGGCGCGATTCGCCGGCCGCGCGCGCACGGATCGGCGGAGGAGCGACGTTGTTGTCGCCCGGCGGGCTCGGTGCCGGCTTGCCCTGGGGGATGTCTGCGCTGTTCTCCTGCGCGCCCTCGGCAGCCTGCTCGTAGAACACCTCTTCGGCGATCGACTGCGGCGGCAGGTGCAGGACCAGGCTGGCCGCATCGCCCACTGCTTTCAGGCGAGGCGGGGAACCGGGCACGATCTGCAGGTTGACCAGCTGGATCCGCAGCGCGAGCAGGTCGTCCGGGCGCACCGCTGCGCGGCCGGCGCGCGAGGCTTCGAACAGGTTGCCGACCGGGTCCGCAGGCCAGACCAGACCCGGCGGGGTCCGTTCGACGGCGATGTCGGTGAGCGGGCCGGTCGTGATCCGGTCGATCGTCCTGGTGGTCACGCGGCGTGTCTTGCCGGCGGCGACCCTGGATTGCTGGCCCGCTTTCGCAGGCTTCGTTC
>NZ_JAGIBD010000012.1 GCF_017744555.1 Cellulomonas sp. | reverse complement strand
TCCGCCATGATCCGAGGATGCCCGACGGTCCTGCCTGCGGCACCCGACCGCACGACGCACGGCCGCCGGCGCTCGCGGTGCGCGCGACGTCCTCGGCTCCTGTCGGTGCCCGGTGCGATGCTCGGAGGGCGGTGCGGCGGTGCGAGACCGCACGCGGCGGCTGGCGAGGGGAGGCCTGATCCCATGGACCATGCGCTCGCTCCGACGAGGGTGTCCTTCGACGGCGAAGCGCTCATGCGTGCGGTGGACGAGAAGCGGTCTCACCGGGGGCTCGCCTGGCGAGGCCTCGCCGTCGAGCTGTGGGACCAGTCCGCCGAGCTCAACGCTCGACTCGGCGACGACGCCCTGTGCCCGGGAGCACTCCACCGCACCGCGCTGCGCGGGACGATGTCGTGCCAGTACGCGCTGCCGCTCCTGCGCTGGTTGGGCAGACCGCCGGAGGACTTCCTCGTCGGCGACGTCGTGGACGTCGGTGACACCGGCTTGCCCCCGGCCGGTCCGGACAAGCGGCTCCGCTGGGACCTCGCGGAGCTGTACGTGGACCTCGACCGCCGCCGTGCTGACCTCGGGCTCACCTGGGCGGCCGTCGGCGCATCTCTCGACTGCTCCCCGGGCCGGCTGACGAACCTCAGGAGCGCGCAGCTCGCCGACATGGGGCTCGTCATGCAGGTCACGCAGTGGCTCGCACGACCCGCGGCGCGCTACATCCACCCGACGGACTGGTAGCCGGGCGCCGACGCGGGCTGCGCCGCTCCGGGCGCCGACGTAGCGTCGAGCCCGTGGCCCGCCCCGTGCCGATCCGTCCCGCGCCCGGGCAGGAGTCCGTCTGGGACTACCCGCGGCCGCCGCGCGTCGAGCGCTGCGACGCCGAGCTCGTGATCGAGCTGGGCGGCGAGGCGGTCGCGCGGACGACGTGGGGGTGGCGCGTGCTCGAGACCAGCCACCCGCCGACGTACTACCTGCCCCGTTCCGCGTTCGTCCCGGGGTCGTTGCGTGCCGCCGACGGCGCGTCGTGGTGCGAGTGGAAGGGGCAGGCGGCGTACCTCGACGTCCTCGGCGGGACGGTCGTGGCGCCGCGTGCGGCGTGGACCTACCCGGAGCCGGCGGCGGCATACGAGGTGCTCGCCGGTGCGGTCGCCGTGATGCCCGGAGCGATGGATCGCTGCACGGTCGACGGTGAGGTCGTCCGGGCCCAGGACGGCGGGTTCTACGGAGGCTGGATCACGTCGGGCGTCGTCGGGCCGTTCAAGGGCGGTCCGGGCACCTGGGGCTGGTGAGGTCCGTCGCCGCGACGCGCCGCGTGGCCGCCGTCAGCGATCGGACGTCGACGCCGGTCGCCAGCCGTCCTCCGCGCGGATCGCCGTCATGATGCGGCGGCTGATGTCGCGGAGCTGGCGGGCCTGGGCCCGGGTCAACGGCTCGAAGACCAGGCGGTTGACGGTGTCGACGTGACCGGGGGCCGCTTGGTCGACCTTCTGCACGCCGGTGGCGGTCAGAGTGGCGAGCGTGTACCGCCCGTCCGCGGGATCCGGGGCGCGTCGCACCCAGCCCTTCGCCTCGAGCCGTGCCACCGCGCGCGAGAGGCGGGACAGCGAGCTGTTCGAGTAGCCGGCCAGCGTGCTCATCCGCAGCGTGCGGTCCTCGGCGTCGGCGAGCGCGAACATCACGCCGTACTCGAAGTGCGTCAGGCCGGCGTCGCCCTGCAGCTGCGCGTCGAGGGCGGCGGGGAGCCACTCGAGGACCGTGGCCAGGGCCGACCACGTCTCCAGGTCGTCGTCGCTGAGGTGCGGCATAGGGTCAGGGTACCCGTCCATGACTTGACGAGGAAAGTCATTGCGACCTACTTTCACTTGCCTAAGCAAGTCATCGGACCCGCGGGAGCGACATCCATGGACCTTCGTCTGCACGACAAGACCGCGTTCGTGAGCGGTTCCACCCGAGGCATCGGCTTCGCCATCGCGCGAGCCCTGCTCGCCGAGGGTGCGACCGTCGTCGTCAACGGACGGAGCGAGGCGAGCGTCGGCGCGGCCCTGCGGCAGCTGCGGGCCGAGGTCCCGGGCGCGCACGTCTCGGGGCTCGTCGCCGACTTCTCCGATCCCGCGCAGGTCGAGCAGCTGCTGGTGTCGCTGGGTGACGTCGACATCCTGGTGAACAACGTCGGCCTGTTCGGCCTCGCCGGCTTCGAGGACATCAACGACGCCGAGTGGCAGCGCTACTTCGACGTCAACGTGATGAGTGGCGTGCGGCTTTCCCGCCACGTGCTCGGCGGCATGCTCACCAGGGGCTGGGGCCGGATCGTCTTCATCAGCAGCGAGTCGGGCGTGAACGTGCCGGCTGACATGGTGCACTACGGCCTGACGAAGGCCGCGATGCTCGCGCTGAGCAACGGCCTCGCCAAGCTGACGCGAGGAACCGACGTCACCGTCAACACGATCCTCGGCGGACCCACGTACTCCGACGGCGTCGCCGACACCGTCGCTCGGATCGCCGAGGCGCAGGCCGTCACCGCGGACGAGATGAAGCAGGCCATCATCGGCGCCAACCGGACCACGCTGCTGGAGCGGTTCATCGAACCGTCCGAGATCGCGAGCCTCGCCCTCTACCTGGCCAGCCCGCTCTCGTCCGCCACGAACGGCGCGGCCGTCCGGGCCGACGGTGGCGTCCTGACGACGATCGTCTAGCGGCGGTCGCTCCGGTGCGGACTCGCGCCTGACCCGGCCGGTGTGGACGCGAGCCGCGCGCAACCGTCTCGGCACGAACGTCGAGCGTCCTCGCTAGCCTCGCGGTGTGTCCGTCGAGCCCAGCTTCCGCGCCGTGCTGCTCGACTGGCGCGGCACGCTCGTCGTGGCGCCGACGTACCCGTGGCTGGTGGAGACGGCGCTGAGGGACGTGGGCCGGGACGCGTCCCCGGGGGCGGTCGAGCAGGTGCTCGACAGGCTCCGCGGGGCGGGCACGGCGCGCATCGACTCCTCGGCGATCGACACCGACGTGCGGGAGCATCGCGCCGCGTACGCGCAGTGGTTCGCGTCGGCCGGCGTCGACGCCGAGCTGGCCGCCGCGCTGTACGCCGCCGAGTCCGACGCGAGCCTCAACCCGTTCGCCGCCGACGTCGGCGACCTCCTGCATACCCTGACGTCGTCCGGTGTCCGGGTCGGTGTCGTCAGCGACATCCACGTCGACCTACGCCCCGTGTTCGCGCTGCACGACGCGGGCGACGGCCGCACGTGGGCGGACCTGGTCGACGTCTGGGCGTTGTCGTACGAGCTCGGGGTGGCCAAGCCCGACCCGGCGATCTTCCGGTTCGCGCTCGACCGCCTGGGCCTGGCCCCGCAGGAGGTCCTGATGGTGGGCGATCGCGGGGCGTGGGACGGCGCCGCCGCCGCGATCGGGATCACGACGCTGGTGCTGCCGCCGCTCGCGGCCGTCGGCGAGGCACGGTTGCACCGGGTGCTCGACCTCGTCCTTCCCGGCCGCTCGCGCACGTCGTGACCGCGAGCCGCGGCGCACCTGCACAACACTCCAGGAGGTCGGTGTGGTCTCTCCCCAGGCGCTGAGCGAGGCCGATCGACGCACGGTCGCTGAGTGGGCGGCGGACTGTGCCGAGCGGGTCCTGCCGCTGTTCGAGGCCGAGGCGCCGGACGACGACCGCCCGCGCGACGCGATCGCGCGCGCCCGGGCGTTCAGCCGCGGCGAGCTGCGTGCGGCCGACGAGATCCGCCGGCGCTTCGTCGCCGGCCGCGCGGCGGCTGCCGCCACCTCGCCCGCGGGCGTCGCCGCAGCCCGGGCCGCGGCTCAGGCCTCCGGGGTCGCGCACATGGGCGCGCACGCGCTGGGGGCGGCCGCCTACGCGGCGAAGGCCGCCGGTCTGGCGGCGCCCGCGAGCGCGGGAGCCGTCGACGACGAGGTCCGCTGGCAGCTGGCACGCATGACGGCCGAGACCCGGCGGGCCCTGCGGCGCCTGCCCCTGCTCGGTGAGGACCCGGCGGGCCCGCTCGGAGCGGGGCTGCTGGCATCGGGCGTCCTCGCGACCGTCATCCGCCAGATCCAGGCGGACGTCGCCGGTTCCTGACGACCTCGGACCGTCGCCGCACCCCGGTGTCCTGCACCTCCGGGCGGCATCGGTCGGCGCGAGCGTTCAGGCGGGGACGGTGATCCCCTGCAGCCAGGCCCGCCAGCCGGGTTCCTCACGCTGCACGTAGTCGGCGGCGTCCGCGGAGAACAGAGAGGCCCGGAGCCCGACGATCGACGCGCCGTCGTCGCCCGCCCACACGTAGACGTCGAGGATTCCGGGCACGGGCTGGGTGAGCCGCACCAGCGCCTGCCGCTCGCCGAGCCGTTCGACGGTGCCGGTGGTGCCGCGCGCCGTGACGGTCGTGCCCTCGTCGCCGATGCCGAGCTCGGTGCGCATCGTCGACCAGAGCGCGTCCGCGTCGCCGGTGCGGGACGCGGAGGCCTCGAACCGCGTGGCCTCCTGGCCGGCGAAGTGCGCCAGGTAGACGCGGAGGTTGTCGAAGAACGGCATCCAGCCGGGTCCGAGGGTGTCCCACCACTCCTGCTCCCAGTCGTCCCCGCGGCCGAACCCGCTGCTGGTGACGCGCACGACGCAGGTGCCGCCGGACGTCGCCTCGACGACGAACTCGGAGGTCAGCGGGCTGAGGGCGTCCGGGTCCTTGCCCATGAGGGCGGCCCAGTCCTCCTGGTAGACGATGCGGTGCGGCGGGTCCCAGCGGACGACCTCGCCGTCGGACCCCAGCTCCGGGCCCATGCTGAAGTGCAGCGACCCGCCCTCGCGCTCCTCGAGCTCGGTCGGCAGGAACCAGGCGCTCATGCCCTTCGCGGTGGCGATGGCCTGCCACACCTGCTCGAGGGTGCCGGGGACCTCGACGGTGAACTCCAGGCGGTACGGCACGTCCACGGTGGTGCTCATGACTCCTCCTCGGGAACGGGGTGCGCGGCGACGACGAGGCGGTACTGCTGCCCGTCGTCGTGGTGGTAGCGGGCGGCCAGGTCGAGCACCGCGGCGGTGAGGTCGTCGGCGAACGCGGCCCGGTCGGCGGCGGAGCGGAAGCCGATCTGCGTGTCCACGGTGAGCGTGGGCAGGCGCCGGCCGGACACGCCCGCTCGTCGGGCGAGGGCGCCGACCTCGCGGACCACACGTGCGGCGAGCGCGACGAGGTAGCCGGCCGACTGGTGGTCGGGGGAGGCGGCGGGGTCGGCCGCCGACGCCGTGACGGCCGCCGGGGACACGACGTACGACGCGGCCGTCGCCTGGAGCACGCGCTCGGTGAGGCCCCCGTGCCGGCGTTCCTCGGTCAGCGCGACGAGGCCGTGCGCCTCGAGGGCCTTGAGGTGGTAGTTGACCTTCTGGCGTGCGATGCCGACCCGCGCGGCGAGCCCGGCGGCGGAGGCCGGGACGGCCAGCTCGCCGAGCAGCCGCGCACGGACCGGGTCCAGCGCGGCGGCGGCTGCCTCCGCGTCCTCGATGACCTCGACGTCCTGCATACCGACACCGTCGCATTGACAACAAATCTTGTCAAGGGTCTGCACCACCGCCCGCGACTAGGTTGACGGGGTGACCGGGAAGGCCCACGTGGACGGCGTCGACGCACCGCGCGCGCAGGCCGGTCCGAACCCCCAGCACCTGCTCGCGACCGTGCTCGGGGAGTACCTGGACTCGGCCGACGCGGAGCTGCCGTCCGCGGCGGTCGTCGCCGTGCTGGCCGAGTTCGGCATCAGCAAGGCGAGCGCCCGGGCGGCGCTGTCGAGGCTGGTGCGACGCGGTCTCGTCGCGGTCGGAGGACGCGGCCGGTCGTCGGTGTACCACCTGACCCCGCAGGCCATCGCGGGGCACCGGTCGACGATGCACCGGCTCCTCGCGTTCGGTGCCGTCCCGCGGCCGTGGGCCGGGGAGTGGCTCGCGGTGTCGTACTCGCTGCCCGAGTCGCGGGAGGCGCACCGGCACGTCGTCCGCAGGACGCTGGGTGCGCTCGGCTTCGTCCGGCTGTACGACAGCGTGTGGATCAGCCCGGACCCGGACCCCACGCCCGCCCGCAGCGCGCTCGGCGAGCTGCTCGACGACGTCCACGACGCGCGCTGGTCCGTGATGCGTGTCCGGTTCGACGACGAGGCCGGCCCCCACGGCCCGGCAGCCGCGTACGACCTCGAGGGGCTGAGGACGGCCTACCGCGCGTTCGTCGACGAGCACGCCGCGCTGCGCGAAGCGGTCCGCGCCGACGGGGTCGATGCAGCGCGGGCGCTGGTGGCGCGCACGACGCTGATGGACGCGTGGCGGCAGCTCGTGCTCGACGACCCCGACCTCCCCCTGGAGGTCCTGCCGCCGGCGTGGCCGCGCGCGCAGGCCCGGGCGATGCTCCTCGAGGTCCACTCGGCCCTGGGGCCGCTCGCGCAGGAGCGGCTCGTCGAGGTGATGTCACCGGCCTGGCCGGACGCCGCGGACTGGGTCACCCACTTCGTGGCGGCCGCCGACCCCGCCGAACCGCCGCGTGGCGGCCGGGCGTCGGCTGCAGGGCGGCCTCGCGTGCCTGTCCCTGCCTTCGGAAACGATTAGCAGCCCACGCGTTCGTAGACAGATGTCGTCGCTGCCGCGACGGTTACTACGCACATGCTCGACCGGTGCGTGCACGCCCTCCGGACGCCGCCGCCCCCTCCGGCGATGCCGACCGGCACGAGCTCCGTCCGGCACCGGAGGTGGCAACCCATGAGACGACGATCGATCGCCCGCGCGACCCTGACCGCAGCACTGTCCGTGGGTGCGCTTCTCACCGCCGGGCTCGCACCCGCCGCCGCGGCCGCGGGCGGGTCGGGCCCGTACCCCGCGGACTACACCACCTACTCGAGCCTCGCGAACCACACCGTCTACCGGCCGGTGACCCTGCCGTCCGCGAAGCTCCCGGTCGTCGTCTGGGGCAACGGCGCGTGCACCGCGAACGGCACGTACGCCCAGAACTTCCTGCGCGAGATCGCGTCCCAGGGGATCCTCGTGATCGCGAACGGCGCCCCGAACGGTTCGGGCACCGAGAGCGCGTCGTGGCTGACGGCGGGCATCGACTGGGCGTTCGCGCAGAACACGAACCCGCAGAGCCCGTTCTACGGCAAGGTCGACACGAGCGAGGTCGGGGTCGCCGGCTGGTCGTGCGGCGGCGTCGAGGCGTACGCCGTGGCGTCCGACCCGCGCGTCACGACCGTCGGGATCTTCAGCAGCGGCCTGCTGAACGACGCCGACGACTACCAGCTCCGTGCGCTCAACGACCCGATCGTGTACGTGATCGGCGGCTCGGGCGACATCGCCTATCCGAACGCGATGGACGACTGGAGCAAGCTGCCCTCCGGGCTGCCGGCGTTCATGGGCAACCTCGACGTGGGGCACGGAGGGACGTACACCGACACCAACGGCGGTGAGTTCGGCCGGGTGGCCTCGCTGTGGTTCAGGTGGCAGCTGAAGGGGGACACCGAGGCGGGTCGGGCGTTCGTCGGCCCGAGCTGCGGACTGTGCGGCACGCGGTGGAAGGTCCAGCAGAAGAACCTCACGCTCGGCGACCCGACGCCGACGCCCACGCCGACCCCGACACCCACGCCGACCCCGACACCGACGCCCACCCCGACGCCGACCCCCAGCCCGACGGGCAGCGGCGCGTGCACGGCCTCCTACGCCGTGTCGGACCAGTGGCCCGGCGGCTTCGTCGCGAACGTCGCCGTCACCGCCACCTCGGGCGTGAACGGGTGGAAGGTCCGGCTCACCCTGCCCGGCGGTGCGACGCTCGCCACCGCGTGGAACGGCGTGGCCAGCGGTTCCAGCGGCACGGTCAGCGTCACCAACGCGGCCTGGAACGGCAGGCTCCAGGCCGGTCAGACCACGAGCTTCGGCTTCCAGGGGACCGGCACGGGCGCGGGGGCCACCGTGTCGTGCGAGGCGGCCTGACGACGCCGGAGCGCGGGACCCGACGGGCCGGAGGGGCGGGCAGACCCTCCGGCCCGCCGACCGCGCACCGCTGCCGGGCTCAGTACCAGCCCGTCGACTGCGAGTGCTGCCACGCCGCACAGGGGCTGCCGTAGCGACCCTCGATGTAGGACACGCCCCACCGCACCTGCGTGAGGGGGTTGGTGCGCCAGTCGGCGCCGGCCGAGGCCATCTTCGCGCCCGGCAGGGACTGCGGGATCCCGAACGCACCGGACGACCGGTTGGTCGCCGACGGGTCCCACCCCGACTCACGCTGCCAGAGGGCGTCGAGGCAGCCCCACTGGTCCGCGCCGACCAGGCCCGCGGCGTACTGCTTGACCTCGCCGACGGGCACGCTCGCCACCGGGGCCGACGTGCCGCGGGTCATGCTCCGCGCGGCCCGGCGTGCGGCGGCGTGCTCCGCCTCGACCTGCGCGAGACGGGCGGCCTCCGCCTCCGCGGCCAGGCGGGCGTCCTCGGCCTCGGCAGCGACTCGGGCGCGCTCCGCCGCCTCCGCCGCGATCGCGTCGGTCAGCCAGGTCGTGTCCGCGTCCGTGCTGGTCCACGTCGCCTCTGCGGGGGCGGAGACCGTGGTCGGCCCGACCAGGTCGGCCGCCTCGGTCGACGAGACCCCGAACGCCGGCGACGACGTGTCGGGGTCGATCTGCGCGAACGCCATGACCGCGGCACCGAGCGCGACGCCGCCGGCCACGGGACGCAGGGACGCGCGAGCCCACCGCGCGAGGGGCAGCCGGTGCGGGGTGGGAGCCGCCTGGTGCCGGCCCATGTCGGATGGTCGCGGCCTACGCGGCCGCGAGGTCCTTCGTCTGCATGACGAACAGATCGGGCCCCGGCCGGCCGACCTTGAGGCCCGGGACCAGACCTCCACCCACCGCACGCCGGGACGAGCGGACCTGTCAGGACTCCAGGCGTGTGGGGCGGACCGCCGTCACGTGCCACGCCGTGCCGTCGTGGACGAGCGACAAGGTGACGGCGAAGTGCACGACGTCCGGTGCGACGCGAGGGGTCTCGTACATGTCCATGGACACCGAGAAGCTTCCCGGCGAGTCCTCGGTCGCGGTCACGGAACGGATGTCGACGGCCTGCTTCGACGTCGGGTCCGGATCGGCGGCGCCTTCGGTCACGGCGCTGCACGTGGTGCAGTCGGGGCTGCTGAGGGTCGTCCACGGCTCGACGTCGCCGGTCCGCAGCACGTACGGGTAGAGCTCCATGAAGTAGCGGGAGACGTCCTGGGCTCCCTCCGCGCTCGCGGGCTGCTTGAGGGCCGCCGGCGCGGCCGGAGAGGACTCGTCGGTCGGTGTGGCCGACGCCTCCGGGGTGGCGGCCGTGGATGGAGTCGCCTCGTCGGCCGGCGCGGACGCCGACGTCGTCGGAGCGGTCGTCGGGTCAGCCGGTGCGGAGCCGGTGCAGGCGGCGAGCGTCGCCGTGAGGAGCGCGACCGCGAGCGGGGCGACGAGATGACGGCGCAGGAGCATGGCGCGGAACGTAGCGGACCGGACACGGGGAACGCGCGCCCGTCTCGACACGGCGGGCTCGACGCGGACGCGCCGCCCGTGCCGGCCCGACGTTGACGGACCAGACCGAGTCTGACGACTCTGGGGCGATGACGACGTCGCACACCGTCGACGCGAGCGAGCGATGACCGACAAGGCTGCTGCGCTCCTCGCCCTGCACGCCGGCCCGGGCTTCGTGCTGCCCAACGCGTGGGACGGTGGGTCGGCCCGGATCCTCGAGGGCCTCGGGTTCCCGGCGATCGCGACGACGAGCGCGGGCATCGCGTGGTCGCTCGGCGTGCCCGACGGGGGAGCGGTCGACGGTACGACGATGCTCGAGCACGTCGCCCGCATCGTGTCCGCCGTGGACGTCCCGGTGAGCGCCGACCTCGAGTCGGGCTACGGCGACACCCCGGACGACGTCGCGCGCACCGTCGCCCGGGCCGTGGAGGCCGGCGTGGTGGGCGGCAACCTGGAGGACGTGCGCGGCGGCGTGCTGTTCGGCGTCGACGAGGCCGTCGACCGCGTCGCGGCGGCGCGTGCCGCGGCACCGGCCGGGACGTTCGTGCTCAACGCCCGGACCGACACGTACTTCGTCGGCGCCTCGGGCGACCCGTTCGACGAGACCGTCGAACGCGCGACCCGGTATGTCGAGGCGGGGGCCGACTGCGTGTTCGTGCCCGGCGTGGTCGAGGCGGAGACGATCCGCCGGCTCGCCGACGCGATCCCCGGCCCGCTCAACATCGTGGCGGGACTGGCGAGCGCGATCGACGCGCCGACCCTCTTCTCGCTCGGCGTGAGGCGCGTCAGCCTGGGTGGCAGCCTCGCGCGCGCCGCGCTGAGCACGCTGGAGCGGGCCGGACGCGAGCTGCTCGACACCGGCACCCTCGCCTTCCTCGACGGCGTCGTCTCCTACGCCGACCTGCAACGACGGCTCGGGTCCTGACGTGCGCACCGCCTACGCGCAGACCGCCGTCGTCGCGCTGGCGCCCGGCGCCGACCTCGCCGGACCGGGTGCAGCGGTCACGCTCGACCTCTGCGGGTCGTGGGACCACGAACCGCCGTGCCCGCTGGCCCCGCACCACACCGCGGTGGAGGACGTGGACGGCCTCGCGCACCTGCGGATCCTGTTCGCGGCCGAGCCGGCCGACGAGGCCGAGGTGCGCGACCGGATCGGCCGGGCGCTCGCGGGCGGTGCCGTCGACGGCCCGGACGGGCGGACGAGCCGGTGGACCTTGGTCAGCACGGCGAGCGACGACGTCACGGCCGACGAGGAGGAGCACGCCGCCCGGCTCACGCAGTCCTGACGCGACCGCGAAGAGGCCGCCCTCAGCCGGCGGTCATGCACAGGACGACGGCGCCGACGACGCCGAGGAACGTCAGTGCGCCCACGAGGGCGGCGTACCCGACGTCGTCGATGTCCTGCGGGCCCAGGGTCTTCCGTCGGCGCCCCATTGCCGCAGGGTAGGGGCGGAGCAGGGGGCGCGGACCCGCCGCGCCCCCTGGTCACCCGGTCAGCGGGTCGTGCAGGTCTTGCCGTTGAGGGTGAACAGGCCCGGGAGCACGTTCGGGCCCTGGTAGGAGCCGACGAACCCGACGTTCACCGTGGCGCCCGGAGCGAGCGGGGCGGTCGCGTTGCTCACCGTCACCGTGCTGCCCGACTGCGCCCAGTCGCCGTTCCAGCCGCTGTTGAGCTGCTGCCAGCCGGTCGGCCAGGTGAACCGGAGCGTCCAGGTGGCGACGGGCTCCTTGCCGGTGTTGGTGATGTCGATGCTGCCGACGTAGCCGTTGCCCCAGTCGTTGGCGTCGGTGAACGTCACCGCGCAGGCGGCCGGGTCGGGCGTGCCGGTCGTGAACGTGAGCGGCGTTGACGCCCACGAGACGCGGCCTGCGCCGTCGCGCGTGATCACGTTGACGGTGTACGTGGTCGCGGCGGTGAGGTTGTGCACCGTGAACGACGTGCCGGTGGTCTCGCCCCACTGCTCGCTGCGCGCGCCGACCTGCCGGTGGACCTCGTACTTCGTGCCGCCGGTCGCCGCGGGCCACGAGATGGTGGCGTCGCGGGCGGTGACGGCCGACGCGACCGGCTGGCCGGGTGCGGCCGGAGCGGCGGCCGTCGACGTCGGGTGCAGCACCAGGACGGTGAGCGAGTACGGCGGCAGGGTGCGGCTGGTGCCGCTGCCTGACGACGTCGCGATCGCCGTGTCGCCGTTGCCGTGGCTGTAGACCTTCGCGGTGGCGGCCGGGGAGTAGCCGGCGTAGCTCAGCGCGACGGTGCGGGCGGCGTCGGGGTCCTCGTTGGTCAGCAGGACGGCGAGGTCGCCGTTCGGCTGGCGCGCGGCGTGCACCTTGACGAGCGGGTCCGAGCTGGCGGCGCGGACGAACTGCGCACCCGGCCGAGCCAGCTTCGAGACGAGCGAGAGCCCGTAGTACGGGCCGAACGGGGTGTTCTTCGCCGGCTCGCAGACGGTGCCGTCCGCCGTGCACGTGCCGCTCGAGAGGAGGCCGAAGTCGTTGTAGTCGGTCTGCCCGGCGACCGTCGAGACGGTGCCGACGCCGTTGTGCACGTCCCACCAGTCCACCGAGAGCACGCCGTTCTCCAGCAGCGAGCCGTAGACGTCGGCCGCGAACAGCGCGCCCGGCTGCGTGTTCTGCCCGTAGCCGGTGTTGATCTCGGTGACCGCGATGCCGATCCGCCGGTCCGGCGAGTACCGGTCGAGGAGCCGGCGCGTCATCGCCGTGATGTCCGACGCCTGCGCGACCTTGCCGAGCGCCTCCGGGCCAGACGAGCCGCCCGGGTACCAGTGCAGGATCGCGAAGTCGATGTCCGCCGCCGCGATGGACAGCACCACCTGGTTCCACGTCCCCGCGTCACCGGCCGCGACGATCCCGTCCGGCCAGTTGCCGGGCGTCGTCAGGACGGCACCGATCTTGATCGTCGGGTCGACGGCCTTCATCGCGCGCGAGAACTCCACGAGGTTCGTCGCGTACTCGGCCGGGGTCTTCGCCGGGTGGTCGTCGGCCTCCCAGCTCGCCCCGTAGTGCCCGTTGCCGTAGATCTCGTTGCCGATCTCCCAGTACGTCACGCCGTACTTCTTCTCGACGTTGGCGTACCGCACCCAGTCCGCCGCCTCCTGCGGCGTGCCCGTGCCGTAGTTCGCGATGACCATCGCCTGTCCGCCGGCACGCTGCACGCCGGCCATGAAGTGGTCGAAGTCGGTGTTCGGGGCGACGTACCCGCCCGGGGCCGTGTTGTCCTTCCAGTGGTAGATGTCGGAGTACGACCCGCCGGGGTACCGCATCACCTGCGTGCCGGCGCCCTTGAGGAGGTCGGCGACGGCGTCCGTGCCGAGCTCGGAGTCCCAGACGGCGTGGTTGACGCCGACGGCGGCGTCGCCGACGGTCGCGAGTCCCGCGCGGACGTCCACGTCGACCTGGACCGGGGTGTCGGCGGCATGGGCCTGGGGGAGGGCGACGGCACCTGTCGTCGTGACGAGGAGGGCGACCAGCGCTGCCCTGCGTGCTCTCATCGGGGGCTCCAATCGGGAGGGGTGAAGCGCTTCGACTCGCGACGCTAGGGCGGGGGTCAGTGGAGGTGGGGCGGAACGCCGGTGCGCGATGGACCGCTAAAGGTTTACGACTTGCGACACCGGCCCACGACGAGGTGCGAGGGCCGCCCGCTCGTCACACCGGCCCTCTCCGCCGAGGCGTCCGGGGGGAGCGGGCCCTACGATTTCGGCATGTCGGACAGTGCCGTCCCGCCGTCGTCCGCCGACCTCGCCGCCCTCCGCGCCGCCGCCGCCCAGGCCGCCGCCGAGGCAGCCCAGGCGAGGGCCGACGCCGCCGCAGCCGCGCTCGCCGCCGCCGAGGCGGCCGCGGCCACGGGTGCCCCACCCCTCGTCGAACAGCCCGCCCCGTCCGTCGAGCAGGCCGCACCCGTCGAGCAGCCCGCCCCGTCCGTCGAGCAGGCCGCACCCGTCGAGCAGCCCGCTCCGCCCGTCGCCCTCTCCCCGCACGCCACCCAGGTCGCCGAGGGCTACACCTTCGCCGGCGCGACCCTCCCGCTCGGTGCCCTCATCGAGGACGGCACCCCGGTCCCGGCGGCCCAGGTCGGCCTCCCGATGGCGATGCTCAACCGCCACGGCCTGGTCGCGGGCGCGACGGGCACGGGAAAGACGAAGACGCTCCAGGGCATGACGGAGGCCCTGTCGGCGGCGGGTGTCCCGGTGTTCGTCGCGGACATCAAGGGCGACCTGTCCGGCCTCGCGTCGCCGGGCACGCCGAGCGACAAGCTGACCGCTCGCGCGCAGGCGCTCGGCCAGGACTGGACCCCGACGGCGTACCCCGTCGAGCTGCTCACGCTCGGCGGCATGGGCACGGGCAACCCGGTCCGCACGACGGTCACGGACTTCGGACCGCTGCTGCTCGCGAAGGTGCTCGGCCTCAACGCGACCCAGGAGTCGAGCCTCGGCCTCATCATGCACTGGGCCGACACCCAGGGGCTGGCCCTGCTCGACCTCAAGGACCTGCAGTCGACGATCGCGTTCCTGGTGGGCGACGAGGGCGAGGAGCAGCTCAAGGGCATCGGCGGGCTGTCGGCGGCGACGGCGGGCGTCATCCTGCGGGAGATCGTGTCGTTGCAGAGCCAGGGTGCGGACGCGTTCTTCGGCGAGCCTGCGTTCGACGTGGCGGACCTGCTGCGGGTCGCGCCGGACGGGCGCGGGGTCGTCACGGCCCTGGAGCTGCCGGGCGTGCAGGACCGGCCCGCGTTGTTCTCGACGTTCCTCATGTGGCTGCTCGCGGAGCTGTTCCAGGTGCTGCCCGAGGTCGGCGACCCCGAGAAGCCGAAGCTCGTGTTCTTCTTCGACGAGGCCCACCTGCTGTTCCACGACGCGTCCGACGACTTCCTGTCGCAGGTCACGCAGACGGTGCGGCTCATCCGGTCGAAGGGCGTCGGAGTCTTCTTCGTCACGCAGAGCCCGAAGGACGTGCCCGCCGACGTGCTCGGCCAGCTCGGCAACCGCGTCCAGCACGCCCTGCGGGCCTTCACTCCCGACGACGCGAAGGCCCTGCGCGCGGCCGCCCGCACGTTCCCGACGTCGGACTACGACCTCGAGGAGGTGCTCACGACGCTCGGCACGGGCGAGGCGATCGTCACCGTGCTCTCGGAGAAGGGCGCACCGACGCCCGTCGCGTGGACGCGGCTGCGCGCCCCCGAGTCGTCGATGGAACCCACCCCGACCGCCACGCTGGAAGCCGCCGTCGCGTCGTCGCCGTTCGCCGCGAAGTACGGGACCGCGGTCGACCGGGCGTCCGCCTACGAGCTGCTGCAACAGCGCGCCGCCCAGGCGGCACAGGCCGCGCACGACGAGCAGGTCGCCGCCGACATCGAGAAGCAGGTGGCCGCCGAGGCCGCCGCGCGCGCGAAGCAGGACGCGGCCGAGGCGAAGGCGCGGGCGACCGAGGACGCGCGCCGGGCCAAGGAGGAGGAGGCCGCGCGGCGCCGTGCGACGACGGCGGCCACCGGGATCCTCACCTCCGTGCTGCGCTCGGCGGGGACCGAGGTCGGGCGCGAGATCACACGCTCGCTGTTCGGCACGCGCCGCCGCCGCTGACGCCGCGACCCGGGGGCGACGAGCGCCGGGCCGCTCGGCCTGACCGGGTGAGCGTGTCGGACCTTCGCCGTAGCGTCGGCCCGTGACCACGGACGACGACGCACGCACGCGGCTCGACGCCGAGCGCGCGGACCTGGAGGCCCGGCTCGCGGACGCCGAGCGTGCCGAGGACGACGTGCGCGGCGCCCGCTCCGACGCCGACGCGGACGACGAGCACGATCCGGAGGGGTCGACGCTGTCCCAGCAGTGGTCGCACACGCACGGGCTCGTCGTCTCCCTGCGCGAGCGCCTGACGGAGAACGCTGCCGCCGTCGCCCGCCTCGACGACGGGACGTACGGGGTGTGCGTGCGGTGCGGTGGACCCGTCGGGGAGGAGCGGCTCGCGGCCCGCCCGTCCGCAGCGCTGTGCATCGTGTGCGCCTCCCGGTAGACGGCCGCACCCGTGGCAGGTCTAGCCTGGCGGTGGCCAGGGCAGCCGGCCGCCTGCACCCGGGGATCCCCGGGACGGTGAATGCCCACGCACCGCCGACCTGTCCGTGATGCGCCCTCACCGCGGGGCGGACCCGTCAGGCAACGCAGGCCCCTGATCCGCGCGAGCGGAAGGTCCGCCGTGAGAGGCAGCGTCATGACCGGCATCACCGACGGCACCGTCACGCCCAAGCAGATGGCACGTCGCCTGCGCGACGACCTGGCCGCCCGCGGCGTCACGATCCGGCACAGCGAGGCGCTCGAGCTCGTCGCCCACCAGTGGGGAGCCCGGGACTGGAACACCCTGGCCGCCCGGCAGCAGGGCGGGGGTGCGCGGCCCGCCGAGGGGCCCGCCGTGCCGATCCTGCGGATCTTCGACCGCGCGAAGGCGGTCGAGTTCTACGTCGAGTTCCTCGGCTTCCGGCTCGACTGGGAGCACGGCGGCCACGCCGACCACTCGCCGCTGTACGCGCAGGTCAGCCGCGGGTCCGCGGTGCTGCACCTCAGCGAGCACCACGGCGACGCGAGCCCGGGCGGTGCCGCGCTGATCCCGGTGGTCGACGTCGACGCGCTGCACGCCGAGCTGCGTGCGCGGCCCTACGACTACGCGCGGCCAGGCGTGAGCGCCGAGGAGTGGGGACGCGTCATGGTCGTCGTCGACCCGTTCCACAACCGGGTCGTGTTCCACCAGCCGCTGCCGGCGGCCGTCGAGCCGCGCCCCACGCAGGCCGCCGCACCCATCGAGGTCGTCGAGGAGCTGGCCGTCGGCCCCGACGTGGCGTTCGACGCGTTCACGCGGCGGATCGGCGAGTGGTGGCACGACGCCTACTCGCCGGGCGGGCTCGTGAGCATGGACGCCGGCGGCGCGGCCGGCGCGCCCGTGACGATGACGCTCGCGGACGGGACCACGTATCGCTGGGGCACGGTCACCACCTGGGAGCCGCCGGTCCGGTACGCGCAGACGTTCACGCTCGCGCAGGACGTCGAGCACCCGAGCGAGCTCGACGTGCGGTTCAGCGGCCGGCCGGACGGCGGCTGCACGGTGCGGTTCGCGCACGGCGGGTGGACGACGGCCAACGTCGCCGACCGGGCCCGGTTCAGCGAGTGGGGCATCCTGCTCGGCCGGTTCGCCGCGCTCGCCGAGGGCAGGCCCGTGCCGCCGGTGCCGGCATGGGTCACGGGCGAGGGTGCCGCGGAACGCTAGGCCGACCAGGGACCACTCCGGCGAAGTGCTTGCCGCAACAGGGGCGCCGCCGCCACGATCGGGGGTCACGTCTCGTCCGACCGCATGCCAGCCCCCTGGGAGACCCCCGTGTCGCAGCAGCCCGTCCCGGCCCGTCCGACCGCCGCGTTCATCGGCGCCTCGTGGGTCGCCCTCGTCATCGCGGTGAGCGCGTTCGGCATCGGCCTCTGGAACGCGGGCATGACGGACTCGGAGAAGGGCTTCTACCTCGCGACGCTCCTGCTCGGCCTGTTCTCGGCGATCGCGCTGCAGAAGTCGGTCCGCGACCGCGCCGAGGGCATCCCGGTGACCGGGATCTTCCTCGGCCTGTCGTGGGCGATGGTCCTCACGTCGCTCGTGATGGTCACGGTCGGGCTCGTGAACTCCGGCATGACCCTGTCGGAGAAGGGGTTCTACGGCCTGGCGTTCGCGATGTCGTTGTTCGCCGCGGTCGCCGTCCAGAAGAACGTGCGCGACCTCGCGGCCGCCAACGCCGCGGCGGGGCCGTCGGTCGTGCCCCCGCGTCCCGCCGTCGAGCAGGACGTCCAGGCCACCGTCTGGCAGTGACCTGCCGGGAGCACGACCGACCGGCTCACGTCAGGAGGCCCGCTCCCACCCGCTGCGGTCCTCGGGCTTGACGTGCTTTCCGTGCCAGTGGCCGTGACCGTGGCCCGGGTGACCCGTACCGGGCCCGGAGACGCCGTTGATGGCCGACGTGTCCCACGCGAGGCTGTAGGTCGACGCCGCGATCGCCTTCGTCATGATGCCGAGGGCCGTCGGGTTGACGTTCGAGTACGTGTCGCCGGGCGAGTGGTAGTTCGGGTCGTGCGTGATGCCGGCGGTGCCGCCGAACAGCGCGACCTCCGCGTCGGTCTTGATGTCGTCCGCGCCCGTGAACAGCCCGGAGGCGGGGACGCCGTTGAGGATGAACGCCTGGTAGTCGGACCGTCCGGAGAACTCGGTGTCGACCCACGGCTGACCCTGGCTGTCGAACCACTCCGTCAGCACGTCCTCGGTCTCGGCGGAGCCCGGAGGCACGTCGACGGGCGCCTCGTACGTCGACTGGTCCGCGTCGTACACGCCGATGATGTAGTTCGGCGAGCCGACCATGTCGTAGTTGAGGTACGTCGCGATGCGGTCGAGCTCACCGGGCTGCGCGGCGAGGTCCTCGACGTACTCGGTCGACCCCTCCAGACCGGCCTCCTCGGCCCCCACCAGGCGAAGCGCACGGTGTTGTGGTGCCTGGCGTGCGACTTCGCGAGCTGGACGGCGACCTCGAGGATCGTCGCTGACCCGGTGCCGTTGTCGTTGATGCCCGGTCCCTCCTCGACGCTGTCGAGGTGCGCACCGAGCATGACGACGTTGTCGTCCCGGCCCTGCCTGGTCTCCGCGATGACGTTGAACGACGAGACGGTCTCCGTGTGGCTGCTCACGTCGAGCGTCACGTTGACGGCACCGGCGGCGAGCGCGGCCGCGAGCGCCTGCCCGTCGGCCTGCCGCAGGCCCGAGACGGGGATCGTGACGAGGTCCGGGGCGCCGAGCGTGCCGAGCACCTGGGCGTCGGCCACGTTGTTGTAGACGACGACACCGACGGCCCCGGCGGCCTCCGCGAGCGTGGCCTTCGTGGCGAACGTGCAGGTCCCGCGGCTGATCAGGGCGATCTTGCCTGCCGCGTCCACGCCGGCCCAGTCGTCGGCCACGCAGCCGATCGGGTCGGTCGGGGCGGCGAGGTCGGCGGTGACCCCGCCGGCGGGGGCGTTCGGCGAGAACTCCATGAGGTCGACCTCGTAGGCGGCGCTGCCGGGCGAGTTCTCGGTCAGGGTGTTCGTGTCGACGACCTCGCGGTCGTACGAGAACGGGTCGCGCACGGTCGTGTATCCGGCCCGGCGCAGGGTCTTCTCGACGTACTGCGCGCTCTGCTCGTAGCCCTCCGTCAGAGCGGCGCGGTTGCCGCCGTTGCGGTCGGCGATCTTCTGCAGCGCGGCCAGGTGGCCGAGGACGTTCTTGGTGCTGACCTGCTGGGCGAACCTCTCTTCCGGGGTGCTGTGGCCGTGGCCTGGGCCGTGCGCGTCCGCGGGTGACGCGAGCGCGCCTGCGACGGCGAGGGACGAGACGAGTGCGATCAGGGTGCGACGTACCGCCATGGGCGGGCCTCCTCACGCAGCGACGCGCCCCGTGGGGTCGCGTCGGGGCCGGCCCCCTGCCGGCCGGTCCCCACACCAGCACACAGCGGGCTCCCAGGGGAAGCCCTCTCCGGGCACGGCCGGGGGACACTGGGACGGACGGCACGACGAGGAGGACGAGATGGCCGGGCACCGCATCTTCGGCATGAGCTTCGCGAGCATCTACCCGCTGTACGTCACGAAGGTCGAGCGCAAGGGCCACAGCCGCGACGAGGTCGACGAGGTCATCAGGTGGCTCACCGGCTATGACGACGCGGGCCTGGCGGCGGCGATCGCCGACGAGATCGACCTGGAGACGTTCTTCGAGCGGGCTCCTGAGCTCAACCCGAACGCGTCGCTCATCACCGGCGTCATCTGTGGCATGCGCGTCGAGGAGATCGACGACCCGCTCATGCAGAAGATCAGGTACATGGACAAGCTCGTCGACGAGGTCGCGCGCGGCAAGAAGATGACGTCGATCCTGCGCGGCAGCGCCACGGCCCCTGCCCGCAGCTGATCCGTCGATTTCCTTCGGCGCCCGCCGGGTCCGTCGCTACGGTGGCCCGCATGTCGACGCCTGACCTGCTGCTCCGCCGGCTGCACGACGCCGGCCTGACCGACGTCACACGGGTCGAGGAGGTCCACGGCGGCGTCGTCCACGCCGCCGGCCTGGCGCACCGCCCGGCTGCCGCGCCCCTGTTCGTCAAGACGCCCCCACAGCCGTGCGACGCCGACATCTTCGACGCCGAGGCGGACGGCCTGCGCGCGCTGCGTGAGCTCGGCGGCGTCCGGACGCCCGACGTCCACCTCGTCACGCCGGACCTGCTCGTCCTCGAGGCGTTGCAGCCCCGCACCGACACCCCCGAGTTCTGGGAGCGGCTCGCGCACGACGTCGCGCACCTGCACACGTCGACCCAGGGCGGCCGGTTCGGGTGGCACCGCACCACGTGGCTCGGTCTGGAGCCGCAGGACAACACGTGGGAGGACGACGGGTTCGAGTTCTTCGCGCGTCGCCGGCTGCTGCGCTGGCTGCCCGAGCCCCGGGTGCAGGCCGCGTTCGACGAGTCGGACCGGAAGGCGCTCGAACGGCTCTGCGACCTGCTGCCCGAGCTGCTCCCGGAGCGTCCGTCGTGCCTGACGCACGGCGACCTCTGGTCGTCGAACGTCATCGCGACCGCCGACGGCACGCCCGCGCTCGTCGACCCGGCCGTGTCGCGCACGTGGGGCGAGGTCGACGTCGCGATGCTGTGGTCCGAGCCGCGCCCGCCAGAGTCGGACCGGTTCTTCGACGTGTACGCCGAGGTCATGGGCCTGGACGACGGGTGGCGCGACCGGATGCCGCTGCTGTACCTGCGCCAGAACCTCGCGGTCGTCGCCCAGTTCGTGCCCGACTGGGGCGCCGCTGAGATCGCCCGCGGGGTGCTCGCGCCGTTCCGGCGCAGCCGGGTCGCTCCCGCTCGGACGGACGCCGCGGTGCGACCGCCGTCCTGATGCTCGCGCGACGGTCGTCCGGCAAGTATCTTGACGTCGAGATACTTCGCCGAGGAGGTCGTCATGTGGGACCCGCACCAGTACGCGCTGTTCGGGACGCACCGTGGCCGCCCGTTCGCCGATCTGCTCACCCGCGTCTCCGCCGATGCGCCCGCGCTCGTCGTCGACCTCGGCTGCGGTGACGGCCCCCTGACGCTCGGCCTCGCGGAGCGCTGGCCCGACGCGCGCATCGTGGGGATCGACTCGTCGCCGCAGATGCTCGCCGCGGCGCGATCGCTCGACACCGAGGGACGGGTGGAGTGGGTCGAGGCGCGGGCGGAGGAGTGGTCGCCCGCCGACCTGGGCGCGCCGATCGACGTGCTCGTCACCAACGCGGCGCTGCAGTGGGTGCCCGGTCACCGTGACCTGTTCGCCCGGTGGGTGTCCGCGCTGGCGCCCGGTGGGTGGTTCGCGATGCAGGTGCCTGACAACTTCGACGCCCCCTCCCACCGGCTCATGCGCGAGGTCGCCGCCCGGCACGCACGCGCCGCCGACCTGCTGCCCGTCCTGCAGCGGGCGATCGCCGTCGCCGCACCGGCCGACTACCTCGGCGACCTGGCACGGCTCGGGCTCGACGCCGACGTCTGGCGGACCGCCTACCTGCACGTGCTCGACCCGGCGGGCGCGCAGCGGTCGCCCGTCCTCGAGTGGGTCACCGGGACCGGGCTGCGGCCCGTGCTCGACGTGCTGACCGACGACGCCGAGCGGGCGGAGTTCCTCGCCGACTACACCGCCGAGCTCGACCGGGCCTACCCGCGGCAGGCGTGGGGCGTGGTGCTGGAGTTCTCGCGGATCTTCGCGGTGGGGCGGCAACCGGGCTAGGCGGCGGGGTCCGTGGCGGCGGTCCCCGGCGTCTCGGGCTTCGTCGCCGCGACGCGTTCGACGAGCCGCCAGCGCGACGCCGTCGTCTCCGTGACCCGCAGACCGGCCTCCGGCAGCAGCAGGATCGGCCGACGTCGGTGGTGCTCGGCGGCCTTCTTCGGCGTGAACACGTCGAGCACCCACTGGACGCTACGGCCCAGGCGGGTCGACGACTCGACGTGGTCGGCCATCAGCAGCCGCCCGCCCGGCTTGAGCACGCGCGCGAGCTCCCGCAGGACGGCCCGCTCGTCCTCCACGCAGCACATGATGAACGTGCAGATCATGGTGTCGAACGCGTCGTCGGGCAGGTCCAGGTGCGCGCCGTCGCCGTGCAGCGTCCGTGGTGTCACGCCCAGGTCCCGTGCGCGTGCGGACGCGGCTGCGAGCATCTCGCCGCTGACGTCCGCGAGCGTCACGTCCGTCGCGCGGCTCGCGTAGTACGGGAGGTTCGCGCCCGTGCCCGAGCCGACCTCGAGCGTGTTGCCCTCGACGCGGTCGGCGATCCAGGCGCGGGCCTCGGCGAACAGGCGCTTCTCGAAGAACGCCGTCGAGCGGTCGTAGCTCGCCGCCTCGCCGTCCCAGTACGCCGCCCGGGTCATGCCCATGACGCCCCAGCGTGCCAGCGAGCCGGGTGGGGCTGGTACCCCCGTCTTTTCCCGTCCCACTCACCCTTCCGTGGGTCCCCCGTTCCGGTGGACCTCGGCGGAGTTGTCCACAGGTGGCCGACTGAGGCCCACGAGCAGGTGCTTTGTCCGGTTAGCCTCGGGCCCCGGTGGACGACGAGGGGGACCGATGAAGTTCGCGATGGAGGCCGACGCGCTGCAGGTGCTCGGCCGCAAGACGTCGGCGGAGTCCGACGACCTGGCCCAGCTCGTGCGCAACCTGGTCGAGGCCGCCGAGCCGCTGGAGGGCACGTTCAACGGGACCGCGAAGGCGGCGTTCAACTCGTTCAAGTCCCGCACCGACGAGGTCGCGGCGACGTTGAGCAACGCGCTGGTCGGGATCACCGAGTCGATCGCGGGGCAGAACCTGGCGTTCGTCACGGCCGCCGACGAGGGCGCCGACGCGCACAGCGCTGCCGAGGGTGCCGCGGACTTCGCGGGCGCCGACACCACCAAGTTCGCGCCGCGCTGAGGGGGCTGGCACAGATGACGAGCAACCAGATCGACCGCAACGACTTCGACATCGCGTCCTCGCAGTCCGCGCAGGCCAACTTCGAGCGGGCCGCGGCCGCGCTGGAGGCGGCGCTGGCGCGTCGTGACCAGGACGTCAAGGCCGCCCTGGCGGTCTACCAGGCGGACGGGGTGTCCGACCAGTACGCGGGCGTCGAGGCGCAGTGGAACGCGGCCGGCACCGAGGTGCGCGGCATCATCACCGCGATCCGCAACTCGCTCGCGGACAACGACGAGATCGCCCGCCGCAGCCTGCAGCGCGCCGCCTCGTACATCCCGGGCTGAGCATGCACGTCGTCCACCCGGTGGCGGACGAGTGGACCGAGGAGTACATCGCCTGGGCTGCGCAGACGCGGCACGTGCTGCTGACCGCACCCCTCGCGACGTTCCTCGACGTCGCCGTCACCGACCAGCTCCGCCCGGTGCTCGTGACGCTCGACGGTGCGTCGCTCAGCCCCGCGGTGTCGCTCGCGCTGCGACGGGCGGGCGGCCACTGGGCCGTGCGCACCGACCGCGGCGTGTTCGACGGGCTGTCGGGCTACCGGATCGACGCGTTCGAGGACCTCTGGCGCCGCTCGGGCACCGACCGCGACCGGCTCCCCGGCTACGACCAGGTCACCCCCGACGGCGTCGGCGTGCTCATGTTCGACGTGTACGCGCACTCGCGTGCGGGCGAGTCGACGACCGTCGGCGACCTCGCGCAGGCGACCGTCTCCGCCCTCGGCGGCGGCGACCTCGCGCTGTGGGGACCGCACGAGCCGCTGCTGGAACCGTGGAGCGTGCCCGCCGTGACCGCGGCCGCCCGCGCCGGGATGCCCGTCACCGCCGCGCTGCACGCGTGGGCGCCCGACGGGTCGTTCGTCGACGTCTCGGCCGCCCGCACCCGGCACGGTGTGCTGGAGCAGGCGAAGGGTGGCGTGGTGCTCGGCACGTACCCGCGGCACCTCGACGAGCCCGTGGAGCGCGCCTCGGACGCGCTCGCCGCGGTCGCCGAGCGGTTCCGGCCGACCATCGGGTTCGTCTCGCTCGCGCACTTCGACGCCGGACCGTCACAGACCACGACGGCCAAGTACCCCGAGGCGCCGCTCGCCGTGCTCATCGGGCCGCGGGCCGTGTACGACCTGGAGCTGGACCTGACGGACCTCGTCGAGCGGTACGACGTGAGCATCCTCGGGTCGAGTCGCTCCCCCGCGGTCGTCGTGCGGTTCAGCGACCCCGACGTGGGCCTGTGGGCGCAGCTGCTGGCGTTCGCGTACGACGTCGGCGCGGAGCGGATCGCCGCGGCCGCCGGGCTCGGGCAGGAGGTCTGATGCCGACCGAGCTCGTGCTGCTCAGCGACGTGGCGCCGACCGCGGACACGATCGTGCGCGCCGCCGCCGAGACCCACCCCGACGGGTCGTTCCTCGACTACCACGACGGCCTGATCCGCCAGATCGTCGACGTGGACGGCCGCGCCGTCCTGCAGGTCTACCCGTCCCGTCCGGTGCTCGACCCGACGCAGGCCGCGGCCGCGGTGGTCGACCCGCCCACGACGTTCGCCCTGTGGACCGACATCACCATCCCGTTCGGCGACACCGCCCCCGGACGCGCGCTGGCCGAGGCCGTCGCGGCTGCTGTGGGCGGCGTCGTCAAGGATCGGGTCTGAGGAGGTAGCGATGACACGGTGGAGCATCCAGCCGGCCGACGTGCAGTCGGTCCTCACCGACGTGCAGGCCACCGCCGACGAGCTCGGCAAGGAGCTCACGGAGGCGAAGTTCCAGCACGTGCTCGACGGGCTCACGTGGGGCGGCGCGCTGACCGGCGACGTCGCGACGGCGGTCAACGCCGTGCTCAGCGACCAGTCGCGCAACCTCCAGAACATCGGCAACCGGATCAGCGCCGGCACGCTGGGCGTCGCGAACGCGGTCATCGCGTACAACAACGGCCAGGAGGAGATGGCGGGCTCCTACCAGACGCAGCTCCTCAAGGCCGCCGAGACCGGGGACTTCACGTACTTCGTCGAGCACGGCTACAAGGGCTAGGGGGGCCCATGACCGAGCAGTGCGTCGCCGACGGCGGCCTCATCAACCCGGCGCTGTTCCCGGCGAAGTCCGCGGACCTCGACCCGTCGCGCGTCAACGACTCCGCGACGGGCCTGCGGACCATGGGCACAGCCGTCTCCGACAAGACCGGCACCGTGAAGACGACGTGGGACCGGCTCTCGGGCTGCTACCGGGCGCCCGAGCAGGAGAAGGTCTTCGCTGTCATGTCCCCGGCGGTCACGTCGGCGGCCGAGCTCAAGCAGCACTTCTCCGACGTCGCGAAGCACCTCGACACGTACGCGTCCGCGCTGGCCGGGATCAAGCCGCGCCTCGCGGACCTCGAGCGGCGCGCGCGCGAGTTCCGGGCGTCCGTGATCGACGGCGTGTGGGTCGACGCGTCCGACTCCGCGGATGCCGGCTTCGGCGACCACGTGAAGTGGGCGTTCGACTGGGTGCCGGGCGTCGACGAGCGCCGCGTCAAGGTGCCGTGGAACGAGGACGGCGACACCGTCCAGAAGAACACCGACCTGCTCGAGGAGTACGGCCGCATCCTCGCGGACATCTCGACGGCGTCGGCGACCTGCGCGAACGCGGTCAACGGGCTCGTCACGAACATGTGCGTCGCGCCGGTCGAGGCCATCCCCGCCGAGGCGTTCACCAACCCCGAGGCACCGATGCCGTGGGGCAACCCGGTCGTCGAGGACCGTAACTGCCGCGAGTCCGTGGGCCACGGCGCCTACGAGTGGGGCAAGGGGCTCGTCCAGGGCGTCGGCATGCTCGTCGTCGGCTACAACCCCGAGACCGGCGACTGGTTCAGCGGCGACGCGTACGGGCAGTCGTGGGGCGGTCTCGGCGACCTCGTCGGGTCGCTCGTGCTCATGGCCTCGCCGGTCGGCTGGGTCGCCGCCGGCATGGCCGCCACGGGCCACAACGACAACGGGTTCTCCGACTTCATGTACGACCGGGCCGTCGTGCTGCGCAACGCTGGCGGCAGCCTGGTCGGCTGGGACCCGAACGCGAAGGACGGCTGGCACCAGTGGAAGGAGGACGGCCTCGCCACCGGCACCGGCACCGTCCTCAACATCGGCACGCTGTTCATCCCCGGCGCCGGCGAGGTGTCCGCGGGCCTCAAGGCGACGAGCATCGCCGCGAAGCTCGCCAAGATCACCGGCGGCATCGCCGAGTTCGCCGTGCAGGGCGGCTCGTGGGTCGTCAAGGGCGGCGTCAAGGTCGTCGTCGGGCTCAAGGTCGCGATCAAGGGCTTCAACCTCGACGAGATGCTCGCCGGGATGCGCGGCAACCAGCTCGCCGTCGCGGGTGCCGGAGGCGGCCTGCGGCTCAACGCCGGCGGACTGTTCGCGGCCATGACCGACGCGGGGCACGCAGCCCCGAACCCCGTGCGCCCGCACACCCCGCTGAGCGACGCGGCGTTCGGGCCACGCGGGGTCGGCGTCCCCGACGTCACCCCGCACCCGCACGCGCCGGGCGCGACCGTGCCGCACGTCGACGCCCCCGGCGTCGGCGGCCACCCCGGGTCGACCGTGCCGCACGTCGACACGCCCTCGACGGGCGGCGGCCCCGGCACCCCGCCGGTCCACGACCCGCACACGGGCACCGGGACGGGGACCGACGGGACGACCGCGCCGCACCAGCCGACGACTGGCGGCCACGCCCCCGAGTGGACCGGCGGCCATCTCCCCGACGGCCGACCGGACGTCTCCCAGGTCCCCGCCGAGCACTGGAACGACCCGCAGTACGACCCGTCGCACCCCCACTACGACGGCACGCCCCGCGGCGAGCACGGCAACGTCGGCACGGTCGACCCCGACGTCCCGTCGTCGTCGGGCCTGACCCACAGCGGTCGGCTGATCGACCCGAACGTCGTGCCCGAGGCGCTCCGACCCTTCGTGGACAACGGGACCCTCATCAACGACCACGGCGTCCTGCGGCTCGCCGAGCCCATCGACGTCGACTTCACACGGCGCAACGCCAACCACGACATCGTCGAGTTCCACCGCCAGCTCGACCTCCAGGAGCGGGCGCTCAACCAGATGTCGCTCGAGAACTGGACAGAGCGGTTCGACAACTTCGTCGGCCGCCTCGACAACCAAGGCCCGTATCGGACCGAGCAGATCAGGCTGCTCGCGGATCGGATCCTTGCCGAGCAGGGCGTGAGCCGCCCTCGGGCCATCGAGCTCGCCGAGCAGCAGCTGGCGCACCAGGACCCTCTGCACGGACCCGACCAGCGGGCCGGTGGCGACCCCGACCAGTTCACCGGCATGGGCGACCGCGGCGTCAACCGGTCGATCGGGTCGCAGTGGAGGACCCGTGCCGACGACCTGCGCCTCGCGGTGCGCGACGCCCTGCGCGCGTCGGGCATCGATCCGGCGCTCTGGGACGACGTCCGGCTGAACCTCGACATCACGTTGACGGACACCGTCCCGGTCCGGACCTGAGGAGGCGCTGCGGATGACGCGCAAGTTCGGCACCCACGGCGACCTCGTCGAGAAGTTCCTCGACGAGGTGCGCGAGCGCTCGGACGGGTGGGCAGAGGTCGCGGCGAGGGCGGACTCCCCGCAGCAGCGCCCGGCCGTCAAGGCCCTGACGCAAGTGCACTGGCCCGCGGCGCTCCTCTCGGCCGTGGACGCTGCCGCCCTCCAGGCGTACGGGTCGCTCGGCCTGACCCGCGGGGACTTCGACGACCCGTTCGCGCTCGGCACGGTCAAGGTCGCCATCTCAGCCGGCGCGAAGGCCATCGCGGTCCAGGACGAGCTCGCCCCTGAGCATCTCGAGGCGCTGCTGCGGCCGTTCGCCGACGAAGGCTTCCAGTCGGCTCTCGCCACGCTTGCACCGTGACCTGGCTCCTGAGCGCCGCGCGCGCCCACGACAGACGAGCACGTCCGGCCCCGTGGTGAGCTCGTGGAGCAGTTCCTGGACGAGGTCCGGCATCACGGCACCGACTGGCGAGCGTTCGCCGGCACGGTGAAGTGGCCCGAGGCGTCGGCGCGGCTACGAGTGGGGCAAGGGGCTCGTCCAGGGCGGGGCATGCTCGTCGTCGGCTACAACCCCGAGAACGGCGACTGGTTCAGGGGCGACGCGGACGGGTGGGACCCGGACGTCACCCCGCCGGTGCGCGGCCCGGGCGCGACCGTGCCGCACGTCGACGCCCCCGGCATCGGCGGCCACCCCGACGTCCCGTCGTCGTCGGGCCTGACCCACCGCGGCCGGCTGATCGACCCGGACGTCATCCCCGCGGAGCTGCAGCCGTTCGTCGACAACGGGACCGTCATCGACGACCACGGCGCTCCGGCTCGCGGACGACGTCGAGATCACGTTCAACCACAACCCCAAGTAGAGGAACGGAGCACCTGTGGACGCGTCGAGCACGCTCGGACCCCGGCATGAGCTGGTCGTGCAGTTCCTCGACGAGGTGCGGCACCGCGACACCGACTGGCAGGCGCTCGCCGGCACGACGAAGTCGCCGGAGGCCTCGGCGGCGATGGCCGCGATCGCCGACCTGAGATGGCCGGCCGCCCAGGCGGCCGCGGTCGACGACGCCGCGCTGCAGGCGTTCTCGTCGCTTGGCCTGACCCGGGACATGTTCGACCACCCGCTCGCCATGGGGCGCATCAAGAACAGCATCGGTGCAGCGTCGACGGCTATCTCGGCCGGTGACGCGCTCGGCCGTGAGCACGTCGAGGCGCTGCTGAAGCCCTACGTGGCAGCCGGTTTCCCGTCCGCGCAGCGCGCGCTCGCCACCACCTCGGGTCAGGACGCGTGAGCGGACCTGTGGTGGCTCGTCGTCCAGCCGGCAGGACCGCCCGGTCAGCGGCGGCGACGGAGGCCGGCGGCGACGCGCTGGCCCCGTGAGGAGAGGAAGGCGCATGAACAGCTTCGGCGCGCACGGTCAGGAGGTCGAGGCGTTCTCGAGCACGCCGTCACCCCGCTCCGAACGTTCGCCGACGCGGGCTCCGCCACCGCTGCACTCGCAGCCCGCAGCGTGACGTGACGCCCTCATCGCCGCCGCGGGTCGCGGCGCCGCTACGGTCGAGGTCATGCGCAGCACACTCATGCAGAACGCGGAGCGGTCGACGGAGCCGGGGCGGTTCGTCCTGCAGAACGACAAGATGCTCAAGGTCGACCTCGCCGGGACCGGCGGCTTCTTCTACGCGAAGCAGGGGTCGATGGTCGCGTACCAGGGCGACGTCGACTTCGCGTACCAGGGCTCGGGCGGTGTCTCGAAGATGTTCAAGAAGGCGTTCACCGGCGAGGGCATGTCGCTCATGAAGGTGTCCGGCAGCGGCGACGTGTTCCTCGCGCAGGACGCCGACCAGGTGTTCGTCGTCGAGCTCGAGAACGAGTCCGTGACCGTGAACGGGTCGAACATCCTCGCGTTCGAGAGCACCCTGACCTGGGACATCAACCGGGTCGAGGGTGCGTCGATGCTGAGCGGCGGCCTGTTCAACACGACGTTCACCGGTTCGGGGGCGCTCGCGGTCACGGCGTACGGGACGCCCGTCGTGCTGCAGGTCGACGTGCCGACGTTCGTCGACATGCAGTCGGCCGTGCTGTGGTCGCGGTCGCTGACGTCGACCGTCCGCAAGACCGCGAAGCTCGGGGCCGTGGTCGGGCGGGGGTCGGGCGAGGCGTACCAGCTCGGGTTCACCGGGCAGGGGTTCGTCGTCGTGCAGGCCTCCGAGGGGCACCCCGTCGTGTCGAGCTGACCGGGCTGACCGCGAGCGGTCAGGTGCCGTCCCGCCGGGGCAGCCGGATGCCGAGCATCGTGTCCTCCGGCACCGGGAGCGTGTCGAGGCCGGGCGGAGGCGGCGGGTACCCGTCGGCCGGCGGGTCGCCGACCCACACGCGCCACAGCCCGTCGACCGGGTGCACGACGCCCGGGACGACGACGTGGGCACGCAGGTCCGCGGGCAGGACGGCGTCGAACGGCGCGACGCGGTCCGGCGGCACGAACCCGACGACGAGGTTGCGCCAGCTCACCACGAGCCGCTCCCCCGCACCCCGGCTGATCTCGACCGTCGTCACGACGTCGGCGCGGGCCGCCCGCTCGCGCACGTGCAGGGCCGTGTCGAACGACCGCTGCAGCGCGGGGGCGTCGGCGGCCGTGAAGCCGTCGAACGGGCCGAGGGACTCGGGCGCGACGACGACCGGGCGGTGGCGGCGGAACAG
This sequence comes from Cellulomonas sp., assembly GCF_017744555.1. Classification (GTDB taxonomy): domain Bacteria; phylum Actinomycetota; class Actinomycetes; order Actinomycetales; family Cellulomonadaceae; genus Cellulomonas. Next base: position 98,675 of record NZ_JAGIBD010000012.1, on the reverse strand, counting down.
GGGCACCGGCCCAGGGTGGCACGTCGACGACCCGCGCGGGTTCGTCCCACGCACCGGGCACCCACGGCCCCGCGTGGACCACCGGGACGTCGGTCCCAGACGCCCCGCGCCCGCGCCGACGACGCTGACGCCGTGCGCCTCGTCCCCGTCTACTACTACTCGTCGACCAGCGGGCTCGTGCGGGTGTTCGCCGAGCAGCTCGGCCGGCCCGTCTTCAACCTCGCCGAGCGCGAGCACCGCCTGTCCGAGGTGGACGGGCCGTGGGTGCTGCTGACCCCGTCGTACATGACAGGCAACCCGAACAACGACACGATCCCCGAGGGCGTGCGGCGGTTCCTGCGCTCCGCGGTGAACCGGCGCGCGATGGTCGGCGTGATGGGGTCGGGGAACCGGAACTTCGGCGAGCACTACCAGAGGGCCGCGCGGCAGATCGCGGCCGCGTCGGGGCGGCCGATGCTGTTCGAGTTCGAGATCTCGGGCACGCCGTGGGACGTCGAGGAGTGCCGGCGGATCCTCGACCGGCTCGACGAGGGCCTCGCTGCGGCGCACGGCGGGTAGGAGCTCGCGTCTCGGCCACGGCCAGGGGGTGTGGCGTGTCGGTGGCGCCGACTACGGTCGGCTGCGACCGGACGTCATCGAGCCCCTCGACGAGGAGATGCCATGGCCACCTTCACACGGACCGACGAGCTGAAGGGCGCCCGGTTCGTGGGCGTGAGCCTGCGGGGTGCACGGTTCGTCGAGTCGGACCTGTCGGGCGTCGTCATGCGTGGCGTCGACGTCGGGGGCGCCGACATCGACGCGCCGTGGCTGCCCGACGGCACGTTCCTCGTCAACGGCGTCGACGTGACGCCGTTCGTCGAGGCCGAGCTCGACCGCCGGTTCCCCGGACGCGAGCAGCGGCGGGCGAGCGACCCGGCAGGGCTGCGGGCGGCGTGGAGCGCGCTCGAGCGCACGTGGGAGGCGACGGTCGCGCGCGCCGCGGCGATGCCCGACGGGACGGTCGACGTGTCGGTGGACGGCGAGTGGTCGTTCGCGCAGACGCTGCGGCACCTGGTGCACGCGACCGACGTCTGGCTGCGCAAGGCGGTGCTGCAGGTCGAGCAGCCGTTCCACCCGCTGGGGCAGGCGGACAGCAGCGCCGAGCAGGACGCCGACGTGCCGCCCGCAGTGGCCGACCCGCCGCCGTACGCCGAGGTGCTCGAGGTGCGCGCGGGTCGGGTCGCGATGGTGCGCGACTTCCTCGCGACCGTCACGCCCGACGAGCTCGCGGCGGAGCGGCGCAACCCGCACGCCCCCGAGCACGCGGAGACCGTCCTGTCGTGCCTGCAGGTGATCCTCGAGGAGGAGTGGGAGCACCACCGGTTCGCCGTCCGCGACCTCGACACGCTCACCGGGCGGTGATCGGCCGTCAGTCGCGCGCCGCCAGCCACCTCTCGAAGGCGTCGAACGTCGTCGGCCTGCCGAGGAACCGCTCGACCAGGTCGGCCGCGTCGGCGGTGCCGCCGGGTGCGAGCACGGCGTCGCGGTAGCGGCGGCCCACGTCGGGGTCCATGAGGTCGTCGCCGAACGCGGTGCGCAGGTCCTTCGCGATGACCAGGCTCCAGAGGTACGTGTAGTACGCCGACCCGTACTCCTGCAGGTGCCCGAAACCGCTCGACTGATGGGTGTCCTCGAGCGGTGTGTAGGGGCCGAAACGGTCGTCGATCTCGGCCGTGTACGCGTCGAGGTCCTCGGGCGGCGCGGCGTGCAGCCCGTACGACAGGGCCGTGAAGTTGAGCTGACGCCGGGTCCACGCACCCCGGCCGAACGCGTCGGCCGCGCGCATCCTGGCGACGAGGTCGGCGGGGATCGCGACGCCGTCGGCGTTGGTCGCGAACGAGCCCAGCACGTCCGCGTCCCAGGCCCACTCCTCGAGGAGCTGGCTCGGCGCCTCGACGAAGTCCCACTCGGTCGCGACGCCCGCGAACCGTGCCCAGTGCTGACCGCCGCCGACGATCTCGTGCACCAGGTGGCCGATCTCGTGGAAGAACGTCAGGACGTCGTCGTGCTCCAGCGTGCCCGTCGAGAAGTTGCAGACCAGCACGCCCTCCGGCAGGTGCCGGCCCGCGACGCCCGGGACCAGCGGGAACTGGGCGGCGTGGTTGAACTTGCCGGGCCGCGGGTGCATGTCGAGGTACACGCGGCCGATGCGCTCGCCGTCGGACGCGACGTCGTACACCTCGACGTCCGGGTGCCACGTCGCGACGCCGTCCACCCGCACGAAGTCGAGACCGAGCAACCGGCCGATGGTGTCGAGGACGCCGTCGCGCACCGCGTCGTACCGGAAGTACGACCGGACCTCCTGCGCGTCGACGTCGTACTGCTCCCGGCGCACCACCTGGTCGTAGTACAGGCTGTCCGCGGGCGTCACCGCGGCGGCGGACGGGTCGTCGGCGCGGAACCGGGTGAGCAGCACGTCGACGTCACGGCGGGCCGGCTCGGCCGTGAGCGCGTCGAGCCGGTCGACGAACTCCCCGATGGCCTCACCGGAGCCGATCATCTTGACCTCGGCGTCGTACGTCGGCCAGTCCGGGTAGCCGAGCAGCGTCGCGCGCTCCTGACGCAGCCGCAGCAGCTCCGCGAGCACGGGGGCGTTCTGCGGCCAGCCGATGCGCAGGTACTCGGCCGTCAGGGCCGTGCGGACCTCGGCGTCGTGCGCGTACGTCCGCACCGGCAGGAGGTCCGGGTACTCCGTCGTGAGCGTGACGAGGCCGTCCTCGCCCGCCGGGTGCTCCGCGCGGAAGTCTTCGGGCAGCCCGTCGAGCTGCTCGGGGCGGACCTGGATGCTGCGGGCACCCTCGCGGATGTTCCGCGCGAACTCGAGGCCGAGCTCGGTGCAGCGCTGGGCGAGCGCGCGGAGCCGGTCCCGCTCGTCGGCGGGACGGTCGACGCCCGAGCGGCGGAAGTCCCTCAGCACCCGTTCCCGCAGCCGTGCCGCGTCCGCGTCGAGGCCCTCCGTGCTCGTCGCCGCGAGCACCTCGAACAGCGCGTGGTCGAGCTCACGCTCCGTCCCGAGGTCCTCCGCCGCCTGCGCCCGCTCCTCCGCTGCCGCGCGCAGGTCGGGGTCCGGGTGCACCTCGGCGAGCAGGTGGGCCGCGGACGACGCGCGCGCCAGGGCCAGGTCGCTCTCGCCCCACAGGCCGAGCACCTCCGCGGTGGTGCGGTCGGTGCCGTCCTTGAGCGTCGCCAGGTGGGTGCGGGCAGCGTCGAGGGACGCGTCGACGGTCTCGGCGAGGAAGGCCCGCCAGTCCGCGTCGGGGGCGGGGAAGCGGGAGGGCGCGGCGGTCATGCGGCGACGGTACACACGCGACGGCGGCGGGTCGACGGAGATCAGGGGCGCGGGCCGAGCCGGCGGGAGAGGTCGTCCGCGGCACGCCGGGCCGTCCCCGCGACGCGTCCGACGTCGTCCTCGTCGACGTCGTCCTGCGGGAACGTCACCGCGATGCCCGCGATCGGGAAGCCCGTGTGGTCGTGCACCGCGGCCGCGACCGACGCGAACCCGGGCGTCACGTCGCCGTCCTCGCGCGCCCAGCCCCGAGCCCGCACCTCGGTCAGCAGCGTGCGCAGCTCGGAGAGCCGTCGCGGGCCGACGCCCGTGCGGTCGACGAAGGCGTCACGCCCCGGGAACAGGGCCCTGACCTGGGCCGACGGCAGATCGGCGAGGATGGCGCGGCCGCTCGCCGTGAGGTGCGCGGGCAGCCGGACCCCGACGTCCGTGACGAGCGGCGGTCGGCCGGGGGCGCGTTCTTCGAGCACGTACAGGACCTCGCGTCCGTGCAGCACGGCCAGGTGCGCGCTCTGGCCGACGTGGTCGACGAGGCGGGCCAGGATCGGCCGGGCCACGCGGGCCAGCGGCGCCTGCCGGGAGTACGCCGAGCCGAGCTCGAACGCGCTCACGCCCAGGCCGTAGCGGCGTTCCTCGGGCAGGTGCACGACGAAGCCGTGCTCCGCGAGGACGGCGAGCAGGTGGTACGTCGTCGAGCGCGGCAGGTCCAGGGCCTGCGCGAGCGACGCGGCCGGCACCGGACCCGTGCGCGACAGGTGACGCAGCACGCGCAGGGTCGCGTCCGCGGCGGGCACCTCGCTGCTGCGGGCCACGGTCCCTCCTCGCTCGCCGCCATCCTCGCGTGTCTGGGATACCAGACAGAATTCTGACGCGCAGCGCAGCCACGGACCCGCGCACGGCGGTGTCATGGCCGCATGAGCCTGAGCACCGCCGCCGCGCCCCCACCTGCGGCACCCGCCGAGCCGGCCCGCGTCGTCGTCGGCGTCGGTCCCGTCTCGCCCGACGACGTCGTCCGGGTCGCCCGGTACGGCGCCGGCGTGACCCTCTCCCCCGACGCGCTCGACGCGCTCGCCGCAGGCCGCGCGGTGGTCGACGCGCTCGCCGCCGACACCGCCCCGCACTATGGCGTCTCGACGGGCTTCGGCGCGCTCGCGACCCGGTCGATCCCGGTGGAACGGCGCGCGGACCTGCAGCGCAGCCTCGTCCGGTCGCACGCGGCCGGTTCGGGTGCCGAGGTCGAGCGGGAGGTCGTGCGCGCCCTCATGCTGCTGCGGCTGTCGACGCTCGCGACGGGCCGTACCGGGGTCCGTCCGGAGACGGCACTGACGTACGCAGCGGTGCTCGACGCGGGGATCACGCCCGTCGTCCGGGAGTTCGGGTCGCTCGGGTGCTCGGGCGACCTCGCGCCGCTGGCCCACTGCGCGCTCGCCGTCATGGGCGAGGGCGACGTCCGCGACGCGACCGGGGCGGTCGTCCCGGCGGCCGACGCGCTGGCAGCCGCCGGGATCGCGCCGGTGACGCTCGCGGAGAAGGAAGGGCTCGCGCTGATCAACGGCACGGACGGCATGCTCGGCATGCTCGTCCTCGCGCTGCACGACCTCGACGTGCTGCTGGCGACCGCCGACGTCGCGGCGGCCCTGAGCGTCGAGAGCCTGCTCGGCACCGACGCCGTCTTCGCGGCCGACCTGCAGGCGCTGCGACCGCACCCGGGCCAGGCCGCGTCCGCGGCGCACCTGAGGACCCTGCTCGCGGGGTCCGGGATCATGGCGAGCCACCGCGGGCCCGGCTGCACGCGCGTGCAGGACGCGTACTCGCTGCGGTGCGCGCCCCAGGTGCACGGTGCCGCGCTGGACACCGTCGAGCATGCCCGGGCCGTCGCGGGGCGCGAGCTCGCCGCCGCGATCGACAACCCGGTGATCACGCCCGACGGGCGGGTCGAGTCGAACGGCAGCTTCCACGGCGCGCCGCTCGGGTACGTGCTGGACTTCCTCGCGATCGCGGTGGCCGACGTCGCGAGCATGTCGGAGCGGCGCACCGACCGGTTCCTCGACGTGGCCCGCAACCACGGTCTGCCGCCGTTCCTCGCGCACGACCCCGGGGTCGACTCCGGCCTGATGATCGCCCAGTACACGGCCGCGGGGCTGGTGTCGGAGCTCAAGCGGCTCGCGGTGCCGGCGAGCGTGGACTCGATCCCGTCGTCCGCGATGCAGGAGGACCACGTGTCGATGGGCTGGCACGCGGCCCGCAAGCTGCGCCGGGCGGTCGACGCGCTCGGCCGGGTGCTCGCGATCGAGGTGCTGACCGGCACGCGGGCGCTCGACCTGCGCGCGCCCCTGACGCCCGCCCCGGCCACGGGTGCGGTGCGGGACCTGCTGCGCGCGCACGGTGTCGCCGGTCCCGGCCCCGACACGCACCTCGCCCCGGACCTGGAGACGGTCGCCGCGCTCGTCGCGTCGGGCGCCGTCCTGTCGGCCGCCGACGCCGATATCGCCACCGAGACCCCCGAGGAGACCCGATGACGGCCGGACCCCGGCCCGTGCGCGCCCCGCGCGGGACCACGCTCATCGCACGGTCGTGGCAGACCGAGGCACCGCTGCGGATGCTCATGAACAACCTCGACCCCGAGGTCGCCGAGCGGCCCGACGACCTGGTCGTCTACGGCGGGACCGGCCGCGCCGCGCGGAGCTGGGACGCGTTCGACGCGATCGTCCGGACGCTCACCACGCTGGGCGACGACGAGACGCTGCTCGTGCAGTCGGGCAAGCCGGTCGGCGTGCTGACGACGCACGAGTGGGCGCCGCGTGTGCTGATCGCGAACTCGAACCTCGTGGGCGACTGGGCGACGTGGCCGGAGTTCCGGCGGCTCGAGCAGCTCGGCCTCACGATGTACGGGCAGATGACGGCGGGCTCGTGGATCTACATCGGCACGCAGGGGATCCTGCAGGGCACGTACGAGACGCTCGCGGCGGTCGCCGCCCAGCGGTTCGGTGGCACGTTGGCCGGGACGCTGACCGTGACGGGTGGCTGCGGGGGCATGGGCGGTGCCCAGCCGCTCGCGGTCACGCTCAACGGAGGGGCCTGCCTGATCGTCGACGTCGACGGCGCCCGGCTGCGCCGCCGGGTGCACGACCGGTACCTCGACCGGGTCGCGGACTCCCTCGACGACGCGCTCGCCCTGCTCTTCGCCGCCAAGCGCGACCGGCGAGCGCTGTCGGTCGGGGTCGTCGGCAACTGCGCCGAGGTGCTGCCGGTCCTGCTGCAGCGGGGCGTCGAGGTCGACGTCGTCACGGACCAGACGTCCGCGCACGACCCGCTGTCGTACCTGCCGGTCGGGGTCGACGTCGCGGACTGGGCCGACTACGCCGCGGCGAAGCCCGACGAGTTCACCGAGCGCGCCCGCGCGTCGATGGCCCGGCACGTCGCGGCGATGGTCGGGTTCATGGACGCCGGTGCCGAGGTGTTCGACTACGGCAACTCGATCCGCGACGAGGCCCGCCGCGGCGGCTACGACCGGGCGTTCGACTTCCCCGGGTTCGTGCCCGCGTACATCCGGCCACTGTTCGCCGAGGGCAAGGGACCGTTCCGATGGGCGGCCCTGTCGGGCGACCCGCGCGACATCGCCCGCACCGACCAGGCCGTCATGGACCTGTTCCCGGACGACGACCACCTGCACCGGTGGATCCGGGCCGCGCAGGAGCGCGTCGCGTTCCAAGGGCTGCCCGCCCGGATCTGCTGGCTCGGCCACGGCGAGCGCGACCGCGCCGGGCTGCGGTTCAACGAGCTCGTCGCGTCCGGCGAGGTCGCCGCGCCGCTCGTCATCGGGCGCGACCACCTCGACGCCGGGTCCGTCGCGTCGCCCTACCGCGAGACCGAGGCGATGGCCGACGGGTCCGACGCGATCGCCGACTGGCCGCTGCTCAACGCGCTCGTCGCGGCGTCGTCCGGGGCCACATGGGTCTCGCTGCACCACGGCGGGGGCGTCGGCATGGGCCGCTCGATCCACGCCGGCCAGGTGTCCGTCGCCGACGGCACCGACCTCGCTGCCCGCAAGCTCGCGCGCGTGCTGTCGAACGACCCGGGCATGGGGGTGCTCCGGCACGTCGACGCCGGGTACGCGCGGGCCGAGGAGGTCGCGCACGCGCACGGCGTGCGGGTGCCGATGCGGGAGGACGGCGCGTGACGAGGCCCGAGGCACCCCCGGCGCACGCCGCAGGGTCCCCCCCGCCCGACCTTGCGACCGGTGCCGCCGACGTCGGCGCCGCGACGTTCCGCCGGGCCTGGGCCGACCTCGCCCCGGTGGGCCGCTCCCCCGACGGCGCCGGCTACCACCGGTTCGCGTGGACCCGCGAGGACCACGCGCTGCGCGAGTGGTTCGCCGGCGAGGCCGCCGCCCGCGGGCTCGACCTCGTCACCGACCGTGCGGGCAACCAGTGGGCGTGGTGGGGCGACCCGGACGCCGGGCCGGGCGTTGTCACGGGCAGCCACCTGGACTCCGTGCCGGGCGGCGGCGCGTTCGACGGACCGCTCGGCGTGGTGAGCGCGTTCGCCGCGCTCGACGTGCTCCGCGCGCGCGACGTCCGGCCCGCCCGTCCGCTGGGCATCGCCTGCTTCGGGGACGAGGAGGGAGCCCGCTTCGGCGTGGCTTGCGCCGGGTCGCGGCTGCTCACGGGCGTGCTCGACCCCGATCGGGCCCGCGGGCTGCGCGACGCCGACGGGACGACGATGGCCGACGCGCTCGCGACCGCCGGCCGGAACCCGAGCGATCTCGGTCCGGACCACGAGGCGCTCGCCCGCGTCGGCGCGTTCGTCGAGCTGCACGTCGAGCAGGGTCGTGGGCTCGTCCACAGCGGCGACCCGGTCGGTGTCGGACGGATGATCTGGCCGCACGGCCGCTGGCGCGTCGACCTGCGCGGCGCCCCGAACCACGCGGGCACGACCCCGCTCGCCGACCGCGACGACCCGATGCTCGACCTCGCGGCGTTCGTCCAGCACGTCCGCGCCGCGGCGCTCGACGCCGGGGCGCTCGCGACCGTCGGCAAGGTGCGGGTCGAGCCGAACGGCGTCAACGCGATCCCGTCGCAGGTCACCGCGTGGCTCGACGTCCGCGCAGAGGACGAGCGGCGGGTTCGGGCGGTGCTCACGGCGCTCGCGGCCTACGCCCCGCACGAGGAGTCGTGGACCCCCGTGACGGTGCTCGACGCTGACCTCGCCGACGAGGTCGCGACGGCGCTCGGCACCGCCGGGCTCGGCTCGCCGCGGCTCGGCACGGGCGCCGGGCACGACGCCGGCATCCTCGCCGCTGCTGGGGTGCCGACCGCGATGCTGTTCGTCCGCAACCCGACCGGCGTCTCGCACGCACCTGCGGAGAGCGCGGACGAGGCCGACTGCCTCACCGGCGTCGGCGCGCTCGCGGCCGCGCTCGAACGGCTCCTCACGCGATGAGCACGACGAGCACGACGAGCGAGACGAGCGCGACGAGCGCCGCCAGCGCGGCGAGCACCTTCTGGGCCCGCACCGCCTGGCTCCCCGACGGCCCAGCGCGGGACGTGCGCATCGGCATCGCCGACGGCCGCATCACGGCCGTGACCACGGACGCACCCGCACAGCACGGCGACCAGCTCCTCCCCGGCGTCGTCCTGCCCGGCTTCGCGAACGCCCACTCGCACGCGTTCCACCGCGCGCTGCGCGGCCGCACGCACGCCGACGGCGGCACGTTCTGGACGTGGCGCGAGCGGATGTACGCGCTGGCGGCGACGCTCACCCCGGACACCTACCTCGACCTGGCCCGGGCGGCGTTCGCCGAGATGGTGCTCGCGGGCGTCACGGCCGTCGGCGAGTTCCACTACCTGCACCACGCCCCGGGCGGCACGTCGTACGACGACCCGAACGTCATGGCCGAGGCGCTGCGCACGGCCGCGCATGACGCCGGCCTGCGGATCACGCTGCTCGACACCGCCTACCTCGCGGGCGGCATCAGACAGCCGCTCGTCGGGCCGCAGCGACGGTTCGGGGACGCCGACGTCGACACGTGGGCCGCGCGCGTCGACGCCCTGCGCCCCGACGCCACGCTCACGGTCGGCGCCGCGATCCACTCGGTCCGGGCGGTCCCCCGCGACGCGATCCGGCGGATCGCCGAGCACGCCGCAGGTCGCCCGTTGCACGTGCACGTGTCCGAGCAGCGCGCCGAGAACGACGCGTGCCACGCCGCGTACGGCGCGACGCCGACCGGGGTCCTCTCCGCCGCGGGCGCGCTCGGCCCGAGGACCACGGCCGTCCACGCCGTCCACCTCACGCCCGAGGACGTCGCCCTGCTCGGGTCCACCGGCACGGGCGTGTGCCTGTGCCCGTCGACCGAGCGCGACCTCGGCGACGGCCTCGCCCCGGGTGCCGTGCTGCGCGACGCGGGGGCACGCCTGTCGGTCGGCTCCGACCAGCACGTCCGCACGGACCTGCTCGCCGAAGCCGCGGACGTCGAGATGAACGAGCGTGTGGCGCGGCAGAGCCGGGGCGTCCTCGACCCGGCCGCGCTCGTCGAGCTCCTCACGCACGGCGGTCACACGACGCTCGGTGACCCGACGGGTGGCCGGATCGCGGTCGGCTCCCCCGCCGACCTCGTCGCGGTCCGCACCGACACCCCACGGACCGCCGGGGTCGACCCGGCGCAGCTCGTGCTCGTCGCGGGCAGCGCCGACGTCGACACCGTCGTGTGCGGCGGCGTGGTGCGGGTCCACGGCGGGCGGCACGTGCTCGGCGACGTCGGCGCGCTGCTCGGCGCGGCCGTCGACGCGGTCTGGCGAGGGACGGACGCATGACGTCGCACCTGGTCACCGGCATCGGCGAGCTCGTCACGCACGACCCGCGCTTCGACGGCCCGCTGGGCCTCGTCCGCGACGCGGCGCTCGTGGCCGAGGACGGCGCGGTCGCGTGGGTCGGGCCCGCGAGCGCGGCACCTCCTGCGGACGAGGAGACGGACGTCGAGGGCCGTGCCGTGCTGCCCGGGTTCGTCGATTCGCACACGCACCTGGTGTTCGCGGGTGACCGCGCCGACGAGTTCGCGGCCCGCATGGCCGGCGAGCCGTACACGGGCGGCGGCATCGCCCGGACGGTCGCGGCGACGCGGGCCGCCTCCGACGATCAGCTGCGCACGCGCCTTGCGGCCCTCGTCGCGGAGGCCCGCGCGCAGGGCACCACGACGCTCGAGATCAAGAGCGGCTACGGCCTCGACACCGCGACCGAGGAGCGGCTGCTGCGGCTCGCTCGCGAGGTCACGCCCGAGACGACGTTCCTCGGCGCGCACGTCGTCCCGCCGGGCGTCGACCGGGCGGACTACGTCGACCTCGTGACCGGTCCGATGCTCGCCGCGTGCGCGCCGCACGCGCGCTGGGCCGACGTGTTCTGCGAGCCGGGGTCACCGCACGCGTTCGACGGCGACGAGGCGCGCGTCGTCCTGTCCGCCGCCGCGCACGCCGGCCTCGGGCTCCGGGTGCACGGGAACCAGCTCGGCCCCGGCCCGGGCGCCCGGATCGCCGTCGAGCTCGGCGCCGCGAGCGTCGACCACTGCACGCACCTGTCGGACGACGACGTCACCGCGCTCGCGGACGCCGCACCTCACGGCGGCCCGGTCGCGACACTGCTGCCGGGCGTCGAGCTGTCCACCCGCTCACCGTTCCCGGACGCACGACGGCTGCTGGACGCGGGCGTCGAGGTCGCGCTCGCATCCGACTGCAACCCGGGCACGTGCTTCTCGACCTCGATGCCGCTGATGGTTTCGCTCGCCGTCACGCAGCTGCGGATGACGGTCGACGAGGCCGTGCGGGCGGCGACGCTCGGCGGTGCGCACGCCCTGCGCCGGCCGGACGTCGGGCACCTGCGCGTCGGCGCGCGGGCGGACCTGTGCGTGCTGGACGCCCCGTCGCACGAGCACCTCGCCTACCGGCCGGGTGTGCCCCTGTCCCGGGCCCTCCCGATGGGGCCGCCCCGTGGCGGTCGATGAGCCGGCCGTCGTGCGCACGCGGCACCCTGGACCGTCTGCTCGGTGCTCTGTCAGGGTGGCCGCGTGACCGAGACGTCGCGCCGCCGTCCGTGGGCCGTCGGCCTGCGCACGTCGCCCGAGGGGCACCGCGTCACGACGTTCGAGCTGTTCTTCGACCTCGTCTACGTGTTCGCGTTCACGCAGGTCAGCCACCTCGTCGCGGAGACGCACAGCGGGCGCGGGATGGTCCAGGCGCTCACGGTGCTGGGGCTGCTGTGGTGGACGTGGACGTCGTACAGCTGGCTCGCGAACCAGTCGCCCGCGGACCAGGGTCTGCTGCGCGTGGGCATGGGGATCGCGATGGTGGCGGTGTTCGTCGCGACCCTGTCGATCCCCGAGGCGTACGAGGACCTGCCCGGCGGCCTGTTCGGCCCGCTCGTGCTCATCGTGGCCTACGTCGTCGTCCGCGTGGTGCACGGCGCCCTGTACGTGGTCGCGGCCGCCGGGGACGCCGCGCTGCGCCGCCAGCTCGTGCGGACCGCGGTGGTCGCGATCGTCCCGTCCACGGCGCTCCTCGTCGTCGGGGCGCTCGTCGGCGAGCCCGCGCAGACGTGGATCTGGCTCGGTGCGTTCTCGTTCGACGTGCTCATGACGCTGCTCACGGGCCGGCGCGGCAGCTGGCGGCTCTACTCGCCGACGCACTGGGCGGAGCGGTACGGGCTCGTCGTCATCCTGGCGCTGGGCGAGTCGGTCATCGCGGTCGGCTTCGGCGCCTCCCACCTGCCCGTGAGCTGGCCGGTCATCGCCGGCGCGACGCTGTCGATCCTGATCGCCCTGATGCTCTGGTGGATCTACTTCCTCAAGTCCGCCGGTGCCGCCGAGCGCCGCCTGGCGCGCCTGCAGGGCGTGGAGCGCGTCGAGTACGCGACGCTCGCGTACACGTACCTGCACTTCGTGCTGGTCGCGTCGGTCGTCATGGTCGCGGTCGGCATCGAGGAGGCGATGGCGCACGTCGGCTCGGACGAGCCGTTCGGGTCGTTCGCGGCGGCACTGCTCGCGGGCGGGCTCGCCGCGTACCTGCTGGGGGCGACCGTCCTGGTCCGGTCCGCGCGGGAGCCGTGGTTGTGGCGGCGCGTGGCCGAGGCGGTGCTGCTCGTCGCGCTCGTGCCCGTGCTTGCGAAGCTCCCCGCACGCGGCGCGCTCGGGCTCGCGGCCGGGGTCGTCTACGCGTTCGCGGTCGGGGCGCAGCTGCGTGCGCGCGCGACGGCCCGCCGCGCCTGAGCGTCAGAGGGCCGGCGAGCGCCGCTCGAGCAGGACGACGTCGCGCCACTCGCCCGACCGCGGCCCGTGCGTCATGCGGCCGAGCCGCTCGCGAGTGCCGACGACGCGGAAGCCGGCGGCCGCGTGCAGCGCGAGGCTCGCCGTGTTCTCGGGGAAGACGCCCGACTGCACGGTCCACACGCCGCCCGCGTCCGTGCTCGCGAGCAGCGCCTCGAGCAGCAGCCGTCCGACGCCGCGGCCTCGGACGGCCTCGTCGACGTACACCGAGTGCTCGACGACCCCCGCGTACACGCACCGCTCCGAGACGGGCGACACCGCGACCCACCCGACGACCGCCCCGGTCTCGTCGACCGCGACGAACCGGTGCTCGGCGAGCTTGCCCGCGTCGAACGCCTCCCACGTGGGGACGTCCTCGGCGAACGTCGCGTGACCGGTCGCGATGCCCGCCGCGTAGATGCGCTCGACGTCGGGCCAGTGCGCGGCGGTCAGGGGGACGACGGTGATCGTCCCGCTCACACGGCACCGCCGACGCGCAGGTGCGTGCCGAGGTGCGCGGCCACGGCGTCGACCGCTCCCGGCACGATCGTGAAGTACGCCCAGACGCCGCGCTTCTCGCGCGTGACCAGGCCGGCCTCGGTGAGCTGCTTGAGGTGGTGGGACACGGTCGGCTGGCTCAGCCCGACGGGCTCGATGAGGTCGCAGACGCACGCCTCGCCGCCCTCGTGCGCGGCGATGAGCGACAGCAGCCGCAGGCGCGTGGGGTCGGCGAGCGCCTTGAGCGTGCGAGCGAGCTGCTGGGCGTCGTCCTCGCTGATCGTCGGCGCCGTCACCGGCGTGCAGCAGGCGGCGGGCGAGCTCACCACGGGGAGCAGGTCGAGTGCCATGCCTGGCAGTGTACGTGCGGAGATTGACCGATGTCGATATTGACAGACTTCGATATACGGGTCCATGATGCCGGACATCGACAACCTTCGATACGAGGAGCGGTCATGACGGACATCCGGGATCAGGTGCGCGAGCGCTACGCGCTGGCAGCGATCCAGGTCGGCGGCGACGCCGGCTGTTGCGGCGGCGGCTGCGAGCCGACCAGCACGGCAGAGAAGTTCGGCGCCGCGCTGTACGACGCGAGCGACCTCGCCGACGTGCCGCTGGAGGCGCAGCTCGTCTCCCTCGGCTGCGGCAACCCGCTCGCCGTCGCGGAGCTGCGCGAGGGCGAGCGTGTGCTCGACCTCGGGTCGGGCGGCGGGATCGACGTCCTCCTGTCGGCGAAGCGGGTCGGGCCCACCGGGTTCGCACACGGCGTCGACATGACCGACGAGATGCTAGCCCTCGCCCGCGCCAACGCGGAGAAGGCCGGGGCGACCAACGTGGCGTTCCACCGCGGCACCATCGAGGACCTGCCGCTCGACGACGCGTCCGTCGACGTCGTCATCTCCAACTGCGTCGTCAACCTGTCCACCGACAAGCCGGCCGTGCTGTCCGAGGCGTTCCGGGTTCTCGTGCCCGGCGGCCGCGTCGGCATCTCCGACGTCGTCGCCGAGGACCACCTGACGCCGGACCAGCGGGCCGAGCGCGGCTCCTACGTCGGCTGCATCGCCGGCGCCCTGTCACGGCAGGAGTACCTCGACGGGCTCGCGGAAGCCGGGTTCGTCGACGCCGACGTCACGTTCACCCACCAGGTCGCCGACGGCATGCACAGCGCCGTCGTGCGGGCCCGCAAGCCGCAGGAGGTCTGAGCACCATGCACCCCGAGATGTACCTCGTCATCCACCGGCAGCAGGAACGCGAGCTGGAGCGGCGACTCGACCGCGCCCTCGTGCTGCGCGAGCGCGCCCTGCCCGTCGCCCCGCCGCGGCCGAGCCTGCGCGACGCCTGGCGCAGCGCCACCGCGACGCCCGCGGCGTTCCTGAGCGGCGCCCGGACCCGGCTCGTCCCGGCCGACGGGTGGGGCGCCGCACCGGCGTGCTGCCCGGCCTGAGCGCCGGCCTCGTCCTGCCCGAACCCTCGACCGGCCCGTCGCCTCGGCGGCGGGCCGGTCGTCACGCGCCGACGACGGCGACCCCGAGCTCGTCGAGCAGCGTGACGATGCGCAAGCGGATCTGGTCGCGGATCGGCCGCACGGCCTCGATCCCCTGCCCGGCGGGGTCGTCGAGCGCCCAGTCCTCGTACCGCGTGCCGGGGAAGTACGGGCAGGCGTCGCCGCAGCCCATCGTCACGACCACGTCGGACGCCTGGACCGCCTCGTTGGTGAGGACCTTGGGCTGCTCGGCGGCGATGTCGACGCCGACCTCGGCCATCGCCTGCACGGCGACCGGGTTGACCTGGTCGGCCGGCATCGACCCGGCCGACCGGACCTCGACGGCACCGCCGGACAGGGCGGACAGGAACCCGGCCGCCATCTGGGAGCGGCCGGCGTTGTGGACGCAGACGAACAGGACGCTGGGCTTCGTGGTGGTCACGGCACCATGGTTGATGCGCGACGATGACTCAGTCAAGATTGACTCAATGAACACTGAGTGGCTGGCCGAGGTCGCACGTCGCGCCGCGCTGCACGGCGCGCTCGCCGACCCCGGACGCCTCGCGGTCGTCGACCTCCTGTCCCGAGGCGACGCGTCACCGTCCGAGCTCGCCGACGCACTGTCGATGCCGTCCAACCTGCTGACGCACCACGTGAACGTGCTGGTGACGCACGGCCTCGTCCAGCGGACCCGGTCCGAGGGCGACCGCCGCCGCACCTATCTCCGGCTGCTCCCCACCGAGCTCGGCCCGCTCGCCCCCGCCCTGCCCCGACCGCCCCGGGTGCTGTTCGTGTGCACCGCCAACTCGGCACGCTCGCACCTCGCGGCGGCCCTCTGGCGTCGCACGAGCGCGATCCCCGCGGACTCGGCCGGGACCCGCCCGGCGGCGTCGATCGCCCCCGGCGCGGTCGCCGCGGCACGTCGGCACCGTCTCGACCTCCGCGAGCAGCAGCCGCAGCTGGTCGACGCCGTGCGGCGGCCCGACGACCTCGTGATCACCGTGTGCGACCGCGCGCACGAGGAGCCCGGCCTCGTCGCCGACGCCCACTGGTCGATCCCCGACCCCGTCCGCGTCGCGGACGACGACGCGTTCGACCGGGCCGTCGCCGAGCTCGACCGCCGCGTCACCGACCTCGCGCCGAGGCTCGTCCTGGCCTGAGGCCCGCACCTGCTCGCGTCGCCCAAGGGATGAAGGCGGCCGCAGCTCCTACCGAGGACGACGGCGCGCCCGATGGGAGGGATGAGCGTCGGACCCGTGACCACGGGCACCGGCGGTCGGACGGGCTTCGGCAACGACGCCGGCGCCGCGGACGCGAAGGAGCGGACCATGACGGTGAACGCGACCCTGGACGACGAGGACCGCCCCGCGGGCGAGGTGCCCGCCCTGCCGGTCGACTTCACGCGCACCGCCGCCCAACGCCCGGCCCCGCGCGACCTGCGCTACGACCTCATCCCCGTCTGACCCGATCGCCACCGCGGGCTCGACCCCGGCCACGCGGACCTGGATCATCGGACGCGTGAGCGAGACCGACGCGCCCCCGGCGAAGGCGACCGAGCTGGTGACCGACGTGCTCCGATCGCGGATCGGCCCCGAGCTGCGGGCCTCGGGGTTTCGCGGGTCGGGCCAGAACTGGTCGCTGCCCAGCTCCGCGAAGGACTACGCGCTGCTGTCGTTCCAGCGCTGGAGGTACAGCGACGCGTCCGTGGCGGGCTTCACCGTGAACCTGTGCGTCGCCCGTCGCGCCGAGTGGGCGGCCGCCTTCGCCCGCTCGCCGTGGCTCGGGGCACGCCCGACGGCGACGTCCCAGGGCGGTCCGGCGTGGTACTCCCGGATCGGCTCGCTGCTGAACCCCGCCGTCGACCGCTGGTGGATCGTCAGGTCGGCGGACGACGTCCCGTTCGTCGTCGACGACGTGCTCCACCTGGTCCGCGCGGTCGCGGTCCCCCACCTCACGGCCCGGCTCGACGGCACCGCACCGCCCGGGCCGTACTCGTGGCCGCGCCTGCCCGACGACGAGTGACGTCAGGTCAGCCCGCGATCTCCTCGTAGGCGTCGACCAGGCTGACGAACTCGGACCGCAGGCCGTACGGGTCCTCACCGAGGGCGGCCTCGGCACGTTCGCGCGCGCGGGCCGGGCTGGCGTCGGCGGCGTTCCGCGAGCCGGACGCCACCAGGCCGAACTCGGCGACCGCGGACGCGAACCTGAAGTCGGCGCTCGGGTGAGTGGTGTACGTGTCGGCCCCGGCGGGGAGGACGACCTCGGTGCTGGTGCCGCCGCCCGGGCGCTTGTAGCGCACGTGCACCGTCAGGAAGTCGGTGGAGTGCCCGGCGTCGACGTCCTGGTAGTCCAGGCCGTCGTCCCGCGCCCCGTCCCCGGCCGGGACCAGCTCGTAGAACGCCGTCACGGCGTGCCCTGCGCCGACGTCACCGGCGTCCTTCGTGTCGTCGTCGAACTCCTCGTCCTCGAGCCGGCGGTTGTCGTAGCCCAGCAGCCGGTACCGCGACACGGTCGCGGGGTTCAGCTCGACCTGGAGCTTGAGGTCCTGCGCGACCACGAACATCGTCGAGTCGAACTCGTCCACCAGGACCTTGCGCGCCTCGTCGAGGGTGTCGATGTAGGCGTAGTTGCCGTTCCCGTGGTCGGCGATCGCCTCCATCGTGCTGTCCTTCAGGTTGCCCATCCCGAAGCCGAGCACCGAGATGTACACGCCCGACCGCGCGTGGTCCTCGATGAGGTCGGTGAGCTGCTCAGGGGTCGACGGGCCGACGTTGAAGTCGCCGTCCGTCGCGAGGATCACGCGGTTGTTGCCGCCCTCCACAAAGTTCTTCGACGCCAGCTCGTACGCGGTCTGCAGGCCCGCGGCGCCTCCCGTCGACCCACCCGCCCGCAGCTCGCGCAGGAGCCGCTCCAGCTCGCGGTGCCGGTCGCCCGGCACGGAGTCGGCGAGCACCTGGTCGCTGCCGGCGTACGTGACGATCGAGACGGTGTCGCCCTCGTCGAGCCGGTCCACGAGCAGCGCGAACGAGTCGGCGAGCAGCGGCAGCTTGTTCTCCTCACCCATCGACCCCGACACGTCGAGCAGGAACACGATGTTGTTGCCGCGGCTGGCCGGCTTTTCGGCGGTGGCCTGCACACCGATCATTGCCAGCTGGTGGCCCGGCGCCCACGGCGCGTCCGCGACCTGCGTCGTGACCGTGAACGGGTCCTCCGCACCCGGCTCCGGCGCCGGGTAGTCGTAGTCGAAGTAGTTGACCAGCTCCTCGATCCGGACCCCCTCCGGCGCGACGCCCTGCCGCAGCTGGCGGCGCAGGTTGCTGTAGGACGCGGTGTCGACGTCCGACGCGAACGTGGACAGCGGGCTCGTCGCGACGTCCTGGAACGGCTGCTCCGGTGAGTCGTCGTACTCCTCGTTCCTGTTCGTCGGGACGTCCCGCCGCCCCTCGGAGGCGTAGGAGTCGCTGGAGGCCTGCTCCTGCCCGAGGGCGACGTCGCTCGCGCCGTCCGCGCCCGCACTGCAGGCACCTAGCGCTCCCAGGACGCCGACGGCCGCCAGGGCCGCCGTCACGCGGGTGGGTGCTGTGGCGCGGGTAGGTGCCGTGGCGCGGCCACGCCGGACGACGGGGAACAGAACGCCCTGCCAAGACGAACGACGCATCTTTGCCTCCATTGTCTGAGGATTGAAGCGTCGCGGTCACAGAACGCCCGGACCAGCACGGGACGGTCACGCGTCCGTCCCGGTCGAGTCACGAGCGGATCGCATTTCGGTCTCGACCTTCGAAGGTCCACACCCGCGGTGACCAGCGCAGACCCGCGTTCGCACGGGTACGGCATGAGACCGGAAACAGCAACCAGGCGATCGATCAAAGTCCGCGGAAGGCATTGTCGCGAATGCTCGCCTCGCCGTCGGGAATGCGGCCGCCGACAGTCCAGTTCCGCAGGACCGCGACGCCCGAGGCCCTCTCCTCGTCTGGCAAGACCAGGACGAGGTGGCCCACGTGGTCGCTGTACTGGACGCGCACCCGGACGCCCGCGTCCGCGAGACGGCGCGCCACCGCACCGAGCTGGCCGGGGGTGCCCTGGTCGAGGCGGGCCAAGACGACCTCGCGCACCGACGCCGGCCCGAGGCCCGCGTCGTGGACCGCTCGCACGGCGCGCTCCGGTTCGTCCACCAGATAGTGCGCGACGCCGACGCCGTCGTGCATGAACACCCCGCCGCCCTCGATGCTCACGCCGGCGCGACCGAGGGCCTCCGCGAGGTCCGCGAGCGCTCCGACGTGATCGGGCAGGTGGACCTCGAGGTCGCGCAGCGTCATGCGGTCACGACCGCGGTCGGCATCGCCACAGCCCGCGCGAGCGGGTGCGCGTGGTCACAGTGCAGGTTGACGGCGTACGTGTGGCTGCCCATGACGCGACGGTAGGGGCGGGACGTTGCGGCGCTCGCCGAAGCGTGCTGGTCGTAGCGTGACGCCATGGCACGGGACCGGGACTTCACGACGGTCGGCCGGGCGCTCGCGGCGCCCGCGCGGTCGGTGTTCGTCAACCTGTTGATGGACGGCACGACGCGGCCCGCGGGCGAGCTCGCCCATGCGGCGGGCGTCAGCCCGTCGACCGCGTCGGAGCACCTGGGTGTCCTGGTCGACGCCGGCCTGGTGCGGTGCGAGCCGCGCGGCCGTCACCGGTACTACGCGCTGGCCGGGCCGGACGTCGCCACCGCGCTCGAGGCGCTGGGCGGGCTGACGGGCGACGCCCCGGTGACGAGCCTGCGGCGAAGCCGGGAGGCGGAGCGCCTGGCCGGGGCCCGGTTCTGCTACGACCACCTCGCCGGACGGCTCGGCGTCGCACTGACGGACGCGTGGGTCGAGCGCGGCTGGCTGGCCGACAGCGACACGCTTGCGCTGACGGCGGTGGGGAGCGACGGGCTGCGCGGGATCGGGGTCGACGTCGACGCGGCTGTCGGCGGCCGCCGCGCGACCACCCGGGCGTGCACGGACTGGACCGAGCGCCGTCCTCATCTGGCCGGGGCGCTCGGGGCAGCGGTCGGCGCACGGTTCCTGCGGGCCGGCTGGGTCGTGCGGGCACCGGCAGGCCGGGGCGTGCGGGTGACGCCGACCGGTCTCGACATGTTGCGCACCGCGTGGGGCATCGACAGCGACATCGCCCTGCCGACTGCCGGGTGACCGCCGCCGCAATGCACTTGCCACGCACGCGGCGGCGGGATGTGATCGCGCGGTGGCCGTCGAGCTGAGCACGCCGGACGTGGATGGGCTCGACGACGTCGTCCTGGCCCTGCGTGCGTGGCAGGACGATGCGACGCCCGTGCAGCTGCACCACGGCGACCTGGGGTGGCACTGGCGGTTCGGTGCCACGGCGACCGCGGCGGCGGTCCGCACCTGGAGCCGGGACGGCGACCTCCTCGCCGTCGGATTCCTGGACGGCGAGGACGTCCTGCGAGTCACCGTCGCTCCCACGGTGTGGCGGGACGACGAGCTCGCCGAGCAGGTCGCGTCCGACGTGTCCCGGCCGTCCCGCGGGGTCCTGCCGTCCGGGCGCGTGTCCGTCGAGTCACCCGACGGCACCCGGCTCCGCGACGTCCTGCGTTACGCGGGCTGGTCCGACGGTGAGGGGTGGACGCCGCTGCGGCGAGACCTCGGCGCCGTCGTGGAAGAGCCAGGGCTGCGCGTCGAGGTCGTGGAGCCGGACCACGAGTCGGAGTTCACGGCTGTGCACCGCGCCGCCTGGGGCACCCCTCGGTTCACCGACGACCTGTGGCGCACGATGGCGGCCGGCCTGGCGTACAGCGACGCGCGGTGCCTGCTCGGGCGCGACCGCATGGGCGTCGCGGTCGCGGGGGTGACGGTGTGGTCGGCCGGCCCGGGACGACCGGGGCTGCTCGAGCCCATGGGCGTACACCCGGACCACCGCGGCCGCGGCTACGGGCGGGCGATCTGCCTGGCCGCGGCGGCCGAGCTACGGCGGCTCGGGTCGTCGAGCGCCCTCGTCTGCACGCCGACCGCCCTCGTCCCCGCCGTCGCGACCTACGAGTCCGCCGGCTTCCGGCGACTGCCCGAGCGGTTCGACCTCACGCGGACCGTGTGACGCGCGGACCGATGGCAACGCGCCCGCGTCGTCGCTCGCCCACTGCCGATTACAGTGCTCCTCACCCGGGCCTCTAGCTCAACTGGCAGAGCAGCGGACTTTTAATCCGCGGGTTGTGGGTTCGATCCCCACGGGGCCCACCCGTCACGGCAGGCGACGTCGCGTCCTCGGCCGGGCTCCGCGAGGCGATCCGTGCACGTGCCGACCAGCCGGTGCCGGCACCCCGACGCGACGGACCGGGATTGCCCTCGACGACGTCGCTCCGCCACCATCGCGGCATGGACGAGAGCCTCACCACCCCGGCCCCGCGCGAGCGCGCCCGAGTCGTGCTCCTCGTCACCATGACGCTGGTCGGTGCCGTGCTGGTCGCGGTGGGGGCCGCGATCATCCAGCGGGGGCCCTTCAGCGTCGGCTGGTTCGCGTACGCGCCCGTCTCCACGCCGACGGTCTCGTACCCCAGCACCCCCTGGCACTGGGCGCCGTACCTGCTCGGCGCGGGCGGGATGCTGGTCGGTGGAGCCGTCGGGTACGTGCTGGCACGCCGGGCGGTCGCGACGCGCTGACGCTGGGCGACGTCGCCGTCGGGACACGCCCGGGACAGGTGTGACGGGGCCACGACGACCCACGCCGCCGCGACCCCGGATGACCAGCACGGTTCACGGTGCGGAGGTCGCGACGAGCCGCGCGCCGCCGACGCGGGCCTTCGGCCACAGGACCGCCGCGACGACGGTCGCACCGGCGCACACGCCCGCGAGCAGCAACGCGGTCGAGGTCAGCCCGGCGGCGCCGAGCCACCCGGCCAGCGGGTAGGTGACGAGCCAGCACGCGTGGGACAAGGAGAACTGCGCGGCGAACGCCGCGGGCCGGTCGCCGTCCGGCAGGTCGCGGGCGATCAGCCGCCCGACCGGCACCTCGGCACAGGCCCACCCTGCACCGACCGCGAGCCACAGCACGCAGACGGCGGCGAGCCCCGCACCCGCGGAAGCACCCAGCGCGAGCGGGATCGCGGCCGTCGCGACGGTGAGCGCGACGGCCCCGCCGAGCATCACGGTCCGCTCGGGGAGCCGCCCGAGCACCCGAGGCAGCAGCAGCGCGGCCGCCATCGACCCGGCGCCGTTGACGGCGAGCAGCACCGCGACCATGTCGTTCCCGAGGCCGAACGTCGAGCGCGCGACGACGACCGTCTGGACGAGCACGAACGCTCCGGCGGCCGCGACGGCGAGGTTGAGCGCGAGGACGGGCCGCAGCGACGGCGTGCGCACCAGCAGGGCGGCACCGTGCCGGACGCGGGCACCGAGGGGCAGCTCGGCGAACCCGGTCTCCCCGTCGCCCGACGCCACGACCTTCGGGACGACGAGCGACGCGACGAGCACGGCGGACGCGGCGAACCCGATCGCCGTGCCGACGAACAGCGCATGCGACGACACGACGAGCAGCAGCGCCGCCGCGAGCACGGGCGACAGGACCATCTCGAGGTCGTCGGCGAGCCGCGAGAACGACAGCGCCTGCGTGTAGGTGCGCTCGTCGGGCAGCACGTCGGGCACCACGGACTGCCACGTGGGCGTGTGCACGGCGGACGCCGCCTGCAGCAGGAAGACGAGCACGTACACCTGCCACGTCGCACCGACGAACGGCAGGCACAGCGCGATCCCCGCGCGCAGCACGTCCGCCGACACGAGCACGGCCCGGCGCGGCAAGCGCACGACGAGCGCGGCTGCGAGCGGCGCGACGACGACGTACGCGACCATCTTGATCGCGAACACCGTGCCGAGGACCCGGCCGGCGCCCGGACCCGCGACGTCGTACGCGAGCAGCCCGAGCGCCACGGTGGCGAGCCCGGTGCCCGCGAGCGAGATGACCTGGGCGGTGAAGAGCCTCCGGAACCGCGGGTCGGCGAGCGCGTTCACGGGGTCATACGGGCGCGGTGGTGCGCGGGGACGTCGTCGACCGCGTGCTGCGCCTGGTACACGGCCTGCGTGACGAGCGTGCGGGCGTGCTCGTCGACGAGCGAGTAGAACACCCGGTTGCCGTCCTGGCGGGTCTGGACGATGCGACCCCAGCGGAGCTTCGCCAGGTGCTGCGACACCGAGGTCGGGGACTTGTCGACGATGTCGGCGAGGTGGTTGACCGACAGCTCCTCGTCGCGCAGGGCGAGGATGATCCGGACGCGCGTCGGGTCGGCGAGCAGCGCGAACACCTCGACGGCCATGTCGACGTCGTGCGAGCCGACCTCGAGCCGGGGTTCCTGCGTATCTTCGTGCATGCGCAGATAGTAAGCCTGATCGCGGTACGTGAGGCATCTCCGCAGGCAGCTGGCCCGGACGGTCGTCGACCCGGAGCCGTCGAACCGGTTGCCCGTGCACCCCGGCGACGTGAACACTCGTCCTGGAGAGAGCCCCAGGTCGCCAGGGAGGCCGCATGCAGGCGCTCGACACCAGCACGCTCCCGGCGCGGGACCGGGCGGACGCGATCGTCACCCACCTGCGCGAGATCGCGCTCGCCTCCACCGTCGTGGTCCACGACCCCGACCGCGCGTTCATGTCGACGAGCGCCTACGACCTCGGCCGGGTCCAGCTCGTCCACCTGCGGCGGTCCGGCCTGTTCATCGAGGTCACGCGCGAGCGCGACGACGCACCTGCGACGCTCGCGATGATGCTCGGGTCGCAGGCGCGGGCGTCGCGCGAGCAGTTCGGGCACGTCGTCGAGCAGCGGGCCGGCGTCGTCGACATGGTCGAGCTGAACCAGCCCCACAAGGTGTGGAACCACTCGAGCCGCGACGGCTGGTGCCTCAAGGTGCCGATCGACTCGCTCGACCTCCCCGGACCGGTCGTCCGACGTGCCCGGCCGGCGCTCGCCACGAGCCCGCTGCAACGGGTCTACGCGAGCCACCTCCGGGCCCTGACGACCCGGGCGTCCGACCTCGCGCACGACGTCGCCGCCCCGCAGCTCGGGGACGCGACGATCGCCCTGACCCGAGCCGTCCTCAGCTCCGCGGCGGGCGAGGGCGCCCAGGTCCGCGACGCCCTGCACGAGTCGCTGCTCCCGCGGATCGACGTGTTCGTCCGCGAGCACCTGGGCGACCCCGACCTGGGCCCGCGGACCATCGCGGCCGCCCACCACATCTCGGTGCGGGTGCTCTACCGGCTCATGGCGGACGAGGGCCTCCAGCTCGAGCAGTGGGTGATCGACCAGCGTCTCGAGGCGGCCCGCCACGAGCTCGCGACGGGCCCACGCCGGAGCATCGCGGCCGTGGCTCACCGCTGGGCCTTCCCGACCCCGTCGCACTTCAGCCGTCGGTTCCGCGAGCGCTACGGCGTCACACCGCTCGACTGGCAGCGCGCCCACCGCTGACCACGTCGGCACGCACGGACAAGCACGCGGCACGCACGAGCAACTCCCGCGCCGCCACTCCTGCGAGCCTGGGCGGCACGCCCCGACCGTGAGGAGACACCATGACCGACCGCCCCGACACGATCGTCCTGGTCCACGGGCTCTGGATGACGCCACGCAGCTGGGAGGGCTGGGTGGCGCACTACGAGGCTCAGGGCTACCGCGTGCTCGCACCCGCCTACCCCGGCTTCGAGATCGAGGTCGAGGCCCTGCGGGAGAACGCCGACGTCATCTCCGGCCTCACCGTGCCGGACACCGTCGACCACCTGGCGTCGGTGATCGAAGCGCTCGACGTGCCGCCCGTGATCATCGGCCACTCGTTCGGCGGGACCCTGACGCAGTTGCTGCTCGCGCGCGGCCTCGGCGCAGCGGGCGTGGTCGTCGACTCGGCGCCGACCGAGGGCGTGCACGTCAGCCCCCTGTCCCAGGTGCGGTCGCTGTTCCCCGCGCTGAAGAACCCGGCCACCCGGCACCAGGCGGTGGCGTTCACGCCCGAGGAGTTCCACTACGCGTTCACCAACACGCTCAGCGAGGACGAGTCGCGCCAGGTCTGGGAGCGGTACGCCATCGCGGCGCCCGGGTACTGGGTGTGGGAGTACGGGCTGTTCGCCAACCTGAAGCCCGGCCACCAGGAGACGTGGGTCGACTACGCCGCCGACCGGGCACCGCTGCTGTTCGTCGCCGGCGAGAAGGACCACATCATGCCGCCGTCGGTGAACCGCTCGAACGCCAAGCACTACCAGCACTCGCCCGCCGTCACCGAGTACCGCGAGCTCGAGGGTCGCGACCACTGGACCTGCGGTGCGCCCGGCTGGGAAGCCGTCGCCGACCTCGCGCTGGGGTGGGCGCTCGAGCACGCCCGGACGGACCGGCCGTGGGCTGCCGCCTGACGCACCTCGGCGGTCCCACCGTGCTCGTCGAGCTCGACGGGTGGCGGATCCTCACGGACCCGACGTTCGACCCGCCGGGCCGCCGGTACGGGTTCGGCCTGGGCACGTCGTCGACCAAGACGGCGGGACCGGCGCTCGCGCCCGACGAGCTCGGTCGGGTCGACGTCGTCCTGCTCAGCCACGACCACCACGCCGACAACCTCGACGACCTGGGCCGGGCGCTCCTGCCGACGGTCGGCACCGTCGTGACGACCGTGGCCGGCGCCCGACGGCTGGCGGCGCCCCACGTGGTCGGGCTGCGGGCCGGGGGCGAGCTGCTCCTCGCCGGCGACGACCGGCCGCCGCTGACCGTCCGGGCGACGCCGTGCAGGCACGGACCACCGCTCAGCGGCCCGCTCGTCGGGCAGGTGGTCGGCTTCGTCCTGACGCTGGGCGAGTCCGACCGCGCCGCCCTGTGGATGACAGGTGACACCGTGCTGCACGGTCCGGTCCGGCGGCTCGCCGACCGGCTCGACATCGACGTCCTGCTCCTGCACCTCGGCGCCGTGCGGTTCCCGTCGACAGGGCCGCTGCGGTACTCGATGAGCAGCACGGACGCGCGCGAGCTCGTCCGCCGGGCCGATCCGCGCGTCGCCGTCCCGGTGCACTACGAGGGGTGGTCGCACTTCCGCGAGCCCGAGACGCACGCCCGCCGGACGCTGCCCGACCTCACGTGGCTCGTGCCGGGTCGCCCGACCGACGTGGGGGCCCCGACGGGCTGACGGCGTCGGCGTGCGCAGCAGCCCTTGCCGGGAGCGACGGTCATGCGAACCAGGACTGGCACAGCTCCGCGACCTGGGCCGACCCGTGGACATGCACGTCGACAGTGTCGGGGTCGCCGACGAACCAGCACAGCCTGACCGCGCCCATCCGCGTCTCGAGGACGACGTGGTCCTGCTCGTCGAGCGGCGCTGTCGCGACGACCGTCACGAGCGCCTTCCCGATCGCACCGGACAGGTCGCCCCGGAGCGCCCGTGCCAGGTGGGCGGCGAACCTGTCCCAGTCCGGCAGGTCGAACGACGTGGACCACTCGAGGGCATCGTCCGGGACGACGACAGCCACCGGCCGCCGCTCGAGGGCGGTCGCCAGGCGCCTGCGCGCGGCGGCGTGCCGCTTCGCGAGGTCCTCGACCCGCTTGTCGCGCAGCCACGGCTCCCACGGCATCTCCTGCGTCCCGGGCGAGACGGCGACGTGGTCCTCCGCGGTCGGCAGCGCCGGCTGGGGTCGGCGGAACTCGAACGCGTCCGGACCGAACAGCTCGCGCAGCTCGGCACGCGGGTCCGACGAACCGTCGGCGACCGGCGACGGACCGTCAGCGGTCCGCACGAGGACGCCGCCGGTGGCGAGCTCACGCGCACCCCGCACGTCGCGCAGCCCGGGTCGGCCGGCGAGGAACGCCGGTCCGAAGTAGTTGAGCCAGAACACGCCCGGGAGCTGGTTCACGATCGGGCCCCTCGGCAGGCGCGCGAAGGGGGTCACGTAGCCGTAGGCCGCATCCATCGCGACAACGAGGTCCTCGAGCAGCCCGGCAGCCTCCGCCAGCGCACCTGGTGCGGCCAACGTCCCGGACAACCAGTGCTGCGACACCTCGTGCCCGTCGAGCGAGTACTCCCACCGGCCGTCCTCCTGCGACCCGGACCAGCTCCCGCGACCGGGCAGCAGCGTGATCCGCCCGCCCTCGAAGTCCGGCCACCTGCCGTCGCGCCGGACGGTCAGCCACTCGACGGGCAGGCCGTGCTCGTGGAGCGTCCGCTCCATCGAGTCGTCGACGCGGATCCGTGCGGGGTCGCCGCCGACCTTCACAGGTCGCAGCAGCGGGTGCGCGTCGAAGGCCCGGCCGACCGCCGAGGCCCGGTCGGGGGTCATGTCGGCGAACGAGGTGATCGCGAGGAGGAGGCCGTCCACGCGGGCAGTCTTCCAGCGGACTCCCCCGCCGTCGCCGTCGGACGTCAGGCGTCCCCGGTCGGCGACGCGGACCGGTGCCCCGGGTGGTGCCGGTGCTCCATGCCGAGGGACAGCAGCGCCCACAGGGCGACGCACCCCGCGGCGACCGCCACCGCGACGCACGCCCAGTCGCCGCCGGTCACCCGACCGGTCACGTGGATCGCGTCGCGGACGACTGCGGCCACGGCGGACACGGCGACCGCCGCGGTCGCGACCCACACTCGGTGGGCGCGCAGGATCGGCACGAATCGGGGCATGACGTCGACGGTACGGGCGGCACCCGTAGGGGCGCGCGGGCCCTTCGTCCCCTCGTGTCCATGTCGGTGCCGGGCGTCATGATGGCGCGCATGACCGTGCAGGTGCTCCCCGCCGTCGGGCGGTACGACGACTTCGTCGAGGTCGTCGGCGTGAAGAAGCCGGGCGGCAGCGGGTGCTGGTGCATGGCGTACCGCGACAGCCGCGTGCCGAATGAGGAGCGCGCGCAGTACATGCGCGACGAGTGCGCGCAGGAGCCGGGACCGGGCGTGCTGGCGTACGTGGACGACGAGGTCGCGGGGTGGTCGTCGGTCGCACCACGCAGCTCGTACCGGCGGCTCATGCGCTCGCGGACCATCCCGTTCGTCGACGACCGCGACGCGTGGAGCGTCGTCTGCTTCGTCGTGCGGCCGCGCTTCCGGGGGCGCGGGCTCATGCACGACCTGCTCGCAGGGGCCGTGGCGCACGCGGCCGCGTCCGGCGCCCAGGTCGTCGAGGGCTACCCGGTGGACGTCGGCGAGGGTGACCGGGTCGACCTGATCTCCGGGTACGTGGGGACGCGGCGCCTGTTCGAGGCCGCGGGGTTCACCCGGGCCGCCGAGACGACGGGCCACAGCGGCGGCCGGCCACGCGTGCTCATACGCCGCGAGCTCGGGACCTGACGGCACCGGCGCACCTCGCCCGCCGTGGATGCTCGCCCGTCAGCGCGCCTCGCGTCAGCGCTTCTCGGGCGCGCGCCCCCGTACCTCGTCGGCCGCGAACCGCCGGTGCGAGTCGGCGAGCTTCGCCCGCGCGGCGGCCCCGAGGTCGACACCCAGCACGTCGGCCAGGCACACGAGGTAGACGAGCACGTCGGCCATCTCCTCCGCCGCCCGGGCCCGCCGCTCGGGCGCGGCGAACGCCTCGACGGCGGTCGCGGCGGGGACCCACTGGAACAGCTCCGCGAGCTCGCCGACCTCGCCGACGAGCGCGAGGATCACCGACTTCGGGTCGTGGAACTGCTGCCAGTCCCGCTCGGTGCTGAACTCCCGCACGAGCCGCGTCAGCTCGGCGATCTCCCGCTCGCGGGCCGCGGGCGCGGACTCGGCGAGACCCGGGGTGGTCGGCTCGTTCACGCCGCCCAGCCTGGCACGCGAGCGCACGACGGGTCACCGTCCCGTCGTCGCTACGGGTTGCCTGGACAAACTCGTGCCCGAATCCTGCACATTCGATGGCATTTGCACACCAGAATGCTGACCGCGACGCCCGTCGCCGTCAGGTCGCGGTCATGCACTGACGAAGGCTCACGAAACGAGGCCCCATGTACCACCTACGCCGACGCGCCACCTTGCTGCTCAGCGCCCTCCTGCTCGCGTGCACCGGCCTGGTCGCGTCGTCCACCGTCGCCAACGCGGCCACGGCACCCAGCGGCACCGGGTACTGGGACCACACCGTCGTGCGCGTGAAGGCGCGCTACTACAACCAGGTGGACTTCAACCACCAGATCGCGCGCGTCTACCAGCAGCCCGGCCAGACCGCCTCCATCGCCTCGGGCAAGACGGCCACGCGCACCATCCAGGTGGGCGGCGGCATGACGCGGTCGGGCATCGCCGCGAACCTCAGCATCAGCAGCGCGACGTCCGTGACCGTGACCGTCGGCTGCAACTCGGTGATCCCGAAGGGCAACACCTACCTGGCGGCCTACCCGGTCGGCACGCAGATCTACTACGAGGTCGTCGAGACGTGGGTGAGCACCCCGTCGAACAAGCGGACCGAGTTCTCGAGCGGTCTGCTCATGGCCTTCAACCCGACGGCCAACCAGATCTACTGCCACACGTACTGAGCAGCACGACGTCCGCCGTCGAGGCGTGACGGACGGCCGCGGCCCTGCCCGACGACCTCGGACAGGGCCGCGGTGCGTGGAGCAGCACCGCCCGACGTCAGGACGCGCGCATGCCTCGCCCCGGGTCCTGCGGCCATGATGTCCGGATGGAGCTCGGGTTCACGGGCGGTGTCGCCCTGATCGTGCTGCTCGGCGTCGGCGGGCAGGTGCTCGGGCGGGTCACGCGGGTGCCGTCCATCATCGTGCTGCTCCTGCTGGGCCTGCTGGTGGGACCCGTGCTCGGCTGGCTCCATCCCGAGGCCATCTTCGGCGACATCCTCTTCCCGCTGGTCACGATGGCGGTGTCGCTCCTGCTCTTCGAGGAGTCGCTCAAGCTGGACCTCGGCCGCCTGGGCGGGGGCGCGCGGCGACCGGTGATCGGGCTCGTCACGCTCGGCGCGGTCCTCACGGGCGTCGGCGCGTCTGTCGCCGCCTGGGCGATCCTCGACCTGACGCCGGCCCGCGCGGCGGTGATCGGCGCGATCGTCATCGTCTCCGGGCCGACCGTGGTGGGGCCGCTGCTCGCGATCATCCGGCCGAAGCAGCCGCTCGAGTCGGTGCTCGCGTTCGAGGGCATCTTCATCGACCCGATCGGCGCGACCGTGGCGCTCGGCGCGGTGCACGTCGCACTGCACGGGGACCCGCCGCGGCTCGGCCTCACCAGCCTCGCCGGGATCGTCTCGGGGCTGCTCGGGGCGGCGCTGTACGTCGTCGTCGTCCGCTCGGGGTGGGTGCCGGCGCCCGTCCAGGTCGCGCTCGCGGTCGCGGTCGCGCTCGCGGCCTTCGCCGGCGCGGAGGCGGTGCGCGACGAGGCCGGGCTCTTCGCGACGACCGCGATGGGTGTCGCGCTCGCGAACCAGCGGTTCGTGCCGGTCGGGGCGCTGCACGAGTTCGGCAGCCACGTGGGTCTGCTGATCGTGGGGTCGTTGTTCATCGTCCTGGCCGCGCTGGTGGACCTCGACGCCCTGCTGCACTACCTGCCCGTGACGCTCGTCGTCGTCGCGCTGCTGGCCCTCGTCGTGCGGCCGGTCGCCGCGTGGCTCTCGACGGCCCGCAGCGTCCTGACGGGTCGGGAACGGGCGATGGTGGCGTGGATGGCGCCGCGCGGCGTCGTCGCCGCGTCGACCGCCTCGGTGTTCACCATCCGCTTCGACCAGGCCGGCACGCCGTTCCCGCAGCTCGTCCCGGTGGTCTTCGGGATCGTCCTGACCACCGCGGTCCTGTACGGGCTGACGGGTCCGCTCGTCGCGCGGGCCCTCGGCGTCCGCGGGTCCGACGCGGTCGCGCTGGACGAGGAGGGCGCCCCGCTCGTCGCGGGATGAGCGTCACCGCGGGGCCGTGGCCGTCCCGTGACCATCTCGGTATCTGGATGTTACTTGTCGGTAAGACAAGCGTTTCCTGCGTGACTTGTGTGTGTTAGACATCCCTCCATCACGCACCAGCCGGAGTGGCCTGGGTCACAGGTCCCGGCTCCAGACGAAAGAGGTAGCGGATGTCTTCCGTTGCGAAGAACCGGCGCCGCGCGCTCGCGGCGACCGCGGGCATCGCCGCCACGGCCCTCGTCCTCGCCGCCTGCAGCGGCAACGGCAACGACGGCGGCAGCACCGACAGCGCCGACAACGGCGGCAGCGGTGGTGCGCTGACCATCGGCACCACGGACAAGGTCGTCACGCTCGACCCGGCTGGCTCGTACGACAACGGCTCGCTCGGCGTCCAGACGCAGGTCTTCGCGTTCCTCATGAACTCCCCGTACGGCACGTCGGACGTCGAGCCCGACGCCGCCGAGTCCGCCGAGTTCACGAGCCCGACGGAGTACACCGTCAAGCTCAAGCCCGGCCTGAAGTTCGCCAACGGCCACGAGCTGACGGCGTCCGACGTGAAGTTCACGTTCGACCGCCAGCTCAAGATCGCCGCGCCCGACGGCCCCTCGTCGCTTCTCTACAACCTCGACTCGACGGACGCCGTGGACGACACGACCGTCGTGTTCCACCTCAAGGCCGGCAACGACCAGGTCTTCCCGCAGATCCTGTCGAGCTTCCCCGGCGCGATCGTCGACGAGGAGGTCTTCTCCCCCGACGAGCTCACCCCGGACCAGGACATCGTCAAGGCCAACGCCTTCGCCGGCCAGTACGTCATCACCGCGTACGACTTCAACAACCTGATCTCGTACAAGGCGAACCCGGACTACCAGGGCCTGCTCGGCAAGGCGAAGACCGACGAGGTCAACGTCAAGTACTACGCCGACTCCTCCAACCTCAAGCTCGAGGTGCAGCAGGGCAACATCGACGTCGCCTACCGCAGCCTCGCGGCCACCGACATCGAGGACCTGCGCGGCGACGACAAGGTCAAGGTCGTCGACGGCCCCGGCGGCGAGATCCGCTACATCGTCTTCAACTTCGACACGCAGCCGTACGGCGCCAAGACGGCGGAGGCCGACCCGGCCAAGGCCCTCGCGGTGCGGCAGGCCGTCGCCGACCTGATCGACCGCCAGGAGCTGTCGGACCAGGTCTACAAGGGCACCTACACGCCGCTGTACTCGTTCGTCGCGGAGGGTCTGACCGGCGCCAACGAGGCGCTCAAGGGTCTGTACGGCGACGGCAACGGCGGGCCCGACGCCGACAAGGCGAAGTCGACCCTCGAGGCCGCCGGCGTCTCCGTCCCGGTCAAGCTGAGCCTGCAGTACTCGAACGACCACTACGGCCCGTCGTCGGGTGACGAGTACGGCCTCATCAAGGACCAGCTCGAGAAGGACGGCCTGTTCACGGTCGACCTGCAGACCACCGAGTGGGTGCAGTACTCCAAGGACCGCGTCTCCGACGTCTACCCGGCCTACCAGCTCGGCTGGTTCCCGGACTACTCCGACGCCGACAACTACCTGACGCCGTTCTTCCTCAAGGAGAACTTCCTCGCCAACCACTACGACAACCCGACCGTCAACGACATGATCCTGCAGCAGGCCACGACGCCGGACCCGGCCGCGCGCACCGCGCTCATCGGCCAGATCCAGGACGCCGTCGCGAAGGACCTGTCGACGGTCCCGTACCTGCAGGGTGCGCAGGTCGCCGTCGTCGGCAAGGACGTCAACGGCGCGGAGGACACGCTCGACGCGTCCTTCAAGTTCCGCTACGGCGCTCTCTCCAAGGGCTGAGGGCTGAGCACGAGCTAGTACCACCGGGCCGGTCGGCCCGTCCTGCACACCACGCGGGGCGGGCCGGCCGGCCTGACCGGCATGGTGCCCACCTCGCACCTTCGCAGCACAGGCAGGATTCCCATGACCTCCATCACCACGGGCGCGCCGACGGACGCCGTACCCGTCGAGACACCCGACGCCCCGGGCAAGCCCCGACGACGCACCGGCGGGGGGCTCGGCCGCTACCTGCTGGTCCGCTTCCTGCTGATCTTCCCCACGATCTTCATCCTCGTGACGACCGTCTTCATCCTGATGCGGACCACGGGCGACCCGATCACCGCCGCGCTCGGCGGCCGGCTGACGCCCCAGCAGCTCCAGGAGCGGATCCACGAGGCCGGCTACGACCGGCCGCTGCTCACGCAGTACCTCGACTACCTCGGCGGCATCGTCCGCGGCGACTTCGGGACCACGATCTCGGACCACCGCCTCGTGACCGACGTGATCCTCACGTACGGCGCCGCGACGCTCGAGCTCACGTTCTACGCGCTGATCGTCGCGTTCGCCGTGGGCGTCCCGCTGGGCCGCATCGCCGCCGCCCGCCGGGACAAGGTGCCCGACGCGGGCCTGCGGGTCGGCGCGATCCTCGCCTACGCGACGCCGGTGTTCTTCGCGGGCATGCTGCTCAAGCTCACGTTCTCCGTGTGGCTCAACGCGCTCCCCGTGTCCGGGCGGGCGTCGACCGGCACCGAGATCCAGATGCAGCTGCACAGCTCCAAGACCGGCATCTACCTGATCGACGCGCTCAGCACGGGCGACAGCGAGGTCGTCCTCGACGTGCTGCGGCACGCGATCCTGCCTGCCGTCACGCTCGGCCTGCTCACCGCCGGCGTGTTCCTGCGGCTCGTGCGCACCAACGTCATCGGCACGCTGTCGTCCGGCTACGTCGAGGCGGCGCGCTCGCGCGGCGTCTCGGAGCGGCGCCTGCTGAAGAAGCACGCGTGGCGGCCCGCCCTCGTGCCGATCATCACCGTCATCGGTCTGCAGATCGCGCTCCTGCTGGGCGGCGCGGTGCTGACCGAGACCACGTTCGAGTGGAAGGGCCTGGGCTTCCAGCTGGTGCAGTACCTGCTGGCCCGCGACTTCGTCGCCGTGCAGGGCCTCGTCGCCCTGCTGGCCGTGGTCGTGGCCCTGACCAACTTCGTCGTCGACGTGATCGCGGCGCTCGTCGACCCGAGGATCCGGTACTGATGACCACCACCACAGCCCCCGTGCGGGAGCCGCTCTACAAGCGCCTGCCCGTCGTCCACCAGCTCCGCACGAGCGTCGGCCTGCAGCGCGGCATGCTCATCGCCGGTCTCGTGCTCACCGCGCTGTTCGTCCTCACGGCGATCTTCGCCCCGCTGCTCGCGCCCTACGGCTACGCGCAGCTGCGCGCCGACGGCGTCCCGTTCGGCTCGCAGCAGCCCCCGTCCGCCGCGCACCTGTGGGGCACCACCGTCGGCGGGTACGACGTGCTGTCCCGCGTCATCTGGGGCGCTCGCACCGCGCTGCTCGTCATGCTCGTCGCCGTGGTGCTGTCGAGCATCGTCGGCATCCTGCTCGGCCTCGTGTCGGCGTACTTCGGCGGCTGGCTCGACCGCACGCTCGTCGTGGTCGCCGACGCGATCTACGCATTCCCGTCCCTGCTGCTCGCGATCGTCGTCGCCATCGTCATCAGCGGCGGCCAGTCGTCGATGTGGGGCGGCATCCTCGCGGCGGCCATCTCGATCACCGTCGTGTTCATCCCGCAGTACTTCCGGGTGGTCCGCGCGGAGGTCGTCCGGATCAAGGCCGAGGCGTTCGTCGAGTCGGCGCGCGTCATCGGCGCGAGCCACACCCGGATCATGACCCGCCACGTGCTGCGCAACTCGACCCGCACGCTGCCGCTGATCATGACGCTCAACTGCTCGGAGGCCGTGCTCACGCTCGCCGGCCTCGGCTTCCTGGGCTTCGGCATCGAGCCGACGTCCGCCGCCGAGTGGGGCTACGACCTGTTCAAGGCCCTGTCCGACGTCACGAGCGGCATCTGGTGGACGTCGATCTTCCCGGGCACCGCGATCGTGCTGACCGTGCTCGGCGTGACGCTCGTCGGCGAGTCGCTCAACGACCTCGCCGACCCGCGCCTGCGCACCCGCCGGGCCGCCGCGCAGCTCGCGGGCGAGGTCGGCACCGCGTCCGTCGTCCCGGGTGGCGTGCTCGCCGCCGGCCCCGAGGGCTTCGAGGGACTCGGCGCCTTCGAGGGCCCGTCCGACACCCCCCTCGCCGGCCCCACGGCCGAGGACGGAGCAGACCGATGAGCACCACCCCCGTCGTGGACATCCGCGACCTGAAGATCACGTTCGCGACCGACCGGGGCTCCGTCGCCGCCGTCTCGGGCGTCAGCCTCACCGTCGCGCCGGGCGAGGTCCTCGCGATCGTCGGCGAGTCGGGCTCCGGCAAGACGGTCACGGCCCGCACGATCCTCGGCCTGCTCCCGTCGACCGCGACGACCGAGGGCGCCGTGCTGCTCTCGCACCGGGACGGCTCGGAGCAGCTCGACGTCACGAAGCTCAAGGGCTCGGCCCTGCGCGACGTGCGCGGGCGGGACGCCGCGATGGTGTTCCAGGAGCCGTCGAGCGTGCTCAACCCGGTGTTCCCGGTGGGCTGGCAGATCATCGAGGGCCTGCGGTCGCACACGCGGATGTCGCGCGCCGAGGCCAAGGCGAAGGCGGTCGACGTGCTGCGCCGGGTCGGGATCCCCGACGCCGAGCACCGCGTCGACTACTACCCGCACCAGTTCTCGGGAGGGCAGAAGCAGCGCATCGTCATCGCGCAGGCGGTCTCGCTCAACCCCGGCCTGATCATCGCGGACGAGCCGACCACGGCCCTCGACGTCACGGTCCAGGCCGAGATCCTCGAGCTGCTGCGGCGCCTGCCGCAGGAGTTCGGCTCGTCGGTCGTGATCATCACCCACAACATGGGCGTCGTGGCCGACCTGGCCGACCGGGTGGCCGTCATGTACGACGGCGAGATCGTCGAGCAGGCGGACGTCCGCACGCTCTTCGAGTCCCCGGAGCACCCGTACACGCGCGCGCTGCTCGACGCGGTCCCGCGCGTCGGCGGCACCCGGCTGCGCACGCACGAGCCGCTCGACGTGGACGGCACGAGCGCCGCGTTCGCGACGCCCGCGGTCGACCCGACGGCCACCCCGGTGGTCGAGGCGAAGGACCTGCGGATCGTGTACCCCGGTCGCCTCCGGCAGCCCGGGTTCACGGCGGTCGACGGCGTCGACCTCGTGATCCGGCCCGGCGAGGTCCTCGGCCTGGTCGGGGAGTCGGGCAGCGGCAAGACGACGATCGGCCGGGCCATCGCCGGTCTCACGCCGATCACCGACGGATCGCTGCAGGTGCTCGGCGTCGAGATGCGCGGCGTCAAGGAGCGGACGTTCCGGCCGGTGCGCAAGCGCATCGGGTTCGTGTTCCAGGACCCGGCGACGAGCTTCAACCCGCTGCTCACGATCGCGCAGTGCGTCGCCGAGCCGCTCGTCGTCCACGGCGTCGCGGCCGACCCGCACGACGCCCGAGCCCGCGTCGACGAGCTCATGGAGGCCGTCCAGCTGCCCGCCGCGTACGGCGACCGGTTCCCGCACGAGCTGTCCGGCGGTCAGCGCCAGCGCGCGTCGCTCGCCCGGGCGCTCGCGCTCGACCCGGAGCTGCTCATCGCCGACGAGCCGACGTCGGCCCTGGACGTGTCGGTGCAGGCGCGCGTGCTCGACCTGTTCGCGCGGCTGCAGGCCGAGCTCGGCTTCGCGTGCCTGTTCATCAGCCACGACCTCGCGGTCGTCGACCTGCTCGCCGACCGCATCGCGGTGCTGCATCGCGGCGTGCTCGTCGAGGAGGGCACGGGCGACCAGGTGCTCGGCGCACCGCAGCACCCGTACACGCAGCGGCTGCTCGCGTCGCTGCCCGTCCCCGACCCGGTGGAGCAGGCCGCCCGCCGGGAGGCGTGGAACCAGCTGCGCAGCAGCTGACCCCGGACTGACGGCCGCGGGCGCCTCCCTGATCGGGCGCCCGCGGCCGTCGCTCGTCCGTCCGCCGCGCGGCGGGCCTCGCCGGGCCTCACACTCGACGCATGCCGGCCGCGCCGACGACGCCCGACACCGCCCCGGCCACGACACCGGGCACGCCCGACGAGGGCCGCTCCCCGCGCGTGTGCGTCCTCGCCGCGACGCCCTGGCTGACCGTCACGATCGAGGCGCCGAGCAGCGAGGACTCGCACCCCGAGGTGCACGTGCACGCGGGCGGCCAGGGCCTGTGGGTCGGCCGGATGGCGGTCTCGCTCGGCGCCGAGGTCGTGGTGTGCGGGCCGTTCGGCGGCGAGATCGGCACGGTCCTGGCGCACCTCGCCGAGGTCGAGCGGCTCCGGGTGCGGCCTACCCAGTACTCGGGCGGCAACGGCGCCTACGTCCACGACCGGCGTGAGGGTGACCGCCGGGAGATCGCCCAGACGCCGCCGCACTCCCTCGACCGCCACGAGCTCGACGACCTGTACGGCACGGTCCTCGTCGAGGCGATGGACGCCGATGTCACGGTGCTGACAGGAGCCGACCCGCCGTCGGTCCTGCCCGCGGCCGTGCTCGGCCGCCTCGCGCGCGACCTGCGCGCCGCGGGCCGCACGGTGGTCGGCGACCTGTCGGGCAGGGCGGCCGCCGCGTTCGCGCAGGCCGGCGGCACCGTGCTCAAGATCAGCCACGAGGAGCTCGTCGAGGGCGGCTTCGTCGCGGGCGACACCACCGCCGACCTGGTGCGCGGGGCGCGGGCGCTCCTCGACCGCAGCCGCGCGGACCTCGCGGGCGCGTCCGCCGACGGGCCGGGCGGCTGCCTGGGCTCGGTCGTCGTGTCGCGTGCCGGCGACGCGGGCCTCATCGTGACCTCCGACGACGTCCGCACGGTGCATCCCCCGCCGATCACGGTCGTCGACCACCGGGGCGCCGGGGACTCGATGACGGCGGGCATCGCGGTCGGCCTCGGACGCGGACTCCCGCTCGAGGAGTCGGTCCGGCTCGGCGCGGCCGCGGGTGCCCTCAACGTGACCCGTCGGGGCCTCGGGACGGGCCGGCGGGAGCAGATCGAGCGCTTCGCCCGCCGGGTCGTCGTGCGGTCGCTGGAGGACGCGTCCGGCTGAGGCCCCTCGGGTGGCGGCCGCGCGGCACGGACGGTCGGATGGGTCCATGCGTGTGCTCGTGACGAACGACGACGGCATCGACTCCCCCGGCCTGACCGTGCTCGCCCGGGTCGCGCTCGACGCAGGTCACGACGTGGTCGTCGCCGCCCCGCAGCGCGAGTCGTCCGGCGCGAGCGCCTCGCTGCTCGGGGCCGAGAAGGACGGCCGCCTCATGGTCGAGGCGCGCCCCTCGCCCGGGCTGCCCGACGGCGTCCCGTCGTTCGCGGTGCGCGCCGCACCGGGGCTCATCGCGTTCGTCGCGGCCTACGGCGGGTTCGGCCCGAAGCCCGACGTCGTCCTGTCGGGCGTCAACCGCGGGGCGAACACGGGCCACGCGGTGCTGCACTCCGGCACGGTCGGCGCAGCCCTGTCGGCGGCGACGCACGACATCCCCGGCCTGGCCGTCTCGATCGCCGAGCAGGACCCGCGCCACTGGGAGACCGCCGGCTGGTTCGCCCGTCCGGTGCTCGACTGGCTCGTCGCCCACGGCGAACGCCACCGGGTGCTCAACCTCAACGTCCCCGACCGGCCGGCCGACGAGGTCCGCGGCCTGCGCAAGGCCCCGCTCGCGTCGTTCGGCGCCGTGCAGGCCCGCGTCCACGAGCTCGAGCACGGCGACCTGCAGCTCACCTACGCCGACGTCGAGATCACGCGCGAGCCCGACACTGACGCGGGCCTGCTCGCCCGCGGCTGGGCGACCCTCACGCAGCTGCGCGCACCGTGCTTCGACGCGGACGCCACCCTCCCCGAGCTGCCGTCCCCGGGCGCCGACCAGAGCACCGCGGAGGCGTCGGTAGGCTCGGCACCATGACGTGGCTGGTCACTGGCGGGGCGGGGTACATCGGGTCGCACGTGGTGCGGGCGTTCGGGCAGGTCGGTCTGCCGACGGTCGTCCTCGACGACCTGTCGAGCGGCCACAAGGAGTTCGTCCCGGCGGACGTCCCCCTCGTCGAGGGCTCGATCCTCGACACCGACCTCGTCGCGGACACCCTCGCGACGCACGGCGTCGTCGGGGTCGTGCACCTCGCGGGATTCAAGTACGCGGGCGTCTCGGTCGACCGGCCGCTGCACACGTACGACCAGAACGTCACCGGCACCGCGCACCTGCTCGAGGCCATGGCCTCGCAGGGCGTCGACGCGATCGTCTTCTCGTCGTCCGCGGCCGTCTACGGCACGCCGGACGTGGACCTGGTCACCGAGACCACCGCCACGCGCCCCGAGTCGCCCTACGGCGAGTCCAAGCTCATCGGCGAGTGGCTGCTGCGGGACCAGGGCCGTGCGGCCGGTCTGCGTCACACGTCGCTGCGGTACTTCAACGTCGTCGGCTCAGGCACCCCCGAGCTGTACGACACGAGCCCGCACAACCTCTTCCCGCTGGTGCTCGACGCGCTCGCGGAGGGCCGCACGCCGCGCATCAACGGCACCGACTACCCGACGCCCGACGGCACGTGCGTCCGCGACTACATCCACGTCGCCGACCTCGCGGACGCCCACGTGGCCGCGGCGCGCGTGCTCGCCGACGGCGGACGGCTCGAGCCCGTGTACAACCTCGGCTCGGGCGACGGCGTCTCGGTCCGGCAGATCATGACGGCCATGGCCGGAGCCACCGGGATCGCGTTCGAGCCCGAGATCGCCCCGCGGCGTCCCGGCGACCCGGCACGCATCGTCGCGTCCGGCGAGCTCGCCGCACGCGACCTGGGGTGGCGCATGACGTACTCGCTCGACGAGATGGTCACCACGGCCTGGCAGGCCCGCGGGGCCCACTGACGTCCCGGCGCGGCCCACGGGCGCGGCCTGACCTGTGCGCGCCTCGTCGACGGTGCCAGGAGACGGGGCGCCCGCCGAGCCGGTCTCAGCGCGTGGCGACCGGCAGCGCCTGAAGCTCCGCGAGCCGTCCGGCGAACGCCTCGAGCACGGACTCCCGCCCGGCGTAGATCCCGTCCGGGCGAGGCCAGTGGACCACGACGTCGGTGAACCCGAGCGCCGCCGCACGCTCGACCCCCTCCACCGCGAGGTCGAGCGACGCCAGCGAGAAGATCGGTGCGCCGTCGAGGCTGAGGACGCGGCGCAGCGGCTCGGTCCGCCCGGCAGCCGCCTCGGCCGCGTCCATCCGCTCGGACTCCTCGGCCAGCCCCGTCCACCACTGCTCCTGGGCGACCGTCGGGTCGGCCGGGACGTCCTCGGTCGCGTAGCTGGGCCCGTAGGTGACCCACCCCTGCCCGAGCCGGGCCGCCAGGCGCATGGTGCGCGGACCGGCCGCGGCGACGAGGAACGGCGGCCGGGGACGGGCGACCGTGCCGGGGATCATCCGCGCGTCGTCGGCCGTGTAGAACTCGCCACGCCGCGTCGTGGCTGACTGGGTGAGCAGCTCGTCCAGCAGCTGCACGAACTCCTCGAACCGCCGCGTCCGCTCGCCGCGCGTCGGGGCCGGACCGGTCACGGACGCGTCGAACCCCTCTCCGCCTGCGCCGATGCCCAGCAGGAACCGCCCCTCGCTCACGTCGTCGAGACCCATGACGTCCTTGGCGAACGGCACCGGGTGCCGGAAGTTGGGCGACGCCACGAACGTGCCGAGCCCGATCCGCTCGGTCACAGCCGCCGCCGCGGCGAGCAGCGGGACGGTCGCGAACCACGGCCCGTCCGCGAGCGTCCGCCACGCGAGGTGGTCGTAGGTCCAGGCGTGGTCGAACCCCCACTCCTCGACCTGCTGCCAGCGCGCACGCGCCTGCGACCAGCGATCCTCGGGCAGCAGCACGACGCCGACGGCAACCATGCGGCCGACCCTAACGCGCCCCTCCGACGCTCTCGCGCGACCGGCCGCTCAGCCCCAGCCGAGCTCGTGCAGGCGGGCGTCGTCGATGCCGAAGTGGTGCGCGATCTCGTGCACCACGGTGACCGCGACCTCCTCGACGACGTCGTCCCGGTCGTCGCAGATCGCGAGCGTCGGCTTGCGGAAGATCGTGATGCGGTCGGGCAGCGACCCGGCCGCCCAGAACTCCCCCCGCTCCGTGAGCGGCGTCCCCTCGTACAGCCCGAGGAGCTCCTCCTCGCCCGGCGGGACCTCGTCCTCGACCAGCACCACGACGTTGTCCATCATCGCGGCGAGCTCGGCCGGGATCTCGTCGAGCGCGTCGCGCACCGCGTCCTCGAACTCGGCCCTCGTCATGTCGACCACGCGACCATCCTGCCTGCTCACGGCCCAGGTTTCATCGGTGTGCGCCGGCCCACAGACCCTCACTTTGGAGATCGGGCCCGTCACCCCGTATGCTCGTCACCGGTCATCCGGCGCCTCGACGTCAGGGGCGGGACTCGCCCCCATCGTCTAGCGGCCTAGGACCCCGCCCTTTCACGGCGGTAGCACGGGTTCGAATCCCGTTGGGGGTACGAGCAGTTCAGCAGTAAGAAGGACGAGCAAGGCAGCAGTTCAGCACCACGGTCTCGCAGTGCAGCAGTACACGAGGCCCCGTAGCGCAGTTGGTTAGCGCGCCGCCCTGTCACGGCGGAGGTCGCGGGTTCAAGTCCCGTCGGGGTCGCTCGAAGCGCCGGTCTTCGGACCGGCGTTCTCGTTCCAAGGCTCTGTAGCTCAGTTGGTAGAGCGCACGACTGAAAATCGTGAGGTCACCGGATCGACACCGGTCGGAGCCACCGCAGGAAGAACCCCCGGGAGACCGGGGGTTCTTTCCGTTTCCGGAGGGGCCACGGAGCCCCCACCAGGACGCCTAGGCTGGTCGCACCGCACTTGTCGCCAGCCGACGGAGGACCTCCCGTGAGCAGCTCGTCCGGGCCCGATCGCCCGCGCCACCGCTTCTTCGACCGCTTCACCGAGCCGATCGCCGAGCTCGCGCGCGAGAAGATCGAGAACGCCGAGGACCGGGTCCGCGAAGCCGTCCAGGCGGAGATCGACGCGGTGGGGGCGAGCGTCCGCAGGCGCGCCGTCGAGATCCGCCCGTCCGCGATCGCGTTCGCGGCCGCGCTGCTGCTCACCGTCTTCGGTCTCGGGCTGTTCACCACGGCCGCCGTGCTCGGCCTGTCGCACGTCCTGGAGCCGTGGCTCTCGGCCCTCCTCGTGGGCGCCGCGCTCATCCTCGTCGCCGGCGGGCTGGCCGCCTGGGGCCGCAACCACCTGCCCGAGCCGACGCCGATGTCCGTCGTCCGTGCGCGTGAGCCCGTCCACCCCGCCGGCGAGCAGGTCCACCCCTGGGCCGACTGACGCCCGCCCGGTACCGGTGACACGCCGCGCAGCCTGCCGCCGGACGCGGCGCGGGCCGTCGTCCGCGCGGCACACTCACCCGCACTCGGATCGCGTCCGCCCCACCCCACCAGCAGACTGAGAGTCCGAGCGACGAGCGAAGGGGTCGTGACGATGTCGACGCAGTCCACGCCACCCGGCGGCGGCAGGTCAGTAGGCGAGCTGGTGAGCGAGGTCAGTGAGCTGACCTCACGACTCGTGCGCGCCGAGATCGACCTGGCCAAGGAGGAGATCACCGGACGGGCGCAGCAGCTGGGTCTCGGCGCCGGGCTGCTCGGCGCGGCAGGCCTCCTGTCGCTCTACCTGCTCGCCGCCGTCATCGCCACCGCCATCCTCGCGCTGTGCACCGTGTGGGCGCCGTGGCTCGCCGCGCTGGTCGTCACGGGCGTGCTGCTGCTCGTCGTCGTGGTGCTCGCACTGGTCGGCGTGAACCGGCTGAAGAAGGGGTCGCCGCCCAAGCCGGCGCGCGCGATCGAGAACGTGCAGCAGGACATCGACGCCGTGAAGGCAGGGATCACGTCATGAGCGCCGACAAGCCGCAGGACACCCAGGGCAAGGCCGCGGACGAGAAGCCGTCGCCGCCCCCGTTCACCACCCCGCGGATCCTCGAGATCGAGGCGGAGGTGGCCGCGACCCGGGCACGGCTCGCAGCGACGGTGGACGAGCTCACGGACGCGCTCGACCCACGCGTGCAGGCCTCAAGGGCGGTCGACAGCGGCAAGCAGCTCTTCAAGGACGCCGTGAGCTCCGACGCCGACCCGAAGGCGCGGACGCGCGCGCGCATGGTCCTCGGTGCCGCCGTCGCCGTCGTCGCCGTGCTCGTGGCCGCCCGGCTCCGGTCGCGCGACTGACCCCCGAGCCCCGCGCAGGCCTCACCGCCGTCGGCGGCTCACCGGCCCCGGCAGCGTCGCGGGGGCCGCGTGCCGGCGCGTCCTTGCGCAGGCACGCAAGAACGCCGGTGGCGGGCACCGGCGTTCTGCACGCGGCCAGGGAACCGCGAGAAGGTGAAGGTCAGTCGTCCGCGGGACGCTGCGGCTGCGGGACGCCGTTCAGCAGATCCCGCACCTCGGACTCGCGGTAGCGGCGATGCCCTCCGAGCGTCCTGATCGACGACAGCTTGCCGGCCTTCGCCCAACGGGTGACGGTCTTGGGGTCGACGCGGAAGAGCGTCGCGACCTCGGACGGCGTGAGCAGGGTCTCGGACTCTGCGGGATGCGTAGTCATCAGCTTGCCTCCTGGCGAGCGTGCGGCCGAGAGAGCCCGAGCTTCTGTCGGGACGCTCCGACCACGACTGGAGCGGGTGGAACCTGGGTCGAGCGGGTGATGCTGAGGACGTCGTGCCGTCTACTCCTGTGTCAGGCACCTAGCATGAACGAACGGAACAGAAGCCGCATTCCAGGACACGACGTCCCGAGTGAACCTTCACATGACGTCCACCGGGCCCATGTCTGCCGCGAGTCCCTGACCGCACTGTCAGCCTAAACCCGACAAATGGTTCTGGTCGCCCCCCGCGACACGATCTCGGTGAGGTCGGACCGTGACGAGAGTCGCGGAGGCGCAAGTGGTCGGAATGCCGGAGGACCATGTACCGTTGCACCGCGAAGAGACGATTCAGCACCCCGGGGCCGCACGTGTCAGCACGGAGCCGCCCCGCATCCACGTAAGAGGGGGTCGATGCCATGGGGCGCGGCCGTCAGAAGGCTAAGCAGACGAAGGTGGCCCGGGAGCTGAAGTACTTCAGCCCGGAGACCAACTACCGAGCCCTGGAGCAGGAGCTCGGGTCGCATGGCCACAACGACCTCGGTACCGACAGCCGCCGTGGAGGCGCTGCGGTGGACACCGACGACGAGGACGACGACTACCGTCGCTGGTCCGACGACGACTGACCCGTCCGTCGCGCGCTGACCGTTCCGCTGCGCGGACCGGCCGGCCACGGTCCGGACCGTCGGCCCGGGCATCTCATCGCCGTTCGTCTGCGCTGAGCCGCTCGTGCACCGACCGACGCCCGCCGCCGCCGCTCAGGCGGGCGACGGGCGTCGATGTCGTCCCCGGTCGGACGCGCCCGGCGCCGGCGACCTCGATGACGCGCGCGTCGGGTGCCCCGGTGACGCCGGTCAGACGCGGTACGTGCCGGTGAGCTGCACCGCTCCCCCGTGGACGCCCTTGGTCCCGGCGACGAACCCCGGTGCACCGACCACATCGGTCGTCGGGTCGCTGTCCCGGACCTGGCCGAGCACCCAGGCGGGCAGCCCGAGCTCGGCGGCGTGCGCGAGGACCCCGTCGACGGCGTCGGCGGCGACGATCGCGACCATGCCCACGCCGAGGTTGAGCGTGCCCTCGAGGTCGTTCCACGGCACCTGACCGAGGCCCTGGACGAGCGAGAACACGGGCGGCAGCTGCCACCCGCCGCGGTCGACGTCGGCGACGAGTCCGGTGGGCAGCACACGCGCGACGTTCGACGCAAGGCCCCCGCCGGTCACGTGGCTGAACGCGTGGATGCGGTCGACACCGGCGCGCTCGACGAGGGCGAGGACGTCGCTCGCATACACGCGGGTCGGCTCCAGGAGCTCCTCGCCAAGGGTGCGGCCGAGCTCGTCGACGTGCCGGTCGAGGCCCCAGCCCGCCGACCGGACGACGGCACGCACGAGCGAGTAGCCGTTCGAGTGCAGGCCGCTCGACCCGAGCGCCACGAGCACGTCGCCGGCGCGGACGCGGTCCGGCCCCAGCAGCTCGTCGGCCTCGACGACGCCCGTCGCGGCACCGGCCACGTCGTACTCGTCGGGCCCGAGCAGGCCGGGGTGCTCGGCGGTCTCGCCGCCGACGAGCGCCGTGCCGGCGACCGAGCAGGCCGCGGCGATGCCGCGCACGACGTCCGCGATCCGCTCGGGCACCACCCGGCCGCACGCGATGTAGTCGGTCATGAACAGCGGGCGGGCGCCGACCACGACGATGTCGTCGACGACCATGCCCACCAGGTCGAACCCGATGGTGCGGTGGATG
Source organism: Cellulomonas sp. (assembly GCF_017744555.1). Lineage (GTDB taxonomy): Bacteria > Actinomycetota > Actinomycetes > Actinomycetales > Cellulomonadaceae > Cellulomonas. The sequence goes on along the minus strand of NZ_JAGIBD010000012.1, from coordinate 53,982 downwards.
TCGAGGGCCTGCGCGATGGCGACCTTGGTGCCGACGCCGTCGGTCGACGTCGCGAGCAGCGGGCGGCGGAAGCGGGTCAGCTCGGTCGCGTCGTACAGGCCGGCGAACCCGCCGACCCCGCCGAGCACCTGCGGCCCGTGCGTCGCACGTACCGCGTCCTTCATGAGCTCGACGGCCTTGTCGCCCGCCTCGGTGTCGACGCCCGCGGTGGCGTACGTGATCTGCGCGTCGGTCACGGGTGCTCCAGGGCGGTCGCGCCGCCGGGGGTCGAGGCGATGGTCAGGAGGCCGTCCTCGGGCGCGCCGAGCGGCAGCTCGTTCTGCTCGAGGAGGTGCTTGCCGAGCCGGTCGGCGGGCGGCAGCTCGATGGGGTAGCGGCCGGAGAAGCACGCCGTGCACAGCTGGGACGCGGGCTGCTCGGTGGCCTCGATGAGGCCCTCCTCCGAGATGTAGCCCAGCGAGTCGGCGCCGAGCGACGCGGCGATCTCGTCCGCCGACAGCCCGTTCGCGATGAGCTCGGCGCGCGAGGCGAAGTCGATGCCGTAGAAGCAGGGCCACTTCACGGGCGGCGAGCTGATCCGCACGTGCACCTCGGCGGCGCCCGCCTCGCGCAGCATCCGGATGAGCGCGCGCTGCGTGTTGCCGCGGACGATCGAGTCGTCGACGACCACGAGCCGCTGGCCGCGGATGACCTCGCGCAGGGGGTTGAGCTTGAGCCGGATGCCGAGCTGGCGCAGCGTCTGCGACGGCTGGATGAACGTGCGGCCGACGTACGCGTTCTTGGTCAGGCCCTGGCCGAACGGGATGCCGGACTCCGCGGCGTACCCGACGGCCGCGGGCGTGCCCGACTCCGGCACGGGGATGACGAGGTCGGCCTCGACCGGGTGCTCGATCGCCAGCCGGCGGCCCATCGCGACGCGCGCGGCGTGCACCGAGCGACCGGCGATCGTGGTGTCCGGGCGGGCCAGGTAGACGTACTCGAAGATGCACCCGGCGCGGTCGACCTCGGCGAACCGCGTGGACCGCAGGCCGTCGGCGTCGATCGCGATGAACTCGCCCGGCTCGATCTCGCGGACGAACGACGCACCGACGATGTCGAGCGCGGGCGTCTCGCTCGCCACGACCCAGCCGCGCTCGAGCCGGCCGAGGACCAGCGGCCGCACACCCTGCGGGTCGCGGGCGGCGTACAGGGTGGTCTCGTCCATGAAGACGAGGCTGAACGCGCCGCGCAGGCGCGGCAGGACCTCGAGCGCCGTGGCCTCGAGCGTGTGGTCGGGGTCGCCCGCGAGCAGCGCGGTGACGAGCGCGGTGTCCGTGGTGTTGCCGCGCGCGAGCTCGCCGCGACGCTGGCTGCCGTACCGCTCGGCGACGAGGTCGACGAGCTCGGCCGTGTTGGTGAGGTTGCCGTTGTGGCCGAGCGCGACGGTGCCGGCGGCCGTGGGGCCGAGCGTCGGCTGCGCGTTCTCCCAGGTGGACCCGCCGGTGGTCGAGTAGCGGGCGTGGCCGATGGCGATGTGGCCCTGCAGGGCGTTGAGCGCGGTCTCGTCGAAGACCTGCGACACGAGGCCCATGTCCTTGTAGACCAGGAGCTGCTGGCCGTTGGACGTCGCGATACCCGCCGACTCCTGCCCGCGGTGCTGCAGGGCGTAGAGGCCGAAGTACGCGAGCTTGGCGACTTCCTCGCCGGGAGCCCACACACCGAAGACGCCACAGGCGTCCTGGGGGCCCTTTTCGTTCGGAAGGAGATCGTGGTTCAGACGTCCGTCTGCGCGGGGTGCCACGTGCCTATGGTCGCACACGGCCCGGGTGCCACCCGTGGGCGGCCCGAGGTCCGGACACCGCCCCGCGCGCAGCGGGACGAACCCGGCGGTCGGCCGGCGGGCGGGCGGTCAGCCCGCGCGACGGGCACGGCGCACGCTGCGACGGTCCGCGACGACGGCCAGGAGCCCGCCCACGAAGCCGCCGAGCACCGCGCCCGTGACCGCCATGACCGTGCGGACGGCGTTCTCGCCGTCGAGGAACGGCAGGAAGCCCGACCCGTCGGCGACGCGCGGCACGTCCGGCTGGATCGCCTGCGTCAGGACGAGCGCGACGACGATGCCGACGATCGCGCCCGCCGTGATGAAGGCGCCGAACTTCGGGGCGTGCCGGACCGTGGCCGGCCGCGCCTCTCGGATGAGCTCCGACTCCGACGGCACGGGGGTGTCGGCCGGCACGGGGGTGTCGGCCGGCGCGGGGGGCTCGTCCGGCTGGGCGGGCGTGGTGGGCTCGGTCGACGACACCCCGTGATCCTAGGTCAGCCGCCGCGACGCCCTCGCCGGGCGGGGCGTCAGGGGCGCGGCCTGGCGGCCTGCAGGGGCAGCCAGTGGCGCAGGTCGGCGCGCTCCCCTGAGGCGCGGACCCGGCCGGCGGCCACCGCGTCGTCCCACGTCAGGCCGCCGGTCGCGAGCAGGAGCCACGTCTGCGGGTCGGTCTCGACGACGTTGGGCGGGGTGCCGCGGGTGTGACGAGGGCCCTCGACGGCCTGGACGGCACCGTCGGGCGGGACCCGGACCTCGACCGCGTTGCCGGGGGCGACCTCGGCGAGCTCCTCGAGCGTGAAGCGGACGGCCGTGCGACGAGCGGGGACGGGGACGTCGTCGGGCGCGGCGCGCCAGGTGCTCAGCGCGGCGCGCCCGTCGGACGGCTCGGTGCGACGACGTGGGGGCATGCCCCCATTGTGTCGGCGCGTCCACCCGTCACCGGCACGCACGGGGCTGGTCGTGCGTGCAGCCGTCAGACCGGGTGCTCCGGACGCGGTGGTTCGGAGCGGGTGGTCGGACAGGTCGGCGGACATGGAGACCGCAGGCCCGCGGACGGCGTCGTGGCTCGTCCGCGGGCCCGCGGCAGTCGGGGCCCTAGAGGGGTGGTGTCACCACTTCGCGTTGCGCGCGAGCTCCAGGGCGATGTCGTTGTACCACTGGCCGGCGGCCGGGCCGCCATTGCAGGTGCCGTCCGACTCGCCGGGCAGCTTGACCCACAGGAGGGCCTCGAGGCCGGAGCCGTCGTTCACGACCGTGGACCGCTCACCGAGCGCGCGACCCCGCGGGTTGCACCACTCGCCGTTCGAGCCGTTGCCGTTGCGCGACGTGTCGATGACGAACTTCTTGCCGCCGAGCCGCTGGCTGATCTGCTGGCCGTAGGACTTGCTGGCCTCGGTCGTCTGGTAGTTCGACGTGTTGAGCGCGAAGCCCACGGCGTACTGGAAGCCGACCTGGTTGAGCCGGTTGACGGCAGTGTCGACCGAGAGCCACGACGAGTGGCCCGCGTCGATGAACACGCGGCCGCCCGCGAGCGTCAGCGACTTCGCGGCGTACTGCAGGAAGCCGACCCGGTCGCCCTGACCGCTGCAGTCGCCGAGCTGGGCGAGGGCGTCGGGCTCGAGGATGACGTACGGGTTGCCCTTGATGCCGCGCGCGATGGTGTCGATCCACTGCGCGTACTCGCTCGTGGAGACGCCACCGCCGGAGTACGAGCCGCAGTCACGGCCCGGGATGGCGTAGACGGTGATGATGCCCGTCTTGCCGGCGGCCTGCGCGCGGCTCGTGTAGTCGGCGACCTCCTGCTGCGCGTGGCTCGCGTCCGCCCAGTTGCCGACCCAGTACGACGCCGGGTTGAGCGCGATCTTCGCGAGCAGGTCCTTGTTGGTGCCGGTCGCGGACTGCCAGGCCGCGTACGCCTGGGTCTTGGTGTCGACGTAGAAGCTCGACGCGGTGGTCGGCGTCGGGGTAGGGGTCGGCGTCGGTGTGGGCGTGGGGGTCACGGTCGGGGTCACCGTCGGCGTGGGGGTCTGGGTGGGCGTCGGCGTGCTGGTCGGCGTGGTGACCACGCCGGTGCAGGTGGTGCCGTTGAGGCTGAACGACGTCGGGACCGGGTTGGACCCGCTCCAGGTGCCGTTGAACCCGAAGCTGGTGGACGCGTTCTTGCCGAGCGACCCGTTCCACGACGCGTTGGTCACGGTCACCTTCGAGCCGCTCGACGTCACGGAGCCGTTCCAGAGCTGCGTGACCGTCTGGCCGGCGCCGAACGTCCACTCGACCTTCCACGACGAGATGGGGTCGCCCAGGTTGGTGATGTTCACGTTGGCGCCGAAGCCGGGGCTCCACTGGTTGGTGATCGAGTAGTCGATCTTGCAGCCGGGGGCGGCCTGCGCGGCGCCGGCGGCGGCGGTGAGGCCGGCCACGGCGACGGCGGCGGCCGAGATCAGCGCGGCGACGGTTCTACGGGTGGACATGAGGGCTCTCCTCGGTGGTCGGCGCGGCGCCGGGGGCGCGACGCCGGGTCGGTCGGTGCCGGGTGTGCTCAGGACGGCGTCCGGGGCCGTCGCACCCGCAGGGTCGTCCGTGACCGGCGGGGACGTCGGGAAGCCGCAGGCGCGACCCGGACCCGACGAGGAAACCCGACAGGCGGTGGGGAAGGCGAGGAGTTCGGGGCTACCTAAACGATTTGCTGCCCGACTGTGGTCGTCGATGCGCTTCCGCGACGGTCGTCGGCGGCGCCGACGGGCTCAGGGCCGCGTCTGCCCCGGACCGCGCAGGCCCCGGTGCATGTCCTTGGTGATCCGCTTCCAGCGGTCCCGCTCGAGCGCCGCCAGCCGGACGTCGGCCCGTCGCGCCTGGTACGCCGCCTCGCGCTCGAGCCGCCGCCACGAGTCGAGCCGACGCGGTGCCAGCTCGCCGGCGTCGAGCGCCTCCTGCACGGCGCACCCCGGCTCGCCCGCGTGCCGGCAGTCGCCGAACCGGCACCGCGCCGCGAGCTCCGCGACGTCCGCGAACGTCGTGTCGAGCGCGTCGGCGTCCGCCACCAGACCGACCCCACGGATGCCCGGGGTGTCGATGAGCACCGCTCCCCCGGCCAGCGGCACGAGCTCGCGGTGCGTGGTCGTGTGCCGCCCGCGCCCGTCGGCCCGCCGGTCGCCCGTCTGCATGACCTCGCGGCCCGCGAGCGCGTTGACCAGCGTCGACTTCCCCGCTCCCGACGGGCCCACCACGACGAGCGTCACGCCCGGCGCGAGCAGCGCGCGCACGCCGTCGAGCCCCGTGCCGGTGGGGACCGCGACCGTGTGCACGTCGACCGCGAGCGCCACGTCGGCCACCTCGGACGTCATGCCGTCGGGATCGGGCACGAGATCCGCCTTGGTGAGCACCACGACGGGCCGCGCGCCGGACCGCCACGCGAGCGTCAGGAGCCGCTCCACGCGGCCCAGGTCCGGGTCGGGGTCGAGGTGCTCGACGACGAGCACGACGTCGACGTTCGCGGCGAGCGCCTGGGTCAGCGACGTCTTCCCGGCCGTGTCGCGGACCAGGGCCGTGCGACGTGGGACGAGCGAGCGGACCCGGGGGCCGTCCGGGGTCTCGTCGACCAGCAGCCAGTCGCCGACCGTGGGAGCCGTGCGCTCGCCGTCGGGCACAGGGACCAGGCCGTCGCGGTCGAGCGGGACGCGGCGCGGGGGCTCGTCGGCGGCGTCCGCGGTCTCGTCGTGCGGCGCAAGCCTGTGCGCGGGCAGCACGAGGACCGCACCCTTGTCGGCGCGGACCACACGGACGGCGTCGGGGACGCCGGGATCGTCGAGCACGCCCCGACGGTAGGCCGACGTCCCCGGCGCCTCACGCGAATAACGCGTCCGCCCGCGCCCCGGCCCTCTCGCGGTCGAGCCGGACGAGCAGCTCCGCGAGCGCCGCCGCGATCGGCTGGCCGGTGGCGTACTCGACGAACAGCCACTGCCCCGCCGGGTTGACCTCGAGGAACACGTGCGCGCCGTCGGGGGCCACCCGGAAGTCGGCGGCGCCGTACCGCAGGCCGAGGCGGGCCATGACGTCCAGCAGCCGGCGTTCGACGTCGTCCGGCAGCCGGTGCTCGGTGATGGGCGCGTGCGCCGAGTCGATGCGGAAGTCGAACTCGTACGCCGACCGGTCCGCCCGGATCTCGGCCGCGAACACCCGGTCGCCGACCACCGTGGCGCGCACGTCCCGGCCGCCCGGCACGAGCTCCTGGAAGATGACCGGCGCGTACCGGACCTGGTCGAGCATCCCCACCTCGACGTCGCGGACCGGACGGGTCTCGCGCCACGTCGCGGGAGTCGCGGAGAACGACTTGTAGATCGCGCCGCCCGGCTCGGCGGCGAGGAAGTCGCGGGCGGCCGCCGGGTCGTGCGTCATGAGCGTGCGCGGCACCCGCAGGCCCGCGCGGGACGCGACCTGGAGCTGCCACATCTTGCGTGACGCGGCCTCGTCGCGGTCCGGCTCGTTGACCCACTCCGCGTCGAGGCACGCCCAGATGCCCGCGACCATCGCCGCGCACTCGCCGAGCGCGAACCCGCGGTCCTGCGGGCGGGTCACCGCGTCGTGCAGCACGAACGGCTGCGGGCGGCGCCACCACACGGCGTGCACGTCGGACAGGTCCCGTTCGCCCCAGCGGGCCTCCCACGTGGCGTCCGGGTGCTGGCGGGTCGTCAGCGTGGTCCGGGTCGGCACGTGCGACGTGTCCAGCAGCAGGTGCCCGGCGCCGAGGCGGTCCAGGTGCCGGGTCACCTCCTGCGTGTGCAGGTCGGCGTCGTGCGACACGATGCCGATCATCGCCGGCTCACTGCCCGTCGGCGGACAGCAGCGCGTACAGCGCCTGCAGCGACGCGAGCACCTGCGTCTGCGTCGCGATGAGCGCCTGCAGCTCGGCCAGGACCGGGCTGACCTGGGCCTGGACCTCGTCGACGGGGATGAACGGACCGGCCTGGACGAACGGGCGCTGACCGCCGGCGAGCGCACCCGAGAGCCCCGCGAACCCGCCGCCCAGCCCCGCGAGCACGCGCGGGTCGATCCCGCCCGGGAGGCCGGTGAACGGGTCGTCCGCGGTGATCGGTGTGCCGCCCGGCCCCTGGTCCTGCTCGACGACCGTGCCGACCGTGTCGACCGACAGCGGGGTGTCGAGCGCGACGGGCGTCCCGACGTCCGCGGCGGTCTGGCTGTCGACGGCCTTGATCGTGCCGATGTCGGCCGCGAACCCCGTGTCCAGGGCGAGCGGGGTGCCGTGCAGGTCCTGGGCCAGCGGCGTGAACGTGACGTCCTGCAGCGTGTGCGAGTCGGCGGCCTTGAGCGTGCCGCCGACGTCCGCGGCCGTGATCGTCGCGTGGATGTCCTGCGCGAGCGGCGTCGCGACGTCCTGGACGCCGGTGTCCGTCGCGTTCGCGGTGTCCTGGCCGAGGAGCGTGCCGCCGATGTCGACCGCCAGCGGGGTGCCCGTGAAGTCGAGGCCCAGACCCGTGCTCGAGCTCGGCGTCGTCGCCTGCAGCGTCGGGGACGCCGCGTAGATCGCCGCGATCGCCGTGCCCGTGTTCTGGCCCGTGCCCTGGGGGTTGCAGCCGCCGTTGGTGTGCACTCCCACGACCCGGCCGGTCGACGCCTGCAGGATGCCGGAGCCCGAGTTGCCGCCCAGGGTGTCGATGTCGTTGTAGCCGATCGTCGAGCCGACGATGCTCGTGGCCGGGCCCGCCTCGATGCGCTTCGGCTGGCCCGCGGGGTGCCCGATGATCGCGAGCATGTCCCCCACGGCCGCGTTGCTGGTCGCGAACTCGGTCCAGCCGTAGGTGTTGCCCGGGCTGCCGCCGATCCGGCACAGCGCCATGTCGAGACCGCCGAGCCGGTACTCGAGCAGCTGCGTGATCGGGTAGCTCACCTCGGTCTGCAGCACGCCGCCCGCGTCCACCTGGTAGTTGAAGTTGAGGTGCATCTGCAGCGCGGCCTGCTGCGGGGTGATCGCGTTCGACGTGCCGTTCTGCCGCGGGATCGTCCAGCCGTTGGGGTCCTGGTCGAACAGGTGGCCGCACGTGAGGAACAGGTCGGGGCCGATCATCGTGCCGCTGCCCCACCGCACGCCCGAGACGTCGCCCGGGTTGGTGAACACCGCGGCGAGGTTGCTGTTCCACTGCACCTGCACGGCCGGGCGCTCGTGGGCGTTCACGAACGCGACCGTCACGCCGAGGGTGCCGTCGTACTGCTCGACGGGCTGCGAGTCGTCGGTCGCCCCGCAGATGGTCTCGAGGATCGCGCCGTAGTCGGGGCCTGCACCCGCCATCCGGTCCTCGGGGAGGACCAGCTTGTCGAGCCGGGGCGGGTACAGACCGTTGTCGAGACCGGCGTTCGCCGGCTTCTTCGTCGATGGCATCGCTGCTCCCTGACGGTCGACGACAGTCCCCCTGCCGCGCCACCAGGGAGGAGCCTGGTGCGATTTGTCCAGATACGCCAGCCTCCGGCGCCGCTCGCGCCGCTCCCGCTACCATCGCGCCGCGCGAGAGATCGCGACGTCCGCGACCCGGGAAGCACCCTGTGACCGACACGCTCGACCCGCCGGCTACCGCGCAGCACCGCCTCGCGCGTGCCGTGACCGAGGTCCTCGCACCGCCGTGCCTCGGGGCCGCGACCCTGCTGCTGCTGGGCTGGAACGCCACCGGGTCCGCCGGCCTGGTCGACGGCGCGGTCGCCGCACTGTTCGTAACGGGCATCCCGTACGCCGTCGTGATCGCGGGCGTCCTCGCCGGGCGGTGGAACGACCGGATGCTGACGACCCGCCGCCAGCGGATCGTGCCGATCCTGTCGAACATCGTGTGTGCGCTGGTCGGCCTCGCCGTCGCACGCGCGACCGGTGCGCCGGACGAGATCGCCGCGTTCGTCGTCGCCGCGATCGGCACCCAGGCGCTGCTGTTCGTCGTCAACCTCGGCTGGAAGATCAGCTTCCACGCGGGGGTGTCCGCCGGGATCGCGCTGATCCTCGCCGCCGAGCTCGGCCCGTGGCTCGCGCTGGTCCTCGCGCCGCTGGTCGTGCTGATCTGCTGGGCGCGCGTCGAGCTGCGGGAGCACACGGTCGCGCAGGTCGCGGTCGGCGCCCCGCTGGGCGGGCTCGCGCTGGCCGGCCTGTACCAGGTCGCCCTCGTCAGCCTCTGACGCGGGCGCGGCCGGACAGACGGACGCGCCGGGCAGGAGTCCCCGCCCGGCGCGTCTCTCACCTCGTGATCAGGCGAACCAGCGGGGCAGGGTGTCCTCCCACGCGGCACGGGCCTCCGTCAGCGGCAGCGTGAACAGGCCCGCGACCTCGACCGCGGGACCGTGCTCGTGGTCGGCGTCGTCGACCGGCGCGCCGGCACCCGGCGTGCACGACTCGGCCGTCTCACCGAGGCGCAGCACAGGCACACCGCGGGCGGTGCACAGGTCCGCGAACCGGACCTCCTCCGAGCGCGGCACGGCGACGAGCGCGCGGGCCGTGGACTCGGAGAACAGGGCCTCGAACGGCGTCACGCCGTCGCGCTCGCACAGCGCGTCGAGCGACACCTGCGCGCCCACGCCGTAGCGCAGGCTCGACTCGACGAGGGCCTGCGCGAGGCCGCCCTCGGACAGGTCGTGCGCGGCGTCGACGAGGCCGTCGCGGCTCGCCCGCTGCAGGACGGTCGCCAGACGACGCTCGGCCGCGAGGTCGACCTGCGGCGGCAGGCCGCCGAGGTGGTGGTGCACGACGTCCGCCCACGCCGACCCGTCGAGCTCGGCGCGCGTCGTGCCGAGCAGGTACACGGCCTGGCCCGGGGCGGACCAGCCCGACCGGGTCGCGGACGCGACGTCGTCGAGCACGCCGAGCACGCCGACCACCGGGGTCGGGTGGATCGCGGAGTCGATCTTGCCGGGCTCGCCCGTGCCGTTGTAGAGCGACACATTGCCGCCCGTGACCGGGACCTCGAGCTCCTGGCACGCGTCGGCGAGTCCGCGGATGGCCTCCACGAGCTGCCACATCGAGTCGGGGTGCTCGGGGCTGCCGAAGTTGAGGCAGTCCGTGACCGCGAGCGGGCGCGCGCCCGTCGTCGCCACGTTCCGGTACGCCTCCGCGAGCGCGAGCTGCGCACCCGTGTACGGGTCGAGCTTGCCGTAGCGGCCGTTCGCGTCCGTCGCGAGCGCGACGCCCAGCCCGGTCTGCTCGTCGACACGGACGACGCCGCCGTCGTCGGGCTGCGCGAGCGCGGTGTTGCCCTGCACGAAGCGGTCGTACTGGTTCGTCACCCACGACTTGTCGGCCAGGTTCGGGCTGGCCAGGAGCGCCAGGACCGTCGCGCGGATCTCGTCCGGCGTGCCGGGCCGCGCCAGGCCCGCCGCCGTGTCGGCGTTGAGGCCGTCCTGCCACGCCGGGCGCGCGTACGGGCGGTCGTAGACCGGGCCCTCGTGCGCGACCGTCTTCGGGTCGACGTCGACGATGCGGCTGCCGTGGTGGTCGATCGTGAGGCGGCCCGTGCCGGTGACCTCGCCGATCACGGCTGTCTCGACGTCCCACTTGGTGGTGATCGCCAGGAACTCGTCGAGCTTGTCCGGCGCGACGACCGCCATCATGCGCTCCTGCGACTCCGACATGAGGATCTCGCCGGCCGTCAGGGTGGGGTCGCGCAGCAGCACGTTCTCGAGGTCGACGTGCATGCCGCCGTCGCCGTTCGACGCGAGCTCGCTCGTCGCGCAGCTGATGCCCGCCGCGCCCAGGTCCTGGATGCCCTCGACGACCTGTGCCGCGTACAGCTCGAGGCAGCACTCGATGAGCACCTTCTCCATGAACGGGTCGCCGACCTGCACGGACGGGCGCTTCGACGGCTTGGTGTCGTCGAACGTCTCGCTCGCCAGGATGCTCGCGCCACCGATGCCGTCGCCGCCCGTGCGGGCACCGAACAGCACGATCTTGTTGCCCGTGCCGGACGCGTTGGCCAGGTGGATGTCCTCGTGCCGCAGCACCCCGAGGCACAGCGCGTTGACGAGCGGGTTGCCCTGGTACGACGCGTCGAACACGAGCTCGCCGCCGATGTTCGGCAGGCCGAGGCTGTTGCCGTAGCCGCCGACCCCGCTGACCACGCCGTGCACGACCCGAGCCGTGTCGGGGTGGTCGACCGCGCCGAACCGCAGCTGGTCCATGACCGCGACCGGGCGGGCACCCATCGAGATGATGTCGCGCACGATGCCGCCGACGCCCGTCGCCGCGCCCTGGTAGGGCTCGACGTAGGACGGGTGGTTGTGCGACTCGACCTTGAACGTCACCGCCCAGCCGTCGCCGATGTCGACGACGCCCGCGTTCTCGCCGATCCCGACGAGCAGGTGCTCCTTCATCGCGTCGGTCGTCTTGTCGCCGAACTGGCGCAGGTGCGTCTTGCTCGACTTGTACGAGCAGTGCTCGGACCACATCACCGAGTACATGGCGAGCTCGGCGGCGGTGGGGCGACGGCCGAGGATGTCGCGGATGCGCTGGTACTCGTCGGGCTTGAGCCCCAGCTCGGCGAACGGCTGCTCCTGGTCGGGCGTCGCGGCGGCGTGCTCGACGGTGTCGGTCTGGGGGGCGGTGCGCGGTGCAGCGGTGGTCATCGATTCCCTCGGTGGGGGCAGGGACCGGGGGCCGGCAGGCCGCTCCTGGTCCGCGCGCGGGTCGGCAGACGTGGACCAGGGTACCGGCGTGCCGGACGGGGTCGGGGTGCTGTCCGCGGGGCGGCGCACGCTCCGGCACGACCGTGTCACGGGTCGGTGACGACCTGGTGACGAAGGCGACGAACCGGCCACGGGGTGTCCCCGGCCGTTGCTACGGTCGCCCGCATGCCCGACGACCCGACCACCGTGCCGACGCCCCCCACGACGCGGGACGTCGTCCCGCCACCGCCGCTCGGCACCTGGTCGGTCGCCGCGCTCGGGGCGCTCGCCGCCGCCGGTGCGTGGCTCCTGTCCGCGGGCCTGCTGTGGGCGTACTCGGAGGGGCTCGTCCCGGTCCGCGTCGCGGCCCGTCTCACCGCCGCCCTCCTGCCGATGCCGCTGGGGCCGCGACCCGGCCCGGTCGCCGTGTCGACCCTGGTCGTCGCCGTCGTCGGTGCGCTGGTCACCGCGGGCATCGCCCGGGCGGCCCGCCGCGGCACCGTGTCCGCGAGCGCCGTGGTGCTGTCCGGCTGGCTCGCCGCCTGCCTCGCGGGCGTCGCCGGGGCCGCCGTGACCACCACGCAGGTCGGGGCACAGCTCGGCGCCGTCGTCACGTGGCGGTGGGTCGTCTCCCAGGGAGCGACGTGGGGTGTCGTGTGGGGCTGGGTCGTCGGGGTCGTGGTGCTGCTCGCACTCCGGCGTGGCGGCGTGGCCCGACGGGGGGACGTCCGCCCGAGCGCCGTGGCCGCCGCCGTCGTCGCCGGCCTCGTCGCGTCCGCGGGGTGGGCGACGTCGGGCTGGCTCCTCGAGCGCGTGATGACCGAGGTCGGCACGCGGACCGAAGCCCGCTGGCAGGTCACGCAGTGGGCGCTCGCCCTGCTCCCGAACAGCGCCGGTCCGGACCTCGCCTGGTTCGGTGCGCCCTACGTCCGGGCGTACGTGCTCGGTGCCGGGCTGCTCGGGGTCGTCGTCGCCGCGGCGGTCGTGCTCGCTGCGCGCGGGACGGTGCCGGCGCGCGGAGGCGGCCTCGTCGTGCTCGCGGCGTGGTGGGCGTCCGTGGTCGGCGGCATGGTCGCGACGGCCGTCGCGGCGGCGGAGGCGGGCACCCATCTGCAGGGTGCGGACATGGGCGACCCGTTCGGGGTGCTGTCGCTCTACATCGGCTCGTCCGCGTGGCAGGCGTCGGGCTGGGGGCTGATGTACGGGTGGATCGTCGGGCTCGTCGGCTGGCTCGTGCTGCGGCTCGTCAACCGGGCTGCCCCGGCCACGGCCGTCGAGGCACCGCCCACGCCCGACGCCGACGTGCCCGCGACCGCGTCGGCGTAGCTCCGGCAGCCGGGCGGGCCGCCGTTCCCGGTACCGTCGGCCGCATGCCGCGACCGCCCCTGCGCACCCGTGGGTGGCTCGTCGCCCCCGTGTCCGCGCTGCTGGTGGCGTTGCTCGCCGCGTGCTCGGAGGCAGCCCCGGACCCCGCACCGACCACGCCCCGGGCGTCCACGGTCACGCCGTCGCCGACGCCGTCGCCCGCGCCCGCGCCCGACGACTCCGCGGCGGCCGTCCGGCGCGACGGCACGCCCGTGACGTCCGAAGCCGTGACGCTCACGGTCCGCGCGACGCCGCCCGGCACGGTGATCCCGGTCCCGCAGGACGACGGCTCGGTCCGTGCGACGTTCCCGGCCGTGCCGCCGCAGGACAGGACCGTCGCCGTGGTCGCCGCCCCCGAGGGCGCCGTGTGGGACGTGCTGTCCGACGGCACCGCCGTGGTGCGCGACGCCGCGGGCACGCTGCTCGCCGGGGTCACGCCCACCGGCGGGCGGCTGCAGCCGGTCGACGACGAGGTGGCCGCGCTCGTCGTCCCGGATCCCGGCGCGACCGGGGTGGAGCTGTGGGTCGCGACCGTCGCCGTCGAGGACGCCGACTGGGGTGAGCGAGAGGGCGGCAGGTCCCTCGCGGTCACGCCGAGCGCGTGGGCGCGCGCCGGCGGCCTGGCTGCCGAGGCGGCCGTGCGCGAGCAGCTCGTGTCGCTCGAGCCCGAGGCGGGGACGCCGACGATGCAGGCGCAGCTCGCGTGCCACGAGCTCGGCGCACCCGACAAGGCGACGTGGAACCTCGAGCCGTGGCGGCCGGACGTCGGCCCGCTCGACATGCTCGCGGCGCGCTGCAACCCCTGACGCTGCGGCCGCGGGCCGACGCTGCGACGCTGGCCCGAGGCTGAGCTGATCCCGACGCTGCGACCCACGCTCGACGACGAGAGGACCGACCGTGACCGACCCCCGCACCGCACTCGTGACGGGCGCCGCCCGCGGTATCGGCGCCGCGACCGCCCGCCGGCTCGCCGCCGACGGCCTCCGGGTCGCGGTGCTCGACCTGCACGAGGCCGACGCCCGGGGCACCGCCGACGCGATCGTCGCGGACGGCGGCAGCGCGATCGCGGTCGGGGCGGACGTCGCCGACGAGAACGCCGTGCGCGACGCGGTCGGCCGGGTCGTCGACGAGCTCGGGGCGCCGACCGTGCTCGTCAACAACGCCGGGATCCTGCGCGACAACCTGCTGTTCAAGATGACGACGGACGACTGGGACGCGGTGCTGTCGGTGCACCTGCGCGGCGCGTTCCTCGTGAGCCGGGCCGTGCAGCAGCACATGGTCGCCGCCCGGTGGGGACGGATCGTCAACCTGTCGAGCACGTCGGCGCTCGGCAACCGCGGCCAGGCGAACTACGCGGCCGCGAAGGCCGGGATGCAGGGGTTCACCAAGACGCTCGCGATCGAGCTGGGGCCGTTCGGCGTGACCGCCAACGCGGTCGCTCCGGGCGTCGTCGACACCGAGATGACCCGGGCGGCGGCCGCGCGGCTCGGCATCACGGCCGAGGAGTACTTCGCGGCCGCCGCGCGCGACGTGCCCGCCCGTCGCGCCGGGACGCCCGACGACGTCGCCGCCACCGTCGCGTTCTTCTGCTCGGAGGGTGCCGGGTACGTGTCCGGCCAGGTGCTCTACGTCGCGGGCGGCCCGAAGGCGTGACCCTCGGTCGCGTCGACCGCTAGCGTCGACAGGATCCACCCGGAGCGAAGGAGCACGCCGTGGGACGTCTGCACATCGACCTGTTCGTCACGCTCGACGGCGTCGCGCAGGCGCCCGGCGGCCCGGAGGAGGACACCGCGGGCGGCTTCCCGTTCGGCGGGTGGCAGGCGCCGCTGTGGGACGACGTCGTCGACCGCAAGGTCGTCGCCGGCATCGAGCAGATGGACGCGCTGCTGCTCGGCCGCCGGACGTACGACATCTTCGCGTCGTACTGGCCGCAGCAGGAGCAGGGCGAGGACGCGACCGTCGCGCTGCGCCTCAACGCCGTGCCGAAGTACGTCGCGAGCCGCGGGACGCCCGACCTCCCCTGGGCCGGCAGCACGCAGCTCGGACCCGACCTCGTCGCCGAGGTGCGGGCGCTCAAGGACCGGCACGAGAGCATCCACGTCATCGGCAGCGTGGACCTGTGCCAGACGTTGCTCGCCGAGCGCGTGTTCGACGTGCTGACGCTGTGGATGTACCCGGTGGTGCTCGGGCAGGGGAAGAAGGTGTTCCCCGACGGTGCCCGCGCGTCCGGCCTCACGCTGCTCGAGCCGCCCGTCGCGGGGCCGTCGGGCGCCGTCATGCTGCGCTACGGCCCGACGGGCGCCGACCCGGCCACCGGCGACATGACCCAGCCGGACCGCGGCGTCTGACGGGTCGCGCTGCAACTTCCCGGTCGCACCGGTCGTTCACCCCACACGACCGACCACCGACCGGAGGACACCCCATGCGATGCCCCGTGGACCAGGCCGAGCTCGTCATGTCCGAGCGACAGGGCGTGGAGATCGACTACTGCCCGACGTGCCGCGGCATCTGGCTCGACCGCGGCGAGCTGGACAAGATCCTCGACCGCGCCGCCGCGCCGGCTGCTCCCGCCCCCGCGGCGCGCCCGCAGGACGACCGGCGCTACGACGACGACCGGCGCGGCTACGACGACCGGCGCTCGTACGACAGCCGGTACGACGACCGCTCCCGCGGGTCGGACCCGCGTCGCAAGAAGAAGGAGTCGTGGCTGGGCGACCTGTTCGACTTCTGACGCGCCGTTGCCCGGCAGCACGACGACGCCCGCCGCCGGGAGGTCTCCGGGGCGGGCGTCGTCGTGTCGCGCCTCGTGGTGCGCGCCGTCGTGCGCCGGGTCAGCGCACGTGCTTCTCCGGCACCGGGGCGTCGCCGGACGCCCGCTGCGCCTTGAGGTAGGCGCGGGCCTCGTCCTGCCGCTCGGCCTCGGCACCGGACGCGATCGGCGCCCGCAGGTGCTCCTGGCCGTAGCCGAACGCGTCGACGAGGTCCTGCGCGTGCGGTCGCAGCCTGACGAGCAGCCGGTCGATGTACGACGTCACGGTCCGCGCCCGCCCGGCCGACAGGCGACCGTTGACGAGGTACCACGCGAGGTGCCGCTCGACGAGCGTCAGGCCGAACAGGTCCCGCACCCACGTGAGCACCTGGCGGGTGCCCGGGTCGGTGACGCGCTCGAGCGCCGCCGTGAACGACTCCCACTGGACGAGCTCGGCGTGCGCGCGGGCCGCCTCGACGAGCTCGTGCTGGTGCTGGTTGAACAGCGACGCGGCGGTCGCGGGGTCGGCCTTCTGGGCCGGCCGCAGGGCCTGTGCGATCTCGGCGACCATCGTCTCGACGCGGTCGACGAGCAGCGCGCGCTGCGTGGCGGTCTCGCGCAGCTGGCCGGCCGAGCGGCGCGCGTCGCCCACGTCGGCGATCGTCTGGACGGCGCGGTGCAGCGGCGTGCGGAACCGGGCGGCGTCGGCGGCCCGCTCGGCGACGAGGCGGGCGACCTTGACGGCGTCGAGGTGCTTGAACGACTTGCCGTAGTCGGTGAGCAGCCGCTTGCCGACGAGCTGCAGCAGCACGGTGTTGTCGCCCTCGAACGTCGCGTACACGTCCATGTCGGCCCGCAGGCCCGTGAGCCGGTTCTCGGCGAGGAACCCGGCGCCGCCGCAGGCCTCGCGGCACGTCTGCAGCGTCCGCAGCGCGTGCCAGGTCGACGCCGGCTTGAGCGCCGCCGCGAGCGTCTCGAGGTCCTCGCGGGTCTCAGGGGTGTCGTTGCGGCCGCTGAACACGTCGTCGAACGCAGCCAGCAGGTCCTCGTGCGCGAACCCGGCGGCGTACGTCTCGGCGAGCAGCGGCAGCAGGCGGCGCTGGTGCTCGGCGTAGTCGAGGAGCACGACCTCCTCGGTCGGCGAGGCCGACGCGAACTGGCGGCGCTGGTTGCCGTACGTGATCGCGATCGTCAGGCCGAGCCGCGACGCGGTGACCGCCGCGCCGTCGAGCGAGACGCGGCCCTGCACGAGCGTGCCGAGCATCGTGAAGAACCGACGGCCCGGGCTCGCGATGGGCGACGAGTACGTGCCGTCCTCCGCGATGTCGCCGTACCGGTTGAGCAGGTTGGTCCGCGGCACGCGCACGTGGTCGAACCACAGCCGCCCGTTGTCGATGCCGTTGAGCCCGCCCTTGAGCCCGTCGTCCTCGCCGCCGACGCCCGGCAGGAACTCCATGGTCTGCGGATCGCGGATCGGCACGTACACCGCGTGCACGCCGTGGTCGACGGGCTTGCCGCCGGGAGGCGCCGTGATGAGCCGCGCGAACACGACCGCCGCGGTGCCGTGCACGCCCGCGTTGCCGAGGTAGTCCTTCCACGCGGCCCGGAACGGCGTGTGGACCACGATCTCCTGCGTCTGCGGGTCGTACGTCGCGGTCGTGCCGATCGCGGCGACGTCCGAGCCGTGGCCCGTCTCCGTCATCGCGAACGCGCCCGGCACCGCGATCGACAGCGCGTCGGCGAGGAACTCGTCGTGGTTGCGCTCGGTGCCCAGGTGGTAGATCGCCGACGCGAACAGCCCCCACTGCACGCCCGACTTGATCTGCAGCGACGGGTCGGCGTGCGTGAGCTCCTCGAACCGGGCGAGGAAGCCGCCGTGGTCCTCGGCACCGCCGAACTTCACCGGGAACGACCGGTGCACGTCGCCCTCGGCCGCGAGCAGCCGCAGCTGGCCGAGCACGCGCTCCCGGTGCTCCGCGAGCGTCTGCCCGGGGACCTGGTGGAACCGCTCGTCGCTCATCAGCCGGCGGGCCGCGAGCCGCAGCTCCGGGTAGTGGCCGAGCAGGACGTGCTGCAGGTGCTCGACGTCGACGCCGGCGAGCTCGGCGTCGAGGTCGGTGGGCTCGACCGCGGACGGCGTACGAGGTGCGGTGGTGGTCATCGGTTCTCCTGCGTGGGATCGGCCGGGAGTGCGTCGGCGAGCGGGTGCGACAGGTCCAGCGAGGTGTGGTCGGCTGCGGTCGGGTCCTCTGGGTGCGCACGGCCGCGGTCGCGGGCGAGCAGGCCCACGGGGCCGGCCCAGAGCCAGGCGGCGACCTGGGCGGTGATGGTCTCGCGGTCGGGGCTGCCGGGTTCGTCGCGGTGGGCCAGCCACCACTCGCCGGCGCCCCGCACGAACCCGACGGCGCCGGCGGCCCAGGACTCGGCGAGGGCCACGCGGGCGCGCAGCGCGGTCTCGTCGTCCTCGTCGGCCTCGGCCTCCGGACGGCGAGCGGTGCGGCGACCGTCGCCCGCGTCCTCCGTGAGCCCGCGTGCGAACGGCGCCGCGACGAGCGCGGTGACGGAGTCGAGGAAGTGGCCCAGCGGCCCGCCGGACTCGACCGAGCCGTTGCGGGTGACGAACGCGTACACGTTCGGCGAGGACTCGATCATCTCGAGGTAGACGGCGACCATCGCCCGCAGGCCGTCGCGCGGCGTGGGCGCGACCCGCAGCACGCCCTCGAGGGCGCCCTGGATCTGCAGCACGACGGCTTCGGCGACGGCGATCTGCAGGCCAGTCTTGTCGGCGAAGTACCGGTAGACGATCGACTTCGACGTGCCCGCGGCGGCGGCGATCTCCTCCATGGAGACGTCGGCGCCCTGGTGGTGGACGGTGCGGCGGGCGATCCGGACGAGCTCCGCGCGGCGGGCCTCGCGGTGGTCGGCCCAGCGGGTGGAGCGGCCGTCGACGGCGAACTGGTCGGTCGGTGGCGCCGCGCGCGGGGGGTTCGGTCGAGCGCCCCGACCGGGGGCCGGGGCGTCGCTGCTCAGCAGGGTGAGGGCCGGCGTCGTCGCCGGGCCCGGTGTGACAGGGCTCACGAGACCGAAGGTATCAGGTACTGTCGGTCCTGGACACAACACCCGGGACTTACGTCCCTTCCATCACTGACGATGCGAGAGGAACGCCTGATGGCAGCCTCCACCCCGAAGTCCCACACCGGCGCAGCCGCCGCTGCTACCGGCGCGCGTCGCGCCCTGGTGCTCGGCGGCAACCGGATCCCGTTCGCACGCGCCGGAGGCGCGTACGCCCACGCGAGCAACCAGGACATGCTCACGGCCGCGCTCGACGGGCTCGTCGCCCGGTACGGCCTGCAGGGCGAGCGCATCGGCGAGGTGGCCGCCGGCGCCGTGCTCAAGCACAGCCGGGACTTCAACCTCACGCGCGAGTCGGTGCTCGGCTCGGCCCTGTCCCCCGAGACGCCCGCGTACGACCTGCAGCAGGCGTGCGCGACCGGGCTCGAGACGGTCATCTCGCTGACGAACAAGATCCGCCTCGGCCAGCTCGAGTCCGCGATCGCCGGCGGGGTCGACTCGACGTCCGACGCGCCGATCGCCGTCTCCGACCGCCTGCGCCGGGTGCTGCTCGACCTGTCGCACGCCAAGACGACCGGGCAGAAGCTCGCCGCCGCCGCCCGGATCCGCCCCAAGGACCTCGCGCCGGCCGCCCCGCGGACCGACGAGCCCCGCACGGGCCTGTCCATGGGCGAGCACCAGGCGCTCACCACCGCGCAGTGGGGCATCACGCGCGAGGCGCAGGACGAGGTCGCGCTGCTCAGCCACCAGCGGCTCGCCGCCGCATGGGACGCCGGGTTCTTCGACGACCTCGTCACGCCGTTCCGCGGGCTGGTCCGCGACGCGAACCTGCGCGCGGACACGTCGATGGAGAAGCTCGCCAAGCTCAAGCCCGCGTTCGGCCTGTCGCTCGACACGCCCGCCACGATGACGGCCGGGAACTCGACGCCGCTCACCGACGGCGCGTCGACCGTGCTGCTCGGGTCCGACGAGTGGGCCGCCGCGCACGACCTCACGCCGCTCGCGGTCGTCGTCGACGCCGAAGCAGGGGCCGTCGACTTCGTGCACGGCGTCGACGGGCTGCTCATGGCCCCCGCGTTCGCCGTGCCGCGGCTGCTCGCCCGCAACGGGCTCACGCTCGACGACTTCGAGTACGTCGAGATCCACGAGGCGTTCGCGTCGACCGTGCTCACGACGCTCGCCGCGTGGGAGTCCGAGGAGTTCGGCCGCGAGCGGCTCGGGCTGTCGGGGGCGTTCGGGAAGGTCGACCGGGCGCGGCTCAACGTGCACGGGTCGTCGCTCGCGGCGGGGCACCCGTTCGCCGCGACGGGCGGACGGATCGTCGCGACCATCAGCAAGGAGCTGCACCGCCGGAAGGCCGCCGAGGGCGGCACCCCGCGGGCGCTCGTGTCCGTGTGCGCAGCCGGCGGGCTGGGCCTCACCGCGATCCTCGAGGCGGCCTGACCCCATGACCGACACGTACCTCACCCTCGTCAACAGCGGGGTCACGAAGAAGCTCGCGCAGCAGCTCGGGCTGCCCCAGCCTGCTCCCCTGCGCCGGTTCCGCGCGGGGCAGCCGCTGCTCGACGGGCCTGCGCTCGTGCTCGGGCCGGGTGCCGACGCGGACGCGGTCGCCGCACTGCTGTCCGGCGGGCCGGGCACCGGCTGGGACCTCGACGTGCACCGGCACGCCGTGCCGGAGACCCGGTACGCCGCCGTCGTGCTCGTCCTCACCGAGGTCGTGCACCCGACCGCGCTCGGCGAGCACGTGCTCGCCGCCGCTGCCGTGCTCAAGAAGCTCGCGCGCGGCGGTCGCGTGGTCACGGTGTCGCGCGAGGCCACGGCCGACGACGCACCCGCCGTGGCCGCCGCTCGTCAGGGGGTCGACGGGCTGCTGCGGTCGCTCGCCAAGGAGCTGCGCGGCGGAGCGACCGGCAACGGGATCGTGCTCGGGGGCGACGTGCCGGTCGACGCCCCGTCGGTCGTCGGCGCGCTGCGGTTCTTCCTGTCGGCGCGGTCCGCGTTCGTCGACGGGCAGCTGCTCGCGGTCGACTCGTCGGCCGGGTCGCTGCCCGAGGACTGGGACCGGCCGCTCGCCGGGCGGGTCGCGGTCGTCACCGGGGCCGCCCGAGGCATTGGCGCGTCGATCGCCGACACGCTCGCGCGCGACGGCGCGACCGTCGTGGCGGTGGACGTGCCCGCTGCCGGCGAACAGCTCGCGGCCGTCGCCAACCGCGTGCGCGGCACCGCGCTGCAGCTCGACGTCACCGCCGACGACGCGGGCGCCCGGATCCTCGAGCACGCGCTGCAGCGGCACGGGCGGCTCGACATCGTGGTCCACAACGCCGGCATCACGCGCGACAAGCTGCTCGCCAACATGACGCCCGACAAGTGGGACTCCGTGCTCGCGGTCAACATCGCCTCGCAGCTGAAGATCAACGAGGCGCTCCTGACGTCCGGCGACTTCACCGACGCGCCGCGGATCGTGTCGCTCGCGTCGACGTCGGGCATCGCGGGGAACCGCGGGCAGACGAACTACGCGGCGTCGAAGGGTGGCGTCATCGGCATGGTCCGTGCGACGGCTCCCCTGCTCACCGCGTTCGGCGGCACCGCCAACGCGGTGGCCCCCGGGTTCATCGAGACCGACATGACGGCCCGGATCCCGGCCCTCACGCGGCAGGTCGCCCGGCGGCTCAACTCGCTCCAGCAGGGCGGGCTGCCCGTCGACGTCGCCGAGACCGTCGCGTTCCTCGCGTCACCCGCCGCCGGCGGCGTCGTCGGGCGCGTGCTGCGGGTCTGCGGGCAGAACATGGTGGGCCAGTGACGTCCGGTGAGCCCATGGCGCCCGCTGATGCCGTGACCTCGACCGTCGTCCTGCCGGACGTCCCCGGGCTCGCGGGGGTCTACGCCCGCGGGGCCGGGGCGTCCGGGCGGCTGGCCGTCGCGCGCCGCCTCGGCCGTGCGCCGTCCGCGCTTCCGCCCGTCGTGTACGCCGTGGACGGTGTGCGCGCGGACGCGTCGCGGCTGACCGAGTACCAGCACCTGCTCGGCGAGCCCGCGTCCGACCGGCTGCCCGCCGGGTTCGTGCACGTGCTCGCGTTCCCCGTGGCGACCGCCCTCATGGCGCGCACCGACTTCCCGCTGCCGCTCGCCGGGCTCGTGCACCTGAGCAACCGGGTCGAGCAGCGTGCGCCCGTCCTCCTGCACGACGCGCTCGACGTCCGGGCCTGGGCCGAAGGGCTGCGCGCGCACCGGAGCGGGACGCAGGTGGACCTCGTGACCGAGGTGCGCGTCGGCCCCTCGCTGGTGTGGCGAGGCGTCTCCACCTACCTGGCTCGGGGCGTCCGGCTCGGGGTCGACGGTGCCGCTCCCGACGAGGACCGAGACGAGTTCGTGCCGCCCACGCCGACCGGACGCTGGCGTCTCGCCGCCGACACGGGTCGCCGCTACGCCGCCGTGTCCGGCGACCGCAACCCCATCCACCTGACCGCGCTGTCCGCGAAGGCCCTCGGCTTCCCGCGCGCCATCGCGCACGGCATGTACACCGCCGCCCGGGCCCTCGCCGACGTGGGCGCCGCCCGCGGCGACGCGTTCGTGTGGTCCGTCGACTTCGCGAAGCCCGTCCTGCTCCCCGGGACCGTCACCGTGCGTGTCGCGCACGACGACGCCGACGGCTTCACGTTCGCCGGGTGGGACGCCCGCTCGGGCAAGCCGTACCTCACCGGCACCGTGGTGCCGTACGGCGGCTGACGGTCAGGCGTCGGCTGGGGCCGGGGTCAGCCGGGCGAGCAGCCCGTCGCGGACCGCGGGCCACTCGTCCGACAGGATCGAGAAGTACGCGGTGTCGCCGCGGGAGCCGTCGGGCGCGACCCGGTGGCTGCGCAGCACCCCCTCCGGCGTCGCGCCGAGGCGGGTGATCGCGGCGATCGACCGGGAGTTGCGGGCGTCGGCGCGCAGCGCCACCCGCACGCACCCCCACGTCTCGAACGCGTGCCGCAGCATGAGGAGCTTGCACGCCGGGTTGTTCGACGTGCCCCACCAGCGCGGCGCGTAGTACGTGTGACCGATCTCGACGCGCGCCATGCGCGGCTCCCAGTCGTAGAACGACGTGCTGCCGCGGACCTCGCCCGTCGCCGCGTCGAGCACCGCGAACGCGAGCCGGCCCGGGGTCGCCGTCGCCGCATCGATCGTCGCCTCCACGCCGGCCGTCCCCACCGGGACCGGCGACGTCATGCCGCGCCACAGGTCGTCGTCGATGAACGCCGCGAGCTCGGGCGCGTGCGACGCGTGCAGCGGGACGAGGCGGGTGCCGAAGCCCTCGAGGGTCAGGTCGTGCAGCATGCGGCGATGGTGCCACAGCCGCACAAGGCCGATTCCGCGCGCCCGGTCAGCTCACCACGTACGACAGGACGAGCAGCACCGCACAGATGCCCGACAGGACCAGGCCGGTGACGGCTCGTCCCATCCCGACTGCCTTCGGGTAACCCTCGGCTCGGATGGCGCGGGCCTTGCTGACGGCCTTGACCCCCAGCCAGATCGCCAGACCCGACGCGATCGCGTAGTCCGTGAACAGCAGGATGAGGACCACGGCGATCCCGGCGACGAGCGCACCCGTGGCCAGGCCGTTCTTCGGCTTGTCCATCGTGAACGCACCCGACGCGGACCAGGTGCCGGAGGGGGACGGCGCACCGGGGTAGGTCGGGGCCGCGCCCGGGTACGTGGCGCCGCCCGGGTACGTGGCAGCGCTCGGGTACGTCGTCGTGCTCGGGTACGTCGTCGTGCTCGGGTAGGTGGCGCTGCTCGGGTACGTCGTCGTGCTCGGGTACGTGGCCGCGCCCGGGTACGACGTCGTGCTCGGGTACGGCGTCGCGAAGCCCCCTGCGTCGGCCGTGGCAGACGGGTAGCCGGGAACGCCGCCGACCGCCGGCGACGGGTACCCCGGGACGGCGCCGGTGGCCGAGGTGCCGCCCGCCGCCGGTTCCGCGGACCCCGCGTGGGTGTGCTCCGTCCAGCGGCTGCCGTCCCACCACCGGTGGGCACCAGGGGCGTGCGGATCCGGGTACCACCCGGCGACGGGCGTGCTCTCGGCCTGGCCGGACGCGGTGCTCACACGCGTCGTATCGGCACGTCACCGCGCCGACTTCAGCCGGACGCCGATCCGTCGCCCGCGCGAACCCGGGGCGTCAGTCGTCGAGGGCGGGGCCGCACGCGGCGGCGGCGGTGGCGGCGAGGTGGTCGAGGCCGTGCACCTCGACGAGCGGCCGCGTGTCGTCCACGACCGCCCAGCACGCGTCGACGACCTCGTACCGCGACGACGGCCCGTCCGTGAGGTAGGTGCGGAGCGCGTCGACCAGGCGGTCCACGGCCTCGCTCGTCGTCCCGACGCCCACCGACGCGCGGATCGCGCCACCCGTCGCCCCGAGGTGGGCGAGCAGGGGGTGCGCGCAGAACCGACCATCGCGCACGCCGATGCCGTGCTCGGCCGCGAGGTAGGCGGCGACCAGGCCGGCGTCGTGGCCGGGGACGGTGAACGTGAGGACACCGACCGGGTCGGCTGAGTCGGGCCAGATGCGCGCGATCTCGACCCCCTCGACGGTCGACAGGCCCTCGACGAGACGGCCGCGCAGGGCCTCCTCGTGCGCCGTGAGCGCGCCGGCCGGGAGCGCCGCGAGCTGGTCGCACGCCTCGGCGAGCGCGATCGCGCCGAGGACGTTCGGCGAGCCGGCCTCGTGACGCGCGGGCGCAGGCTGCCAGATCGTCCGGTCGGAGCGGACGTCGCGCACCGCACCTCCCCCTGCGAGGTACGGCGTGCCCGTGTCGAGCCAGTCGCGGCGGCCCACGAGCGCGCCCGCACCGAACGGCGCGTACGTCTTGTGACCGGAGAACGCGACGTAATCGGCGTCGGTCGCGGCCAGCGAGAACCCGCGGTGCGGCACGAGCTGGGCGCCGTCGACGGCGACCCGGGCACCTGCCGCGTGCGCGATCGCGACGACCTCGTCGACCGGGAGCGACTCGCCCGTCACGTTGGACGCGCCCGTGACGGTGACCAGGGCGTACGGCAGGCGGGCCAGCTCGGCGCGCAGCGAGCCGAGCGTCTCGGCGACGGTCTTCTCGATGGGCAGGATCGTCGTGGTGTTGCCGTGCCGGCCGCCCGAGTGCACCCAGGGCAGCAGGTTCGCGTGGTGCTCGACGTCGAGGACGAGCACACGGCCACCGGCGGGCACCACGCCGGCGAGCAGGTTGAGCGAGTCGGTGGTGTTGCGCGTGATGATCGCGACGTCGTCGGGCCGCGCGTCGACGAACCGGGCGATGGCCTGCCGGGACGACTCGTACAGCGCGGTCGAGACCTGCGACAGGTACCCGGCGCCGCGGTGCACCGACGCGTACAGCGGCAGCACCTCGGTGACGCGGGCGGCGACGGCCTCGAGGGCCGGGGCGCTCGCGGCGTAGTCGAGGTTGGCGTAGACGCGCTGGGTGCCGTCGACGAGGGGCACCGTGGTGTCGGCGCCGACGACGGGCAGCAGCGGGCCGACGTGCGGGAGCGTCGCGGTCGCGACGTCGGCACAGGACTCGCGCTCGGCGATGACGGTCATGGTGGTCCTCCACAGGCTCGGGGGGACACCGTGCCTGGTGGACCCCGCGCTTGCCGGACGCCGGACGGCGACCAGCCAGGTCGTCACCCGGGGCACCCCGCCGCGGAGGAGGGTTGCCGGCCAGCGAGCCGGGGCTTCGCGCTGGCGCTCATGACCTGGAAAGAGGGTCGCCAAGGTCGCCTGGTCGTGTCAACGGGACGCCCCGCGCGTCTCGGATGACGGGACACCGTGTCCAGCACTTGGAGGGCGTCGGCGCGTCCGCGTAGCATCGCCCCACCATCCAGAGCGGCCGAGAGATCTGGCTCGACGACGCCGCAGCAACCCGCGGGCACCACGTGCCCGGCCGAGGGTGCTACCGCCAGGACCGATGGAGGCGAGATGAGCTACGCAGGCGACCTGACCCCGCAAGAGGCGTTCGACCTGGTCACGACTGACGAGCGCGCGCTGCTGGTCGACGTGCGCACCGACGGCGAGTGGACGCAGATCGGCATCCCCGACGCGGACGCGCTCGGAGGGCGCGCCGCGTTCGTCGAGTGGGTGCAGGCGCCGTCGGGCCGCCAGAACCCGCAGTTCCTCACGCAGCTCGCCGAGGCGGGCCTCGCCCCCGGCGACGAGCGGCCCGTCGTGTTCCTGTGCCGGTCCGGCGTGCGGTCCGTCGCGGCCGCGCAGGCGGCGACGGCGGCCGGGCTCGGCCCGGCGTACAACGTGCTCGACGGCTTCGAGGGCGGCATCGGGCCCGACGGGCAGCGCGGGCACGAGGGCTGGCGCGCCGCCGGCCTGCCGTGGCGGCAGCGGTGAGCGCCCGGCCGGACGGCGTCCGGGTCCCCGGTCCGCTCGACTGGGACGACCGTCGCGCCTCCCGCGACAGCCTGCGACCCGACACGCTCGCCGTGCGCGGCGGCCTCGTGCGCTCCGAGTTCCACGAGGTGTCCGAGGCGATCTATCTCACGCAGGCCTACACGTACGACTCGGCGGCCGAGGCCGAGGCGGCGTTCGCGGGCGAGCGGGACCGGTTCCTGTACTCCCGGTACAACAACCCGACCGTCTCGACGTTCGAGGAGCGGCTCCGCCTGCTCGAGGGCGCCGATGCCGCGTACGCCACCGCGACCGGCATGTCGGCCGTGTTCACCGCGCTCGCCGCCGTCCTGCAGCAGGGGTCGCGCGTCGTCGCCGCCCGCGCGCTGTTCGGGTCGTCCGTGGTGATCTTCGACGAGATCCTCGCCAAGTGGGGCGTGCGCACCGACTACGTCGACGGGCACGTCCTCTCCCAGTGGGAGGAGGCGCTGTCGACGCCCGCGGACGTCGTGTTCTTCGAGACGCCGTCGAACCCCATGCAGGACCTCGTCGACATCGCCGCCGTGAGCCGGCTCGGGCACGCCGCAGGGGCGCTCGTCATCGTCGACAACGTGTTCGCGACGCCCGTGCTGTCCCGGCCGCTCGACCTCGGGGCGGACGTCGTCGTCTACTCGGCGACCAAGCACATCGACGGGCAGGGGCGGGTGCTCGGCGGGGCGATCCTCGGCAGCGAGGAGTACGTCCGCGGGCCCGTCCAGACGCTCATCCGCAACACCGGGCCGTCGCTGTCCGCGTTCAACGCGTGGGTGCTGCTCAAGGGTCTCGAGACCCTGTCGCTGCGCGTGCGGCACCAGACGGCGTCGGCCCTGCGGCTGGCGACGTGGCTCGAGCAGCAGCCGGGCGTCTCGCTCGTCCGGTACCCGTACCTGGCGTCGCACCCGCAGCACGCGCTCGCGCTCGCGCAGCAGTCCGGCGGCGGGACGGTCGTGACGTTCAACCTGCGCGTGCCCGAGGGCGCGTCGGCCGACGTCGCGAAGAAGGCCACGTTCGGCGTGCTCGACTCGTTGCGGATCCTCGACATCTCGAACAACCTGGGCGACGCGAAGTCGATGGTGACGCACCCCGCGACGACCACGCACCGCAAGCTCGGTGCCGAGGGGCGCGCGAAGGTGGGGATCGCCGAGTCGACCGTGCGGCTGTCCGTGGGGCTCGAGGACGCCGACGACCTGATCGCCGACCTCGCGCAGGCGCTGGACCGGCTGCCCGACTGACGGCGGAGGGCTGCGTGGTGCCGAGGTCCTGCGCCCGACCCGGACACGCTGACCGTGGCCCCACGCCTCCGGTGCGCGGTTCACTGGGCCGGTGACCGTCACCCCGCCCGCGCGACGTCCGACCCACGGCGTCGCTCCCGTCGCGCGCCTCGGCGTCGGCGTCCTCGTGGGGGTCGTGGTGGCGCTCGTCGTCCGGTGGACCTCGCCGGTCGTCGCGGTGCTCGCCGGGTGGGCGACGACCGGGGTGCTGTTCTGCGTCACCACGTGGGCCGTCGTCGGACCGATGGACCCGCGCCAGACGGCGGCGCACGCGGTCCGCGAGGAGCCGACCCGGACCGGCGCGCACCTCGTCGTGATCGCGGGGGCGATCGTCAGCCTGGCCGGCGTCACCGTCGTGCTCGTCGGTCCCGACGACGGCAAGGCGCTGCCGACGCTCGCGGTGGTCGCGAGCGTCGTCGCGTCGTGGGCGGCGATCCACACGGTGTTCGCCCTGCGGTACGCGCGCATGTACTTCGGCGGGACGCCGGGCGGCATCGACTTCCACCAGGACGAGCCGCCGCGGTACACGGACTTCGCGTACGTCGCCGTGACGATCGGGATGAGCTTCGCGATCTCCGACACGGACCTGGAGTCCTCGGCGTTCCGCCGGACGGCGTTGGCCCACGCACTGCTGTCCTACATGTTCGGGACCGTGATCATCGCGCTTGTCGTCAACCTCGTCGGCGGCCTCTGAACGGCTCAGAGCCGGACGGTCTCGTTCTCGCCGCCGTCGTACCGCTCGTGCTTCACCGCGGCCTTGACGAGGCTCAGGGCGGTGGCGAGCCGGCCGCCTGCGGAGTCCCAGTACTCGGCCGTCTGCCCGTGCAGCACCACCAGCACGAGGCCGGGCGTCTCCGGGCCGTCGGGGTACCAGGCCTGGGCGGTCGGTCCCCACAGCTCGCGGGCCTTCGCCGTGTCGCGGACCACCTCGGCCGGCCCCGAGACGGAGACCCACGACGAGCGGTCGGCGAACGCGGCGTTCGCGGGGCTGCCGTGCTCGATCTCGTCCACCTTGTGGCTGTCGGCGTCGGCGAAGAACCACAGGTCGCCGTCGAAGTCCACGTCCTGCACGCCCATCGGCCGGCTCACGAGGCTGCCGTCCGCCGCGACCGTGGTGAGCATCGCGATGCGGGCGTCCTTGATGAGCTCGGCGACCTTGGCCACGCGCGACTCGACGTCGTCGTCCTGCGTCTCGCGCTCCCGCACGTCGTCCTGCGCCATCGCGACCTCCTCGTCGGGCCTCCGGCGCGGAGACGGCCGGAGGCGGTCGAGCCACGGTAGGTCGACCGTGCCCCGACCGCACCCGGACCCGGCTGTTCTCCGAGGGTCAGCGCACCCACTTCTCCCCCGCCTCGACCGAGACCGTGAGCACGTTCTCGGGCGGCGGCACGGGGCACGTCGCGAACTGCGTCAGACCGCACGGCAGGTTGGCTGCGCGGTTGAGGTCGAGCGTCACCGTGCCGTCCTCGGCGACCGGGCCGAGCGTGAGCGTGCGGGACGCCGGGTAGGTCGTGACACCGCTCGTCGCGTCGCGGAACAGCACGCCGAGCCCGCGGGCCCCCTGGTCGAACACGGTGAGCGCCTGGTCGATGCCGTCGATCGCGAACCGCACGACACCGACCGCCCGGTGGTGGTGCTCGAGGCCCTCGACGACACCGCCGGTCGTCACGCGGCGCGGCTCGTCGAACCGTTCGAGCCGGCCGGTCACGACCCACCGCTCGTCGGGCGCGTACGTCGGGATGCCCTCGAACGCGGCGAGCTGCGGGGCCAGCGGGTCGTGCACGCGCACGATCACGTGGCCCGTGCGACGGGCGACCTCGAGCAGCAGGTCGCCCGAGCGGACGTGCAGGCCGGGGGCGCCCTCGACCGGGTCGAGCTCGGCCGTGCCGTCGACGACCGTGCCGTCGGCGAGCGTGAGGCCGTCGGTGTCCGCGGCCTCGAGGCGCAGGACGCCGCCGACCGGCGCCGACCAGCGGCCGGGGACGCCGTCGAGCGTGACCGGCTCGGCCGTGAGCCAGTGGATCGCGGTGATCGCGACCCAGCCGTGCGGGTCGCGGTAGTAGGCCTCGCGCGCGTCGTGCCAGGCCTGCCAGTCGGCGACGAACGTGTCGGTGTCGGTCGTGGTGGTCATGCGGTCCTCCTCGGTGCGGTCCGGACGGTCAGGAGACGGTGGCCAGGGCGTCGGCGGTGCGGCCGAACGCGTCGGCCGGCGGGAGACCCAGGTGGCCGCGCAGGGTGGTCCCCTCGTAGGACGTGCGGAACGAGCCGCGCTCCTGCAGCAGCGGCACGACGCGGTCGACGAACTCGTCGAGCCCGTGCGGCGTGAGGTGCGGGACGAGGATGAACCCGTCGGACGCGTCCTCCTGCACGTACCGGTCGATCTCGGCGGCGACGTGCGCGGGCGTGCCGACGAACGAGTGCCGGCCGATCACCTGGATGACGAGCTCGCGGATCGACAGGCCCTTCGCCTCGGACAGCTCGCGCCACTGCTTCGCCACCACGAGCGGGTCGCGGAAGAATCCGGCCTTGCCTTGCGTGACCGACGGCGCGTCCGTCACGGGGTCGACGTCCGGGAGCGGACCGTCGACGTCGTACGCGGACAGGTCCTGGTTCCACACCTGCTCGACGAACGCGCGCGCGACGCTGGGCCGGACCTGCTGGTGCTGGATCTCGCGCAGCCGCTCCTCGGCCTCCGCGGCCGTGTCGCCGAGCACGAACGACGCGCCCGGGAGGATCTTGAGGTCGTCGGGCCGGCGGCCGTACCGGGCCAGGCGGCCCTTGACGTCCGCGTAGAACGCCTGACCGTCGGCGAGCTCGCTGTGCCGCGAGAACACCGCGTCGGCGACCTGGGCGGCGAGCTCGCGGCCGCCGTCCGAGTCGCCCGCCTGGATGATGACCGGGTGGCCCTGAGGGGGGCGCGGCAGCGACGGGACGGCCTCGATGTCGACGAGCCGTCCACCGGTCCGCACGGTGCCGAGCGCACCGGGCCGGACGAAGTCGCCCGTCGTGGCGTCGGCGACCACGGCATCCGGCGCCCACGCGTCCCACAGCGCACGCGCCGCCTCGACGACCTCGCGCGCCCGCTCGTACCGGTCCTCGTACGCGAGGTAGCCGCCTCGCCGGAAGTTCGCACCGTGGAACGCGTCCGACGACGTCACGACGTTCCACGCCGCCCGGCCCGCCGACAGGTGGTCGAGCGTCGCGAACTGCCGCGCGAGCTCGTACGGGTCGTTGAACGTCGCGTTGATGGTGCCCGCGAGACCGACGTGTGTCGTGACGCCCGCGAGCGCGGCGAGCACCGCGTACGTGTCCGGGCGGCCGACCACGTCCTGGTCGACGAGCTGCCCGCGGTGCTCACGCAGCCGCAGACCCTCGGCGAGGAAGACGAAGTCGAACAGCCCGCGCTCGGCGGTCGCGGCGAGGTGCTGGAAGGACGCGAACGACGACTGCGTCTCGGGGCGGTGGGACGGGTCGGTCCAGACGGTGTGGTGGTTGACGCCCGGGAAGTGGGCGGCGAGGTGGATCTGCTTCTTCGGCATGGGGTCGCTCTCGGGGTCTCGTGCGTGGTCGCGGGCGGGCTCAGCGGGCGGTCGCGTACCGGCTGGCGGGGCGGGCCAGGCCGAGCACGTCGCGCAGCGTGCCGCCGGGGGTGGGCTCGACGAGCAGGCCGCGGTCGCGGAGCAGCGGCGCGACGCCGTCGGCGAGCAGCGGGAGGTCGGTCGCGTGCGCGAGCGACCGGACGGTGGCGCCGTCCGCGCCGGTGCGCGCGACGAGGTCCACGAGGCCGTCGGCGACGCCGAGGACCCCACCGACCAGCTCGTTCGCCGCCGGGCGGCGGCGCGTCAGGTCGTCGAGCGTCCGCAGCCGGGCACCCGCCTCGGAGTCGACCGCGCCGAGCAGCACCTCGACGTCCACCAGCACCGTGACGGTGGCGGGGTCGCGGCCCGCGTCGGCCACGGCGGCACGCACGGCGTCCACGCGGGCGGGCGTCGCGTCGTCCAGCGCGACCCGCACCACGTCCGCGCGCCGGGCCGCGACCGCCAGCGCGCGCGGGTCGTCACCGCGGAGCACCAGCACCGGGCGACCCTGCGGTGAGCGCGGCGTGATCGACGCACCGTGCACGGAGAAGAACTCGCCGCTGAACTCGATCGCGTGCACGCGGTCCCGGTCGATGTACCGGTCGGCGACCTCGTCGAGCACGATGGCGTCGTCCTCCCACGAGTCCCACAGCCGGGTGGCGACCTCGATGACGTCGTCGGCCTCCCGCCACGCCGCGTCGACGTCGCGCGGCGTGCGCTCGTCGTACCGGCGGGCCTCGTCGTCCGCGCCTGGCGTCCCGTCCGCCGCTGCGATGCCGACCTGCACCGCGCCGCGGCCGAGGCTCACGTGGTCGACCGTCTGCACGGCCTTGCCGACGTGGAACGGCTCCAGGTACGTCACCGGGACCACCGGGGCGAGGCCCGCGCGGCTCGTCACCGGGCCGAGCAGCGACGCGACACCGATCGCGTCGAGCCCGCCGACGAGCGCGCCGTGCTGCTCGCGGACAGGGGCGCTGGTGTCGTCGAGCACGACGAGCGTCGCGCCCGCCCGCTCGGCGTGCTGCGCCAGCCGCACCCAGTAGGGGGCCGTGAACACCTGGGCGGCGTCGGCGTGCGGCAGCCGCCACGCCGCCGGGTGGACCCCCGCGCCGGACAGCTCGACGGCGAGGCGGAAGGGACGTGCGCGACTCATGCGGTTCCTCCATCGGCCTGGCAGGAGCACCCGCACCGACCAGGTCGGGGGTTGCTGCGACGTCGACGAGCCAGGTCTCTCGGTCGCTCGGGATGGGCGCGCGCACGGTACGTACGCGGACCCGTCCTGCCTAGGGATGGAGTCGGTCGTCCCGCGATCCGAGACGGGCCGCGCCGCTGGTCAGGGCCGGAGGAACCCGGTCAGAGCTGCTTGCCGAAGCAGAGCGACGTGAAGTCCGCGCCGTACGGGCCGAACGGCACGACCGGGCGGTAGCCGAGCGACAGGTACAGCCCGACGGCCTCGGGCTGCCGGATGCCCGTCTGGAGCACGATGCTCGTCATGCCCTGCGCGCGGGCGTCCTGCTCGATGACGTCGAGGAGCGCCCTCGCCGCCCCGGCGCCACGGGCCGAGTCGTCGACATAGAGCTTCTTCAGCTCGCCCGAGCCCGCCGGATAGCCGTCGCGGGCCAGCCGGAGCGCCGCCGTCCCGACCGGGCGGCCATCCACGCGGGCGACCAGCGTCGACACGACACCGATCCCCTGCTGGGCGTCGTCGGCGTCGTACCCGATGCCGTCCTCGACCTCCGCGACGTACGCGGGGTACCGGACGGAGTTCCACGCCCACATCGCCCGGCGCAGGGCAGCGGCGTCCTCGTCGTCCCACGTCACGTGCTCGACGGTCACCCGCGACTCGTCGATCGTCTCGGCGCGGCTCACGCGAGCAGCCTGGGGGGCGAGGGACTTCTCGAAGCAGCGCGAGTCCATGACCTCGGCGTACTCGCCGAAGTTGTCGATCGACCGGTAGCCGGCCCGCAGGTACAGGCCGATCGCCTCGGGCTGCAGCACACCCGTCTCGAGGACGAGGCGCTGCCAGCCGAGGCCGGTCGCGATCCGCTCGAGCTCCGCGAGCACCGTGCGGGAGTGGCCCTGACCGCGGCGCTCCGGCAGCACGAACATCCGCTTCAGCTCACCGGTCCCGGCGCCGAGCTCGTCCGACGCGTCACGGATCGCGCCGCACGCGACGGGCTCGCCGTCGACCCGCAGCAGCACCATCGCCGCGATCGACTCGCCCGTCATGGTGTGGCCGATGTCGTCGTCACCGTACCGGGCGCGCAGCTCCGCCTGCTGGGCGGTGCGCAACCGGGCGGCGTCCGGGTCGTCCCAGTCGACGACGACGAGCTCGGTGGTCCGGGTGGTCGAGCTCATCCGCCGGTCAGCCGACGAGCGCGTGCAGGACCGACGTGAAGAACCGCAGGCCGTCCGTGCCCGTGCGGGGGCCGCGAGCACCGTCGGGACCGAAGCCCGGCTCCACCGCGTGCTCGGGGTGCGGCATGAGGCCGACGACGTTGCCGGCCGCGTTCGTGATGCCGGCGATGCCGCGACGCGAACCGTTGGGGTTCACGTCCTGGTACCGGAAGACGACCCGGCCCTCACCCTCGAGCTCGTCGAGCGTGCGCTCGTCGGCGACGTACTGGCCGTCCTGGTTCTTCAGCGGGACCGTGATCCGCTCGCCCTGCGTGTAGTCGCGCGTCCACGCGGTGTCGACGTTCTCGACGGACAGCACCTGCTCACGGCAGACGAAGTGCAGGTGGTCGTTCTTGATCATCGAGCCGGGCAGCAGGTGCGCCTCGGTGAGGACCTGGAAGCCGTTGCAGATGCCCAGCACCGGCAGGCCCCGGTGCGCGGCGTCGACGATCTCGCCCATGACCGGCGCGAACCGGCTGATCGCGCCGGCGCGCAGATAGTCGCCGTACGAGAAGCCACCGGGCAGGACCACGGCGTCGACGCCGTGCAGGTCGGCGTCGGCGTGCCAGAGGGAGACCGCCTCGGCACCGGCGAGCCGGACCGCGCGGGCCGCGTCCCGGTCGTCGAGCGTGCCGGGGAACGTGACGACGCCGATGCGGGCCATCAGGCCGAGACCTCGGTGTCCTCGTAGACCGCCACGACGTCCTCGATCACCGGGTTCGACAGGACCTGCTCACCGGCGGCGCGCGCGGCGGCGAGGATCTCCTCGGTCACCGGCCCGTCGACCTCGAGCTCGAACCGCTTGCCCTGGCGCACCCCGGCGAACTGGCCGAAGCCCAGCCGCGGCAGTGCACCGGCGACGGCCTTGCCCTGCGGGTCGAGGATCTCGGGCTTCGGCATGACGTCGACGACGACTCGTCCCACGGGGGTGCTCCTGTGTTCGCGCGGCGGTGGGGGGTCGGCGGTCAGTGTAGCCAGTCGGGACGGAGGCCCTTGGCGGTGTCCGCGGACCGACGACGACGGCCGGTCGGGCGTTCCCGTCGAGGGCGTGGGTTGTCGTCGAGGACGTGGGTTGCAGGCCACGGTCTCGACGAGAAGCAACGGCCTCGGCGGCGGCGGGCCTGCCGGGCGTCCGGGGCTCGTCACAGCGTCCGGTGCGCCCACCGCCCCGCGACGAGGGTGCCCGACACCGGCATCC
The DNA here is from genome assembly GCF_017744555.1 of Cellulomonas sp. Taxonomy (GTDB): domain Bacteria; phylum Actinomycetota; class Actinomycetes; order Actinomycetales; family Cellulomonadaceae; genus Cellulomonas. Next base: position 19,500 of record NZ_JAGIBD010000012.1, on the reverse strand, counting down.
CGCGCAGCGCCCCGACGGAGGCCCCGAGCACCAGCGGGTCCGCGTCCAGCACGGCGAGGTCGGCGGGGTCCCCCACTCGCAGGCCGAGCGGCCGTCCGTCGACGGACGACGCGAGCGCCGCGAGCACGTCGATCCGCTGCTCGGGATGCCACGCGTCGCGCCCGTCGCGCGCCCGCCACACGGCGGCGTCGATCGCAGCCCACGGGTCGAGCGGCGCGACGGGTGCGTCCGACCCGAGCGCGAGCCGCACGCCGGCCCGGTGCAGCGCGCCGAACGCGAACGCCCGTCCCGTGCGGCCGGCCCAGTGGTGGTCGGCGACGTCGCGGTCGTCCATGGCGTGCTCGGGCTGCACGCTCGCGACCACGCCGAGGTCGGCGAACCGGGCGACGTCGGCGTCGGTGAGCAGCTGCGCGTGCTCGACGGACCCGGTCGCGCCCGTCGCGGCGAACGCGTCGAGCACGTGCGCGTTGGCGGCGTCGCCGATCGCGTGGATCGCGCACGACAGGCCGTGCGCGCGGGCGTACCCCATGAGCGGGACGAGCCGCTCGGGCGGGACCGAGAGGACGCCGTGGTTCGTCGTGCCGGGGTAGGCGTCGTGGCAGTACGCGGTGCGCGTGTTGAGGGAACCGTCGGTGATGACCTTGAACGGGCCCTGCTCGACGAGGTCGGCGACCCGGTCGCCGGTGTGCAGGTCCTCGCGGACGACGCGGTCGAGGTAGTCCTCCCAGACACCGGCGCGCACCCGGACGGGCGGGGTGGGACGGCGGCGCCACACGGCGAGGTTGTCGGCGATCTCCAGGTCGACGACACCGACGACTCCCCGCGCGGCGGCGGCGTGCAGCGCGTCGGCGACGAGCTCGTCGGCGACGTCGTCGGGCACGTGGTCGACGACGCCCTGCAGCGGGAGCCACTCGGACTCGCGCAGCAGCCCGGTGGGGTGCGTGACGCCGAGGAACCGCAGGCCGGCGGTCGACGCCCACGCACAGTGCAGGTCGCCGGACACGAGCACGACGGGCACGTCCCCGGTGACCTCGTCCAGCAGGGCCGCCGTCGGCGCGTCGGGCCAGAGGGCGTCTCGGAAGCCCGCACCGACGAGCGGCAGACCGTCGGGCGGCGGGTCGGCGGCCACCCGTCGGGCGACGAGTGCGACCGCCTCCGCTGCAGAACGAGCGCCCGACACGTCGAGCCGACGGCGGGCGAGCGCCCACTGCGTGAGGTGCGTGTGCGCGTCCCAGAGTCCGGGGACGACGAACCGGCCGTCGAGCGCGACGCGCTCCGTCCGCGGGTCGACGCCGAGGGACGCGCCGATCGCGGAGACCCGCCCGTCGCGCACGAGCACGTCGACCGGCTCGGGCTCGCCGACGCGCCGCGCACCCGTCAGGACCAGGGGGTGATTTGTCGCAAATGTGATGTTCCTCACACCTCCGTCGTCGCTAGCCTCGTCTGCCTGAGAGCACGGTAGGGGGCTGCACGATGACCGGCTACGACACGTCCTTCCTGGGACCCGACGTCCCTCTCCCGGTGGTGCCGCGCGAGGTGCGCGTGCTGCCGTCGACGCACTTCACCGTGCAGCTCGACCCCGTCCGGCGCCTCGCGGCGTCCACCGCCGTCAACATCGACGGCAGCCGTCTGCTCTCGCTGCCACGGTCCGACCGGTGGGTGTTCGACGCGCGCGTGCCCGAGTCCGAGCAGACCGGCCCACACGTCTACGACCACAACGACCTCGACCGCGGCCACCTCGTCCGCCGGCAGGACCCCGTATGGGGCGAGCCCGACGAGGCGCAGCGCGCGAACGTCGAGACGTTCACGTTCGCGAACGCCGCCCCGCAGGCGGCGATGTTCAACCAGGGCAAGGAGCTGTGGCTCGGCCTCGAGGACCACGTGCTCACGTACGCCGGCACGTGGCGGCAGCGGGTGAGCGTGTTCACCGGGCCCGTGCTGCTCGACAGCGACCCGGTGTACCGGGGGTGCGGGATCCCGCGGCAGTTCTGGAAGGTCGCGGTGTGGGCGGTCGACGCCGACGACGCACCGGCCGGCACCGCACCGACCGACCCGCCCGACCCCGGCGAGTACCCCTTTGACGCCGACGACGGCGCGACCTCCCACCACGAGCCCGACTCCGATCCCGCCGAGGACCCGGACGCCCGCCGCCCGTTCACCGAGCGGCCCTTCACGGAGACCACGCACCGCGCGCTGGCCGCCGCCGCGTTCGTGCTCGACCAGTCGCCGCTGATCGCCGGCCTCGACCTCGACGAGGCCCTGCGGGTCGCCCGTGAGGCGGACGCTCCCCCGCCGCTGGGCCCGTTCCGCACGTTCCAGGTGCCGGTGTCGACGGTCGCGTCGCTCAGCGGCCTCGACCTCGGCCCGGTGGTCGCCGCGGACGTGCTCGGGAACCAGCCGACGCCCGAGGGCCGGCAGGCGTGGATCACGCTCACGTCACCGGACGACGTCGTCCTGTACTGAGCGCCGCAGCGGCACCACCATCGGCGTCCCGGTCTCCGGGTCGGGCACGACGCGGCTGGCCAGCCCGAACACCTCCCGCACGAGCGGCGCGGTCACCACGTCCTGCGGCGCACCCTGCGCGACGATGCGCCCGTCCCGCATCGCGACGAGGTGCGTGGCGTAGCGCGCGGCCTGGTTGAGGTCGTGCAGCACCGCGACCAGCGTGCGACCCTCGGCGTGCAGCCGGGCGCACAGGTCCATGACCTCGACCTGGTGGGCGATGTCGAGGAACGTGGTCGGCTCGTCGAGCAGCAGCAGGTCGGTCTGCTGCGCGAGGGACATCGCGAGCCACACCCGCTGCCGCTGGCCGCCGGACAGGTCGGAGACGAACCGGTCGCGCAGGTCCTCGACCTCGGTCGCGCGCAGGGCCTCGTCGACCGCACGCGCGTCGGCGGCGGACCACTGCCGCAGGATCCCCTGGTGCGGGTAGCGGCCGCGCGCGACGAGGTCGCCGACGGAGATCGCCTCAGGCGCGATCGGCCCCTGCGGCAGCAGCGCGAGCCGCTTTGCGACGTCCTTGCTGCGCAGCTTGTCGATGGGCGCGCCGTCGAGCAGCACCCGGCCCTCGCGCGGCGTGAGCGTGCGGGCCAGCGCGCGCAGGAGCGTCGACTTGCCGCACCCGTTGGGCCCGATGATCACGGTGAACGACCCGGGCGCGACCGCGAGGTGCAGGTCGCGCGCGACGACGAGCCGGTCGTACGCGAGGGTGACCCCGTCGGCCACCAGGGGGCTGTCGGCGACGATCACACCGCACTCCTTCGGAACTCGCGGACCAGCAGGAACACCAGGTACACCCCGCCGAGCCCGGCCGTGACGACCCCGACGGGCAGCTGCTGCGACGGGATCGCGTGCTGCGCGACGAGGTCCGCGACGACGAGCAGGGCGGCGCCGGTGCAGGCGGCCGCCACCATGCCCGGTCCGCTCGACCGGGTCAGCCGGCGGGCGATCTGCGGGGCGGTCAGCGCGACGAACGCGACCGGCCCGCACACGCTCACGGCCGCGGCGGTCAGCAGCACCGCGACGAGCACGGCCCGCGTCCGGGTGCGGTCGGTCCGCACGCCGACCGACGTCGCGGCCTCGTCGCCCATCTCGACGACCTGCAGCGGCCGGGTCAGCAGGAGTGCGAGCGGCAGCAGCACGACGAGCGCGGCGACGATCAGCCGCACGTCCGCCCACGTGCGGGCGGCGAGGCTGCCGTTGAGCCACTGCGCGATCACCATCGCGTCCTCGCGCGACGCCCGGGCGAGCGCGAGCTGGACGAACGCGAGCGCCATCGCGCCGACCGCGATGCCGACGACGACGAGCCGCTGCGGCCGCGAGAACCCGCTGCCCGACCCGAACCACACGGCCGCGGTCGCGACGAACGCGCCGAGCACCGCACCGACGGGCACGGGCACGACCCCGGGCCAGACGAGCCCGGCCGCAGCCGCCCCCGCCGCCGCGCCCGCACCGAGCCCGATCACGTCGGGGCTGCCGAGCGGGTTGCGCGTCACCGACTGGAACATCGCTCCGGACACCGCGAGCGCCGCACCGGCACCGGCCCCGACCAGCAGGCGCGGCAGGCGGGTCGTGTAGAGCACCCAGTGCTGGATGCGTGTCCCCTGCCCGGCGACCACCGCGGGCAGCTCGGACAGCGGGATGCCCAGCTCGCCGACGGTGATCGTGACGAGCGCGGTGACGAGGACGACGACGAGCGCCAGGACGCACACCACGAGCGGCCGCCGGCGCCAGACGAGCACGACACCGCGGTCGCCGTCGGGCCCGCTCGCGACGCGCACGGTCCGCGGACCTCGCGCGCGCACCGCGTCCGTCCGGGGCTCGACCGCGGTGCTCACAGCGCCACCCGGCCGCGCCGCACCGCGGCGATCAGGAACGGCGCGCCGACGAAGGCGGTGACGGCCCCGACCATGAGCTCGCCCGGCCGCGCGACGACCCGGCCCACGACGTCCGCACCGAGCAGCAGCACGGGCCCGAGCAGCGCGCAGTACGGCAACAGCCAGCGGTGGTCTGACCCGGTGAACGACCGCACGACGTGCGGCACCGCGAGCCCGACGAACGCGATGGGCCCGCACGCGGCGACGGCCGCGGCGCACAGGATCGTCGCGACGGCCGCGCCGAGCAGCCGCGTGCGACCGGCACGCAGCCCGAGCGACGTGGCGGCCTCGTCGCCGAGCGCGAGCGCGTTGAGCGGCCGCGCGAGCAGCACGCACGCGACGAGCCCCGCGACGACGAACGGCGCGACCTCTCCGACGGTGCCGGGCGGCCGTCCGGCGAGCGAGCCGACGACCCACGCGCGGTAGGAGTCGAACACCTGGGGCCGGGCGAGCGAGATCGCCTCGACGAGCGCGACGAGCACCGCCGACACGGCCGCGCCCGCGAGCACGAGCCGCACGGGCGTCGCCCGTCGTCCGCCCGACCCCACGAGGTACACGGCGACCGCCGCGAGCAGCGCACCCGGGACGGCCGCCCAGACCGAACGGCCCGCGCCCGCACCGGCGATCGCCGCGACGACCACCACCGACGCCGACGCCCCTGCGTTGACCCCGAGCAGCCCGGGGTCGCCGAGCGGGTTGCGCGTGAGCCCCTGGATGACGACGCCCGCGACCGCCAGCGCCGCACCGACGAGCACGCCGAGCTGCGTGCGCGGGATGCGCGACTGCACCACGGTCGAGACGTACGAGCCGTCCGGGTGCCGCCACACGGACCACACGTCCCCCAGGGGCACAGGCTTCGCGCCGACCGCGATGCTGAGCCCGACGGCGATCAGCAGCAGGGCCACGGCGGCCAGCAGCCCGACCGCCAGCAGAGACGACCGCGAGCCCCGAGCGCGTGCTGCGCGCGGGGCTCGCGGGATCGTCGTGGTGCTCATGGGTGCACGGTACGGAAGGTGCCCGAGGTCAGGCGCCCGCGTCAGGCCTTGGCCGCGGCCTCCGCGACGAGCGGCACGTACGCGTCGAGCGCCCACGGCACACTGAGCGGTGTCGCGACCGACACGGCCATGCCGAGCTGGCGGTCGAGCATCGGCACGTACGCACCCTTGGCGAACGCGGGGATCTGGGCGAACAGCGGCTGCGACTCGGTGGCGGCCTGCTCGGTCTCGTCGTTGAACCAGGTGAGCAGCACCTGGACGTCGTCCAGCTGGTCCGCGTTCTCCAGGCCGAGCGTCGCGGTGAACGTGCCGGGCGACGCGGTGAGGTTCGCGACGGACGGTGCGAGCGTCATGCCGAGGCCGGTGAGCAGCTCGACGCGCGGGTCGCCCGGCAGGTACACGGACAGCGAGCCCGGCTCGGTGCCGGCGTACACGTACGCGAACGTCTTGCCGGCGAGCTCGGGGTGCGCAGCCGCGGCGGCGTCGATCGCGTCCTGCCGCTTCTTCAGCAGCGGGGCAGCCTCGTCAGGGACGCCGAGCGCGTTCGCGGCGATCGTCACCTGGTCCTGGATCGTCGTCTGCCACGGCTCGCCCGGGTACGCGACGACCGGGACGAGCTCCGAGAGCTGGTCGAACGTCGCCTGGTCGAGCCCGGACTGCGGCGCGAGCACCAGGTCCGGGTCGAGCGCGACGATCGCGTCGACGTCGAGCGGGTAGCCCGCGATCGTCTTGGGCAGGTCGGCGCCCTGCTTCTCGACGGCCTCGCGGAACCACGGCTGGTAGCCGTCCGCGTCGCCGCCCCACGTGTCCGCCTCGACGCCGACCGGCACCGTTCCCAGCTCGAGCGCGATGTCCGCGGCACCCCAGCCGAGGGCCACGACGCGCTCGGGCTTCTTCTCGATCGTCGCCGAGCCGAGCGCCGACTCGACGGTCACGGGGAACGCGGCGTCGCCGGTGGCGTCGGGGCTCGTGCTCGCACCGTCCGACGAGCCAGACGAGCCGCTGCACGCGGCGAGGGACAGGGCGACGGCGGTCGCGGTGGCGACGGCGGCGGCGCGGCGCAGGAGGCGCACGGACTGGCTCCGATCGGGGTCGGCGGCGACCGGACTGGCGTCTGCGGTCATGAGGTAAGCCTAACCTCTGCTCCGAGTCGCCGGCTGTCGACCTCGTCACACCCGAGCGGGCCCTCACAAGGCCAGCGGCGACCCCGTCAGACGCTCGAACGCCTCCAGGTACCGCGCACGCGTCCGCTCGACGACGTCTGCGGGCAGGGGCGGCGGCGGGGTCTCGCCCTCCCGGTCCCAGCCGCTCGCGGCCGACGTCAGCCAGTCGCGCACGAACTGCTTGTCGAAGCTCGGCTGCGCGCGGCCCGGCTGCCAGCCGTCCGCGGGCCAGAAGCGCGACGAGTCCGGCGTGAGCACCTCGTCGCCGAGCGTCACCGCACCCGTCACCGGGTCGGTGCCGAACTCGAGCTTGGTGTCCGCGAGGATCACGCCCCGCTCGCGCGCGATCGCCTCCGCCCGGGCGTACACCGCGAGCGTGAGGTCCCGCAGCGTCGCCGCCGCGTCCTCGCCGACCTGGGCGGCGACCGCCGAGAAGGGCACGTTCTCGTCGTGCTCGCCGAGCTCCGCCTTGGTCGCTGGCGTGAAGATCGGCTCCGGCAGCCGCGACCCGTCGACGAGCCCCGACGGCAGCGGGATGCCCGTGACCTCGCCCGACACCCGGTACTCCGCGAGCCCCGACCCCGTGAGGTAGCCGCGGGCGACGCACTCGACCGGGAACATCTCGAGCCGTCGGCACACCATGGCCCGACCGTTGACCTCGGCGGGCACGTCGGTGGACACCACGTGGTTCGGCACCAGGTCGGCGAGCTGCTCGAACCACCACAGGCTCAGCTGCGTCAGCACGATCCCCTTGTCGGGGATCCCGGGGCTCAGCACGTGGTCGTACGCGGACACCCGGTCGCTCGCGACGACGAGCACGACGTCGCCGAACGCCTCTGTCACGGCCCGGCCCGCCGGCGAGTCGTCGGGGACGTACAGGTCACGGACCTTGCCCGAGTAGGTGTGCGCCCAGCCGGGCAGGTCGACGGCCGAGTCGGCTCCGAGGTCGAGGGTCACCGGCCTAGTGTGACGTGCGCGACCGCCCGGTCGTCCACGTCGTCCACCAGGCGAGGAGCTTCGATGACCGGCGGTGCCGACAGCCCCGTCCTCGTCGTCCTCGGCGGTCTGCCCGGGAGCGGGAAGACGACCGTCGCGCGGGGTGTCGCCCGGGCGCTGCGGGCCGTGCACGTGCGCGTCGACACCGTCGAGCAGGCGGTGCTGCACTCGTCGCTCGGGGTGGCTGCGGTGGCCGAGGCCGGGTACGCCGCCGCGATGGGTGTCGCCGCCGACAACCTGCGGCTGGGGCTCGACGTCGTCGCCGACAGCGTCAACCCCGTCGCGGCGAGCCAGGACGGCTGGCGGTGGGTCGGCGCCGAGACCGGCGCGGGGGTCGTCGAGATCCTCGTGGTCTGCACCGACCCCGCCGTGCACCGCGTGCGCGTCGAGGAACGGACGGCCGACATCCCGGGCCACGTGCAGCCGACGTGGGAGTCCGTGACGACCATCACGCTCGACGCGTGGCCCACGGCCGCGGCGCTCGACACCGCGGGGGCCACCGTCGAGGAGTCGGTCGCGGCGGCGCTGGCCCTCGTGGCGCGAGCCCGCTGACCGCGCCGCTCGGACCAGCAGGTCAGTCGAGCTCGTCCGGCGTCGTCAGCGCGTCCGGCACGGGCAGGCCGATCAGGCGCAGCAGCCGCTCGACGGTCTCCTCGACGAACGTGTCCTGGGGCTCGTCGACGTGCTCCTCCGCGAGGAGCTTGCGCACCCGCTTGGCCCCGACGTCGTCGGTGCCCGCGAGCGCGGCCCACTCGGCGAACCCTTCGGCCTCGGCGTCGAGGTCCACGGGGTCGCTCTCGGCCGGGTCGTCGAAGTAGTCGCGCGGCTGGAAGCCGAGGTAGAACCGCCCGCAGCCCTCGGGGGCAGGGCGGTACTCGACGGTCGCGATGTCGCTGTCGTGGATGTCGATCGACAGGCTCGGCGTCACGGCTGGATCGCCACCCCACTCACCGTCGCCGTAGACGAGCGTCTCGAACGCGCCCATGCGTTCCTCCTGGGATCGGGTCGGTCCGCGTCAGTGCGCCGCTGCTGCGGCGGCGATGTCCGACCGGTGGTGCGAGCCTGCCAGCGAGATGCGATCGACGCCCGCGTACGCGGCCGTGCGGGCCGCGGCCAGGTCGGTACCGGTGGCCGTGACGGACAGCACGCGCCCGCCGGCGGAGACGAGCGCGCCGTCCACGATCGCGGTGCCGGCGTGCAGCACGTGCACGCCGGGCACGGCGTCCGCGTCGTCGACGCCCTCGATCGGGTCGCCCGAGCGCGGCGATGCGGGGTAGCCCTCGGACGCGACGACGACCGTGACGGCCGCGTCGTCGCGCCACTCGAGCGGCGGGAGGTCCGCGAGCGTGCCGGTCGCGGACGCCAGCAGCACACCCGCCAGCGGGGTCGCGAGCCGCGCGAGCACGACCTGCGTCTCCGGGTCGCCGAACCGTGCGTTGAACTCGACGACGCGCACGCCCTTCGACGTGAGCGCGAGCCCGCAGTACAGGACGCCCGAGAACGGCGTGCCCCGGCGGGCCATCTCGGCGACCGTGGGCTTCGCGACACGCTCGACGACCTCCTCGACCAGCCCGTCCGGCGCCCACGGCAGCGGCGAGTACGCACCCATGCCGCCCGTGTTGGGTCCCTCGTCGCCGTCGTGCGCGCGCTTGAAGTCCTGCGCCGGGACGAGCGGCACGACGTCGGTGCCGTCGCACAGCACGAACAGCGACACCTCGGGCCCGTCGAGGTACTCCTCGACGACCACGGCGCCGCCCTCCTTCGCGAGGCACGCCTCCGCGTGGGCCAGGGCCTCGGCACGGTCGGACGTCACGACGACGCCCTTGCCGGCGGCGAGCCCGTCCTCCTTGACGACGTACGGCGCGCCGAACGCGTCGAGCGCGGCGGCGACGTCGGCGGCGTCGGTGACGACGCGCGGCTCGGCGGTCGGCACGCCCGCGGCGGCCATGACCTCCTTGGCGAACGCCTTGGAGCCCTCCAGACGGGCACCCTCGCCGGACGGGCCGAACACCGGGATCCCGGCGGCACGGACCGCGTCGGCGACGCCCGCGACGAGCGGCGCCTCCGGCCCGACGACGACGAGGTCGACGCCCAGCTCCGTGGCGAGCGCGGCGACGGCCGGGCCGTCGAGCTGGTCGACCGGGTGCAGCGTGGCCAGCGCGCCGATCCCAGGGTTGCCCGGGGCGGCGTGCAGCGCGGTCACCGACGGGTCGAGGGACAGCGCGCGGACGAGGGCGTGCTCACGGGCACCGGTGCCGACGACGAGGATCTTCACGGTGCGCGAGCCTACCGAGGCGTGCCGGGCGCCGCGGTCGGCGTCCACGGCGGTCGGGCGTCGAGCGCCGGGCGTGGACGGGTCGCCCGCCGGGTCAGGCGTCGGCGGTGTCGCCGTCGTCCGGGAGCGGCAGCGCCAGCACGTCGAGGTAGATCCGGACCGTGCGGCGGCCGGCCGTCTCGCCGGCCTTCTTGAGCGCCTTCGCGGCCTCGACGTGGTCGGTCAGCACGCGCTGCAGCTCGGCGATCAGGTCGTGGGCCTCGTCGGGCGTGAGGTCGGTGGTGATCCGGTCGTTGATCTCGGAGTCGTCCCAGCCGGGGGCGGCCTCCGTGCGGGACATCCACCGGGTGAGCACCTCGGCACGGTCGGCGACGACCGACTGCAGCAGGGCTCGTGCGGCGGGCGCGGTCGCGGGGTTCTTGAGCATCTCGCGGCCGTCGACCGAGAACCCGACCGCGCGCCACCACCGCTCGCGGCCGCCCGTGTGGTCGGGGTCGTCCTCGACGAACCCGTGCTTCTCGAGCTGGCGCAGGTGGTAGCTCGTCTGGCCGCTGCTCTCCCCCAGCTGCCGGCCGAGCTGCGTCGCGGTCGACGGGCCCTGCTCGCCGAGCAGGTTGTACATCGCGGTGCGCAGCGGGTGCGCGAACACCTTGAGCGCCTCCGGCCCGATGGGCGGCTCGGAGAACAGCGGGGTCTTGCCATCAGCCATGTGCAGAGATACCTTTGCAGAGTCTTCTTTGCAGAACATGCTTTGCAGAGCTACCTCGATCGTAAGCCCGGAGGACGTCATGACCCGCACTACCGCGCCGCTCGGCCGCCGCTTCACCGCGCACCTCACGTCCACCGGGCTCGCGAACCTCGGCGACGGCGTGGTGCAGACGGGCGCCCCGCTCGTCGCCCTCACGCTCACCCGGTCGCCCGCGCTGATCGCGCTGCTCACCGCCGCCGCGTGGCTCCCCTGGCTCGTCGGCGGGCTCATGGCCGGGGTGGTCGTCGACCGCCGCGATCGCCGGGTCGTGCGCGCGACCGCCCTCGGTGCGCGCGCCGCGATCCTCACCGCCGCCGTGGTCGTCGTCGCGAGCGGGCACCTGACGATGGCGTTCCTCGTCGCGCTGTCGCTGGCGTACGGCATCACCGAGGTGTTCGCCGATCTCGCGGGCGGCGCGATCACCCCCGACCTCGTCCCCCGGACCCGGCTGCAGGCGGCCAACGGGCGGCTGCTCGCCGTCGAGCAGGTCGCCAACGCGTTCCTCGGCGCACCCATCGCGGGTGCCGTGCTCGCCCTCGGGTCCGGCTGGGTGTTCGGGGTGCCCGCCGGGCTCGCCGTCGGGGCCGTCGCGCTCGTGCTGCTCGGCATCCGCGGGTCCTACAAGCACGCCGCGCCCGACGGCCCGCAGCACGTGGGCGCGCAGGTCCGCGAGGGTGTGACGTTCCTGCTGCACCACCGCGTGCTGCGGCCGCTGCTCATCAGCGGCGGGCTCATGAACATGGCGTCGACCGCGTACTTCTCGGTGTTCGTGCTGTGGGTCGTGGGCGACGGGTCGCGGGTCGGCATGACGCCGCAGACGTACCCGCTGGTGCTCACGGTGCTCGCCGTCGGGGCCGTCGTCGGGTCGGTGCTCGCGGAGCCGGTCGGACGGTTCGTGCCCGAGGTCCGGCTGATGCTCGCGTGCTGGCTGTCCAACGCGGCGCTGCTCGTCGTCCCGGTGCTCGTCCCGACCGTCCCCGCGCTGTGCGTCACCGCGGCACTGCTCGGGCTGACCAACACGCTCGGCAACGTGATCGGGCAGTCCATGCGGCAGCGGATCGTCCCCGCCGGGATGCTCGGCCGGACCAGCGGCGCAGCGCGGACCGTCGCGTTCGGGCTCATGCCGGTCGGCGCGCTGCTCGGCGGGGCCGTCGCCGAGCAGTGGGGGCTGCCGACGGTGTTCTACGGCGCGACCGCGGTGTCGCTGCTCGCCGCGCTGTACGTCTGCGTGGTGCTGCGGCAGCGGATGGTCGACGAGGCGGAGGCCGCCGTGGCCGTCGCCCCCGCCGCGGCCGACGCGGACGAGCCCGTGCCCGCGGCGGCCTGACCGCTCGACACGACGGCCGGCCCCGGGAAGCTCCCGGGACCGGCCGTCGTGCTGCGTGTGGCGGTGTGCGGCGTCAGGCCAGCAGGTCGTGGCGGATGATCGTCGCCTCACGGCCCGGGCCCACGCCGACCGACGAGATGCGCGTGCCGCTGATCTCCTCGAGGTGCAGCAGGTAGCGCTGGGCGGCCTTCGGCAGGTCGTCGAAGTCGCGCGCGCCGCTGATGTCCTCGGTCCAGCCGTCGAGGTACTCGTAGACGGGCGTGGCGTGGTGGAAGTCCGACTGGTCGTCAGGCATCTCGTCGAACCGGCGGCCGTCCACGTCGTACGCGACCGCGACCGGGATGCGGTCCCGGCCGGTCAGCACGTCGAGCTTCGTCACGACCAGGTCGGTGAGGCCGTTGATGCGGCTCGCGTACCGGACCACGACGGAGTCGTACCAGCCGGTGCGACGCGGGCGGCCCGTCGTCGTGCCGAACTCGCCGCCCGTCTGGCGCAGCCACTCGCCGTCCTCGTCGAGCAGCTCCGTCGGGAACGGGCCCTCGCCGACGCGCGTGGTGTACGCCTTCGCGACGGCCACGACGCGGTCGATGCGCGTCGGCCCGACGCCCGAGCCCGTGCACGCGCCACCGGCCGTCGCGGACGACGACGTGACGAACGGGTAGGTGCCGTGGTCGATGTCGAGCATCGTCGCCTGGCCCGCCTCGAACACGAGCGTCTTGCCGTCGTCGAGCGCGCGGTTGAGCAGCAGCGGCGTGTCCGCCACGAACGGGCGCAGGCGGTCGGCGTGCTTGAGCAGCTCCTCGACCGTCTCGTCGACCGTGATCGCACGGCGGTTGTAGACCTTGACCAGCAGGTGGTTCTTGCCGTCGAGGGCACCCTCGACCTTCTGGCGCAGGATCTTCTCGTCGAACAGGTCCTGGATGCGGACGCCGACGCGGTTGATCTTGTCCGCGTACGTGGGGCCGATGCCGCGGCCCGTCGTGCCGATCCGGCGCTTGCCGAGGAACCGCTCCGTGACCTTGTCGACCGTGCGGTTGTAGGGCGCGATGACGTGCGCACCCGACGAGACGACCAGCGCCGACGTGTCGACGCCGCGACGCTCGAGCGCGTCGATCTCCTCGAACAGCACCTCGATGTCGACGACCACGCCGTTGCCGATCACCGGCACGACGCCCGGCGAGAGGATGCCCGACGGCAGCAGGTGCAGCGCGTACTTCTCGCCACCGATGACCACGGTGTGCCCGGCGTTGTTGCCGCCGTTGAACTTCACCACGTAGTCGATCTGCGAGCCGAGCTGGTCGGTCGCCTTGCCCTTGCCCTCGTCGCCCCACTGGGCCCCGAGCACCACGACGGCCGGCATCTGAACACCACCTTCACCCTGCCTGCGGTCGGGAACCCCGGCGGAAGCGACGTCGCTTGCACGAGGACCCGGGCACGGGCGGCAGTGACCCAGTACCTCCGAGAGGGTACCGGACGGTCAACATCCGGTCATGGGCGGTCCATCGCCGAGCACGCCGTCAGGGCAGCCCGAGCACGCCGTCAGCGCAGCCCCGAGCACGCCTCAGCGCAGCTCCGCGACCTCCGCCGACGAGGTCCCCGAGTCGACGAGGAACTGCGCGCACCGCTCCGCCTCGTCGCTCTCGCCGATCGCCTCGGCGGCCTCCGCGAGCGCCAGCAGCGCCCGCAGGAACCCCTGGTTCGGCGCGTGGTCGGCCGGGATCGGGCCGCGTCCCCGCCAGCCCGCCCGCCGCAGCGCGTCGAGACCACGGTGGTAGCCCGTGCGGGCGAACGCGTACGCGGCGACCGGGTCGCCGTCGTCCGACAGCGCGCGCTCCGCGAGCAGCGCCCAGACGAGCGACGACGCGGGCGCGACGGGCACCACGTCACGCGGCGCCGAGCCCGCCGTGAGCGCGGCACGGGCGTCGCCGTCGGGGCCGTCGGCCGGGAGCAGGGTGGGCGCGGGACCGTCCAGGAGGTTCTCGTGACTCATGCGGCCAGTCTCCCGCAGACCGCGCGATCGTCCACGGGCGCGCTCACCTGCGGCGTCGCTCGCGCGGTTGGACACGTGTCCGCTCCGGGTGCGGACCCGTGGGAGCGCAACTACAGTCGTGCCGCCGACACCCCCGGTCGGCGCCCGCTGCCCCCCTGGGCACCTCGGACACAGGTGACCACCATGATCGAGATCTCCACGTCCTCGACGACCACGACGCTGGTCGTCTCCGGCGACCTGGACCTGGCCGAGCGCGACCAGTTCCCCGAGATCGCCGCGCGAGTGGTCGGCCTGCGCCGTCAGCTCCTCGTCATCGACATGTGCGGCGTGACGTTCATGGACTCCACCGGCGCCGCGTTCCTCATCTCGCTGGCCGACGCCGGTCGCCGCCGTGGCGGGGCGACCGTGCTGCGCGGCACGGACCCGCGCGACCTGTTCGTCCTCGAGATCTGCGGTGCCCTCGAGCTGTTCCGCGTCGACGCCGACCACCGGTGCACCGAGGTCACGGGGTCCGGGTTCGTCCGCCCGAGCGGGGCGCCCACACCCGCCTGAGCGGCTCTGACCGGTTCCGGGCCGCCGACGCCTGCGCTCGTCCGGCGGACGACCGCTCAGCGACCCGCCGGAGGCAGCACCCCCGGGCGCACCCGCGCCCACACCAGCTTGCCGCCCCGCGACTGCCGCCAGCCCCAGTCCGCGAGCCGCTCGACGATCTGCATGCCGAACCCGCCGACCCGCCCGGGGTGCCCGTCCGTGGTGACGGGAGGCGCGGGGTTGCCGTCCTCGACCTCGATGCGCAGCCCGTCGCCCGTGTCGTACAGCTGCAGCGACACGTGGCCGTACCCGTGCAGGACGGCGTTCGCGACGAGCTCGGAGACGACGAGCTCCGCGTTCGCGGCCTCCGGGATGTCCCAGGCCTGGCACGTCCGCACCACGGCGTGCCGGGCGCGGCCGATCGACGCGGGCTCGCTCGGCAGCGACCACCGCCGCCGCCGCGGGCTGCGTGCGCGTTCGAGCTGGTCGCGCGGGTCGGGCACGCGCACCACGACGACCGCGACGTCGTCCTCGGTGTGGTCGGCGAGCCGGGACAGGAGCTCCTCGCCGATCCCTGCCGCGTCGAGCGCGGTGACGTGCGCGGCGACCCCGGCGAGCGCCGCGAGCCCTTCGCGCAGCGCCCGGTCGCGCCGCTCGATCAGGCCGTCGGTGTAGTAGACGAGGAAGTCGCCCGGCTGCAGGTCCAGCACGGCCGTGCTGCGGCCGTGGCCGCCGAAGCCGATGAGCGGGCCTCCGGCCTCCCGGAGCTCGGTCGCCCGACGCTCGCGCACGTGCAGCACCGGCAGGTGCCCCGCCCGGGAGTACTCGAGACGCCACCCGCCGCCCGACCGGGTCAGCGTCGACAGCACCAGACCCGCCGAGCGCGGGATCCGCATGCCCGTGACGAGCTGGTCGACGCGTTCCAGCACCGGGCCGGGCGACGTGATGTCGAACGTGTACGACCGCACCACCGAGCGCAGCTGCCCCATCGCTGCGGCGGCCTCGACGTCGTGCCCGACGACGTCGCCGATGACCACACCGACCACGTCCGGCGCGATCTGCAGCACGTCGTACCAGTCGCCGCCGACCTGCACGTTCTCGGAGTTCGGCGCGTAGTACGTCCACACGTCGAGGCCGTCGACCTCGGCCTGCTCGGGGAGCATCGCCCGCTGGAGCGTCTCGGCGAGCCGGTGCTCACGGTCGTAGAGGCGTGCGTTGTCGACCACGAGACCCACGCGCCGAGCGGTCAGCTCGAGGATGGTCATCGTCGACGGCTCGATCGCCGCCAGCCCGCCGGCCTCGCGCGGCAGCACGACGAGGACGCCGAGCACCCGCCGTCGGCCCGGGACCGGGTAGACGACCGCCCGCCGGTCGCCCGTCGTGCGCGCGTCGTGCCCCGGGTCCTCCCCCACGTGCCGTGCGAGCCACGCCGACGCGCTGCCCGGTGCGTAGGTGCCGTCCAGGTCGAGCTCGACGGGCCGGTCCCGGTCGCCGTCGAGCAGCAGCTGCACGGTGTCGCGCGGGAACCGCGCCGGGGCGCCGCCGAGCACCGGGATGGCGCCCGTCGCGGTCGACGTCACGCGCAGCGCCGACCGGTGTGGGTCGCCGGGATGGCCGTCGCCGTGGCGGTGGCCCTTGCCGCTCGGCGCGTGCCCCGACCCGATCCCGTCGGCCGAGCGCAGCCCGCCGTCGTTCAGGTAGAACGCCGCCCACCCGACGACCGCCCGGCGCAGCATCATCGCGATCTCGCGCAGCGCGTGCGGGTCGTCGACGTCCATGAGCAGGTCCGACACCTGCGCGACGAGCCCGAGGCTGCGCCGCTCGCGCCGCTCCGCCTCGACGAGCGCGGCCTGCTCGGCGTCGTGCGAGAGCTGCTCCGTGAGGTCCTGCATCGCGACGACCCAGTGCGTCGCCGGGCCGTCCCCGTCGCGCACGGGTGACAGGTGCACGCGGCACGTCAGGCGGGAGCCGTCGGCCCGCTCGAGCGTCAGCGTCTGCGACACGGCACGCTCCTCACGGACCGCGGTCGCCAGCGCGTCCGCCTCCGCGGGGCACAGCGCCGACCGCTCGACGACCTGCGCGCGGCGGCTCCGGGCCCCTTCCAGCCCGTACCCCGTGGCCGCCTCGAACGCCGCGTTGACCCACACGACGGGCAGGTCCGGCTGCGACGCGTCCAGGAGCGCCATCGGCACGGCGGTGGACGCCAGGGCGAGCTCACGGGCCCGGGCGAGCAGATGATCCGACGTCGGATGCGTGTGGGAGTTGACCACCACCACCTCCGATCGTCTAGCGTGCCGAACGGGCGAAACGTCGAATCGACGGCGCAGCGCCTTCCAGGGACAGGAACGGAAGGAGCACCGTGCGCGACGGTAACAGCACCACCCCCGAGGAGCCCGGGGACACCAGTGCGCTGGACCCGAGCAACGGCGTGATCGGCGAACCGGGTGCGGTCCACGTGATCGTCGGCGCGGACAGGACACGCATCGTGCTCTCCGGCGAGGTCGACGCGGACCTCGGCCCGGAGCTGCAGGAAGCGACCGCCGAGGCCGAGCAGCTGGGCCTGCCGATCGAGGTCGACGCGCACCACGTGACGTTCATGGACTCGTCGGGCGTCGCGTTCCTCGCGCGCCTGTCCATCCGGTCGCAGCACCGCGTCCGCCTCCTGCGCGTGCCCCCGACCGTGCGGTTCCTGCTCGAGGTCACGCGGATCGGCGAGCTCGTCGACGTCGTCGACGGGGACGACGAGGCGGAGTTCCAGCCGGTCGGCGACACCGCGTCCGGCGACACGGGCCCCGGCGCCGCCTGATCCCGCTCCTACGCACGAAGGCCCCGCACCTGGTCGGTGCGGGGCCTTCGCCGTGCAGGGTGGGTCAGCCGAGCTTGTTGCCGGCCGAGCGCAGCTGCTGGGCGGCCTCGACGATGCGCTGGGCCATGCCGGCCTCGGCCAGCTTGCCCCAGGCGCGCGGGTCGTACGCCTTCTTGTTGCCGACCTCGCCGTCGATCTTCAGGACGCCGTCGTAGTTGGTGAACATGTGGCCCACCACGGGACGCGTGAACGCGTACTGCGTGTCCGTGTCGATGTTCATCTTGATGACGCCGTTGTCGACCGCCTCCGCGATCTCCTCGGCCGTCGAGCCCGAGCCACCGTGGAACACCAGGTCGAACGGCGAGTCCTTGCCGACCTCGGCGCCGACGGCCTTCTGGATGTCCGCGAGGATCGACGGGCGCAGCTTGACGGCACCCGGCTTGTACACGCCGTGCACGTTGCCGAACGTGAGGGCCGTCAGGTAGCGGCCCTTCTCGCCCGCACCGAGCGCGCGGACCGTCGCGAGGCCGTCCTCGGCCGTCGTGTAGAGCTTCTCGTTGATCTCCGCCTCGTGGCCGTCCTCCTCGCCACCGACGACGCCGACCTCGATCTCGAGGATCGTGCGGGCCGCCTGCGAGAGCTCGAGGAGCTCCGCCGCGATCACGAGGTTCTCGTCCAGCGGGATGTCCGAGCCGTCGAACATGTGCGACTGGAACGTCGGGTTCTCACCGCGCTTGACCTGCTCGGCCTCGAGCGCGAGCAGCGGGCGGACCCACGAGTCCAGGTTCTTCTTGACGCAGTGGTCGGTGTGCAGCGCGACGGTGATGCCGTAGCCCTTGGCGACCTCGGTCGCGTAGGCCGCGAGCGCGAGCGAGCCCGAGACGCGGTCCTTGACCGTCGAGCCGGAGGCGTACTCCGCGCCGCCGACCGAGACCTGCAGGATGCCGTCCGACTCGGCCTCCGCGAAGCCCTGCAGCGCGGCGGTGACGGTCTGGGAGGACGTGATGTTCACGGCGGGGTAGGCGAACTTGCCTGCCTTCGCCCGGTCGATCATCTCGGCGTAGACCTCAGGGGTGGCGATGGCCATCTGCAGCATCTCCTGCGTTGGGTGGTGGGGCGGTGTCGGTCTGAGTTTGCCACTACTGGGTGAGATGGCGGTCGGGACGTCCTGCCTACGGACGGGGGCTCGTCGGACTTTGCGGGGCCGCGCGGCACGCCGACGACCCCCGCCCGTCTCAGGAACCGGGACGCGTCGCTCGCCGCGTGGTCGCGGCGCCGGGTGCGCGGGTGAAAACGGACTGACGTACCGGGGCGATCCGCCCATCGGTGCGGGGCCGTGGGCTCCACGTGTCGATGACGTCCGGGACCACTTGTTCGTCACCACCGAGGACGCCCTCCCGATGCGACTGCGCACGATCGCCGCCACCGTCACTGCTGCCCTCGTGACACCACTGCTGCTGTCGGCCGGTGCTCCGTCGGCGTCGACCGTCCCCGGCACGGCGCCCGCCGAGCCGCTCGCGGCCCCCACGGTCGCGCCCGACGCCACCGTCGTCGGCCCGCCGGCGACGCAGACGCGGCCGCTGGACGAGGCGGTCTACTCGGCGACCGGTGACGTGCTCGTCGCGCCGGCCGACGGCACGCAGGTCTCCGTCCCGCTGACGCCCGAGAGCTGGCGGGACGTCGGCAGCATCGCCGGGTCCGACGGCGCGCCGACGACCTCCGTGAGCTACGGCTCGTCGCCCACCGTGTACGCGGTCACGTCCTCGTCAGGCAGCGAGACCTGGTGGCAGCGGGAGCGGCTGACGTCCGACGGCTGGGCGTCGGCCGGCTACCCGACGTCGCCCGCCACCGGCGGTGGCTCGCTCGTCGGATCGACGTACCACCGGTGGAGCACCAGCAACGAGCTGTTCGTGACCGGCGGGGACGGCGTCACGCACAAGCTGTCCGTCCGGGAGTGGGCGGCCGTCGGGTACCCGGCGTTCGTCACCCGTGCGGGCGGGTTCTACAAGCGGCTGTCGACGCCGGGGATCTTTCGCGGCTCTTCGGACGACCTGTCCTCCCTGACGCCGATCACGGCGGCCGAGTGGGCCGCTGAGGGCTTCCCGACGCCCGCGACGCTCCCGGAGCCGTCCGGCGACATCCGCACCGACAGCCCGCCGCCGACCCCGACGCCGGCGCCGACTCCGACCACCAGCACGCCGACCGCCACGCCGACCCCGACGCCGACGCCGACGCCGACCACGCCACCCAGCACGCCAGCCACCGTCATGCCGGACGCCACCAACACCGGCGT
>NZ_JAGIBD010000129.1 GCF_017744555.1 Cellulomonas sp. | reverse complement strand
GTGTTGCCCGAGACCGAGGAGAAGTAGACGAGGCCAGCCACCGTCGACCCCCTCCTCCTCGTGTCGCGTGCCGCACCGGACCCCGGGCATGCCGAGGCCCGGCCTCCGGTGCCGGGTGCAGGCCGACCGGCACCCGCGGATGCCGGTCGGCCTGTGTTCTCGAGTGCCCGCCGGGTCGGAGCGGTCGGTGCCGGCGCCGACCCGGGGCGTGTGCGGGGCGGGACGCGGCCCGCCCGTGGGTCAGGCGACCTGCGTCGCCAGCTTCTCGGCCAGGGCCTTGATGCGGTCGGGGCGGTAGCCCGACCAGTTCTCACCGCCGGCGACGACGACCGGCGCCTGCAGGTGGCCGAGCACTGCACGCAGGCCGGCTTGCTGTACACCGTGATGGTCATTCGTCTGCTCCCCCGAGCTCGTGGTTCGTGTATCCCCTGGACGGCCGAGACACCCGGGGGCGGGTGCCGTCGAGGCACCCGAGCAAGTCGGGGCGAGCCGTCCGGGAAGACACTACACCTGGGGTCTGACAACGCAACCCACCACTAGGTGTTGTGTTACAGG
>NZ_JAGIBD010000128.1 GCF_017744555.1 Cellulomonas sp. | reverse complement strand
GCAGGGTGCAGGCCATGCCGATCGACATCGGCCGCTCGCCGTCGATGCGCACGTGGACCACGTGCGGGAACAGGTCCATGTCGTCGGCGCGCAGCACCCCGGCGGCCTGGCAGGGGCCACCGAGCATGCGCGGGAACAGCCGACCGCACAGGGCGATCGCGCCGTTGGCCAGGCCGGCCTGGTCGTGCTCGGCGATGCCTGCGGCCAGGTCATGGTTGGCCGCGTCCTGGTCGGCGCGGTGCGTGGCCAGTTCCGATTCCAGCAGCGCCGGTGCGACGACGCCCTGTTCCAGCAGAACCTGGCCGAACATCTTGCGTCCGGCCTTCTGTGCCGCCAGCAGCGATTCGACCTGCGCCGCATCCAGCAGGCCCATCTCCAGCGCGATGTCGCCGAAGCGGCGGTCGTCGGCGCGCTGGCGCTCGTTGATCCGGCGCGCCTGCGCCGTGGTCAGCAGGCCCTGCTGCACGGCCAGCTCGCCGAGCAGCGGGTTGGAAGCGCGCTGCGCCTCGATCGCGGCCAGCAGCTGCGGCGGCGTGATCACGCCGCGCTCCAGCAGGAACTGGCC
>NZ_JAGIBD010000127.1 GCF_017744555.1 Cellulomonas sp. | reverse complement strand
CCGCCCTGGCTACCGTCACCGCCGTCGAAACGAGTCGTCGCGCGGGAGACCGCCGAGGCAACCTGCGGACCGCCGGAACATTTCGTGATGTTTAGCCGATGGTTGGTCAGGGCAACTCTTGACATTCCATCTGGGGGTATCGATAGGCTGATGTGAGACGTTTCACAAGGGACGTCTCATCACCCCAGGGGGAGTGCATGAAGAAGTCACAGTTCATCGCGGCAGCG
This sequence comes from Cellulomonas sp., assembly GCF_017744555.1. Taxonomy (GTDB): domain Bacteria; phylum Actinomycetota; class Actinomycetes; order Actinomycetales; family Cellulomonadaceae; genus Cellulomonas. The sequence goes on along the minus strand of NZ_JAGIBD010000127.1, from coordinate 338 downwards.
TTCGTCGTGCTGGCGGCGGCGCTGCCGGCCAGCGCACAGGCGGCCACTGTCTACACCTCGATCACCGGTGCGACGGCGTGGAGCCTGGCTCCGAACGTCGACGCCGGAGTCAACGACACGGCAGCCGACGACAAGCGCGCCTACACGCACTTCTACCGAGTGGGCAGCTCGACGCGATACCTCGTCGAGACGCGCAACGGCAACGGAACCGGGGCCATCAGCTCCAGCGGTGCCAAGGTGACCCGGGTGTCGCCCTGCACGAACAACAACGTCGAGCCCGAGTCCTGCGGGACGTACGCCTACACCGGCTACTGAGGCATCGAGTGTCCGAGGCCTGT
>NZ_JAGIBD010000126.1 GCF_017744555.1 Cellulomonas sp. | reverse complement strand
GGTCCGCACCTTCTCCTGGGCGTCGCGCCGCCCGGACGCGGCGGGGTCGGCGCTGACCTGCGTCATCACGGTGCGCGCGGCCCGCGCGGAGAGCCAGCCGTCCCCGGCGGCGACGGCTCGGACGGCGGCGACGATGTCCTCGGGTGAGGAGTCCTTGGCGAGGAAGCCCGCGGCGCCGGCGTGCACGGCGTCGAGGATCGCGCTCTCGGTGTCGAACGACGTCATGGCGACGACGCCGGGCGGGTCGGGCAGCGCCGCGAGGGTCGCGGTCGCGCGGATGCCGTCGACGCGCGGCATGCGCAGGTCCATGAGGACGACGTCGGGGTGGTGCGCGTGCACCGCGGTGACGGCCTCGTCACCGTCGGCGGCCTCGCCGACGACCTCCAGGTCGTCGGGTCGCAGGATGGTGCGCAGCAGGCGCCGCACCATCGGGTCGTCGTCCACCACGAGCACCCGGATCATGCGGCGACCGTACCGACCCCGACCGGCACCGTGGGCCGGTCCGCGGGCCTGTCAGGCGCCGGCTGCCCACGGCAGGTGCGCCCGCACGACGTACTCGTCGCGCTCGACGCCGGCG
>NZ_JAGIBD010000125.1 GCF_017744555.1 Cellulomonas sp. | reverse complement strand
GTTCTTCATGGCCCCGGACGCGATTCCCCCGCGCGAGTGATCGGTGCGACTTGCCGAACGTGCGCGGCGGTGGTGTGATCGCCGCGCATGAGCCCGACATCCGCACACGGCGACATCCATCGCACCATCGACGCAGTCTGGCGGATGGAGTCGGCGCGCGTCATCGCCGGCCTGGTCCGCATGGTCCGCGACGTCGGCCTGGCCGAGGAACTGGCCCAGGACGCGCTGGTCGCCGCGCTGGAGAAGTGGCCGGAAACCGGCGTGCCCGACAACCCGGCCGCGTGGCTGACCACCACCGCGCGCAACCGCGCGATCGACCGCCTGCGGCACCTGAAGCTGCGCGACGAGAAGCACGTCCAGGCCGCCTACGAACTGGAGCAGCTGCAGGACGAGGCGGAGCGGCGCGAGGAACACCTGCTCGACGATCCGGTCGGCGACGACCTGCTGCGACTGATGTTCATCAGCTGCCATCCGGTGCTGCCGCCGGAATCGCGGGTGGCGCTGACCCTGCGCCTGCTCGGCGGCCTGGAAACCGGCGAGATCGCCCGTGCCTTCCTCGCCAGCGAACCGACCGTGGCGCAGCGCATCGTCCGCGCCAAGCGCACCCTGGCCGAGGCCAACGTGCCGTTCGAGA
>NZ_JAGIBD010000124.1 GCF_017744555.1 Cellulomonas sp. | reverse complement strand
GCAGCACCACGTAGCGGAGCGGCTCGTCGGGGCCGGCGCGGACCAGCAAGGCGGGGCGGCCCTCGGCCAAGCCGGGCTCGAGCCACCAGCCGGTCGTGCTGTTGTAGTGGGTGAAGTACATCGACACGTCGGTGCGGCCGTCCAGGCGGCGGCGGTTGGCCAGGTCCAACCGGACATCCTCGCTGAGCAGGGCGCGCAGGGCGTCGAAGTCGCGGGCGTTGAAGCGGTCGGCATAGGCCCGCAGGCGGTCGCGCTCGGCGGCGTCCAGCGGGGGAGGGGGCGCATTCGGCTCTTGCGCCAAGTCCTTCAGGCGTTCGCGACCGCGATGCAGGGCGGCCTTGGTCGCGGCCAGGGTCAGGTCCAGCAACTGACCGGGCTCTTCCGCCGAGTGGCCCAGTACGTCGATCAAGACCACGCACGAGCGCTGGGCTACGGGCAGGCGCAGTAACACGGCCAGGCTGGCGGTCGCCGCCACCCGTGCGTCGGCCGCCGCCGCCGGGTCCTCGACCTCGGCGAAGGTGTCGTCGAACGTCGCCTGGCGCTTGCGGGCGCGCAGGGCGTCGAGCGCGGTGTTGTGGGC
>NZ_JAGIBD010000123.1 GCF_017744555.1 Cellulomonas sp. | reverse complement strand
TCCACGCTGCCGGCGACCCAGGGTGGCCGGTCGGGCGTCCTGTCGGCGGCCGCGGGGCCGCTCGCGACCGCCGCCCAGCCCGCGGTCGTGACCCGCGCCGCGTGGGGTGCGCGGAACCAGGCGTGCGCGCCGGACGTCGCCTCCGGCCTCGTCGCCGCCGTCGTGCACCACACCGCGACCACGAACGGCTACGCCTCGGTGGACGCGGCGAAGGCCCAGATCAGGAACATTCAGGCGTACCACATCGACGGTCGCGGCTGGTGCGACATCGGCTACAACTTCCTCGTCGACAAGTGGGGGAACATCTACGAGGGCCGCGCCAACGGCATGACCCAGCCCGTCGTGGGGGTCCACGCGGGCGGCTTCAACACCGGCACCGTCGGCGTGTCCATGCTCGGCGACTACACCGCGACGACGCCCTCCGCGGCGACGCAGGACGCGGTCGGCCGCATCATCGGCTGGCGGCTCGGGGCCTACGGCGTCGACCCCCGCGGCACCATGTCGTACTACACCGGCAACGGTGACAACTCCCGGTTCAAGAACCAGTGGGTCACCCTGCCGCGGGTCTTCGGGCACCGGGACAC
>NZ_JAGIBD010000122.1 GCF_017744555.1 Cellulomonas sp. | reverse complement strand
GTCACACTCTCATGTTGAGAATTGCCCAGCCCGCACTCTGGATGGCGAGTGAGAAACTCCCCCTCGAGGAACACCCACCCAATTTCACGACCACTTGTGTCGTGCACACGACCGCCCCTCCCCGCGTACCTCGACGTCACGAGCAACCGCTCCTCTCGACTATCTGCCAACCTAGAAGAAACGACTCCGATGGGTGACATGAAAGGTCCGGTAGGCGGGTTTTCCCTTGACATTCAAGCCTTTAACCCCGACATCGAGGTTCGATCGCCAACCGTACTGGGGTGTTCTGTGCGCAGGGCGATAGCTTCGCCTGGCGACCCCACTACCACGAGCGATGAATGAATTTCCATTCTTGAGCGTCTCGCTGTATTTCCCGGACAGGCGAACGGCGCGGACGTGGACGCGACCAGCAATCGCGGCGACGGGCCTCGATGCCCGGATCGTGTTCGCGGCGCCCGCAACACCATTATGGTACGCACGTGCAGCCTTGAGCACTCGGCCCACGCGTGCGACGCCTACGGCGATCGTCCCCACCCCGACGAGTGCCGCCGCCGCCGTGACGCCCATCTCCAGGGCCTTCTTCGGGTTGCGGTT
>NZ_JAGIBD010000121.1 GCF_017744555.1 Cellulomonas sp. | reverse complement strand
CTCCACGATGACGACGGATTCGTCGAAGTCGATGTCGAGGTCGTCGAGCTCGCGTGCGCCGGACAGGCGGTAGCCGTCGACGTGCACGAGGGGCGGGCCGTCGCCGGCGAGGACCGGATGCACGCGCGACAGCACGAAGGTGGGCGAGGTCACGGGTCCGCGCACCCCCATCGCCTCGCCGATGCCGCGGGTCAGCGTCGTCTTCCCGGCGCCGAGGTCGCCGACGAGCACGAGCAGGTCGCCGGCGCGCAGCATCGCGCCGATCACCCGGCCGAGCGCCTCCATGGCCTCGGGCGTCGCCACCTCGAGCTCGACGGGATCGCTCACCGCTCAGCCCACCGTCCGCCGTCGGACCCGCTGCCCGACCCCGGTCACGATCTCGTACGCGATGGTGCCGGCGGCGTCCGCCCACTCCGCGACCGAGGGGGCGCCGCGCAGCGGATCGCCCCAGACGACCGCGCGGTCGCCGACCGCCACGGCCGCGTCGCCGACGTCGACGACGATCTGGTCCATCGAGACGGATCCGGCGACGGGGTGCCGGCGTCCGCCGATCATCACCGACACCTTGGCCGCCGCCGCCCGCGGCAGTCCGTCCG
>NZ_JAGIBD010000120.1 GCF_017744555.1 Cellulomonas sp. | reverse complement strand
CGGCGGCGGTGCGACCGTCGTGCAGACGGCGGACGTCCGGACCTCGGCCGTCGCGCCCGCGTCGGTGGCGGCGCCCCGCGTCTACTCCCGTGCGGAGTGGGGCGCGCGCGCCCAGGCCTGCGCGCCGGACGTCGCGCGGACGCTGCTCGCCGCCGTCGTGCACCACACCGCCGGCAGCAACGCCTACGCCTCCGTCGCCCAGGCGATGCAGCAGATCCGCAACGACCAGGCGTACCACATCACGGGGCGCGGCTGGTGCGACATCGGCTACAACTTCCTCGTCGACAAGTGGGGCAACGTCTACGAGGGGCGCGCCAACTCGGGCACGCAGCCCGTGATCGGCGTCCACGCCGGCGGCTTCAACACGTCGACCGTCGGCGTCTCCATGCTCGGCGACTACAGCAGCACGACGCCGTCGGCCGCGACCCAGGAGTCCGTCGCCCGGGTGATCGCCTGGCGTCTCGCGTCGTACCACCGCGACCCGATGAGCACGGTCGGCTACACGACGCAGGGCGGCGAGAACTCGCGGTTCGGGCCCGGGACGATCGCGCTCCCCGTCGTCGTCGGCCACCGGGACACGGCGTACACCGCCTGCCCCGGCAACGGCGGCTACGCGGTGCTCGGCGCCATCAAGAGC
>NZ_JAGIBD010000011.1:13872-119805 GCF_017744555.1 Cellulomonas sp. | reverse complement strand
GGTGCGGTCGGGCTGGTGCGGTCGGGCTGGTGCGGTCGGGCTGGTGCGGTCCGGCCGGTGCGGCGCGGCCGGCCCGGTCGGACCGGTCCCGTCGGGCCGGTCCGGTCGCAGGCGGATCGGTCCAGGTCGACTCAGGTCGGCGCCGGTCGAGCCGGGTCAGTGCCAGTCGAGCAGCGGGTCTCCGGCCCGGACGGTCGCGCCGTCCTCGACCAGCAGCTCGAGCAGGTCGCGGTCGGCCTGGAGCGCCACGACGGGGCACACGGTCGCGAGCCCGGCGGCCGCGACGTCGACGGGCGACCACGTGACGAGCGGGTCCCCCGCGGACACCCGCGTGCCACGCTCGACGTGCAGCGTGAACCCCTGCCCCGCGAGGCGCACGGTGTCGATCCCGAGGTGCACGAGCACCGACCTGTCGTCGGGGAGCTCGAGCGCGAACGCGTGGGCGTGGAGGGCGCCGACGATGCCGTCGGCGGGGGCGACGACGACCTGGGACTGCGTCCGCAACGGTTCGACGGCCACCCCGGGTCCGACGATCTCGTCCGCGAACACAGGATCGGGGACGGCCGACACGGGGCGCACGACACCGGCCAGCGGACTCACGATCCGCAGCGTGCTCATCGGGGGGCGACCCGGGTCGGGACGGTCAGCGCAGCGTGTCGAGCTCGGCTGCGAGGTTGTCAGCCTCGGGACCGACGATCACCTGGACGATGCGACCGGAGCGGACCACACCGAACGCACCGCTGGCCTTGAGGGCCGCCTCGTCGACGAGGTGTGCGTCGGTGACCTCGACGCGCAGCCGCGTGATGCACGGCTCGAGGTCGACGACGTTCGTGTCGCCACCCAGCGCTGCGAGGATCTGCTCTGCCTTGCTCATGGAACTCCCCGGATCGACCGGCGCCGGCTGGTCGGCGCACGGTGTCCAGCGTAACCCTGACCTGCCGGTCCTTCGCGGTCGTTCCGGCTTTGCACCGGCGCGGCCGGAAGGGCGAGACTGCCTCAGGTCGACGAGGAGGTCAGTCCAGGTGAGTCCGCACCCCGCCACGGTCATCAGCGGCATCGGTGTGAGCCCGGGTCGCGTGGTCGCCCCCGTGGCCCTGCTGCCCGACCCGGTCGCGGAACCCCCGTCAGGCCGCCGCCTGCCGCCGGGCACGGACTACGCCGCCGAGGCCGCGCGCATCGCCGTGGCGTCCACGCGCGTGCAGGCCGAGCTCGAGGCCGCGGCCGACCGCGCGACCGGCGACGCCGCGGGCGTCCTGCGGGCGACGGCCGCGATCGCCACGGACCCGACGCTCGTCGCCGACGCGACGCAGCGCGTGGTCGACGACCGGCTCGTGCCGGAGCGTGCCGTGTGGGAGGCCGCGGACGCGGTCGCCGCGCAGTTCGAGGCGCTCGGCGGCCATCTCGCCGACCTCGCGCGGGACATCGCCGACGTCCGGGACCGCCTGGTCGCCGACCTCACGGGGCGTCCGGCGCCGGGTCTGCCGGTCCGCGACGAGCCGTACGTCCTGGTCGCGACCGACCTGGCGCCGGCGCTCGTCGCGACGCTCGACCCGAGCACGGTCCGCGCGGTCGTCACGTCCGAGGGTGGTCCCACGTCGCACACCGCGATCCTCGCGCGCTCCCGCGGCATCCCCGGCGTCGTGGCCGCCCGCGGCGTCGACGTGCTCGTCGGCGAGGGCGACGTCGTGCTCGTGGACGGCAGCGCGGGGACCGTCACGCTCGCGCCGGACGACGACCAGGTCGCTGCCGCGCTCGCGCTCGCCGGTCAGGTGCGCACGTTCGACGGGGTGGGCCGCACCGCGGACGGGCACCGCGTCGAGCTGCTGGCCAACGTGGGCGACCCCGCGGACGCGGCGCCGACCGCCGCCGCCGGCGCCGAGGGCGTCGGGCTGTTCCGGACCGAGTTCGCGTTCCTCGACCGTGCCGAGGCTCCCACGCTCGACGAGCAGGTCGCGGCGTACCGGCAGGTGCTCGCCGCGTTCCCGGGCCGCAAGGTCGTCGTGCGGACGCTCGACGCGGGTGCCGACAAGCCGATGCCGTTCCTCGCGGGCGACCCCGAGACGAACCCGGCACTCGGCGTGCGCGGCCTGCGCACCGCCGTCGGGCACCCGCGTGTGCTCGAGGACCAGCTCGCCGCGATCGCCCAGGCGGCGAAGGCCGAGTCCGCGCAGGTATGGGTCATGGCGCCGATGGTGGCCACGGTCGACGAGACGGAGCATTTCGTCGCCGCGTGCGCGCGGCACGGGCTCACGACCGCCGGCGTGATGGTCGAGGTGCCCAGTGCGGCCCTCCTGGCAGGCCCGATCCTCGCGCACGCGGGGTTCGCGAGCATCGGCACCAACGACCTCACGCAGTACGCGATGGCGGCCGACCGGATGCTCGGCGCGGTCGCGCACCTGTCCGACGCGTGGCAGCCGGCGGTCCTGCAGCTCGTCGCCGCGACGTGCCGGGGAGGTGCGGCCCAGGGCCGCCCGGTCGGCGTCTGCGGCGAGGCCGCGGCGGTGCCGGCGCTGGCCGTCGTGCTCGTCGGGCTCGGGGTGTCGTCGCTGTCGATGACGCCGCGAGCGCTGCCCGACGTCGCGGCGGTCCTGGCGTCGACCACGATCGACGAGTGCCGTCGCCTGGCGCAGCTCGCGCTCGCGTCCCCGACCGCGCAGGACGCTCGGGCGGTCGTCCGTCAGGGTCTGCCGGTGCTCGAGGAGCTGGGCCTGTAACGGGGCTCACGGTCGTGGCCACCGGTTCGCCCTCCCGGGGCGCCGGACGGGTCCTGCGCACGTGTGAGGATGGTCGCCGTGAGGCCTGACTCCTTCTACGACGCCGTCGGTGGTCACGCCACGTTCGTCAAGCTCGTCGACGAGTTCTACCGCGGTGTCGCCGACGACCGGGTGCTGCGGGACATGTACCCCGAGGACGACCTCGGCCCGGCGGCCGAGCGGCTCACGATGTTCCTCGAGCAGTACTGGGGCGGCCCGACGACGTACTCGGACCAGCGCGGCCACCCGCGCCTGCGCATGCGGCACGCCCCGTTCAAGGTGAACCCCGACGCCCGCGACCGCTGGCTGCTGCACATGCGCGCCGCCGTCGACTCGCTCGACCTCGCCCCCCTGCACCGTGCGGAGCTCTGGGACTACCTGGAGCGCGCGGCGCACTCGATGCTCAACACCTTCGAGGACTGACCCGATGACGATCGACCCCACCGCTCCCGTGCTCGACATCCTCGACCTCGAGGCCGACGCGGGGTCGCCGGACACGTTCACCGGGCGAAGCCTGCAGCAGCCGGGCGGGCGGGTGTTCGGCGGCCAGGTGCTCGCCCAGGCGCTGCTCGCCGCGGGGCGCACGCTCGACGCCGACCGGCTCCCCCACTCGATGCACGGCTACTTCCTGCGCCCCGGCGACGTCCGGGAGCCCATCTGCTTCGCGGTGGAGCGGCTGCGGGACGGACGGTCGTTCTCGGCCCGGCGGACTCACGCGCTGCAGGGCGGGGTGCCGATCCTGTCGATGATCGCGTCGTTCCAGGAGGAGCAGCCCGGCCTCGACTACGCCGACGAGATGCCCGCCGACGTGCCGGGGCCGGAAGGGCTGACGTCGGTGCACGAGCGGCTCGACGGCATCGACCACCCCGTCGCGCGGTTCTGGGCGCACGAGGCGGCGTTCGACGTGCGGCACGTCGGCGACAACGTGAACCTGCGGCCCGCGCGCGACACGTCCGGACAGCAGAAGGTGTGGTTCAGGTCGCGTGGGCCGGTGCCCGCCGGCGACCAGCTGCTGCAGCGCGCGCTCCTGGCGTACGCGTGCGACCAGGTGATGCTCGAGCCGATCCTGCGCCGGGCCGGCCGTTCGTGGATCTCGCCCGGGCTGTCGATCGCGAGCCTCGACCACGCGATGTGGTGGCACCGCGACGTGCAGGTCGACGAGTGGTTGCTGTTCGTGCAGTCGACACCGAGCGCCCAGGGCGGGCGCGGGCTCGGTGCCGCGCGCGTGTTCACGCGGGACGGCGTGCTCGTCGCGTCGATCGCCCAGGAGGGCATGGTCCGCTTCGCCGACTGAGGTCGGGTGAGGTCGATCGCCGCGGACCGACCGCACGCCCGCACCGTCGTCAGCCCGCGACGACGGACCCGTCGGGCGCCTCCAGGTGGGCGTCGAGCAGGCACACCCACCCGTCGTCGTGCAGCGAGTACCAGTAGCCCGGCACCCAGGCGGCGAGGTCCTGCGGGCAGCACGCCGGGTCGTCGATCGAGCGTTCGACGACGACGTCGTGCGGCGCGACGCACAGGACGAGGTGCACGTACTCGTCGACGACCGCGCACGTCCCGTCCGTCGGCTCGAGCAGAGCCGTCTGCACGACCACCGCGCCCGCACCGACGCCCACGACCACCACGACCGAGGTCGCGACCGCGAGCGCCCACCGCAGCCCGCGTCCGGGCCGCGGAGCACCGTCCAGGCGGACCCCGCGCAGCTTCCGGACGCCGACGACCGTGACCGCGACGCCGAGAACGGCGAGCACGACCCAGCCGAGCCAGGACTCTCCGCGCAGCGCCGCCACCGCGGCACCGATCACGCCCGCGAGCGCGACGGCCTCGCCGGCGCCGAGCACGGCGGCCGCACGGAGCTGGTCGCGCCGGAGGACCACGTGCGGCTCGTCGGGCAGCCAGGTCCGCCAGCCGGCGGGCGGTCGTGGCCACGCAGGGTCGGGCTCCCAGCCGCGCGGCGGCGTGAAGCCGGGCTCGACCGGCCAGTTCGGCGGTGGGTTGAAGCGCACCGCGCCACCGTCCCGTCCGTCGTCCGTCGGCCCCGCGGCCGACCCCCGTCCCGACGGTGGCGGCGCGCAGCCTAGCAGCGGCCGACGCGCGCTCCGGACAACCGCAGGTGACACTGAGCGGCATGGCCAGGCTCCGACGTGTCCGCATCGACGCGCCGGGGTGGACCCGCCGCCGGGCGGGCCGAGGTTTCGTGTACCTCGACCTGGACCGCGCGAGGATCACGGACGACGAGCACCTGGACCGCATCGTCGCGCTCGCGATCCCGCCGGCCTGGAAGGACGTCTGGATCAGTCCCTGGCCCAACGGCCACATCCAGGCCGCCGGCCTCGACGACGCCCTGCGCCGGCAGTACCTGTACCACCAGCAGTGGCGCGTCCGGCGCGACCGGCTCAAGCACGACCACGTGCTCGACGTCGCGCGGCACCTGCCGGCCGCCCGGCGGCGCGTGCGCCGCGAGCTCGCGCTCGACGGCATGCCTCGGGAGAAGGCGCTCGCCCTGGCGTTCCGCCTGCTCGACCTCGCATACCTGCGCGTGGGCGGCGAGGGGTATGCGGCCCGGCACGGTTCGTACGGCCTCGCGACGCTGCTGCGTGAGCACGCGACGGTGCTGCCGCCGGCACCGGACGGGACGGAGGGCCGGGTGCACCTGCAGTTCCCCGCGAAGTCCGGGCAGGTGCGGGACACGGTCGTGGAGGACGACCAGGTCGCGGCCGCCGTGCGGCTCCTGGTGCGGCGCGACGACCCCGGGGCCGAGCTGCTCGCGTGGCAGGACGGGTCGGGCTGGCACGACGTCACGAGCGCCGACGTCGGCACGGCCGTCAAGGAGCGGCTCGGCGCCGACGCCACACCGAAGGACTTCCGCACGTGGCACGCGACCGTGCTGGCCGCCCGGGGGCTCGCGGCCGCCGGCGCGCCGCCGCGGTCGGAGCGCGGTCGCCGACGCGTCGTCACGCAGGTCGTCAAGGACGTGGCCGAGGAGCTCGGCAACACGCCGGCCGTCTGCCGCGCGTCGTACATCGACCCGCGCGTCGTGGACCTCTGGGCGCAGGGCACGACGATCCGGCCGACCCGCTCGCAGGCCGTCGCCGAGCGCGAGACGTTGAGGATGCTGACGCCATGAACCACGCCGATCCCGCTCGTCCGCCGCGCACCGGCGTCGTCGCTCCCGACGACCTCGCACCCGAACCGGTGGCACGGACGCTCACCGGCCTCGCCCCCGGTCCCGGACCGGACGGACGGCCGCGGCCCGACGCCCCGCTCGCGGCCGTCACGGGAGTCACCGGGTACGTCGGCGGGCGGCTCGTGCCCGAGCTGCTCGCCGCCGGGTACCGGGTCCGCGCCGTGGCACGCAACCCCGACCGCCTGCGCTCCCAGCCCTGGTACGACGACGTGGAGGTGGCGACGGCCGACGCGTCGGACCTCGGTGCGGTCCGGCCCGCCCTGGAGGGCGTCGACGTCGCGTACTACCTCATCCACTCGCTCGGGTCGGGCCGCTCGTTCGAGGCCCGCGACCGGCACACCGCGCTCGTGTTCGCGCAGGCGGCGCGGGAGGCGGGTGTCGGGCGGATCGTGTACCTGGGCGGGCTCCACCCCGAGGGCGAGGAGCTGTCGCCGCACCTGCAGTCACGCACCGAGGTCGGCGAGATCCTGCTCGCGTCTGGCGTCCCGACGACGGTGCTGCGAGCCGCCGTCATCCTCGGCTCCGGCTCCGCGTCGTTCGAGATGATGCGCTACCTCACCGAGCGGTTGCCTGCGATGACGGTGCCGCGGTGGGTCGACAACCGCATCCAGCCGATCGCCATCCGCGACGTGCTCCGGTACCTCGTCGGCAGCGCCGCGATGCCGCCCGACGTGAGCCGCGGCTTCGACATCGGTGGGCCCGACGTGCTCACGTACCGCGACATGATGCAGCGGTACGCCGCGGTCGCCGGCCTGCCGCGTCGGGTCATCGTGGGGGTCGGCGTGCTGACGCCCCGCCTGTCGAGCCTGTGGGTCTCGCTCGTGACGCCCGTGCCGTCGGGCCTCGCCCGGCCGCTCGTGGAGTCCCTGGTGCACGAGGTCGTGTGCGACGAGCACGACATCGCCGACCACGTCCCCGACCCGCCGGGCGGCCTCGTCGGGTTCGACCGGGCCGTGCGGCTGGCCCTGCAGCGTGTGCACGACGCGGCCGTGGCGACCCGGTGGACGTCCGCGTCCGTCGCGGGCGCGCCGAGCGACCCCCTGCCGACGGACCCCGACTGGGCGGGCGGGTCCCTCTACGTCGACGAGCGCCGCACCGAGGTCGACGCGTCCCCGGCCGCGCTGTGGCGCGTGCTCGAAGCTCTGGGCGGCGAGCGGGGCTGGTACTCGTGGCCGCTCGCGTGGCAGGTGCGCGGCCTCGCGGACCGGCTCGTCGGCGGTCCCGGCCTGCGGCGCGGGCGGCGCGACCCGTGGACGCTCCTCGTCGACGACGCGGTGGACTTCTGGCGCGTGGAGGCCGTCGAGCCTGTCGCGCTGCTCCGGCTGCGTGCCGAGATGCGGGTCCCGGGCCTCGCGTGGCTCGAGCTGCGCGTCGAGGGCGACGACCCGCGCCGCGCGCCGACGACGTTCGTCCAGCGCGCCCTGTTCCATCCGCGCGGGCTCGCCGGCCAGCTCTACTGGTGGTCCGTCTACCCGTTCCACGGGATCGTGTTCGGCGGCATGCAGCGCAACATCGCGCGGGCCGCGGAGCGCGTCGAGCGGGCCCGCACCGACGTCGGGCCGGTCAGCGCCGCCGACGGAACGTGAGCGGCTCCTCGACGAACGGCTCCCACGCCGCCCGCTCCGCGGGGCCGATCCGCTGCGGCCGGCCGGTCGTGGTGTCGACCAGCACGATCGTCGTGGTCGCACGCGCGTGCACCGCGCTCCCCTCCTCGGCCGCGGGACGGTCGCGCACCTCGTAGCAGACCTCGAGGCTCGCGCCGCCGAGCCGCCCGATCCACATCTCGACGACCACCGGGCGGCGCTGGTAGCCGAGGGGCAGGAGGTACTCGATCTCCTGGTGCGCGATGAGCGTCGACATCGTGGCCCGCGGCCCCGCGTCGAGCACGGCCGTCGACCAGGCACCGTCGGGGCGCGTGCCGTCCGCGTCGACCGGGTGGCTCCAGAACGCCTCGATGCGCGCTTCTTCGAGGAGCCGCAGCATCTCCACGTTGTTGACGTGCGCGTACGCGTCCATGTCGGACCAGCGCAGCTGCACCGGGACCTCGAGCCGAGCCATCCGACCTCCTTCGACCGGCCGATCCTATGCGGGGTCGTCGGTCCTGCCGCGCTCAGCGTCGGCCGGCCGCCCGGGCCGCCGCCTGACGGCAGCCGTCACGTGCCGCCTGGTCGGCCGCGAGGGGGTCGACGACCAGTCGGCCGGCGACGTCGTCCACCGCGGCCCGCAACGCCCGACGGACGCCGGCCGCCCGGCGCCGCGCACCGACCGACGCCGCGACGCGGGCCACCAGGGCGACGAGCACGCCGAGCGCCGCGCCACCGACCGCGAGCACGGTGGGCCACGGGACCGTGCCCCACGTCGGCGTCGGCGGCTCGGGCAGACGCAGGTACCCGACGACGGCGAGCGCGACGAGCCAGAGGACACCCGCGAGCGCGACGCCCAGCACGGCCCACTGCACGACAGCCACCGCCCGCCACCACCGCGGGTCCGGCCCGGACGCGGCGTCGACGCGGACGACGGCCTGGTCGAGCGCGTCGACGAGGTCCTCGGCCCCGACCGTGCCGCGCGCCTCGAGCACCCACGCGTCGGGTGCGCCCGCCGTGGCTGCGTCGACGTAGCCCCGGACCGCGAGGGCCGCGCGCGCCCGTGCCGGAGCGCCGGGACCGGGGAACGAGCTCCGCCGGGTCGCCGACGTGTCGGGTGCGCCGTCCGGCGTTCCGCGGCGCGCGACCGGCGACCGGCGGGCACCGCCCAGGCCGAGCCGTCGCAGCGGGTCCGCCCGCCAGCCACCGATCCAGCGCGTCGGCGGCCATCCGGTGGCGGCGCGGGCCCGACGGACGGACGAGACTCTCGTCGCCTCGACGACGGCCCGCACGCCGGCCGCATCCTCGAGCGCGTCGACGAGGGCCGCCCGCGCCTGTCGCGGGACCGACTGCCGGGGTGCGTCGCCGCACGCCTCGACGACGGCCTCGGCGCTCGACCGGACGTCCGCGAGCACCCGGTCCGTCGCGGCTCGGCGCCGACGCGCGGCCTCCGCGAGCAGCGCCCGGAGCTCGTCGACGCCCTCGCCGGTCGTCGCGCTCACGCCGAGCACCCGGGCACCCGCGAGGCCGTCGGCCGCGACGATGCGCCGCAGGTCCGCGAGGCACGCGCGCGCGTCGTCCGGGGCCAGCCGGTCCACCTGGTTGAGCACGAGGACGACGACCGTCTCGTGGCCCGCGAGCGGCCGCAGGTACCGCACGTGCAGGGCCGCGTCGGCGTACTTCTGCGGGTCGACGACCCAGACGAGCAGGTCGACGCGGTCGTACAGGCGCTCCGCGACCGCCCGGTGCTCGGCGACGACCGAGTCGTGGTCGGGCAGGTCGAGCAGCACGAGGCCCGTGGCCAGCGACAGCGGCGAGCCCACCGGGTCGACGACGGTCCGGTCGTCGACCTCCAGCCAGTCCAGCAGCTCGTGCGGCCCGGCGGGCGGCGTGGACGCGGGCGTCCCGGCCCGCGCGCGCCGTCGCCAGGGGCGGTCCCGGGTGCTCGTCGACGCAGGCTCTCGCTCGTGGCCGGGTGTCAGGCCCGCGGACGGCGCCGTCTGCGTCGCGTCCGGGACGAGCACGGCGAGCGGACGTCCCGTCGTGGGCCGCAGGATCCCCGGGCGGGCCACTGCCGTCCCCGCGAGCGCGTTGACGAGCGACGACTTGCCGGCGCCGGTCGGCCCCGCGAGTGCGACCACGGTGTGCTCGCCGGACAGTGCCAGCCGCCGCCGGGCACGCTCGACGACGGCGTCCGCGCGGACGAGCACCTCGGCCGGGAGCCACCGGCGCCCCAGTGCTGCCGCCTCGTCGAGGGCGTCGACGCGGGCGCGCGCGTCGGTCGGTCGGGACGCGCTCGACGGGCTCACCCCGACCTCCCGCGGCGCCACCGCCGCCACCAGCCCTCGCGCGGTGCGTCGCCCTGCGCGTCCGCCTCGCCGGCCGCCGGGACACCACCGGCCGCGGCGCCGCGCAGGCCGGGACCCGTGGAGTTCCTTCGCCCGGTGGCCTCCGGCGGGACCACCGCAACCGTGCGGGCGGCCGTCTCGACGAGCGAGGCCCGCGACCGCACTGCACCGCCGTCGCGCACCAGCGCGGCCACCGGGTCGAGCAGCGCGAAGTAGCGGGCCGCCTCCGCGTCGAGCAGCTCACCGACGCGCTGGTCCAGCCGCTCGTGGGCCGTCCGGGTCAGGCGTCGCACCGCCTCGTCGCCGAACACCGCCTCGAGCAGCCGCTGCGCGAGCAGCGCCGTCCCGCCGACGATCCCCACCTCGGCGCCCGTGAGTCCGCCGGTCGAAGCGAACACCGCGACCATCAGGGCGGCGCCGAGGCCGTTGACCCCGAACGACAGCGCGCGGGCCGTCGAGCGCCGGCCGGCGCCCTCCTCGCGGACCAGGTCCAGCACGTCGCCCTGCCAGGCGCGCACGGCCGCGTCCACCCGTTCCCGCAGGTCGGCCGACGCGCGCGACAGCGCGAGACCGTCGAGCAGCGCGTGCCCGGCGGGGTCGTGGTACCAGTCGGCGTGCGCCCGGGCCGCCGCGTCCTGCGCCGCGTCCAGCACGACCGCCTCGAGCCCGTGGCCGACGGCCTCGGCCATCGTGGGGTCCGCCGCCCGCCGGCCGCGCAGGCCCGCCGAGATCCGGTCCCGCAGCCGCGCCACCCCGCTCTCGATCGACCGCACCCACTCACCCGTGCCGACGACGTCCTGCCACCGGGCGAGCACCTCGCCGCGCAGCATCGACCCGTCGGACGTGCGCTCCGCGACGAGCTCGCGCGCCGACGCGTAGGACGCGACCACGGCGCTCCGCAGCCGGTCGGCGGCCGCGCGCTGGTCGTCGGCGGCGTCGGCGAGCGCCCTCGCGGCGCGGGCCGCCTCCTGTGCGGAGCCGTCCCGCGTCGCCGCGAGCGCCCGCTCCCGGATCGCCGGGTCGAGCGCCAGGTCGGTCGCCCACGACGCGACGGCCGCGACGGCCTGCTCGGGAAGCAGCCCGTCGTCGTCCGGTCGGGACTCCGGGACCAGCAGCACCGGCGTCCCGGCGAGCCCGCGCTCGTCGAGCATGACCCGCAGGTGCGCCGCCACCGCGGGGGCGTCGGCGGCGTCGACGCGGTCGAGCACCAGGGCCAGGTGGGTCCGGCGCCGCGAGGCGTCCGCCAGCAGCTCCCACGGCACCGCGTCCGCGTACCGAGCGGCCGTGGTCACGAACAGCCACGCGTCGGCCGCACCGAGCAGCTGGACCGCGAGCGTGCGGTTCGCCTCCTCGACGGAGTCGATGTCGGGGGCGTCGAGCAGCGCGAGCCCGGGCGGCACCGCCTCGGACGCGACGAGCCGCACCCCCCGGCCTCCCGCTGGGCCGGCGCCCGTGACGCGCGGCAGCCCGGGCAGCACGCGGTCGCCCGTGAACTGGTCCGCGTCGTCCGGGTGGTGCACCAGCACCGGCCACCGGGTCGTCGGCCGCAGCACCCCCGCGGGGCTCACCGGCTCGCCCACGAGCGAGCTCACGAGCGTCGACTTGCCCGCACCCGTCGACCCGCCGACCACCAGGAGCGTCGGGGCGTCGGGATGCCGCAGCCGTGGCAGCAGGTGGTCGTCGAGCCGGTCTAGCAGCCGACGCCGCTCGTCCCGGGCCGCCTGCGCCGACGCGACCTCGAACGGCAGCGCGACGTCGTCGACGGCGGCACGCAGACCGGTGACGGCGTCGACGAGGGCAGCGACCTCGTTCACCGCCACAGGCACGCTCCCGTCCCGCGACGCTCGGGACGCGCCGCTCCTGGTCGCCCAGGATGCCCCGCGCACGCGCAGGTCGCGCGTCGGCGGCGACCACCGCGCGGGCGCGGAACGCCGCGGAGGGGCCGCGATCGGGTCGCGGCCCCTCCGGGTCGTGTCGTCGCGGGCCGTGGCCAGCACGGCCCGGCGGGCGTCAGTCGCGGCGGAGCTTGCGGTACGTCACGCGGTGGGGACGGGCCGCGTCGGCGCCCAGGCGGGCCACCTTGTTCTCCTCGTACGAGGCGAAGTTGCCCTCGAACCAGTACCAGTTCGCGGGGTCCTCCTCGGTGCCCTCGTACGCCAGGATGTGCGTGGCCACCCGGTCGAGGAACCACCGGTCGTGCGACACGACGACCGCGCAGCCCGGGAACTCGAGCAGGGCGTTCTCGAGCGAACCGAGGGTCTCGACGTCGAGGTCGTTGGTGGGCTCGTCGAGCAGCAGCAGGTTGCCACCCTGCTTGAGGGTGAGCGCGAGGTTGAGGCGGTTGCGCTCACCACCGGACAGCACGCCGGCCGGCTTCTGCTGGTCCGGACCCTTGAACCCGAACGCCGCGACGTACGCGCGGGACGGCATCTCGACGTTGCCGACCTTGAGGAAGTCGAGCCCGTCGGACACGACCTCCCACAGGGTCTTCTTCGGGTCGATGCCGCCGCGCGACTGGTCGACGTAGGAGATCGAGACGGTCTCGCCGACCTTGAGGTCGCCGCCGTCGAGCGGCTCCAGCCCGACGATCGTCTTGAACAGCGTCGTCTTGCCGACGCCGTTCGGGCCGATGACGCCGACGATGCCGTTGCGCGGCAGCGTGAAGCTCAGGCCGTCGATGAGCGTGCGCCCGTCGAAGCCCTTCTCGAGGTTCTTGGCCTCCAGCACCACGTTGCCCAGGCGCGGGCCCGGCGGGATCTGGATCTCCTCGAAGTCGAGCTTCCTGGTGCGGTCGGCCTCCGCCGCCATCTCCTCGTAGCGCGCGAGACGGGACTTCGACTTCGTCTGGCGGCCCTTGGCGTTGGACCGGACCCACTCGAGCTCGTCCTTGAGGCGCTTCGCGAGCTTGGCGTCCTTCTTGCCCTGGACCTGGAGGCGCTCCTGCTTCTTCTCCAGGTACGTCGAGTAGTTGCCCTCGTACGGGTACAGCCGGCCGCGGTCGACCTCGCAGATCCACTCCGCGATGTTGTCGAGGAAGTACCGGTCGTGGGTCACCGCGAGGATCGCGCCCTGGTAGTCCTTGAGGTGCTGCTCGAGCCACAGCACCGACTCGGCGTCGAGGTGGTTGGTCGGCTCGTCGAGGAGCAGCAGGTCCGGCTTCTCGAGCAGGAGCTTGCACAGGGCGACGCGGCGGCGCTCACCACCGGACAGCACCTTGACGTCGGCGTCGGCCGGCGGGCAGCGCAGCGCGTCCATCGCCTGCTCGAGCTGCGTGTCGAGGTCCCACGCGTCGGCGGCGTCGATGGCCTCCTGCAGCTGGCCCATCTCGGCGAGCAGGGCGTCGAAGTCGGCGTCCGGCTCGGCCATGAGCGCCGAAATCTCGTTGTACCGGTCGAGCTTGCCCTTGATCTCGGCGACGCCCTCCTCGACGTTGCCGAGCACCGTCTTGTCGTCGTTCAGCGGCGGCTCCTGCATGAGGATGCCGACCGTGTATCCGGGGCTCAGGCGCGCCTCGCCGTTCGACGGCTGGTCGAGACCGGCCATGATCTTGAGGATCGTCGACTTGCCCGCGCCGTTCGGGCCGACGACGCCGATCTTGGCGCCGGGCAGGAAGTTCAGCGAGACGTCGTCGAGGATGACCTTGTCGCCGTGCGCCTTGCGCGCCTTGTACATGGAGTAGATGAACTCAGCCACTGGCTCTTCGTCCGCCTCGGTGCTCGGGTGCCCGACCGGCGCGTGCGGGGCGCCGCCGCTGGGCAGGTGGGGCTGTCTCCAGCCCACGGTCCTGCCCGCAGCGTCGTCCGCGGCGACGTCGGGCGTCGTCGGATGGTGGTTGCCGGTCCCCCAGCCTAGGCGATCACGGCTGGGGAGCCCGGCTCCACGTCGTCCGGCCCGGTCGGGCGTCTGTCAGCGCGCGCCGACGAGCACCGCCGCGTCCTCGAGCTCGACCGCGACGTCCTCGGCCGGCACCAGCGCGTCCTCGTCCGTGACCTCCGGGAACCCGGACACGTCGGCCGGGGCCACCCCGTCCTCCGCGGCCTGCTCGGCCGCGGCGGGGTTGAGGGTCCGGCGGAAGTGCGTCGTGCCGAACGTGAGGTCGTGGCCGACGGCCGCGGCCTCGATCACGAGCGTGGTGCGCGGCCCTTCCGGGGACGCCCACTCCTCCGTGGACAGCCGGCCGTGCACCACGACCGGGTCGCCCTTGCGCAGGCTGTGCCCGGCGTTCTGCGCGGCCTGCCGCCACAGCTTGACGGTGAACCACTCGGTCCGGCCGTCCTTCCAGACGTTCTCGCGGCGGTCGAACCACCGGCGGGTGCTGGCCATCCGGAACGACGTGAACTCCGTCGAACCGTCGGTGCTCGGGTAGTTGCGGACCTCGCTGCCGATCCAGCCGACGAGGGTCAGGTCCAGGGTGTGCGTGCTCATGGCGTCCTCCGTGCCGCGTGCCCCGCGGGATGCGGGACGGGTGCGGCCAGCGTCGGCGACACCGAGGCGCCGGCGTCGGGCACCTCGGCCCCGCCGGGAACGCGCGCGACACCACCGGGGCTGTGGGCGGCTCGCGGCCGCCCGCGGATCAGTCCCGCGCGCTCGCGACGAGCTCGCGCACCCTGCGGTGCTCGGCCAGCACCGCCTGCGTCGGCTCGAGCAGCCGCCCGCGGGCGACGCCCTCGAGCGCGGACCGCCCGTCCCGCAGCACCCGCGCGGCCCGTCGACGCGCCGCCGCACGCCGCGTGGAGGCAGCCGCGATCCCGACCAGCACCGCCGCGACGGCGAGCGCCACCGCGAGCACGGGCGCCCACGGGTTCGCGCGGACCGACGACAGCCCGGACCCGACCGCGACCCCGCCGATCACGACAGCCGCGAGCCCGAGCAGCAGGGCGAGCGCGACCAGCCACGCCGCGAGCAACGACCGCCGGGCCGCCACGGTGACCTGCGTGAGCGCGTCGGAGACCGCGAGCCGCAGCTCGGCGGTCGTCGCGACCCGGTTCGCCACGTCCTGGCCCCAGCGCCGCGGCAGGCTCGGCGTCACCGCGTCGAGCCACTGTCCGCGCGCGAGCCCGACCGTGTCCTCCTGCACCGCCCCGAACGCGGGCCGGTCGGACGACCCGCCGCGCACCACGGCCGCGACGGCACCCGCGACGGCCGTGAGCCCGGCGGCGTCGGACAGCGTGTCGACGACCTCGGCCACCGAGAGTGCCGACGGCGGCGGCTCGGTCGCGGCGACCTGGGCGGCGAGCAGCCCGGCGGCGTCGTGGACCTCCGCCCCCGCCCGACGAGCGGCGAGCGACCGGGTCTCGACGCCCTCGGCGAGCCGGGCCCGCAGTCCGGCCACGCCCTCGCCCGTGCGAGCCGACACCTCGTGCACCGGCACGCCGACCAGTCCGTCGTCGACCAGCAGCCGCGCGACGTCGCGCGCCAGCTCGGGGCGCACGTCGGCCGGCACGGTGTCGACCTGGTTGAGCACGACGAGCATCGACGCCTCGTGCCCCACGAGCCCGCGCAGGTAGCCGGTGTGGAGCGCGTCGTCCGCGTACTTCTGCGGGTCCACGACCCACACCAGCACGTCGGCCTGCGGCAGCATCCGGTCGACCGTCTCGCGGTGCTCGGGCGCGATCGAGTCGTGGTCGGGCAGA
Source organism: Cellulomonas sp. (assembly GCF_017744555.1). Taxonomy (GTDB): domain Bacteria; phylum Actinomycetota; class Actinomycetes; order Actinomycetales; family Cellulomonadaceae; genus Cellulomonas. The sequence goes on along the minus strand of NZ_JAGIBD010000011.1, from coordinate 104,301 downwards.
TCCAGCAGCACCAGGCCGCGCAGGACGGCCTCGGACTCGCCGTCGAGCAGGCTCTCGCGCTCGATGCGCCGGTCGGGCACGACACCGAGCCAGTCGAGCAGCGGCCCGCCGTCCTCGCCCCACACGCAGGCGGTGACCTCGGACGTCGTCGGCCGCTTGACGCCGACGTCCGCGAACTGCAGGCCGCTGATGGCGTTGAACAGGCTGGACTTGCCGGACCCGGTGCCGCCGACGAGCGCGACGACCGTGTGGTCGACCCCGAGCTCGAGGCGCTCGCGCACCCGGTCCACCGCCGTCACGACGCGCCCCACGACCGGCTCGTCGAGCCGCAGGCCGCCCACCACGAGCGCGGCGTCGAGGGCGTCGACGCGCGCGTGCAGCAGCTCGGTCTCGCGCCCGTGCAGGGCGCCGTGCAGCACATCGCGGTGCACCCCGTGGTGCACGCCGTCGGACGTCGTCGACGACGGACCGGCCCCGGCCGCGTCGTCGTGCCTGGTGTGGGCCCCGGTCACGTCAGTCCCTTCAGCACGGCGAGCCGCAGCCGCAGCCGCGACGCGGCGTCCTCGGCCAGGTCGGGGTCGTCGAGCACGCTGCCGACCGAGGTCCTTTCCAGCGCGACCTGCGCCCGGACCCGGTCGCCGAGGTCGGCGCGCAGCTCCGCGACGGCCTGCTCCCCCGCGGCGCCGAGCAGGTCGACGAGCAGGTCACGCGCCTCGTCGACCCCCGCGGCGCCGGCGAGCGCGACGGCGCCGAGCCCGGCCTCGCCGAGCGCGCGCTCCGCCTTCTCGCGCCGCTTCGCCTCGCGCGCCACGTCCCGCGGTCGACGCGGCGTGGCGTCGGCCGGCGGACCCGCGACGAGCGCGGCCCGCACGGCGCGCGCACCCTGCGACGTCCAGCCGCGCGCCGACAGGTCGGCGGCCTGCACGCGCGTCCGGCGCAGCCCGTCGCTGCTCCACGCCGCGTCGACGGACGCGCCGCCGTGCGGCGCACCCGGTCCCGTGAGCGCCGCACGCAACACGTCCTCCGCATGCGCTCCGGCCGCCGCCAACGAGGCCGCCGCGGAACGCGTGAGGTCGTCGACGAGCGGGGCGACGGCGGCGGAGCGGGCGCGGCCGTCCCGGGCCGAGCCGCGGATGCGCCCCGACGAACGCACGACGTCGGCGAGCACCGCGCCGTCGGTCGTCAGCTCAGCCCACCGGGCCCGCACGGCCCCGTCGGCCAGCGCACCGCCTCGCAGCGACGCGGCGGCCTGCCCCGCGGGCCCGTCGACGGCCTCGTCGAGCGCCCGGCCGATCCGCACCGCGGCGTCCGCCTGCGCCTGCACGGCCTCCGCGAGCTCGTCGACCCACGGCCGCAGCGCGGCGAGCGACCCGCGCAGCGTCCGTCCGATAACGGTCCGCGACCGGTCCGGCCCAGCGAGCATCATGAGCCAGCGCTGCACGGGCGCGACGACGGCAGGGGCGAGCAGCCCCTCGTGGGGACCGAGGTCCGGCACGACGAACAGGGGCGAGCCCGCCAACCCGTGCCCGCGCAGGCGCTCCAGCAGGTCCCCGCGCACGGTGGGCAGCGACGCCGGCGGGACCCGGTTGAGCACCATCGCGATCGACGTGCCCCGTTCGACCGCCGCCTCGAGCACCTTCCACGGCAGCGCGTCGCCGTAGCGGGCAGCCGTCGTCACGAACAGCCACAGGTCGGCGGCCTCGAGCAGGCGGTGGGCCTGCTCGCGGTTCGACTCGAGCACCGAGTCGAGGTCGGGGGCGTCGAGCAGCGCGATGCCGCGCGGCACGGCCTCGTCCGCGACCACCTGCACGGACTCGAGCACGGGGTGGTGCGACAGCAGCTCCGTGTCCAGCGGATGGTGCACCAGGACGGGCTGCCGCGTGGTCGGCCGCAGCACCCCGGCCTGACTCACCTCGCTGCCCACCAGCGAGTTCACGAGCGTCGACTTCCCCGCGCCGGTCGACCCCGACACGACGACGACGGCCGGCGCCGACAGCTCGGTGAGCCGCGGCACGAGGTGCTCGCCGAGCTGGTCGACGAGGCGCGCCCGCGACTGCCGGGCGGACGCCGTGCCCTCGATGTCGAGCGGGAACCGGGTGCGCTCGACGTCGCGGTGCAGGTCCTTGACGGCGTCCAGCAGCGACTGCGCCGCGAGCGGTCGCGCCAGCACCTCACGGGGGTCGCTCGCGGCATGGCGCGCGCGCACCGCCAGGGGCAGCGCAGGGGTCGCTGGCTGCGCTGGCACGGTGCCGGGCTGCGCGCTCACGGGGCCATTCTCCCGGGCGCATCTGACCAGGCCAAACGCAACGCGCGGAGAATCCGTCCCGACCAGGGTGAACCGGACGATCCGCCGGGGTGCCGCCGAACGGGTTCAGCGTGCACCGCGCGGGCCGCCTGGTCCGTCTAGGCTTGGGCCGCACCTCAGGCCCCCGTAGCTCAACGGATAGAGCAACGGCCTTCTAATCCGTCGGTTGCAGGTTCGAGTCCTGCCGGGGGCGCAGACCGGGTCGATCCTGACCAAGCAGACATCCCGGACCGCTGCTAGCGTCCGGGACATGGGACGCCGTGCGGCCGTGCTGACCCTGGTGACCGTCTTCTCGTTCGGAACGCTCGCCGCGTGCGCGAGCGACGACGACCCGGGCGGGGGCGAGACGAGCGCGGGAGTGACCACGAGCCCGACGAAGGCGAGCCCGCAGGCCGCGAGCGCCGGCGACGCGGTCGGCACCTGGGGCGAGCCCAACACCACGGGCAAGCCGTCGCTCACCCTGGCCGAGGACGGCACCGCGACCGGGAACGACGGGTGCAACCAGCTGTCCGGGACGTGGGAGGCCGGCGACGACGGCTCCGTGACGTTCTCGCCGTTCGCGGCGACGCAGATGTTCTGCGAAGGCGTCGACACGTGGCTGTCGATGGCCGCGTCCGCGACGGTCGACGGCGACCAGCTGGTCGTCCTCGACGCGAGCGACAAGCAGATCGGGACGCTCGCCAAGTCGTCCTGACGAGTGCCCGTATCGGGACAGGACGTCACGAAAATCGTGTGACGTCGGTATCACCGACGTGGTCTGGTTCTCCTACACCACCGATTGCCAGGGCCGTCCGGGCCCTGGTTCGCCATGTCCAGGAGCCGACCATGCATCCCACCATCACGTTCGAGCTCGCCCGGCAGGACGCCGCGGCCCGCCTCGAGCACGCCGAGACCATGAGGTCCCGGACGCGCATCCTGCGCGCCCGCCATGCCAGCGACGCCTCGCGGCGTCCACCGGATCCGCAGCGCGTCACCGTCCCGTCCTGGCTCCTCGCGGGGACCACGGCCGGCACGGCGTTCGCGCGCTGACCCCACGCCCGCCCGACGGGCACGACGAGGCGGGGCCCGACATCGGGCCCCGCCTCGTCCGCGTCTCCTGCCGCGGCGTCCCTGCGTCTCCCGGCACCGCGTCACCTGTCACGGCGACTCCCGCCACCCTGGCGCCGTGCCACCATGACGCCATGCCGTCGAGCGCCACCGCCCCCCACCCGTCCTCCGGGGCTCGTTGATGGGGCGTCACGCCACCCCCGCGCCCGACGCGGCGCGCCCGCCCCGCGAACGGTTCGTCTCGCGCGTCGTCACCTGGCTCGAGCGGATCGCCCTCGGCGCGGCCGCCGGTGCCGTCACGTACGGCGTGCTGCACTGGGCGGGGCTCGACCCGACGACCACAATCTGGTGCGCCGGCATCGCGGCCGTCGTCGTCGTGGCGGCCACCTGGCTCGCGTCGACCGTGCCCGGGCACCACGACACGTCCGTCTGACCGCCGTCGCCCACACAGCACCGACCCCTGCCTGCGACCGGTCACCCCGTAGGCTGACCGCGTGACGAGCACACCGACACCCGAGGGCGCTCCCTCGAACGGCCACGAGAGCGCCGAGCGCATCGTCTGGATCGACTGCGAGATGACGGGTCTCGACCTGAGCGCCGACGCGCTCGTCGAGGTCGCAGCCGTCGTCACGGACTCCGAGCTGCGGGTCCTCGGCGAGGGAGTCGACGTCGTCGTCGCGCCGCCCGTCGAGGCCGTCGACCAGATGAGCGACTTCGTCCGCACCATGCACACTACGTCCGGGCTGCTCACCGCGCTGTCGGCAGGCACGTCGCTCGCGGACGCCCAGGCGCAGGTCCTCGACTACATCCGCACCTGGGTGCCCGACCCCGGCAAGGCCCCGCTCGCCGGCAACTCCGTCGGCACCGACAAGGCGTTCCTCGACCGCGACATGCCCGAGCTCGTCGCGCACCTGCACTACCGCGTGATCGACGTCTCGTCGATCAAGGAGCTCGCGCGCCGCTGGTACCCGCGCGTCTACTTCGCGTCGCCGCGCAAGAACGGCGGCCACCGCGCGCTCGCGGACATCCTCGAGTCGATCGACGAGCTGCGGTACTACCGGGCCGCCCTCCTGCCCGCCCAGCCGGGTCCCGACTCCGCGTCGGCGCGACGGATCGCTGCCGAGATCGTCGCGACGTCCGTCAAGGGCCCGGCTCCGACGGCCTGACCTGCGGTTTCGTTCTCCCACGACGACGAGAGGCGCCGACCGTGACGGTCGGCGCCTCTCGCACTCATGGGGTGGCTAACGGGACTTGAACCCGCGACCCCCTGGACCACAACCAGGTGCTCTACCACCTGAGCTATAGCCACCACGTGACGGACCAGGCGCGAACGCCTGGGCCGACGAAAAGTGTACCGGGTGCTGCGGTGTGCCCCGGACACGAAATCAGAGCCGGGCTGCCAGGGCGTCCACGAAGCGCTCGACGGACCCCGGCGCGTAGCCGAAGAAGAACGACGGCTCGGTCAGCTCGACCTCGAGGATCACCGGGTTGCCCTCGTCGTCCGGCAGCAGGTCGACCCGCGTGTAGAGGAACGGCCGGCCCGAGTCGGGGAAGATCTCCTCGACCGCCGCGACCACCCGGTCGGCGACGTCGCGCTCCGCGTCGGACGCCTCACGCGGTGTCATGACCTCGCGGCGGTACAGCACGCCCTCGGTCTCGCCCTCGCGGTACGGGCCCTCGAGCAGCGCACCCTTGCGGACCGCGTGGCTGAACTGCCCGTCGATGTAGATGAGCGCCGTCTCGCCGACCGTGTCGACCTGCTTGAGGTACCGCTGGATCATCACGCGACGGCCGACGCCCAGCAGGTTCTTCGCGTGCGTGATCGCGAGGGACCGGCTCGAGGTCACGTCGGCGGCGTAGCGACCCGTGTCGCGCGACCCCGCGCTCACCGTGGGCTTGACCACGAAGTCGCCGAACGCCGGGAAGCGGGTGTGGATCGCGCGCGCGTCGAAGTTGCGCTCGGGATCCAGCCAGATGGTCGGGACGATCGGCAGGCCACGCTGCTCGAGGTCGCGCAGGTACGTCTTGTCGATGTTCCACTGCACCACGTCGGCCGGGTTGATCAGCTCGCTGGTGCGGGTCACCCGGCGGGTCCAGTCCGCGAACTGGGCCGGCCGCTCGGTGTAGTCCCACGTCGAACGGATCAGGACGTGGTGGTACGTGGCCCAGTCGATCGTCGGGTCGTCCCAGACGACGACGTCCGTCGCGATGCCGCGCTCGACGAGCAGCTGCAGCAGCGGGTGGTCGTCGGGGTCGAGCTCGGGGAGCTCGGCGCAGGTGGCGAGCGCGAGTCGTGCGGTCGGAGTCGTCACGTGGGCAGCGTACCGACGGGGTCCTGCTCAGCATCAGGGGCCCGGCCGGGGGCCTGCGTCACAGTCGGCGCACCGTCGACGGGGTGCTCGGTCAGCCGGCGCAGCGCCTCGAGGACGCTCGTGGGGGTCACCCAGCCGATCGTCCTGCCCTCGTCGGTGACGGCGAGCCGGCCGTCCGGGCGGCCGACGAACGACGCGAGGACGTCGCCGAGCTCGGTGCCCAGCGGGACCGACGCGGCGTCGGCGCCAAGCGTGACGGTCGACGCGCCGTCGCCCGCACCCGCCCTGGTCGGAGCCGGGATCGCCTCCGACGCCACCTCGGCGAGGTCGTCCCGCTCCAGCCGCCCGAGCGCGAGCAGCCGTGCCATCCGCCCCCGGCCGACGAGGTCCGCCACCGCTGGGCTCGCCGGGCGGGCCACGACGTCGAGCGGAGAGGCCAGCTGCTCGACGTGCGCACCGGTGCTGAGCACCGCGACGCGGTCGCCCATGCGGACGGCCTCGTCGATGTCGTGCGTGACGAGCATCACGGTGGTGCCGACGGCCCGCTGGATGCGGGCGAACTCCGTCTGCAGCCGGCGGCGGCCGACCGGGTCGACCGCGCCGAACGGCTCGTCCATGAGCAGCACGGGCGGGTCGGTGGCGAGCGCGCGGGCCACGCCGACGCGCTGCCGCTCCCCTCCGGACAGCTCGTGCGGGAACCGCTTGGCGTAGCGGGCGGGGTCCAGGCCCACGAGGTCGAGCAGCTCCTCGACGCGCGCGGCCGTCCGACGGCGGTCCCAGCCGAGCAGCTTCGGGACGGTCGCGACGTTCTGCGCCACCGTGCGGTGCGGGAACAGGCCGACGTTCTGGATGACGTAGCCGATGCGGCGGCGCAGCGTGACGGGATCGGCGGTCGTGACGTCCTCCCCCTCGAGCAGGATGCGCCCCGACGTCGGCTCGACCAGGCGGTTGGCCATCCGCAGCGTCGTCGACTTCCCGCAGCCCGACGGCCCGACCAGCACGAGGACCTCGTGCTCGTGCACGTCGAGCGTCAGGTCGTGGACGGCGGCACCGTCGCCGGCACCACGCCCCTGCTCGGAGGCGTAGTCCTTGCTGACGTGCTCGAACCTGATCGCGCTGGCTGCCACCCCAGGGACGCTAGCCCAGGGCGCCGACAGGCGCTTTCGGACGGGGTACCGACACACGCCGTCGCACGCGGCCGGCCCGTCCCGCGCGGTGCACCTGCGCGGACGCCCGCGGGCGGGTGTCGGAGGTGGCAGGTACGTTCGCGGCATGCGGCTGGCAGCACCGTCCAACCCGTGGTTCTCCTGGGAGTACCTCCAACGCAACAGCGCCGACGTGCTCACGGCGCTGCAGCAGCACACCACCCTCACGCTCGAGGCGGTCGTCCTGGCGTTCGCGCTCGCGCTGCCTCTCGGCGCGCTCGCGCACCTGCGGCCCCGGCTCGGCGCCCCCTTGCTGGGCGTCGCGGGCGTGATGTACACGGTGCCGTCGCTCGCGCTGTTCGCGGTGCTGGCCCCGTACACGGGCGTCGGGCGCACGACGGTGCTGGTCGGGCTGGTCGCGTACGCGCTGCTGGTGCTCATCCGCAACGTGCTGGTCGGGCTGCAGGGGGTGGACCCGGCCGTGCGTGACGCCGCGCGAGGCATGGGGTACGGCCGGGTGCGGCTGCTCCTGACGGTCGAGCTGCCGCAGGCCGTGCCGAGCATCGTCGCCGGTCTGCGGCTCGCGACGGTGTCCACGGTCGCGCTCGTGACGGTGGGCGTGGTGGTGGGCTACGGCGGGCTGGGACAGCTGATGTTCCGCGGGTTCCGCAGCAACTACCACGCCGAGATCATGACGGCGACGGTGCTGTGCCTCCTCCTTGCGCTCGTGTGCGACCTCGTCATCGCGGGCGTCGGTCGGCGGCTCACCCCGTGGGCCCGTAGCACCAGGCCGGTGTGACGTGGACGTCCTGCAGCAGGCGTTCGCCTGGCTCAACGACCCGCTCAACTGGACGGGCCGCAACGGCGTGATCGCGCTGACCGTCGCGCACGTGACGGTGTCGGTGCTCGCGGTGCTGCTCGCAGCGGTCGTCGCGCTGCCGGTCGGGCTGTGGCTCGGCCACCGGGGCCGTGGCGGCACGGCCGGCGTCGTCGTCGCGAACACCACACGCGCGCTGCCGACGCTCGCCCTGCTGACGCTGCTGGCGGCGAGCGGGTTGTTCGGCAACACCGCGACCGTCCTCGCGTGCGCGGTGTTCGCCGTCCCTCCGCTGCTGTCGGGGGCGGTGACGGGCCTGGGCGACGTCGACGCCGACGTCCGTGACGCGGCCCGTGGCACGGGGATGTCCGGCGCGCGCAGCCTGTGGTCGGTCGAGCTGCCGCTCGCGGTGCCGCAGCTCGCGGCGGGCGTCCGCACCGGGGCCGTGCAGGTGCTCGCGACGGTCCCGCTGGCGGCGCTCGTCGGCGGCCGCAGCCTCGGCTCGATCGTCGTCGAGGGTTTCGGCACCCAGAACTACGGGCAGGTGCTCGCGGGCGGCATCCTCGTCGCCGCGCTGTGCCTGGTCGCCGAAGGGCTGCTGGCAGTCGCCCAGCACCTCGTGACGCCCGCCGGGCTGCAGGCCCTCAGCCGCGACGGGCGCTCCTCGGGACGTCGCCGGCCGTCCCGCCGCAGCGCCGGCTCCACCGCCCCACCGTCTCCCCCGACCGACGACGCGCACGCACCTCTTGCCGTCGCGACCTCGAACGACTCGAATGGTTCAGGCTCCCCCGTCTGACCGGCCCACCCTCCCGTCCTGCCCCAGGAGTGACCGATGAACACCAGACGCACGACCGCTCTCAGCCTGCTCGCCGCCGCGACGCTCGTCCTCGGTGCCTGCGGCACCCCCGGGTCGGGCGGCGGTGAGGCGGACTCCCAGGCCACCAGCACGTCCGGGCTGGCCACGTGCGACCCCGTCAAGGGCGACAAGCTCGTGGTCCTCGAGGACGACAAGGGTCTGCAGAACGCCGACAACATCATCCCGGCGGTGAACAAGGCCGCAGCCGACGCCAACCCGGCGATCCTGCAGGTGCTCGACGAGGTCTCCTCGAAGCTCGACACCGAGAAGCTCATCGAGCTCAACAAGGCCGTCGACATCGACCGGCAGACGTCGAGCGAGGTCGGCGGGAAGTTCGTGACCGACGAGGACATCGCAGCAGACGACCCGTCCGCCGGCAACGGGACGTCGCTCGTGGTCGGCGCCGCGAACTTCTCGGAGAGCGCGACGCTCGCGGAGATCTACGCGGCGGCCCTGCGCACGGCCGGGTTCACGGTCGAGGTCCGCACGATCGGCAACCGCGAGCTGTACCTGCCGCAGATCACCGACGGCACGCTCACGGCGGTCCCCGAGTACGCGGCGACGCTCGCCGACTTCCTCAACGCGCAGCAGAACGGCGCGGACGCGAAGTCGGTCGCGTCCGACGACGTCGACGCGACCGTCACCGCCCTGACGCCGCTCGCCGAGGCCGCCGGGATCACGGTCGGCAAGCCGTCGGCCGCGCAGGACCAGAACGCGTTCGCCGTGACGGAGGCGTTCGCCAAGGAGCACGACGTCACGACCCTGAGCGACCTCGCGAAGGTGTGTGGCGGGCTCGTCCTCGCGGGTCCGGCCGAGTGCCCCGACCGTCCGTTCTGCCAGCCGGGCCTCGAGGACACGTACGGGCTCGAGTTCGCCGAGTTCAAGTCGTACGACTTCGGCCTGATCGGACAGGCGGTCCGCCAGGGTGACGCCGCGATCGGGCTCGTGCTGTCGAGCGACGGGTCCCTCGCGTCTGACTGACAGCTCGTCCGACGAGGGCCGCGCCGTGACGTCGGTGCGGCCCTCGTCGTGCGTGCGGCACCTCGACGAGGGCCGCGGCCCGACAGCGCAGTCGAGCGGTCCGGACCTGGTCTTTCACCCACCTCATGCGACCTCCGACCGGCCTCAGTAGGGTCGGCGCATGGACGGCAAAGGCGCTCGTCTGGACGGTCCGGCGGCCGACGCACTGTTGCGGACGGGCCGGTTCTTCACGCGGTGGGACCAGACCGAGGACTCGCGGGCCGTCTTCCGGGAGGGCGGCCGTCGCGGGGACGTCTTCTACCGGGACCGCTGGCGGCACGACAAGGTCGTCCGCTCCACGCACGGCGTGAACTGCACGGGGTCGTGCTCGTGGAAGGTGTACGTCAAGGACGGCATCATCACGTGGGAGGCGCAGCAGACCGACTACCCGTCGCCCGGTCCCGACCGGCCGGACTACGAGCCGCGGGGTTGTCCCCGCGGGGCGGCGTTCTCCTGGTACACGTACTCCCCCACGCGCGTGCGCTACCCGTACGCGCGTGGGGTGCTCGTCGAGATGTACCGCGAGGCCCGCGCCCGCCTGAAGGACCCGGTGCTCGCGTGGGCCGACGTGGTCGGCGACCCCGAGCGGCGTCGTCGCTACCAGCAGGCGCGCGGCAAGGGCGGGCTGGTCCGCGTCGGGTGGGACGAGGCCGTCGAGATGGTCGCGGCGGCGCACGTGCACACCATCAAGACGTACGGCCCGGACCGGTGCGCGGGGTTCTCGCCGATCCCGGCGATGTCGATCGTGTCGCACTGCGTCGGGACGCGGTTCATCCAGCTCATCGGCGGCGTGATGACGTCGTTCTACGACTGGTACGCGGACCTGCCGGTCGCGAGCCCGCAGATGTTCGGCGACCAGACGGACGTGCCGGAGTCGGGCGACTGGTGGGACGCGACGTACCTCATGATGTGGGGCTCGAACGTCCCGGTGACGAGGACGCCGGACGCGCACTGGATGGCCGAGGTGCGCTACCGCGGCACGAAGGTCGTCACGGTCTCGCCCGACTACTCGGACAACACGAAATTCGCCGACGAGTGGCTGCCCGCGCAGGCAGGCACGGACGCCGCGCTGGCGATGGCGATGGGTCACGTGATCCTGCGCGAGTACCTCGTCGACCGGAAGGTGTCGTTCTTCGACGACTACGTGAAGCGCTACACGGACCTGCCGTTCCTGGTGACGCTGCAGCCGCGCCCGGACGGGGACGGCTACGTCCCCGGCAAGTTCCTCCGCGCTGCGGATCTGCCGGCGGGGGCGGGGACAGGAGCGGGTGCGGACGAGGGGGCCGACTGGAAGACGGTGCTGCTCGACTCCGCGACGGGTGCGCCGGTGGTGCCGAACGGCTCGATGGGGTTCCGGTACACCGACTCGGGCGAGGGGCGCTGGAACCTCGACCTGGAGGGTGTCGAGCCGGCCCTGAGCATCGCGGACGCCGCCGGCAGCACACCGGCCGGGACCCCGGAGGCCGCGACCGTCCTGCTCCCCTGCTTCGAGGCCCCCGACGGCTCGGGATCGGTGCTGCGGCGCGGCGTCCCCGTCCGGCGCATCGGTGACCACCTCGTCACGACGGTGTTCGACCTGACGCTGGCGCAGTACGGGGTCGGGCGCGACGGTCTGCCGGGCGAGTGGCCGACGGGCCTCGACGACGCGAGCGTGCCGTACACGCCGGCGTGGCAGGAGTCGATCACGTCGGTGCCGGCGGAGGCGTGCACGCGCATCGCCCGCGAGTTCGCGACGAACGCCGAGAAGTCCCGCGGCCGGTCGATGATCATCATGGGCGCGGGCATCTGCCAGTGGTTCCACGGCGACGTGACGTACCGGGCGGTGCTGGCGCTGCTGGCGTTCACGGGGTGCTTCGGCCGTAACGGCGGCGGCTGGGCGCACTACGTCGGGCAGGAGAAGTGCCGTCCGCTGACGGGGTGGCTGTCGCTCGCGAACGCGCTCGACTGGTCGCGGCCGCCGCGGACGATGACGGGCACGTCGTACTGGTACATGCACACGGACCAGTGGCGGTTCGACGGGTACCGGGCGGACGCGCTCGCGTCCCCGCTCGCCGAGGGCAACCTCGCGGGGATGCACACGGCGGACACGATCGCGCAGTCGGCCCGGCTCGGCTGGATGCCGTTCTACCCGCAGTTCGACCGCAACCCGCTGGACCTCGCGGACGAGGCGCGTGCGGCCGTCGAGGCGGGGACGGCGACGGACGCGACGGAGCACGTCGTCCAGCGGATCGCGGACAGGGACGTGAAGTTCGCGATCGAGGACGTCGACGCCCCCGAGGCGTGGCCGCGGACGCTCGTGCTGTGGCGGGCGAACCTGCTGGGCTCGTCGAGCAAGGGCAACGAGTACTTCCTCAAGCACCTGCTGGGCACGCACTCGAACGTCGCCGCGACCGAGACTGCCCCGGAGCTGCGCCCGCAGGAGGTGGCGTGGCGCGACGACATCCCGGAGGGCAAGCTCGACCTGCTGGTCAGCGCCGACTTCCGGATGACGTCGACGACGATGCTGTCCGACGTCGTCCTGCCGGCCGCGACCTGGTACGAGAAGCACGACCTGTCGTCGACGGACATGCACCCGTTCGTGCACGCGTTCACACCGGCGATCGACCCGCCGTGGGAGGCGCGCAGCGACTTCGACGCGTTCCACCTGGTCGCGCGACGGTTCTCCGAGCTCGCGCGCACCCACCTGGGCGTGCGGCACGACGTCGTGAGCGTCCCGGTGCAGCACGACACCCCCGGCGAGGCGGGGCAGCCCGGCGGGGTCGTGAGGGACTGGCTGCGCGGCGACGCACCGGCCGTCCCGGGGAAGACGATGCCGCTGATCCAGGTCGTCGAGCGGGACTACACGGCGATCGCGGACAAGCTCGCGACGCTCGGCCCGCTCGCCGACCGCCTGGGGTTCACGATCAAGAACGTCACGTACCGGCTCGAGCACGAGGTCGAGCGGCTCGGCAAGCTCAACGGCGTCATGCTCGGCGGTGCGGGCGACGGGCGGCCCGCGCTCGACACCGACGTCAAGCTCGCGGAGGCGATCCTGTCGTTGAGCGGGACCACCAACGGTGAGCTCGCCGTGCAGGGCTTCCGCAGCCTGGAGGCGAGGGTGGGCAAGCCGCTCGCGGACCTCGCGGAGGGCAGCGAGGAGAAGCGGATCACGTTCGCCGACACCCAGGCGCGGCCGGTCCCGGTCATCACGTCCCCCGAGTGGTCGGGTTCCGAGACGGGCGGCAGAAGGTATGCGCCGTTCACGGTCAACGTCGAGCGCCTCAAGCCGTGGCACACGCTGACGGGCCGGATGCACCTGTTCCTCGACCACGACTGGATGCGCGACCTCGGTGAGGCGCTGCCGATCTACCGGCCGCCGCTCGACCTGCACCGGCTGCTGGGCGAGCCCGAGCTGGGCCCGGACGGCGCGAAGCAGGTGACGGTCCGCTACCTGACGCCGCACTCCAAGTGGTCGATCCACTCGGAGTACCAGGACAACCTGCTCATGCTGTCGCTGTCCCGGGGCGGGCCGACGTGCTGGATGAGCCCGCAGGACGCCGAGGCGATCGGCGCGGCGGACAACGACTGGATCGAGTGCTCGAACGCCAACGGGATCTACGTCGCGCGGGCGATCGTGAGCCACAGGATGCCCGCGGGCGTCGTCTTCGTGCACCACGCGCAGGAACGCACGATCGACGTCCCGAAGACGGAGAAGACGGGCCGCCGCGGTGGCATCCACAACTCGGTGACCCGGCTGCTCGTGAAGCCGACGCACCTCATCGGCGGGTACGCGCAGCTGTCGTACACGTTCAACTACCTGGGCCCGACGGGGAACCAGCGGGACATGGTGACGACCATCCGGCGGCGCAGCCAGGACGTGAGGTACTGACCGATGCGTGTCATGGCCCAGATGGCGATGGTGATGAACCTCGACAAGTGCATCGGGTGCCACACGTGCTCGGTGACGTGCAAGCAGGCGTGGACGAACCGCGCCGGCGTCGAGTACGTGTGGTTCAACAACGTCGAGACGCGGCCCGGCCAGGGCTACCCCCGGCGGTACGAGGACCAGGAGCAGTGGCGCGGCGGCTGGACGCTCAACAAGCGCGGCCGGCTGGCCCTCAAGGCGGGCGGGCGCGTCAAGAAGCTCCTGACGATCTTCGCGAGCCCGGTGCAGCCCAAGCTCGAGGACTACTACGAGCCGTGGACGTACGACTACGAGACGCTCGTCGACGCCCCGCTCGGCGACGACTTCCCGGTGGCCCGGCCGAAGAGCCTCATCACGGGCGAGGACACGAAGATCCGCTGGTCGGCGAACTGGGACGACGACCTCGGCGGCGTCACCGAGGTCGGGCACCTCGACCCGATGGTCGAGAAGGTGCGCCAGGAGTCGGAGGACCGGATCCGCTTCGAGTTCGAGCGCACGTTCATGATGTACCTGCCGAGGATCTGCGAGCACTGCCTCAACCCGTCGTGCATGGCGTCGTGCCCGTCGGGAGCGATCTACAAGCGCGCCGAGGACGGCATCGTGCTCGTCGACCAGGACCGCTGCCGGGGCTGGCGGCAGTGCGTCACGGGCTGCCCTTACAAGAAGATCTACTTCAACCACAAGACCGGCAAGGCCGAGAAGTGCACGTTCTGCTACCCCCGCATCGAGGTGGGGCTGCCGACGGTGTGCTCGGAGACGTGCGTCGGGCGGCTGCGGTACATCGGGCTGGTGCTGTACGACGCGGACCGGGTCACCGCCGCCGCGTCGGTCAAGGACGAGCGTGCGCTCTACGAGGCGCAGCTCGACCTCATGCTCGACCCGAGCGACCCCACGGTCGTCGCCGCGGCGCGCGAGCAGGGCATCCCGCAGGACTGGCTCGACGCGGCCGTCCGGTCGCCCGTCTACGCGCTGGCCAAGACGTACCGGGTCGCGCTCCCCCTGCACCCCGAGTACCGGACGATGCCGATGGTCTGGTACGTCCCGCCGCTGTCGCCCGTCGTCGACCTGCTGCGCGAGCAGGGGCACGACGCCGAGGACCACGGCAACCTGTTCGGGGCCATCGAGGCGCTGCGCATTCCCGTCGAGTACCTGGCGTCGCTGTTCACCGCGGGCGACACCGACGTCGTCACGGGCGTGCTGCGGCGGCTGGCGGCCATGCGCGCGTACCTGCGGGGCATCACGCTCGACGGGACGTCGGACGAGGCGGTCCCCCGGTCCGTCGGCATGACGGCCACGACGATGTACGCGATGTACCGGCTGCTCGCGATCGCGAAGTACGCCGACCGGTACGTCATCCCCGCGGCCCACGAGGAGCGCGGTCACGAGCTCGAGGAGCTCGGCTGCTCGCTCGACTACGACGAGGGGCCGGGCATGTACGAGTCGGCGGCGTTCGGCGAGGCGTCCGGACGGCCCGTGCCGGTGGCCGTGGAGACGTTCCACGCGCTCAAGCAGCGGCAGACGTCCGAGGGCATCGCCCCGAGCGAGGACATGCGCGGACGGGTCAACCTCCTCAACTGGGACGGCGTCGGGACGCCGCCGGGACTGTTCCCCGCGCACCAGGTGCCGGAGCACACGGCGCCCGAACCGCAGCGTCCGGACGAGGTGGCACCGTGAGGGCCCCGCGGACCCGGTCCGGCGCCCGGGTCGTCCACCAGGTCGCGTCGTGGTGCCTGTCGTACCCGGACCGCGCGTTCGCGGAGCGGCTGCCGCTGCTGCGGGACGCGGTCGACGAGCTCCCGGCAGCGACGTCGCGCGGCGGCCTGCGCACGTTCCTCGACCACGCCGGCACGGTCCCGCTCGCGGACCTGCAGCGCGAGTACGTCGACCTGTTCGACCTGTCGCACCGGCAGCCGCTGTACCTGTCGTACTGGACCGACGGCGACACCCGACGTCGCGGCGAGGTGCTGGGCCGGTTCAAGGAGCGGTACCGCGCGAGCGGCTTCCTCGTCGACACGCACGGCGAGCTGCCCGACCACCTGCCGCTCGTGCTCGAGTACGCGGCCGTCGCGGACCCCGTCGACGGGCCCGTGCTGCTGCAGGAGTACCGGGCCAGCCTCGAGCTCGTGCGGCTCGCGCTGCACGAGGCCGGCTCGACGTACGCGGGCGTGCTCGACGACGTGTGCGCGACCCTGCCCGGCGAGTCGCCGACCGACCGGGCCGCCGTGCACCGCATGGCGGCCGCCGGGCCGCCCCGCGAGGACGTGGGGCTCGACTCGGCCGAACCCCGCCTGCTGCCGCTGGCGAGCGGACCGGGAGAGCACCGATGAGCGTCGTGCTGTGGGGCGTGCTCCCCTACCTCGCGATCGTCACGCTCGTCGGCGGGACCGTCTGGCGCTACCGGTACGACCAGTTCGGCTGGACCACCCGCTCGTCGCAGCTCTACGAGTCCCGGCTGCTGCGGATCGGCAGCCCGCTGTTCCACTTCGGGCTCGTGTTCGTCATCGTCGGGCACATCGGCGGCCTGGTCATCCCGATGTCGTGGACCGAGGCCGTCGGCATCACGCAGGAGCAGTACCACGCGGTCGCACTGTCGGTCGGGGGCATCGCGGGGTTCTGCACGCTCGTCGGCATCGCGATCCTCGTCTACCGGCGACGGCGGACCGGCCCGGTGTTCATGGCGACGACGAAGAACGACAAGCTCATGTACGTGGTGCTGGTCGGTGCGATCGTGCTGGGCCTGTGGGCGACGATCGCCGGCGCGAACGCCGGTCACGAGGGCAACTACCGCGCGACGGTGTCGCCGTGGTTCCGGTCGATCTTCCTGCTGCAGCCCGACGTCGAGTCGATGGCCGAGGCGCCGCTCACGTTCCAGATCCACACGCTCACCGGGCTCGCACTCATCGCGATCTTCCCGTTCACGCGGCTCGTGCACGCGTTCACGGCGCCGCTGCACTACCTGTTCCGCCCGTACATCGTCTACCGCAGCCGCGACGCGCGGCCCACCCCCGGGGCGAGCGCGCCTCGCCGGGGCTGGGACCCCGTGGGGACGCGGGACAGGGACCGCTGAGCACCGGAGGGCACGTTGGCCGAGACCGCCGCCACCAGCACGAGGACCAGCAGCCGCACGACGAACCTGGTCCTGGCCACGTGGACGTTCGCGATCACGTTCTGGGCGTGGAACCTCATCGGCCCGCTCGGCACCCGGTACGCCGAGGACCTCGGCCTCACGTCGACGCAGAAGTCGCTGCTCGTCGCGATCCCGGTGCTCGTCGGGGCCGTCGGCCGCATCCCTGTGGGCGCGCTGACCGACCGCTACGGCGGCCGGCTCATGCTCGGCACCCTCAGCCTGGCGAGCATCGTGCCCGTGCTGCTCGTCACGTGGGCGGGGAACCAGGGGTCGTACCCGCTGCTGCTGGTGTTCGGGTTCCTGCTCGGCATCGCGGGCACGACGTTCGCGGCCGGCATCCCGTTCGTCAACGCGTGGTTCGAGCCGACCCGTCGGGGCTTCGCGACGGGCGTGTTCGGCGTCGGCATGGGCGGCACCGCGCTCTCGTCGTTCTTCACGCCGCGGTTCGTCGAGCGCTGGGGCTACACGACGGCGCACCTCGTCGTGGCGGCCGCGCTCGCCGTCACCGGCGTCGTCGTGCTGCTCGTCATGCGCGACGCGGCGGCATGGAGGCGCAGCACCGAGTCCGTGCTGCCCAAGCTCGCGGCGGCGCTCCGGCTCCCGGTCACGTGGCAGATGTCGTTCCTGTACGCCGTGACGTTCGGCGGCTTCGTCGCGTTCTCGACGTACCTGCCGACCTACCTCAAGGACGTCTACGGGTTCGACCTGGCCGGCGCCGGCACCCGGACCGCCGGGTTCGCGATCGCGGCCGTCGTCGCGCGGCCGATCGGCGGCATCCTGTCCGACCGCTGGCACCCGAAGCCGATCGTCCTCACGTCGCTCGGTGCCGTCGCCGCGCTCGCCGTCCTCGTGGCGGCCAAGCCGGCGCCCGAGATCCCTGCCGGAACCGAGTTCGTGCTCATGGCCTTCTTTCTCGGCCTCGGCACCGGCGGCGTGTTCGCGTGGGTGGCGCTGCGGACGCCCGCCGAGCGGGTCGGTGCCGTCGCAGGCGTGGTCGGCGCCGCGGGCGGGCTCGGCGGGTTCTTCCCGCCGCTCGTGATGGGCGCGACGTACGACGAGGCGACGCACAGCTACACGATCGGCCTGCTCCTGCTGTGCGCGACGGCCCTGGCGGCGTTCTTCTACGTGCTGTTCAGGCTGCGCAAGGAGACGCCCGCGGCCGCTGCGACCTGAGCCGTCACAGCCCCGCGGCCTCCAGGAACCGCAGCCACACCTCGCTGAGCGTCGGGTACGACGGCACCGCGTGCCACAGCCGGTCGAGCGGCACCTCACCGACCACCGCGACCGTCGCGGCGTGCAGCAGCTCGGCCACGTCCGGCCCAGCGAACGTCGCACCGACGACGACACCCCGCGCCCGGTCGACGACCAGCCGCCCCCGACCCTCGTACTCGGGCGACAGGACCGTCGCGCCGGCGATGTCCTCGAGCTTGTAGTCGAGCACCTGCACGTCGATCCCCGCGTCGCGGGCAGCCGCCTCGGTCCGGCCGACCCACGCGACCTCGGGCCGCGAGAACACGACCTGCGGCACGGCCGCCTTGTCGGCGGAGGCGCGGAACCGGCTCCACGGTGCCGCGTCCCGCTCGGCGTCCGCGTCCCCGTCCGGTCCGAACCGGTGCGCGACCACGTCCCCCGCAACGCGGGCGTCGTACTTGCCCTGGTGAGTCGTCGCGGTCCGCCCGGAGACGTCTCCCACCGCGAACAGCCAGCCGTCCTGCACGCCCGTGACGCACAGCGCGTCGTCGACCTCGGTGGGCTTGCCGGGCGTGAGGCCGATCGTCTCGAGCCCCACGTCCGACGTCCGCGGGCGCCGCCCTGTCGCGGCGAGCACCTCGGTCACGTCGAGCCGTCCGCCGGTGCCCAGGTCGAGGTGCACGCCGTCGCCGTCGCGGGTCGCGGCCTTCACCTCGGTGCCGAACCGCACGTCGACGCCCGCCGCCCGCAGGGCGTCCGCCACGAGCTCGCCCGCGAACGGCTCCGCACCAGCCAGCAGCCGGTCGCCGCGGACCAGCAGCGTCACCTCGCTGCCGAAGTCCGCGAACGCCGTCGCCATCTCGACGCCGACCACGCCGCCGCCGAGGATCGCGAGGCGTGCGGGCACCTGCTGCGCGGACGTCGCGTCGCGGCTGCTCCACGGGCGCACGTCCGCGAGGACCGGCGGGACCACCGGCTCGGACCCGGTCGCCAGCACCACGGCGTGCCGCGCGACCACGTCCGTCGTGCCCCCGTCGTGGACCACCGTGAGCGCCCGCGGGCCCGTGAACCGCGCGCTCCCGCGCAGCAGCGTGATGCCGACGCCGTCGAGCCAGCCGACCTGCGAGCCGTCGTCCCAGTGGTGCGTCACCTCGTCGCGCCGCGCGAACGCCGCCCCCACGTCGACCGTCCCCGTCACCGCGGCCGCCGCGCCGGGCACCGCACGGGCCGCCGCGAGCGCCGTGCCGGGCCGCAGCAGCGCCTTCGACGGCATGCACGCCCAGTACGAGCACTCGCCGCCGACCAGCGCGTGCTCGACGACCGCGACGCTCAGACCCGTCCGCCCGGCCCGGTCGGCGGCGTTCTCGCCGACCGCACCGCCGCCGACGACGACCACGTCGAACTCCTGCACCTGCTGCGCCATCGCGGGGCTCCGTCCGTGCCGAGGGCCGCCCCGGGGACGTCGCGGGCGGTGCCTCCCATGCTGGCCGCGCGTGCGGACATCCGCAGGCCGAGCCGACCGAGACCGTGTGACGCGGCCGCGCACGAGCCGACAACAGCGCCGAAGTGACCCAGCCTGTCCACAGGACGCACAGGCGACGGCATGCCCGTTGCGCACCCTTGGCTAGTTTCCGTCGAGCCGCTCGTCATCGAGCGGCGTCACCTTGGTGACGACATTCCGAGCAGGAAGGTGAGTACATGCGACCAGTCATTCGCATGGCCCGTTCAACCGCCCTCGTCGCAGCCACTCTGGCACTGAGCATCGGGGTCAGCACGAGCGCCAACGCGGTCCCGTCCACGCCGGACCGCGTCGCTGGCCAGATCGAGCGAGTCGCGCCGAGGGCCTCCCTCAAGGCCTTCTCACGAGGCGGAGACGGCCGGATCACAGCGCGAGGGCGGGTCAGCGTGGCTGTCCCCGAGTCTCCTTCAGGTGCGATCTCGCTGAGCAGCATCAAGGGTGCGTCGATGGTCTTCGGGCTGCCCGATGTGGCGGCGGATTCCGTTCGCGTTGCGGACGACGGCACGGCGGTCTACGACGGCGCGTCGGTCGACGTGGCAGTCCAAGCGACTGCCACAGGCGCGCGAGTCCTCACGGTCCTGGCTGATCCGGGTGCAGCGTCGTCCTACACCTACAGCCTCGCCGAGGGCGTACTGCCGGTCATCAACGCGGACGGCTCCGCAACCCTGACGGTGCCGGTTGCCGAGGGCGCAGTGGTCGAGCTGGCGACCATCGCACCTCCGTGGGCGAAGGATGCAGAGGGCAAGGCGGTGCCGACGCACTACGAGGCAAACGCCGATGGACTGGTCCAGGTCGTCGAGCACAAGGGAGCTGATGTCGCCTACCCAGTCGTGGCGGACCCGCACGTCGACCTGAACTGGGCGAACTTCGTCGTCACGCTCAGTCAGGCCGAGCAGCGCATCCTGCTCGCGGGCGGCATCACCGGCCTGGGCACGGCGATCTGCGCGGTGGCGGCTCCCGTCTGCGTACCCGCGGCGGCTCTCCTCGCCGCAGGCCTTCAGTGGCTCGTCGACCGGGGCTCCGTCTGCACGGGTTCGAAGCCACGCCTCCGCATGGTGGCTCCCTACACCTTCCCGATCGGGGGTGCGGTCTTCGGATGCGTAAAGTGACGGCCATGAAGCCGGACGTGCGAAGGGCTGTGGGGATCGCGATCCTGTTCGTCGGGTGCGTCACGGCGATGTCGTGGGCGGCTCGGCGAGACGCACAGGAGGCCGCGCTGACGGCGGTCGCCGCCGCCGTGATGGCGGGACTCGGCAGCTGGGTCGGAATCTCGGTGCAGCGGAATCGGCGCCGCTGACGCCTGACCCGCGCGGCTTCGGCGGACGTCGGAGGCCGGTCATCTAGGTGGCCACCGTCTCTCGTCCGATGGCACCTTGCCCGCCGTCGTCTTCGTGGTCGTCTCGACGCATTCAAGGCAGCGAGGTCGGCGCCGCGTACGACGAAGACCCCCGACCGGCGTTTCCGCTGGTCGGGGGCCTTCTCCTGTGCGCCATCAGGGACTCGAACCCCGAACCCGCTGATTAAGAGTCAGCTGCTCTGCCAATTGAGCTAATGGCGCGCGGTTGAGAACGTTAGCAGGCTCGAGGCGGTGCAAGCGAACCGGAACGGGTCGCAGTGACGACCGTCACGCCTCGGGCTCGGCGGTCGTCCCCGTCTTGGGGGCGTCCTGGTCCCACCAGGCCGTGTCGGGCAGGCCCTCGGACTCGAGGATCTCGGCCGACGGCGGGGCGGCGTCCGTGAGGAGGTCCACCAGGAGCGTCAGCGGCACGTGCGCGTCGAGCAGGTCCTTGACCGGCTCGATGTTGTCGGGGGTGGCGTCGGTGTTCACGGCGTCTCCTCCTTCTGTCTCGGTCGTCCAGCCCAGCACGATGGGCACGGTGGTGCAACCGTGCCGCCTACAAGTACAACCCCGTTCCCTCCCCGATGGTTCCCGGGGCGGCGACCGCGTGCACGTCCTTCTCCCTGAGCAGCAGGTAGGTGGTGCCCGCGAGCTCGACCTCCGCGCGGTCCTCGGCGTCGAACAGGACCCGGTCGCCGACCTCGACCTGACGCACGTGCTGACCGACGGCGACGACGGCCGCCCACGACAGGCGCTTGCCGACCGCGGCGGTGGCGGGGATCACGATGCCCGACGACGAGCGCCGCTCGGCCGTCTCGCGGTCGATCGTGACGAGCAGGCGGTCGTTGAGCATCCGGATCGGCAGGTGCCCTTGGGGGTCGGTGTTCTGTGCGCTCACGGGCCCGACGGTACCCGGCCGACGTAGGCTGACGCCGTCCCCACCTCGCCTCGTCTGGAGCTCCCGTGCCTCGTCTCGCCGTCGGCGACCTCGCCCCCGACTTCACGCTCCCGACCGCCGACGGCGGCAGCGTCACGCTGTCCGACCTGCGCGGTCAGCACGTCATCGTGTACTTCTACCCGGCCGCGATGACCCCGGGGTGCACCACGCAGGCGTGCGACTTCCGTGACTCGCTCGCGTCGCTGCAGGGCGCCGGGTACGCCGTCGTCGGGATCTCCCCCGACCCCACCGAGAAGCTCGCGGCGTTCGTCGAGCAGGAGCACCTCACGTTCCCGCTCGCGTCCGACACCGACCGCACCGTCCTCGAGGCGTGGGGCGCGTGGGGCGAGAAGTCGCTGTACGGCAAGACGGTGACCGGCGTGATCCGCTCGACGGTCGTCGTGGACCCCGAGGGGCGCGTCGAGCTCGCGCAGTACAACGTCAAGGCGACCGGGCACGTCGCGAAGCTGCGGCGGGACCTCAAGGTCGCCTGAGCGGCGGCATCCGGTGCCCACGGGCGTGCCTGTGGGACACTCGGCCGCGCGGGAGTGGTGAAACGGCAGCCACGCCAGGTTTAGGTCCTGGTGCCCGAGAGGGCGTGCGGGTTCAAATCCCGTCTCCCGCACCACGCGGGCGCGAGTACGGTCCGGTCGATGGGCGTCAGGAACTACCTCGTCGAGGGCGGCTCGGGCACCGGCAAGACCGCCGTCGCCGAGGAGCTGCAGCGCAGGGGCTACCACGTGGTCCACGGCGACCGGGTGCTCGCGTACCAGGGCGATCCGGTGACCGGGGAGCCCACCCCGGGCGCGTCGTACGAGCATCACGTCTGGGACGTCGCGAAGGTCCGCGCTCTGGTCGCCGACCGGGGCTCGCCGGTCACGTTCCTCTGCGGCGGGTCCCGGAACTTCGCCTCGTTCGTCGACCTGCTCGACGGTGTGTTCGTGCTCGACGTGGACCTCGCCACGGTGCTGCGACGGATCGCGGAACGCGTGCGCGTGGACCCGACCGACTTCGGCGCGCGGCCCGAGGAGCGTGCGGACGTCGTGCGGATGCACCGGGCGCCGGGCGCGGTGCCGGACGGCTGGGTCGTCGACGCGTCACCGCCCGTCCGCGAGGTCGTGGACGAGATCCTGCGACGGGTCGAGGCTCCGTCGTGACGTGCGCGGCCTGCTGAGGTCACGCCGGGAGCCACAGCTCGCAGACGAGCCCGCCCTCCGCACCGGGGTCGAGGACGAGCCTGCCGCCGTGGTGGTCGGCGACGGCACGGACGACCGTCAGGCCCAGCCCCACGCCGCTGCCGTTCGTCGTGCGGTCGGCCGACCCGCGCCGGAACGGCAGGACCAGGTCCGCCGCGGCGTCCGCGGGCACCGGAGGGCCGCTGTTCGCGACGACGACGCGCGCACCGTCGGGGCCGGGCTGCAGCGCGACGGACACGCGGCCGCCCGGGACGTTGTGGTGGGCCGCGTTGTGCACGAGGTTCGCGACCGCGCGGCCGAGCAGGGCGGGCTCGCCGGGCACGGTGACGTCGGTGAGCCGCACGTCCCAGGTCAGTCCGTCGTCGTCCCGGCGGACCTGGTCGACGGCCTCGGTGACGACCGCCCGCAGGTCGACGGGCACGGGCGGACCGACGGCCTCGCCGGACTGTGCGCGGGCCAGCACGAGGAGCGCATCGATGGTGAGGGCCGCGCGGCGGCTCTGGTCCAGGGCGGTCGACCCCGCGGCGCGCAGCTCCCCCGCGGACGCGTCCGGGTCCGCGAGGGCGACGTCGAGCGCGGCCTGCTGGTTGGCGAGCGGCGTGCGCAGCTCGTGGGACATCGTCGCGACCAGCCGCCGCTCGGAGCTCACGGTCTGCTGGACGCGGGCGAGCAGCGCGTCGAACGTGTCGGCGAGCTCGCGGAGCTCGTCGCGGGGTCCGCCGAGCGCGATCCGCTCGTCGAGGGAGTCCGCCGAGATCCGCTGCGCGCGCGCGGTGATGGTGTGCACGGGCGCGAGCACGCGGCCCGCGACGAGCCACCCGATGCCCACCGACGCCCCCGTGACGAGCACGAGGCCGAGCCAGGAGTTCCGCAGCAGCTGGTCCATCGTGGAGCCGATGGCGTCCTCGCGGACCTCGGTGACGGTCGGCGGGGGCGGTGCGCCCATCTCCACGCCGGCGCCGGGCAGCGTGTGCTGCTCCACGTGCACGCTGCGGCGCTGCGCCTGCGTGACGAGCCCGTAGACGAGCGCGAGCAGCACGGCACCCGAGACCGCGACGACGAGCGTGTAGAACAGCGTGAGCCGCCACCGCACGCTCAGCGAGCGCCTCACGGCACCACGACGCGGTAGCCCGCGCCCCGCAGGGTCTCGATCACCGGCGGGTCGCCCAGCTTGCGCCGCAGGCCGACCATCGTGACGCGCACCGCGTTGGTGAACGGGTCGGCGTGCTCGTCCCACACGCGTTCGAGCAGGTCCTCGGCCGAGACGACCGCGCCGTCGGCCCGCACGAGCTCGACGAGCACGCCGTACTCCTTGAGCGTGAGGTCGACCGGCCGCCCCGCCCGCGTCACCGCACGCCGGGAGACGTCGACGCGCAGGTCGCCGGTCGTCAGCACGGGCGGCTGCGCGGGCGCGGTCCGCCGGGCGAGCGCCTGCACACGGGCCAGCAGCTCGGCGAACGCGAACGGCTTGGCGAGGTAGTCGTCGGCGCCGAGCGCGAAGCCGCCGACCTTCTGGTCGAGACCTCCGGCGGCGGTGAGCATGAGGATCCGTGCGGGCGACCCGGCGTCGACGAGCGCGCGGCACACGTCGTCCCCGTGCACCACGGGCAGGTCGCGGTCGAGCAGCACGACGTCGTACCGGTTCACGCCCGCGAGCTCGAGTGCGGTCGCGCCGTCCCCGGCGACGTCGGCGGCGTACCCGGCCCGCCGCAGACCGCGCGCGAGCGCGTCGGCCATGACCTCCTCGTCCTCGGCCACGAGCACCCGCACCCAGCACCTCCGTCGCGATCGGACTCGTCTGCGCAGCATCGGACCGGCTGTGTTCAGCCAGCGTAAGCGCGCAGGCAGTCGCGGGTCTCGGACCCAACGCTGGCCGAACCGGCGCGGCGGTGGGCTGGGGCCGTCCCCTCCCGACGAACCCGAGGAGCCACACATGACCACCGCCGCACGGTCGACCGCCCGGAGCTCCGGCCGGACCCGTCTCCGCTCCGCCCTGCTCGCCCTCGGTGCGCTCGGCGTCGCGCTCACCGCCGCCGCGTGCACCGCGCCCACGCCGTCCTCGGCCCTCCCGGGCGCGTCGGACGGCACCGACCCGGCCGGCACCCCGTCGGCGACCGCGTCGCTCGACCCCGAGGACGCGATGCTGCAGTGGGCGCGCTGCATGCGCGAGCACGGCGTCGACGTGCCCGACCCGGTCGACGGGAAGGTCACCGTCGACGGCAAAGGGCTGACCGAGGAGCAGATGAAGGCGGCCGAGAACGCCTGCGCCAGGTGGCAGGAGATGGCCGAGCCGCAGGACGACGGGCACGAGCTGTCCGAGGAGGAGAAGCAGGCGTTCCTCGACCAGGCGCAGTGCATGCGCGACCGCGGGTGGGACGTGTCCGACCCCGAGTTCGACGGCGGCCGCGTGACGCAGCACCACCGCCGCAGCCCCGATGGGGCCGCGACGCCCGGCGAGCCGAAGCCGGGCGACCCGCAGTTCGAGAAGGACATCCAGGAGTGCGCCGACCAGGCCGGCATCGAGCCTCCGACGAACGAGGGCTGACCTGTGACGACCACCCCGCGTCTCGTCCCTGCGCTCGTGCTGCTCGCCGTCGGTGGCCTGCTCGCGGCGTGCGGCTCCCCCGCCGACCCCGCGTCGGACGCGTCGGCGTCCCCGTCGGCGTCGGCGACCCGCCCGACCGCGACCATCACGCGGTCCGACCTCGTCTCGAGCACGACGACCGCGTGCGAGCTCGGCCACGGGGAGACCATCCCCGTCGAGGCCCGCGGCTCGGGCACGGTGACAGCGCTGGCCGCCGTCGGCAGCACGGTCGGCCAGGGCGGCGTCCTCTACGCCGTCGACACCCGGCCCGTCATCCGGCTCGCGGGTGCGCTGCCCGCCTGGCGGGACCTCGGCCCGTCGTCCACCGACGGCGCCGACGTGCAGCAGCTCGAGCAGGCGCTCGTCGACCTCGGCTACACGACGGGGCTCGGCCTCACGGTCGACCAGGACTGGACGTCCGCGACGACCACCGCGGTCAAGCGGTGGCAGAAGGCGCTCGGTGAGACGCAGACCGGGACCGTGACGCTCGGTGACGTCGTGTTCACGCCGCAGGACGTGCGCGTCGCGGAGCACCTCGTCGAGCTCGGCGCCCCGGTCGAGCCGGGCAAGGAGGTGCTCGGCGTGGGCGGGACGCAGATGCTCGTCTCGTGCGCGCTGCGTACCAGCCAGGCGGCGCTCGCGCCCGTGGGGGCGACCGCGCACCTCACGCTGCCCGACGGGACGACGACCGACGGCACGGTGTCCGCCGTGGAGCTCGTCACGACCGACGACCAGCAGCAGCTCGACGTCTCGGTCACCGCCACCGGCGACGCGGTCGCGGCACTGCTCGAGGGCGCTCCCGTGCAGGTGGTGCTCGACCAGGTCGTCGCGACCGACGTGCTCGTCGTCCCGGTCACCGCGCTCGTCGCGCTGACCACAGGTGGGCACGGCGTCGAGAAGGTGCTCGACGACGGCTCCACGCGGTACGTGCAGGTCACGACCGGTGCGTTCGCCGGCACCGACGTCGAGCTGACCGGTGGCGACGTCGCCGAGGGCGACGAGGTGGTGGTCACGCCATGAGGGTCCTCGACCTGCAGGGCGTCACCAAGACGTACGGTGCAGGCCCGGCCGCGCTCACGGTGCTGCACGACCTCGACCTCGGCGTCGAGGCCGGCGACTACATGGCGGTCGTCGGGCCGTCGGGCTCAGGCAAGTCGACGCTGCTCCACGTGATGGGCGCGCTCGACCGGCCTTCGACGGGGCGCGTGCGGCTCGCGGGCGACGACGTCACGGCGATGTCGGACGCCGCCCTGTCCCGGGTCCGGGCGGTGCACCTCGGGTTCGTGTTCCAGCAGTTCTTCCTGCTGGACGGGCGGTCCGCGCTGGAGAACGTCGCGGACGGGCTGCTGTACCAGGGCGTCCGCCGGCCCGACCGGCTCCGGCGGGCCCGCGAGGCGCTCGACCGCGTCGGCCTCGGCGCCCGGGCCCGGCACACGCCCGGGGAGCTGTCCGGCGGCGAGTGCCAGCGCGTCGCCGTCGCCCGCGCGCTCGTGCACGCGCCGCGCATCCTGCTGGCCGACGAGCCCACGGGGAACCTCGACCAGGCGTCCGGCGCGGCGGTGCTCGACCTGTTCGACCGGCTGCACGACGAGGGTGCGACGATCGTCGTCGTCACGCACGACGAGCACATCGCCGGGCGGCTGCCGCGGGTCGTGTCGATGCGCGACGGCCGCGTGGAGCACGACTCGTGCCCCGCGGTGGTGACGTCGTGACCCGCACCGAGGTCGGGCCGCGGGTCGCGCACCCGACGCCCGACGCCCGGACCGTCGTGCGCCGCATGTCCGCGGGCGACCGGCTGCGGCTCGGCGCGCGCGGGCTCACGGTCCGCAAGGGCCGCACGGCGCTGTCGGCGCTCGGCGTCGCGATCGGCATCACCGCGCTCGTCGGCGTGCTCGGGCTGTCCGAGTCGTCGCGCGCCGACCTGCAGGCGCAGCTCGACGCGCTCGGCACCAACCTGCTCACCGTCGCGCCGGGACAGGGGGTCATGGGGGACGATGCGACGCTGCCCGACGAGTCCGTGGGGATGATCGCCCGCATCCCCACGGTCGAGTCCGCCGCGGCCGTCCGGAAGGTCGACGCGACCGTCCGCCGCAACGCGCTGGTCCCGACGAGCGAGACGAGCGGCATCGGCGTCGTCGCCGCCGACCTGGACCTGCTCGGCACGGTCGCGGCGACGCTCCGCGAGGGGCGCTGGCTCGACGACGCGACCTCGCGCTACCCCGCCGTGGTGCTCGGCGCGACGGCCGCGCGACGGCTCGCGATCGGGCCGCTCGACGGCGGCGTCGACGTGTGGATCGGCAGCCGGCCGTTCACCGTCGTCGGCATCCTCGACCCCGTCGTCCTCGCGTCCGAGCTGGACTCCGCGGCGATCATCGGGACGACGGTCGCCGATGCGGTCTCCGACGACGACCTGCCGCCCTCCGGCGTGTACGTGCGGGTCGATCCCGACCAGGTCGTGGCCACGCGCGCGCTGCTCGCCCGGACCGCGAACCCGTCGGCGCCCGACGAGGTCCGGGTGTCCCGCCCGTCCGACGCGCTCGCCGCGCAGGACGCCGCGACCCGGTCGTTCACGCTGCTGGCTCTCGGCCTCGGCGGTGTCGCGCTGCTCGTCGGCGGTGTCGGGATCGCGAACGTCATGGTCGTGTCCGTGCTGGAGCGCCGCCGGGAGATCGGTGTGCGCCGGGCGCTCGGGGCTACGCGCGGCTCGATCGGCGGGCAGTTCCTCGTCGAGTCGGTGCTGCTGTCGTCGCTCGGCGGGCTCGCCGGCGCCGTGCTCGGCGTGGCCGTGACCTGGGGGTACGCCAGCGCGCAGGGGTGGGCGCTGATCGTCCCGTGGAAGCCGGTCGCGGCGGGGCTCGCGTGCTCGCTCGTCATCGGGTCGCTCGTCGGGCTGTACCCCGCGCTGCGTGCGGCCCGGGTGCCGCCGACGGAGGCGCTGCGAACGGCCTGAGGCCGCCGCAGCGCGCACAGCCGGGCCGCCGGTCCTCAGAAGGTCCGGCGGCCCGTCCGTGCGGTGGGTCAGGTCAGCGGTCGAGCAGCTGAGCGGTCGGTCAGCTCAGCGGCAGCCTGATCACCGTCTCCGGCACCCCCACGCTCGTCGGGCCCGACCCGATCGCGTTCCACAGCGCGACCCTGACGGTCCCGCCGTGCAGCGCACCGAGCGTGCCGGTCGCCGACTGCAGCCCGACGGCCTCCGTCAGGTGCTCGAACCCGGGGACCGGGTCGGTCGCGAAGTACCGGTAGATCTCCACCCGGTCCCACGTGCCGTCACCTGTGAGGTCGTACGAGATCCCGATCCGGGTCCCGTTGTCGACGACCATGCCCGCATCGAGCGCCACGTCGAACGTCGGGCCCGCGCCCGTCGGCGTGCCGTTCAGCCCGCTCGCGGTCCAGACGAGTGCGTTCGGTGACTCCTGGCCCGTGTCGATCCCGAACGCCTGCGGGACGACCACCGTCGCGGGGCTCGTCGGCTGCTGCGCGACGAGTGCGCCGTTCGTGCCGAGGTACCGCGTGAACACGCTCGGCTGGGGACCGGTCGGGGTCGGCGTGGGAGTCGGCGTCTTCGTTGGCTTCGGCGTCTTGGTCGGCTTGGGCGTCTTCGTCGGCGTCGGCTTCGGCGTCCGGGTCGACGTCGGCGTGGGCGTCGGCGTGACGGTCGGCGTCGGGGTCGGTGTGACCGTGGGCGTCGGCGTCGGCGTCTCGGTGGGCGTCGGTGTCGGTGTCGGTGTCGGCGAGGTCGTCGGACCGCCCGGGGCCCCGCCGCCGCTCCACGTGAAGGCCCCGGACGTCACGGTCTTCCCGGCGGGCACCGCGAGAAGCGTCCCGTCGCTGAACGTCACGGTGAGCGGCGTCGACGTGACGTTCGACGCCACGTACGTCCGCCCTGCCGCGGCCTTGAACACGACCGCGAGTGCATGGTCCGCACGCACCGTCGGGTCGACGTGACCCAGCGACGCGAGGTTCGCCACCCAGTGCAGCGTGTGCGCGCGGCTCTCCCCCTCCTCGACCGCGTACCCCGGGTTCGCGAGCAGGCTGGTCAGCGCCGCCGGCCCGTCCGCGAGCGCGAGGTAGCTCCACAGGATGTCCTGCCACACGGACGGCTGACCGCCGTTGGCCTTGACGAGCTCGGCGTAGTTGGCCTCGACGTCGTCGGGCCGCAGGCCGAGGTACAGGTGGCCGCCGGTGACCGGCAACGTGTTGATGCCCTGGATCATCTCCGGCTCGCCGCTGAACCACGTGGCGTACGCGGCGCCGTCACCCCACACCATCCCGACCGTGGAGTGGCCGAAGCCCTGCGGCATGGCACCCGACCCGTCGAACCAGTAATCCTGGATCGCGGCGGCCTGCGTCGCGTACAGGTACGCGCCTGCGTCGCGGACGGTCGTGTTGCCGGTCGCCTCGCCCCACTCGACGAGCCCGGCGGCGAAGTTCATGCCCTCGGAGCTGGACTCCTGGTTGTTGCCGGCGTCGAACGCGCCGTGCCCCGACGCCCAGTCGTGGCCGGCGTAGATGTCGAAGTCACGCAGGTACGGGAACCGCGTCTCGGTGCGGTCGTAGCTGTTGGCGTCGCGCACGAGCGTGTCGACCATCCCGCCGTACGCGTCCTTCGCGGCCCACTCGGGGTCGAACCGCGCGAGCGTCGCGGCGGCCACCACGAAGTAGCCGTAGTGGAAGTGGTGGTCGTTGAGCTCGGTGTCGGAGCCGTAGGAGGCGGGGTAGCCGATGAGCGTGCCCCAGTCCGCGTCGTACGCGAACACCTGCTCCGTCTTGCCGGGCGTCGCGGTGAACCAGTCGGTGAGCGTGGCCTTGATGGTCGCGAGCGTGCGGTCGCGCACGTCCGTGTCACCGAGCTGGTCGGCGATCTCGACGATGCGCGTCGCGCGGCCGAGGGCCTTGCCCGTCCAGTAGGTGTCGGCCTTGAGCGCGCCCAGGCTGTCGGGGTTCTCGGCGGCGAGCAGGTCGTCGAGCCGGGCGCGCAGCGAGCCGGTGCTCGTCGCCACCGCGGGGATCTCGGGCAGGACGCCGGTGAACGGCGTCGCGGTCGTGAACGACTGCGACCCCACGTACGCCGTCATCGGACCGCGCGGGGAGACGTACGTCGACGAGAGCTTGCTGCCGCCACCCGCGTTCGTGACGTACTGCTGCTGGTGCGGGTAGAGCGCGACGACGGTGCCCTTCGCGGAGCCCTCGTTCGCCTCGGTCGTGAGTGCGTACGTGGTACGGACCACGGACGCGGACTCGTCGTAGGTGTAGGTGGCCCGGGTGCCCGTGACCTCCGCGTACGCGTACGGCGCGAACGCCGTCGCCTGCGCGACCCGGTCCGCGTCGGTGCTCGACGCGCCGGTGGTGAGCGACGCGACCGACAGGTAGCCCTTGCCGGCGAGCGTGCTGGTCAGCGTGCCGCCCTGCACGGTCCACGTCGACCCGGTGGGCGCGTACGCCACGTAGTCGTGGCCGCCTGCGGTGAACCCCACCGTCGGTCCGTCCTTGAGCCAGACGGCGGCCCCGCTGGTGCTCAGCGTCGCCGCACCACCGCTCACGTGGTACCAGCTGAAGGGCAGACCGTGCCCGATGGTCGCGGTGAGCGAGCGGGTCCCGTCCGTCCACGACGGTGTGACCGTCCAGTCGCTCCAGCCCGCGACCTTGACCTCGGGTGCGTCCAGGCCCGCGACGCCCACGAGGACGTCCTGCGAGTACGGGTAGTGGAACTCACCGACCCCGCCGGGGGTTCCCCCGACGACCGGCACGCGGGTCGACGACAACCCGAGCCCGCCCGCCGACGGCAGGTACGACACCGGGTGCGCGTGCAGCGGCTGGCTCCAGCGGCAGTCGAGCCGCTTGTACAGCAGCGACGACCACCAGTCGTTCGTCGGGAGCGCGCCTTGTGGGGCGTCCGCGGTCAGGGAGGATCGCGGGTCCGTCTCGATCGCGTCGCACCCCTCGGGCGTGGGCCCGACGGGTGTCGCGACGTACCCGCCCTGGCCGACGGGGACGGTGGCGGCGGTCTGCACGGCCGCGGCGCGTGAGACCGACCCCCACGCCGCGGGTGCCGCCGTGAGGGCGAGCGCGACCGAGGCGATCAGGGCGACGAACAGGGCGAGCGGACGGGACGTCCGTGGCGCAGGTTGCATGGTGAGTGGCCCCCAAAGGGCAGCGGCGACCGTCTCGGCGGTGAGGGCGGCGGCGAGCTGCGAAGTCGCGGAGACCACGCCGACGCGGTCTGCCTCCGCGGACCTCCCCCCGCACGGCCCCCATTGGACGTGCTGCTGTGAGGGAGATCACAGCCACGTTAACCACGTGTGTGAAGTTTATGCAAACTCAACACAAAGGGAGCCGGTGACTCGTGTGAACGACCGGCTCCCTTTGGAGGTGACTCGTGTCAAACGCCCGAGCGCTACTCGGACGTGGAGGCGGCGATCTTCTCGCGCACCTCGTCCATGTCCAGACCCTTGACGGCGTTGACGACCTGCTCCAGCGCGGGCGCGGGCAGCGCACCGGCCTGGTTGAACACGAGGATGCCGTCGCGGAACGCCATCAGGGTCGGGATCGAGAAGATCTGCAGCTCCTGCGCGAGCGCCTGCTCCGCCTCGGTGTCGACCTTGGCGTGCACGACGTCGGGGTGCTCCTGCGAGGACGCCTCGAACACCGGGCCGAAGCGCTGGCACGGACCGCACCACTCCGCCCAGAAGTCGACGAGCACGATCTCGTTGTCCTTGATGGTCTGACCGATGGTCTCGGCGGTCAGGGTCGTGGTGGCCACGTCATACCTCCCGTGATGAGTGTCGCGTGGTAGAGCGTCACGCCGCCCGTGACTATTCCCCTGGCTCGCCCGCGCGCCCGTTACCGGCGCGCGCCGGGTGCGGGGTAGAACTGCACGGTGACCGAGACCGCCGACTTCCCCTCCGGCCCCGAGCGTCCCGCCGGCTGGCTCAGCCCCGAGCAGATCGGCGCCGTGCGGCGCCAGCTCCCGATCCTGTACGTGGACGCCGTGCCCGTCCGCGTCGACGACTCGGGCGACGTGGTCGCCGTCGGGCTGCTGCTGCGCGTGACGCCCGAGGGCGTCATGTCCCGCGCGCTGGTCTCCGGGCGCGTCATGTACCACGAGCGGGTCCGCGATGCGCTCGTCCGGCACGTCGAGAAGGACCTCGGACCCGTCGCGCTCCCCCAGATCCCTTCGTCGCCGCAGCCGTTCACCGTCGCCGAGTACTTCCCGACCCCCGGCGTCACCCCGTACCACGACCCGCGCCAGCACGCCGTCTCGCTCGCGTACGTGGTGCCCGTGCTCGGCGACTGCCGGCCGCAGCAGGACGCCATCGACCTCGCGTGGATGACGCCCGAGGAGGCCTGCGCCGAGCAGGTCCAGGTCGAGATGAACGGCGGCCAGGGCCTGCTGCTCCGGCAGGCGATGGGGCACGTCGGCCGGCTGCCCTGACCTGCCTTCAGGCGAGCGTCAGCTCCGGCCAGTCGGCCAGGTCGGCGCGCATCTTGCGGTCGTGCGTCGCGACGACGACGGCCGCGGACGTGAGCCGGAGCGCCTCCGTGAGCTCGTCGACCAGCCCAACCGACAGGTGGTTCGTCGGTTCGTCGAGGATCAGCACGTGCGGCGCGGCCAGCAGCGCACACGCCAGGTCGAACCGTCGTCGCTGACCCACGGACAGGTCGCGCAGGGGCCGGTCGAGGTCCTCCTCCGTGAGCAGGCCGAGCGCCGCGACGGGGACGAGCTCGTCGGGGTCGAGCAGACCGCCGTGGAGCAGGTCGAGCGCGTGACGGGCGTACGCGTCGAAGGCAGACACCGGCGGTGCGACCCCGGGGCTGCTCGAGAGCGCCCGCGCGAGGTTCTCGGGCGCGTCGGGGTCCATCCGTCCCGCGTCGCGAGCGTGCTCCGTCGGTCCCTCCTGCATCAGCACGCCGAGCCGCACGCCCGCCGCGAGCGTCCGCGTGCCGCGGTCGAGGGGCAGGCGCCCGGCGAGCGCCGCGACGAGCGTCGACTTGCCCGAGCCGTTCGGCCCGGTCACGAGCAACCGCCCGCACGGCGGCACGTCGATCCGGACCCCGGGCAGGTCGAGCCGCGTCCCGACACGTGGCGCCCGCACCTCCAGCAGCGGGCCCCTGACCTGCGGCGCAGCCGTGTCCGGGTCGTCGTCGCGCGACGGACGGTCCGGGTCCTGCACGCCTGCGTGCCGCGGGATCGACGGCAGGTCCGGGAACGAGAGCGCGAGCGGCGGCACGGGCACCTCGACGGCCTGGGCCTCGAGGCGCTCGACGAGCCGGTCCGCGGCCTTCACGTGGATCCGCGCACGCGTGGCCCGGCGGTGCGCGTTCGACCCCTTCGGCGGTCGCCACTCGTCGGACAGCCCCTCGTACGCCTGGTCGAGCCGCTCGGCGAGCTGCAGCGCACGCTTGCGCTCCGCGCGGTAGCGGGCCCGCCAGCGGCGCAGCATCTGGTCCTTCGCGAACCGGTAGTCGGCGTAGCGCGTCGCCCCGTACAGCGCGGGGCGGCCGTCCATCGCCGGGTCGAGGTCGAGGATCGCGGTCATGACGTCGTCGAGCAGCCGGCGGTCGTGCGTGACGATGACGAGCGCGCCCGGCCAGCGCTGCAGCTGCACGGTGAGGTGCTCGATGCCCGCAGCGTCGAGGTGGTTCGTCGGCTCGTCGAGCAACAGCAGGTCCGCCCGCTCCCCCAGCCTGCACGCGAGCCGGACGCGGTACCGCTCCCCCACGCTGAGCTCCGCGAGCCGGCGGTCGTGGTCGCGCGGGGCGCCGAACCGGGTCAGCGCCTCGTCGATCCGCCGGTCGGCGTCCCAGGCGGCCAGGTGCTCGTAGCGGTGCATCGCGGCACCGAGCGCGGCGAGGTCCCCGGACTCGTGGTCGAACTCGTCGACCGCGGAGGCGAGCGCCTCGGACGCCGCCCGGACCGTCGACAGCGCACCCGCGACCATCGACCCGATCGTCTCGTCCCCGCTGACGTCGAGCTCCTGGTCGACGACCGCGAGGGACCCGACCCGCCGCACGCTGCCCCGCGACGGCACGAGGTCGCCCGCGAGCACCTTGAGCAGCGTCGTCTTGCCCGCGCCGTTCTCGCCGACCAGGCCGATCCTGTCCCCGGCCGACACGACCAGGTCGACCGCGTCGAGCACGGGGTGCCCCGGATAGCCGAACGTCACACCATCGGCGACCAGCTGGACGTCCGCCGCGCCCGCGTCAGCCACGAGCCGTCATCCGCCGAGCGCCCGCACCACCGCCGGCACGAGCGCGCGGAACGCCTGCCCGCGGTGGCTGATCGCGTTCTTCTCCTCGGGGGCCAGCTCCGCGCACGTCCGGGACTCGCCGAGCGGCACGAGCACCGGGTCGTACCCGAAGCCGTGCGCACCGCGCGGGCTCGTCGCGAGCGTCCCGACGAGCGCGCCCGTCTCGACGTGCTCGAACCCGTCGGGCGTCACGAGCGCCGCCGCGCACACGAACCGCGCGCCCCGGTGCTCGGGGGCGATGTCGGCGAGCTGCGCGAGCAGCAGGTCGAGGTTCGCCTGGTCGTCGCCGTGCCGCCCCGCCCACCGCGCCGAGAAGATGCCGGGCGCGCCGCCGAGCACGTCGACGCTGAGCCCCGAGTCGTCCGCCACCGCGGGCAGGCCCGTGAAGGCGGCCAGCGCACGCGCCTTGATGAGCGCGTTCTCGGCGAACGTCACGCCGTCCTCGACCGGCTCGGGCGCGCCCACGTCGCGCGCGCCGACCACGGCCGCCGCGTCGAGTCCGGGCAGTGCGGGCGCGAGGATGGCGCGCAGCTCGCCGACCTTGTGGGCGTTGTGGGTCGCGAGGACGAGCCGCACGCCGGCGGGCACGGTCACGGCGGCGCTCACGCGAGCGTGACGCGCGTCGCCGAGCCGTCCGCGGGCGGCGCGGCGAGCACCGCGGCCTGGATGGCGGCGAGCCGGTCGGTCCCGGCAACGGCGAGGTCGAGCAGCACGTCGAGCTCGGCCCGGTCGAACGGCGCGTGCTCGGCCGTGCCCTGCACCTCGACGAAGGCACCCGACCCGGTGACGACGACGTTCATGTCCGTCTCGGCGCGCACGTCCTCGACGTACGGCAGGTCGAGCATGGGGACGCCGTCGATGATGCCGACGCTCACCGCCGCGACGGAGTCCTTGAGGACGGTGCGCCCCTTCGGCACGAGGCGCTTCTCGGTGGCCCACGCGACCGCGTCCGCGAGCGCCACGTACGCGCCCGTGATCGCCGCGGTGCGCGTGCCGCCGTCGGCCTGCAGCACGTCGCAGTCCAGCACGATCGTGTTCTCGCCGAGCTGCGCGACGTCGATGATCGCGCGCAGCGAGCGACCGACCAGGCGGGAGATCTCGTGCGTCCGGCCACCCACGCGGCCCTTGATCGACTCGCGGTCCGACCGGCTCGACGTGGCCCGCGGCAGCATCGAGTACTCGGCGGTCACCCAGCCCTCGCCCGACCCCTTGCGCCAGCGCGGCACGCCCTCGGTGAACGACGCGACGCACAGCACCTTGGTGCCGCCGAACTCGACGAGCACGCTGCCCTCCCCCGCCTCGAGGAACCGGCGGGTGATCGTCACGGGGCGCAGCTCGTCGGGCCGACGACCGTCGGCGCGCAGCACGGGGGTGGTGGCAGTCATGCGGACGAGCCTAACCGCGGGGGCCGACAGCCCGGCTCGCGGTCCAGGTCGGTCAGAGCACGTGCACGGCGCCCGGCACGGCGAGCTCGACGGGCCCGTCGTACGCACCCCGCGCCTCCGTGACCGCCACGGACGGGTCGTTCCACGCGGGGATGTGCGTGAGCACGAGCCGCCCGGCCGCCCCGCGGGCCGCGGCCTGGCCGGCCCGCCGCCCGGTGAGGTGGATGCCGTGCCACGCGTCGTCGCGGCCCTCGACGTACGCGGCCTCGCACAGCAGCAGGTCGGCGCCGGTGGCGAGCGCGTCGAGCCCGGGGCACTCGTCGGTGTCGCCGCTGTACGCGAGCGTGACGGTGCGCGACGGGTCCCCGTCGGACGGCCCGGTCACCCGGACGCCGTAGGCCGGCAGGGGGTGCTCGACGGGCACGGGGGTCAAGGTCAGCGGCCCGACGACGACGGGCGCGGACGGGTCCCACTGCCGCACGTCGAACTGGCCGCCGACGTCGGTCGCGGGGTCCTTGCCGGCCATGGTCGCGAGCCGCTCGGCGGTGCCCGCGGGGCCGTACACGGCGACCGGCTCGCACGGCCCTTCGGGGCGGTACCGGCGCAGCACGTTGAGCACGATCATGTCGGCGATGTGGTCGGCGTGCAGGTGGGACAGCCCGATGGCGTCGAGCGCGGTCGGGTCGCCGTAACGCTGCAGCGGGCCGAGCGCGCCGTTGCCGAGGTCCAGCAGCACCGTCCACGTCCGACCCGACGCGTCGTCCGCCTGCACGAGGTACCCGGAGGACGCGGAGTCCGGACCGGGGAACGACCCCGCGCAGCCGAGCACGACGAGCCTCATCGCAGCGACCCGGCGGGTTCGACCGCGCCGACCTCGGGACCGAGGAACCGGCGCGCGAGCGCGTGGAACGCGTCGGGGTCGCCCGTCGCGAGGAACCGGTGGGTCGGGGGCCCGGCTGCGGGGTCGCGCTCCAGCTGGTGCGCGACGAGCGTGCGGTAGACGTCCTTCGCGGTCTCCTCGGCGCTCGACACGAGCGTGACCTCCTCCCCCATGACGTACGAGATCGCCCCGGTGAGCAGCGGGTAGTGGGTACAGCCGAGCACGAGCGTGTCGACACCCGCGGCCCGCACGGGCTCGAGGTACTCGCGGGCGAGCGCGAGCACGTCGGGGCCGGACGTGATGCCCTTCTCGACGTACTCGACGAACCGCGGGCAGGCCTGCGTCGTGAGCTCGATGCCCGGGGCGACCGCGAACGCGTCGTCGTACGACCGGCTCTCGACCGTCGACTTCGTCGCGATGACGCCGATGCGGCCGGAGCGCGTCGCGGCGACGGCCCGACGCGCGGCGGGCAGGATCACCTCCACCACGGGGATCCCGCGGCGCAGCGTGTACCGCTCGCGCGCGTCGCGCAGCATCGCCGACGACGCGGTGTTGCACGCGATGACGAGCAGCTTCACGCCTGCGTCGACGAGGTCGTCCATGACCTCGAGCGCATGCGCACGGACGGCCGCGAGCGGCTTGCTGCCGTACGGGGTGTTGAGCGTGTCACCGATGTAGAGCGTCGACTCGTGCGGCAGCTGGTCCAGGACCGCACGCGCCACGGTGAGACCACCGACGCCGGAGTCGAAGATGCCGATGGGGGCGTCGTTCACGCCGCCGAGCCTAACCGCTGCCGGCGACGTCGCCCGTGCCGTCGGTCCCGGCGGAGGTGTCCGGGTGTC
Organism: Cellulomonas sp.; assembly: GCF_017744555.1. Classification (GTDB taxonomy): domain Bacteria; phylum Actinomycetota; class Actinomycetes; order Actinomycetales; family Cellulomonadaceae; genus Cellulomonas. The sequence goes on along the minus strand of NZ_JAGIBD010000011.1, from coordinate 66,647 downwards.
GGCGGCGGGCGTCCGCGAGCATGAGGACGACGAGCGACTCCTGCAGCCAGGTGAGCGCGCCGTACACCGACACGAGGTAGCGGCGCGTCTCGTGGTCGCCCCGCGCGGCGGGCGACGACGGCGGCGGCTCGCCGAGCACGGCGTACATCGCGTCGGCCTCGGCGTCGGTGTGGACGTCGAGGCGTTCCGCGAGCACCAAGCGCACGTCGGTGAGGGCGGCGGCGAACGCGGGTGCGTCCTGGGCCGCCACGACGAGCTCGTCGTGCCGCCGGCCGCCGCCCGGCGCCGTGAGCGACTGCCACAGACGCTCCAGGCGGTCGATCTTCTGCGCACGCAGGTCGTCCTCGGTGAGCCGGCGGAACTCCGCGGCGAGCGACGGGTCGTCGCGCGAGGCGTCGGGCAGGAGGCGCATGACGGCCGGGTCGTCGGGCGGCGCGGGCGTGTCGGTCCGCAGGTGCGGCAGGTCGCTCGGCTCGTCGGGCCCGGTCGCGGTCGCCGCCCGGTCGGCGGCGATGGGCTCCTCGCCGGGGCGCGGAGCACCGAGCAGCTCGAGGACGTCCGCGACGACGGACGCCACGACCGCCCGCTCGCCCTCGTCGACGCGCGCCACGAACCGGCCCTGCCGGGCCTTGAACCCGTGCATCACTGCCCGCTGCGCTGCAGCGTCGCCCACAGGCCGAACCCATGCATCGCCTGCACGTCGACCTCCATGGACTCGAGCAGGCCCGTCGACACGACCGCGCGACCCTCCTCGTGGACCTGCCGCATGAGCTTCTCGGCGGTCGCGTGCGGGTGGCCGAAGTACGTCTCGAACACGTACGTCACGTAGCTCATGAGGTTCACGGGGTCGTTCCAGACGATCGTGACCCACGGGTCGCCGAGCGAGGTCTCCTCGACGGTCTCGACCCGTTCGTCGGGTGCGGTCTGCACTGGCACGCCCACCACTGTAGGTGCGTCCGGCCACGTCGTTCCGCTCGGCGCACGTGCGTGCGCACCCCGGGCCGCGCCCCTACGTTGGCGACTATGAACGAGCAGGCCAGGAGCAGCGCGCTCCTCACGGACCGCTACGAGCTCACGATGGTGGAGGCGGCCCTGCGGGACGGCACCGCGGACCGGCGGTGCGTGTTCGAGGTGTTCACGCGGCGGCTCCCGCCGGGCCGTCGGTACGGGGTGCTGGCCGGCACGGGCCGGCTCCTGGAGCTGCTGGAGTCGTTCCGGTTCTCGACGGCCGAGCTCGACTGGCTCGCCGAGGCGCGGGTCGTCGACGACGCGACCCTCGACTTCCTGGCCGGGTACAGGTTCACCGGCTCGATGGTCGGGTACGCCGAGGGCGAGGTGTTCTTCCCGTCGTCGCCCGTGCTCGTCGTCGAGGGGACGTTCGCGGAGGCCGTGCTGCTCGAGACGCTCGTGCTGTCGGTGCTCAACTACGACTCCGCCGTCGCCTCCGCGGCGTCCCGCATGACGAGCGCCGCCGTCGACCGGCCGTGCCTCGAGATGGGGTCGAGACGCGCGCACGAGGAGGCGGCCGTCGCGGCCGCGCGTGCCGCCGTCGTCGCCGGGTTCGCGGGCACGTCGAACCTCGAGGCCGGCCGGCGGTACGGCCTCACGACGATCGGGACGGCCGCCCACGCGTTCACGCTCCTGCACGACGACGAGCGCAGCGCGTTCGCCGCGCAGGTCGACGCGCTAGGCACCGGGACGACGCTGCTGGTCGACACCTACGACGTGCGGCGGGGTGTCGAGAACGCGCTCGCGGTCGCCGGCACGGGGCTGGGGGCCGTCCGGCTCGACTCGGGCGACCTCGGCGTGCTCGCGCAGGAGGTCCGGGCGCAGCTGGACGCGGCGGGCGCGCACCGGACGAAGATCACGGTGACGTCCGACCTGGACGAGTACGCGATCGCCGCGCTGGCCGCGGCTCCGGTCGACTCGTACGGGGTGGGCACGTCGGTCGTCACGGGGTCGGGCGCCCCGACGTGCGGGATGGTCTACAAGCTCGTCGCGCGCGAGGGAGCCGACGGGGCGCTCGAGCCGGTCGCGAAGGCGTCCCGGTCGAAGACGAGCGTCGGGGGCCGCAAGGCGGCGGCGCGGCGGCGGGACGGCGACGGGCGGGCCGTCGAGGAGGTCCTGGTCACGGGACCCGACGAGCGGGTCCGCGGGTGGACGTCCGGCGGGGAGGAGCTGCGCGCCCTGCACGTGCCGCTCGTCGCGGACGGCGTCGTGGACCAGGGCTGGACGGGGCCGTCCGGCGTGGCCCGGGCGCGCGATCGGCACCGCGCCTCGCGGGACGAGCTGCCGCGGGGGGCGCGGCGGCTGTCGGCCGACGAGGCCGCGGTGCCGACCGGGACGCTGCTGCTGGGCGACTAGGGGGCGCCCGCAGCGTCGGGACCAGGCCGCACGCCGGGACAGTCAGGGGGGTGCTGTCCCGGCGGCGGCCCGGTCAGACCCGGCTTCGGCCGCGGCCGACGAGCCCGAGGATCAGGCTGACGACGAGCACGATCACGCCGATCCAGATGAGGAACGAACCGATGTTCGTCGCGACCCCGAGCACGAGGAGCACGACGCCGACGAGGATGAGGATGAGCCAGGCGGGCATGGGTTGACCTCTTTCTGCATGGTCACCGAGACGGCGTCCGGGGGGACCCGGGGCCGATGGGGCACGGCACGAGGTTGGCAGCGCGGCGCGCGCTCGGCACGTCGAGAGGCGAAGTTGCGCGCGGGCCCGCCGGTGCTATGTGGTCGCGCGTCCAGGGCGCTGACCTGCGCGGATATTGATCCTCGACCGTGTCCAAATGGCGAGACGGGGGTTGTGCCCGACCTGCCCGAGTGCATGAGAAGGTCCTCATGGACCGGCCTGGACGGCGCCGTCCTGCCGACCGCCCGCCTCAGCGCTTGCCGACGAACCAGCCCCGCAGCATCTCGACGCGCGCTGTCAGCTGCTCGGGGTCGGCCAGCGCGACCTCCGGACCGCCGCACCGCCGACGCAGCTCGTTGTGCACCGACCCGTGCGGCTGCCCCGACCGCCGCGACCACGCCCCGACGAGCTGCGCGAGCTCCTTGCGCAGCTCGGCCTGCTTGCGGTGGTCCATCGCCGCCAGCTCGGCCGCGGCCGCCTGGGAAGCCGCACGACGCTTGCCGCTCTGCTGCTCGGCCTGCCGCTGCCGCAGCAGCGCGGACACCTGGTCGGCGTCCAGCAGACCCGGTAGGCCGAGGAAGTCGAGCTCCTCCTCCGAGCCGACCTCGGCACCCGTCCCGAACTCGCCGCCGTCGAACAGCACGCGGTCGAACGACGCCTGCGCCTCGAGCGCCTCGAAGGCGCCCTGCTTGCCGTCCGGACCGAGAGCGTCCGGTCCGTTGCGCTCGGAGTTCGCCGCCGCGAGCAGCGCGTCCTCCGGGTTGTACTCGAGGCCGTTCTCCTCGGCCGTCTTCGGCCGGTCGAGTGCGTGGTCCCGCTCGACCTCCATGCTGTTCGCGAGCACGAGCAGCTGCGGCACGGACGGCAGGAACACCGACGCGGTCTCGCCGCGCTTGCGGGCCCGCACGAACCGCCCGACGGCCTGCGCGAAGAACAACGGCGTCGCCGTGCTAGTCGCGTACACGCCGACCGCGAGCCGGGGCACGTCGACGCCCTCCGACACCATGCGCACGGCGACCAGCCAGCGCGAGTCACCCGCGGAGAACTCGTCGATCCGGTCGCTCGCGCCGTCGTCGTCGGACAGCACGACCGTCGGCGACTCGCCCGTGAGGCGCGCGAGGTGCCCCGCGTACGCGCGCGCGTCCGTCTGGTCGGTCGCGATGATCATGGCGCCCGCGTCGGGCACCGCACGCCGGACCTCGGTCAGCCGGCGGTCCGCCGCTGCCAGGACGCTCGGGATCCACTCACCGTTCGGGTCGAGCGCCGTGCGCCACGCCTGCGACGTCATGTCCTTCGTGAGCGGCTCGCCGAGCCGGGCGCTGACCTCGTCACCCGCCTTCGTCCGCCACCGCATGGACCCCGAGTACGACAGGAAGATCACCGGCCGCACGACGTGGTCGCGCAGCGCGTCGCCGTAGCCGTACGTGTAGTCGGCGAGGCTGCGGCGGATGCCCTCGCGGTCGGGCGCGTACTGCACGAACGGGATCGCGGCCGTGTCGGAGCGGAACGGCGTGCCCGTGAGGGCCAGCCGGCGGGTCGCGTCCTCGAACGCCTCCCGCACCGCGTCGCCCCACGACAGCGCGTCGCCGCCGTGGTGCACCTCGTCGAGGATGACGAGCGTCGGCGCCGCCGTCGTGCGCGCGGCGTGCAGGGCGGGCTTGCTCGCGACCTGCGCGTACGTCAGCGCGACGCCGTCGAACCCGTGCCCGTGCCGACCTTGCGCGTTGCTGAAGTTGGGGTCGAGCGTGATGCCGACCCGTGCGGCGGCGTCCGCCCACTGCCGCTTGAGGTGCTCGGTGGGCGCCACGACCGTGACGCGCCGGACCACCCGGGCCTCGAGCAGCTCGGTCGCGATCCGCAGGGCGAACGTCGTCTTGCCGGCGCCCGGCGTCGCGACCGCGAGGAAGTCGCGCGGCTCACGCGTCCGGTACAGCTCGAGCGCCTCGGCCTGCCACGCACGCAGCTTGCCCGCGGTCCCCCACGGCGCACGCGCGGGGAACGCCGGCGGCAGGTGGGAGGCCGCCGACGTCGACGCGTGGCTCGAGCTGAGGGAGGACGGGCGCGGGGTGGCCGTCACTTGGCCGACGAGCCGCGGCCGAAGCCCCAGCGGCGACCGCCGGAGCCTCCGGACCCGCCGGAGCCGCCCGACTCACCGCCGGCGCCCTCGCCGTCCTGCGGCTCGCGCAGCCCCTCGTAGATCTCCTTGCACACGGGGCAGACCGGGAACTTGTTGGGGTCGCGACCCGGCACCCAGACCTTCCCGCACAGCGCCACGACGGGTCGGCCGCTGAGGGCCGACTCCATGATCTTCTCCTTGCGCACGTAGTGCGCGAAGCGCTCGTGGTCTCCCGGCTCGACCTGCTCGTGGGTCTCCTGGCGCTCCAGGACGCTCGTCGAGGTGCCCTGGTCCGGGCCGAACGGGTCGTCGGGTCCGGTGCTCGGCGGCAAGGGCTCACTCATGCCGACGAGTGTACGTCGGGGGTCCGACGCGACCAGGGTTCGTCCGGGCCGCGTCGACCGTCCCGGACGGCGGCCCGGCACGCCTACAGGCCCTGCCAGTCCGGCTTGGCGGCGAACGTCTCGCGGTAGTAGTCGGCGAGCTGGAGCCGGCTCGCCGCCGCGTCGTCCACGAGCACCGTGACGTGCGGGTGGTGCTGCAGGATCGTCGCGGGCCACATGGCGCTCACGGGGCCCTCGGCGAGCTGATGCACCGCCTCCGCCTTGCCGCGCCCGGTGGCGAGCAGCACCAGGTGCCGCGCGGACATGATCGTCGCGAGCCCCTGCGTCAGGCAGTGCGTCGGCACCTGGTCGAGGTCGCCGCCGAAGAACCTCGCGTTGTCCTCGCGGGTCTGGCGCGTGAGCGTCTTGATGCGCGTCCGCGACGCGAGCGACGAGCCGGGCTCGTTGAACGCGACGTGCCCGTCGGTGCCGATGCCGAGGATCTGCAGGTCGACGCCGCCGGCGTCCACGATGGCCTGCTCGTACGCCGCGCACGCCCCGACCACGTCGTCCGCGAGCCCGTCGGGGCCCTGGACGGCACCGGGCGCGAAGTCCACGCGCGAGGCGATCTCCTTCTCGATGACGTTCCGGTACCGCTCCGGGTGGTCGGCCGGGAGGCCGACGTACTCGTCGAGCATGAACGCACGGGCGCGCGCGAACGACAGGTCGGCCTCGGCGTGCCGCCGGGCGAGCTCGTCGTACACGGCCAGCGGGCTCGAGCCCGTCGCGAGCCCGAGCACGGCGTCGGGGCGCGCCCGCAGCAGCCGTTCGATCGTGTCGGCCGCGAGCCGCGCGAGCTGCTCGGCGGGGGCGATGACGACCTCCATCAGACGTGTCCTTCCTCAGCTGTTCCGGCCGCCGTCACGGCTGGCCTCCCCTGGCGACGATCGCGGCGCCCAAGGCCCCCACGGGCACACCGACCGGGGTCAGCGTGACACGTTCCGACAGCTGCACGGTCCGCAGGAACGGCGACGACTGCGCCTCGCGGTCGAGCTCGCCGCGCACCACGCGCAGCAGGGGCTCGCCGAGCGAGCTCACACCACCGCCGATCACGACGTGCTGCACGTCGCACGTGAGGATGAGCATCCGCACCGCCGACGCGACGGCCCACGCGAACTGGTCCCGCAGCGCGACGGCGTCCGGGTCGCCCGCCTCAGCCGCGGCGAACAGCTCCGCAGGCGCGGGCATGCCCTGGCGGCTCGGCCACGCGGCGTCGAGCGCGGAGCCCGACGCGTACTGCTCGAGGCAGCCGAGCTGGCCGCACTTGCACGGCAGGCCGCCGGGCACGAGCGTCAGGTGCCCGATCTCCCCCGCCGCGCCCCGGGCGCCGCGCCGCAGCCGCCCGTCCAGCAGCAGGCCCGCGGCGACGCCGGTGCCGAGCGCGAGGAAGCCGATGTCCTGCGCCTGCGGCCCGAGCGCGTGCGCCGATCCGAGGACGGCGACGTTGAGGTCGTTCTCGACGCGCACCGGGACCACGCCGCCGAGCGCCTCGGCGAGCATCGCCGCGAGCGGCGTGCGCTCCTCGATGCCGAGGTTCACCGCGTGCTCGACCGTGCCGTCGCCCGCGTGCACCATGCCCGGCAGGCCGATGCCGACGCCGTCGAGGTCGCCGACCCCGACGCCCGCCCGGGCCGCGAGGGTCTCGACCGCGGTGACCGCCCCGGCCACGACGCCGGCGGCGCCGGGGACCGTCTTCGCGAGGATCTCGTGACGGACGTACCCCTGGGCGTCGACGACGACGCCCAGCACCTTGGTGCCGCCGACGTCGAGCCCGACCGTCAGCCTCTGCTCGGTTGCCACGTCAGCCCTTCACCGCTCCGGCGACCAGGCCCGAGGTCATCTTGTTCTGCACGAACAGGAAGAACGCGATGACCGGGATCGCGATGAGCGCGGCGCCGGCCATGACGACGCCCCAGTCGGTGGCCCGGTTGGCCTCGACGAGGCCCTGCAGCCACAGCGGCAGCGTGCGCTGGGACGGGTCGGTCATGACGACGAGGGCGAGGGTGTACTCATTCCACGCCTGCAGGAACCCGTAGACGCCCGCGGCCACGAGGCCCGGTGCGAGCAGCGGGAACGTGATGCGGAAGAACGCGCCGGTGCGCGAGAGGCCGTCGACCATGCCGGCCTCCTCGAGCTCGATCGGCACGCCCTGCACGAACCCGCGCAGCATCCAGATCGTGAACGGCAGGATCGCAGCGACGTACACGAGCGCCAGACCGGCGACGCGGTTGACGAGGTGCCAGCCGTCGAGCATCTGGAACTGCGAGATGAACAGGCCCTCCGCGGGGATCATCTGCACGACGAGGATCGTGAGGATGAACGCCTTGCGGCCGCGGAACCGGAACCGGCTGACGGCGAGCGCCGCGAGGAACGCGAAGATCAGCGCGGCGACCAGCACGACCACGACGACGGAAAGCGAGATCCGCATCGCGGCCCAGAACGACGGGTCGGCCCACACCTGGCGGAAGTTCGACATGGTCCCGCCCAGCGGCAGGAACGTGGGGTCGGGCGCCTGCAGCTTGTTGAGCGGCAGGAACGCGCTGTTGATCATCCAGTAGATCGGGAACACCCAGACGACGGCGATGAGCACCGCGACGACGCCCCAGGCGCGACGGCCCGCGGTCGAGGACGCAGGGCTGCCGCCGCGGCGGGTCTTCGTCGGGCGGACGGGCAGGTCGGCGGTCGCGTTGGTGGCGGGCTGCGCGCCCGTGGCGAGCGTGCTCACAGCTCGTCCTCCTTGAGCATCTGCCGGATGTAGAACCCGGTCAGCGCGAGGGTGATGACCAGCATGATCGTGGCCAGGGCCCCGGCCTTGGAGAACTCCTTGGCGTAGGAGTAGATGAGGGTGCCGAGCAGGTTGGTGTCGCGCGTCGGTGCGCCCGCCCGCTGCAGCACGTAGATCTGCGTGAAGACCTTGAGGTCCCAGATGACCTGCAGCAGCAGGACCACGGACAGGACCGGCCGGACCATCGGCATCGTGATGTTCCAGAACCGCTGGCGCGCGGAGGCGCCGTCGAGCTGCGCGGCCTCCATCGTCTCCTCGGGGACCTGCAGCAGGCCCGCGTAGACGGAGAACGCGACGAACGGCACGGACATCCACACGACGATGACGGTCGCGACGAAGTAGAAGGACAGCGGCTGGATGATCCACGAGTGGTGGGCCATGCCCTCGAAGCCGAGGACGTTGCTCAGCACCCAGTTGATCGCCCCGTACTGGGAGTCGAACAGCCACTGCCACACGGTCATCGAGGCGAGCACGGGGGTGCCCCACGCGAGCAGCAAGGAGACCTGCAGCGTCATGCGGGCGGCGGCGCCGACCCGGGCCATGAGGACCGCGAACGCGATGCCGATCACCATCGTGACGGCCGCGTTGATCAGGCAGAACGCGATGGAGCGGCCGATGACCGTCCACACGTAGGGGTCGGACAGGAGGTCCGTGTAGTTCGCGAGGCCGACCCACTCGGCGGGCTGGCCGAACTGCTGGCGCAGCCCGTACTCCTGGAAGGAGATGACGAACTGCCGGACGAGGGGGTAGCCGAGGGCGACCGCCATGAGGAGGCTGGCCGGGACGAGCAGGGTGTAGACGCCCAGTTGGGGGCGCCGGCGACGCAGCGTCGCCGTGGTGCCGTCGCCCGGCACCTCGAGGGTCGTGACTGCCATGCGAGGAGCTCCTGTCTGGTGGTGCCGGTCGGGCTGCCCTGGTGGGGAGCCCGACCGGCACCCGGATCAGGTGGTGGGTCGGTGGTCACCGGCCCACCGGTGATCAGTTGAGCGCGTCGGTGATGAGCTTGTCCGCGTCGGTCGCGGCCTGCTTCACGTCGGCACCCGAGGCCACCTTCTGGAAGAAGTCCTCGAGGATGCGGTCGCCCTCGACGGTGGCCCAGTTCTCGGCCGCCGGCGTGAGCTTGGCGTTGAGGGCCGCCGCGACGGCCGCCTTCGCGTAGACGTCGTCACCCATCGACGACGCGTACTCGGTGTTGCCCGGGATCAGACCGTTCTGGCCGAGCTGGTTCTGGAAGTCGCCCGAGAAGATGATCCGGAGCAGGTTCTTCGCGAGCTCGGGGTGCTTCGACTTCGCCGCGACCGCGATGTTCGAGCCACCGGCGAAGCCCGTGGCGTACTCACCGGCGGTCAGGCCGGGGAGCGGGAAGATCCCGGTGTGCTCCTCGTTGCACGCCTGCTGCTCGGCGAGCAGCGCCTTCGCGGCGTCGGACTTGTCGTCCTTCGCGACGCCCTTGTTGCACTGGGGCAGGTCGATGCTCCAGCGCGCCCAGGTCGGCGCGGAGAACATCGCGGCCTGGCCGGCGTTGAACGGCACCCACGGCTCGTTCGAGTCGGAGTCGGCCGGGGCGTGCGTCGCCGTCTTGAACAGCGTCGCGACCTCGTCGAGACCCTTGAGCGACTTCTCGCTCGCGAGGGCGCCCTTCCACTCGCCACCGTCGTACGTGGCCAGGTCGCCGCCGTTGGTGTAGATCCAGGCCGCGCCGTTGTACCAGTCCTGGCCGGGGAACCAGAAGCCGGACACCGTGTCCGTCTGGAGCTTCTGCGCGGCGGTCGTGAAGTCGGCGAGCGTGGTCGGGACCTCGACGCCGGCGGCCGCGAACATGTCCTTGTTGTAGAACACGGCGCGGGCACCCGAGTAGTAGGGCACCGAGTAGAGCTTGCCGTCGGCCTTGCCGGCCTCGACGAAGCCGGGGAGCAGCTTGTCGCCGCCCAGCTCGTCGTACATGCCCGTGATGTCCGCGAACGCGCCGGCGTACGTGAACGTCGGCGACTGCGTGTTGCCGATCTCGACGACGTCCGGGGTCTGGTCCTCGGAGGCGAGGGCCGTCTGCAGGCGCGGGACGAGCCCGCTCCAGTCCTGCTCCTCGATGACGAGCTTCGAGCCGGGGTTCTCCGACTCGAACGTCGTCGTCAGGTAGTCGCGCAGCGCCTGGGGCGTGTCGGTGCCGTTGAGCCACAGCTTGATCGTGGCGGCCTCGGGCGTGCCGTTGTCACTGGGCTGGTCCGAGGTGTCGTCGCCCGAAGAACATGCGGTCAGCGCCAGTGCTGCCGCCACGCCGACGGCGGCGAAACGTAGGATCTTCACGTTGGGGTTCCTCCCGTGAGCGAGGCGTTCGCCGGACGGCGACGCCGGGGTGGTGATTCCGACTGCAGTCGGTCGGCTCGGGGTCGTCACGTGACCCCGAGCTGGCCTGACAGGACGAGGACCGCCGCACCGGCGAGAGCCCCGTCCTCGTCGAGGGAACCCATCCGCATGTCCAGTCCCTGCCCGATGACTGGCATGGTGCGTGCGCGGAGGGTGGCGAGCGCCGATTCCCGCAGAGGACCGTCCAGCAGCTCCGGGGGCCCGGAGAGCAGGACCTCGGCGAGGTCGAGCGCGGAGACGACGGGCGCGAGTGCGATCCCGAGCAGTCGTCCCACCGACGCCAGGGCGGCGTCGGAGTCTTCGGGGCTGAGCCCCTGGGTGCGCCGTCGCAGGGCCGGCACGCTGAGCACGGTCTCGAGGCAGCCCACGCGGCCGCACGCGCACTCGAGCGGCGTCTCGTCGCGCGGGTCGCCGTCCACGACGGTGACGTGGCCGATCTCGCCGGCGGCGTGGTGCCGGCCGCGCACGAGCGCGCCGTCGACCACGAGCCCGGCGCCGACGCCCTCGCCGACCATCACGACGATCGAGCCGCCGCCGGCGGCCCGGCCGTACGTGAACTCGCCGAGGGCGCGCGTGTTGGCGTCGTTGGCGACGTGCACCGGCACGTCGAGGCGCTCGCTCAGCCGGGCCGCGAGCGGCACGTCGTACCAGCCGCGGTTGGGCGCCTGGACGACGACGCCGTCGGGGTCGATGACGCCCGGCGACGCGATGCCGATGCCGAGGACGGGCTGGTCGGCGGCCGTGAGCAGGTCGCGGCAGAGCCCTTCGAGCAGGTCGAGCGCGCGCTCCCCCGTCTGACCGTCGAGCGGGACCTCGCGGCGGGCGACGACGTCGCCGACGATCGACAGGACGCCGCCGAGGATGCGCGAGTCGCTCGTGAGGTCGACGGCGACGATCTGGAACGCGTCGGTGCGCATCGCGACGAGCGTGGCGGGCTTGCCGACCTTGCCCTCGATGCGCAGGCCCTGCTCCTCGACGAGGCCTTCGGCGATGAGCTCGGCGACGAGGCCGGAGACGGTGACCCGCGTCAGACCGGTGCTGCGCGCGATGTCGGCGCGGGACGCGGCGGTCTCGTGGAACAGGTGGCCGAGGACGAGCGAGCGGTTGTGGGCCCGGGCGTGCTCGGGGAGCACCTTGCCCGTCGGCCGCAGTGCCCGGCCGACTCCTCGCCCGGTTCCCGCGGGCGGCGCCGTCGTCGCTCTCATGTTTGTTAGTAGAACTTCCTTATTAATCAAAGTCAACTCCCTCCGGTGACCGTGATCACATCGTGACCGTCCGTTCACACACCTGACTCATGGGACGAATCCCCTCCGGTTCAGCGCCCCCACCAGCGGGTTCGCAGGAACAGCACGGGCGTGCCGTTCGTTGCCTCGCACATGGAACTGGGTCTCTACACGTTCGGCGACATTCACCCTGATCCGGTCAGCGGCGCGCTCACCTCCCCCGCGCAGCGGCTGCGGGACGTCCTCGAACGGATCCGCCTGGCCGAGGAGGTCGGCCTGGACTACGTCGGGATCGGCGAGCACCACCGGCCCGACTACGCGATCTCGTCGCCGTCGACCGTCATCGCCGCCGGCCTCGCCCAGACGTCGCGCATCACCGTCGGGTCGGCCGTCACGGTGCTGTCCACCGAGGACCCCGTGCGTGTCTACCAGCAGTTCGCCACGATGGACCTCTACTCCGGCGGCCGCGTCGAGCTGCTCGCCGGGCGCGGGTCGTTCATCGAGTCGTACCCCCTGTTCGGTGCGTCGCTCGACGACTACGACGACCTGTACGACGAGAAGATCGGCCTGCTGCTCGCGCTCGACGACGCCGAGCGGGTCACGTGGTCGGGCCGGTTCCGGCCGCCGCTCGACGACGCCGTGGTCCTCCCCCGCCCGTTCGACAAGCCCGGCCTCGGCCCGCGGCTGCGGATCGCCGTCGCGACCGGCGGCAGCCCCCGGTCCTCCGTCCGCGCCGGCGTGCTCGGCCTGCCCGTGAGCTACGCGATCATCGGCGGCCGGCCGGCGTCGTTCGCCCCGCTCGTCGAGTCGTACCGGCGGGCGTTCGCCGAGTCCGCCTCCCCGCGGCCCGACGGTCCGTTCGTGTCCGTCGCCGGCATGGGCTTCGTCGCCGACGACGGCCGCGCCGCACGCGAGTTCTTCTACCCGTACTGGCGCGCGTCGATGGCCCGGATCGCCTCCGAGCGCGGGTTCAGCCAGCCCAACCGGATCGCGTTCGAGTCGCAGGCCTCGCGCGGCGGCGCGTACTTCGTCGGCGAGCCCGAGGAGGTCGCGTCCCACATCGTCGAGCTGCACGCGGTGCTCGGGCACGACCGCCAGGCGTTCCAGATGGACCTGTCCGGCGTGCCGCAGCGCGAGTCGCTGCGCGCGATCGAGCTGCTCGGCACCGAGGTCGCGCCGCTCGTCAGGTCGGCCCTCGGGGACGCGTAGGCGTCAGGACTGCGCGAGCAGCCCGCTCGTGCGGTGGTCGACGAGCAGCCAGGTCGCGACCCCGAGCACGGCCGCGACGAGCACGACGGACGGCCACGCCCCCAGGTACGGCGCGAGCAGGTGGGACGCGACGAAGCACACCGCGCCGATGACGACCACGGCGAGCGTGCGCGCGGCACCGGCGGGCCGCCAGGCGCGGACCGCGCACCACGCGACGCCGGCGAGCAGCACGGCCCCGCCGAGGGCGCGCACGCCCGTCGACTGCGCGACGGCGAACCCGACGACGAGGGTGAGGGCGGCGATCACGGCGGTGGGGATGCGGGACACGCCCACACCCTAGGCACACCGCGCGGACGGTCCTGCCCAGGTCCGGACGTCCCGTGCGACCCCCTGTCGGCGCGCACTAGGTTGGACGCGGCCGCCCGCTGCCGCGCAGTCGCCGCCGTCCACCCGTCACAGAGGGAGTCTCCATGCCCACGCCACCCGTCGACGCGACCTCCACGAGCGCCTGGCAGGACCTCAGCGCGCACGAGTCGACGCTCCACGTCGACCTGCGCGACTGGTTCGCCACCGACCCCGGCCGCGCGGAGCGCCTCTCCCTCACGCTGGCCGACCTGCACGTCGACCTGTCGAAGAACCTCGTCACCGACGAGACGCTGGCCCTGCTCGTGCGCCTCGCCGACGAGGTCGGGCTCGCTGACCGCCTGCAGGCGCAGCTGCGCGGCGACCACATCAACGTGACCGAGGACCGCGCGGTCCTGCACACGGCCCTGCGCCGCCCGGCGGGTGCGCAGCCCCCGCTCGTCGTCGACGGGCAGGACGTCGACCACGACGTGCAGGAGGTCCTCGCCAAGGTCTACGCGTTCGCCGACAAGGTCCGCTCGGGTGCCTGGACGGGCGTGACGGGCGAGCGGGTGCGCACGGTCGTCAACATCGGCATCGGCGGCTCCGACCTCGGCCCGGTCATGGCGTACGAGGCGCTCAAGCCGTACGTGCAGGAGGGCCTCGAGGTCCGCTTCGTGTCGAACATCGACCCGACCGACCTGGCCGAGAAGGTCAAGGACCTCGACCCGACGACCACCCTGTTCATCGTCGCGTCGAAGACGTTCGGCACCCTGGAGACGCTGACGAACGCGCGCCTCGCCCGCGCGTGGCTCTGGGAGCAGCTCGCCGCGGCCGGCCACCTCGCGGACGACGACGCGGCCCGCACGGACGCCGTCGCGAAGCACTTCGTCGCCGTCTCGACGGCGCTCGACAAGGTCGCGGCGTTCGGCATCGACCCCGCCAACGCGTTCGGCTTCTGGGACTGGGTCGGCGGCCGGTACTCGGTGGACTCCGCGATCGGCACGTCGCTCGCGATCGCGATCGGTCCCGACAGGTTCCGCGACTTCCTCGCCGGGTTCCACGCGGTCGACGAGCACGTCGCGACCACGCCGTTCTCGAGCAACGTCCCGGTGCTCATGGGGCTGCTCAACATCTGGTACGTCAACTTCCTCGGCGCGCACACCCACGCGGTGCTGCCGTACGCGCAGTACCTGCACCGGTTCCCGGCGTACCTGCAGCAGCTGACCATGGAGTCGAACGGCAAGTCGGTGCGCTGGGACGGCACGCCCGTGACCACGCAGACGGGCGAGGTGTTCTGGGGCGAGCCCGGCACCAACGGCCAGCACGCGTTCTACCAGCTCATCCACCAGGGCACGCGGCTCATCCCGGCCGACTTCATCGCCGTGGCGAACCCCGCGCACCCGCTGAAGGACGGCGACACCGACGTCCACGCGCTGTTCCTGGCGAACTACTTCGCGCAGACGAAGGCGCTCGCGTTCGGCAAGACGGCCGACGAGGTGCGGGCCGAGGGCACCGCGGAGGACATCGTGCCGGCGCGGGTGTTCTCGGGGAACCGCCCGACGACGTCGATCCTCGCCCCGTCGCTCACGCCGTCGGTGCTGGGTCAGCTCATCGCTCTGTATGAGCACATCACGTTCGTGCAGGGCGTCGTGTGGGGCATCGACTCGTTCGACCAGTGGGGCGTGGAGCTCGGCAAGAAGCTCGCGACCGAGATCGCGCCCGCGGTCGAGGGCGACGCGTCGGCGCTCGCCGCGCAGGATCCGTCGACCAAGGCCCTCATCGCGAAGTACCTCGAGCTGCGTCGCTGACGGTCCCGGTCCCACCGTGAAGGGTTCGTCGCACCAGGTGCGACGAACCCTTCACGTCGTCCGTCAGGCGGTGGCCCGCAGGGTCAGGACGCGAAGCGCTCCGTGCGCTCGACGACCCGCCCCCGATGCGCCTCCGCGTCCCACGTGTAGACCGTCCGGCCGTCGATCAGCACGTGCTCGGCGCGCGAGTGCACGTCGAGCGGGTCGCCCGACCAGACGACGACGTCGCCGTCTCGCCCCGGCTCGAGCGCACCGACACGCTCCGACAGACCGAAGAACTCCGCCGGGTTGACCGTGAGCGCCTCGAGCGCGGTCTGCCGCGGCAGCCCCTCCTTGACCGCGAGCGTCGCCTGGTGGACCAGGAAGTTGATCGGCACGACGGGGTGGTCCGTCGTGATCGCGACCCGGACACCGGCGGCCGCGAGCGCCGCGAGGTTCGCGATGGCCCGGTCCCGCAGCTCGACCTTCGACCGGCTCGTGAACAGCGGCCCGAACACCACAGGCACGTCGCGCTCGGCGAGCACGTCGGCGATCTTGTGCGCCTCGGTGCCGTGGTTGACGACGAGGCGGTAGCCGAACTCGTCGGCCAGCCGCAGGGCGGTGGCGATGTCGTCGTGGCGGTGCGTGTGCTGGTCCCACACGAGCTCGCCGTCGAGCACGCGGGCGAGGGTCTCGAGCGTGAGGTCGGTCGCGAACGGCTCGCCCTTGGACGACGCCGCGGCGCGGGCGGTCGCGTAGTTCCGGGCCTTCGTGAGCGCCTCCCGGATGACGAACGCGGTGCCGAGCCGGGTCGACGGCAGCTGGGTGCGCTGCCCGTACACGCGCTTCGGGTTCTCGCCGAGCGCCGACTTCACGCTGACCGACGCCGAGATGACCTGCTCGTCGACCGTGCGGCCGCCCCACGTCTTCATCGCGACCGACTGCCCGCCGATCGGGTTGCCCGACCCGGGCTTGACGACGACGGACGTGATGCCGCCGACGAGCGCGTCGCGGAACCCCTCGTCCTCGATGTTCACCGCGTCGACCGCCCGGACCCCGGCCGTGTTGGGCGTGACCATCTCGTTCGTGTCGTCGCCCGCGGGGCCCTCACCCTCCTCGTGCAGCCCGACGTGGCCGTGGGCCTCGACGAACCCCGGCAGCACCCAGCGACCGGTCGCGTCGATCACCCGGGCCCCGGCGGGCACCGCGACGTCGGCGCCGACGGCGGTGATCCGCCCGTCGGTGACGACGACGGTGCCGCCGGGGACCGGGGCGCTGGAGACGGGGACGACGTGGCCGCCGACGATCGCGACGACCTGGGGTGTGGTGGGAGGCATGGCCCCACCGTATGCATGTCAGGCGGGCGAGCAGTTCACGCCGGCGGCCTGACCGTCGCCGGTGCCCTGGAAGCCGAACTCGGTCGCCTGGCCGACGGCCAGGGAGCCGTTCCACGCCGCGTTGCCGAACTGCCTGGCGTCGCCCGAGGTCAGCGTGGGCTGCGCGCTCCACGCGTTCGCGACCTGGCCGTTCGGCAGCGAGAGCGTCACGCGCCAGCCGGTGATCGGGGCGCCGACGGCGGTGACGCGGACGCTCGCGACGAACCCGCCGGGCCAGGTGCTGGCCAGCGTGTACGTGGCGATGCAGCCGGGGGTGCCCGGCGGGACCGGCGGCATCGTGTACGTGGGGCTGGCCGTCGGGGTGGGCGTCGGGGTGGTCGGCGTGGGCGTCGGCGTGGTCGTCGGCGTCGTGCCGTCCAGCGTCGCCTCGAGCGCCGGGTACCACCGGTCGGCCATCTTCACGGTGCCCGCGTCGTTGGGGTGCACGCCGTCGCCCGTGTCGGTCGCGGGGACCCAGCCGGTCCACTGGTCGACGACCGTGATCGGTGAGGCGGCCGTCGTCAGGCCGGCGGCCCACGCGGGGATCGCGGCGTTCAGGGCGCTGGTCCGGCCGGGGCACTCGGCGCAGGACGACGGCGCC
This sequence comes from Cellulomonas sp., assembly GCF_017744555.1. Lineage (GTDB taxonomy): Bacteria > Actinomycetota > Actinomycetes > Actinomycetales > Cellulomonadaceae > Cellulomonas. The sequence goes on along the minus strand of NZ_JAGIBD010000011.1, from coordinate 49,826 downwards.
ACCGGGATGATCTGCGCGACCAGCACCTTCATGCGGGGGTTGCTCGCGCGCATCTGCTGCACGAGCGTCGTGTACGCCGCGAGGATCTGCTGCGTCGACCGGTTGCTCCACACGTCGTTCGTGCCGAAGTGCATGACGACGACGTCGGGCTTCGTCGACGCGAGCCACCCGACGAGCTGGTTCTGGTCGGCGACGTTCGTCACGAGGTAGCCGCCGTGGCCCTCGTTGTCGCCGTCGTACGGGAGGCCGCAGCCCTGCGCGGGCAGCGTGCCGACCATGTCGATGTTCGTGTGCCCGGCCTGCTGGAGCTTCTGCCAGAGCAGCGCCCGCCAGCAGCCCGGCGAGCCCGTGATCGAGTCGCCGAGCGTCATGATGCGCACCGGGTCGGCCGCCGACGTGGGGCCGGCGAGCGCGAGCGCACCGCCGAGGAGCAGCGCGAGCGCGCCGGCCACGCTCGCCAGCACTCGGATCAGGCGGGTCGTCGGACGGGTCGTCATCGGGTCCTCCCGGGGCGCACGAGGCGGGCTCCTCGCCCGACCGGCGGGCGGCGGCCCACCACCGCCGAGCGTGGCGGGACGGGTCCCGGCGAACACGGCGGTGAAGCGTTTCGACGTCGTGAGAGGGTCGAGGGATGGCAGAGGTGTCCCGGGCCCGGGTCGATGCGTGGACGTGGGCCGTCCGCCTGTTCCCCACACGTTCGGCGGCCGGTGCGGCGTGCCGCGCGGGCCATGTGCGCGTCAACGGCGACCGCGCCAAGCCCGCGACGCAGGTGGTCCAGGGCGACGAGGTGCACGTCCGCGGCGGAGCGCGCGAGCGGATCGTGATCGTGCAGCGGACCATCGTGAAGCGCGTCGGTGCGGACGTCGCGGTCGCCTGCTACCTCGACCGCTCCCCCGCCGTCGTCCCCCGTGAGCAGGTCGCGGTCGCCGGGCAGCGCGACCGCGGCGCGGGGCGCCCCACCAAGCGGGACCGGCGGCTCATCGAGAAGCTGCGCGGCCACTGAGCCGTCGTCAGGCGGCGGGCGGCGGCACCGGGCCCTCGTGCACGGCCTCCACGCCGGCCACGTCCCGCACCCGTGCGATCAGGCCCAGCGCGTCGAACGGTGCGCGCACCTTGACGTCGTTGTCGAAGTACACGAACACGTCGCGCGACGACGCCGCGGCCGCGGGCCCGAGGAGCCGCTCGACGTCCACCGGCTCGTCGCCCGCCGCCCACGCGCGCACCCGTGCGGCCCACCGGTCGAGCGCGGCGTCGTCGTACCCGCTCGTGTAGAGCTCGGTGTCGCCGTGCAGGCGCACATAGACCACGTCGGAGGTGACGTCGTGGAGGCACGGCCAGCGGCCCGCGGTGTCGGCGACGACGAGGCCGATGTCGTGCGCGCGCAGCAGCTCGACGAACGCGGGCGTCTCGAACGTCGCATGGCGCACCTCGACCACGTGGCGCAGCGGGCGGTCGGAGTCGGTCGTGGTCCACGCCCGGTCGTCGACGCGCTCGTCGTGCTCGGTGGCCAGGGCCGCGGCGGCCGACGTCGTGCGCGGGAGCAGGTCGAAGAAACGGGCGAGCCGGTCGGCGTCGAACCCGAGCGTCGGCGGCAGCTGCCACAGCACCGGGCCGAGCTTCGGCCCGAGCGCGAGCATGCCGTTCGCCAGGAAGTTCGCGACCGGCGTGCGCACGTCGGCGAGCTTCTTCATGTGCGTGACGAACCGCGGCCCCTTCACGGAGAACACGAAGTCGTCGGGCGTCTGCGCCGCCCACGCCTGGTAGCTCTCGGGGCGCTGCAGCGAGTAGAACGACCCGTTGACCTCGATCGACGTCAGCCGGTGCGACGCGAACTCGAGCTCCGCACGCTGCGGCAGGCCTTGGGGGTAGAAGACGCCGCGCCACGGCGCGTACCGCCAGCCCGAGATGCCGATCCGGATGGTCACCCGGCGCAGTGTGCCCGTGCGGTGGTCTCACGGCATCCCCGCGCGGGCGCATAGTGGTGTGGTGCCTGCCGTCGACCGCGTCGCCCCGCCGGTCGACGCACCCGCGCTCGGCACCGTCTACCGGCCCACCGCACCCCTCGACGTGCGGCTGACGCTGTCCTCGTTGCGGCACGGCGGCGGCGACCCGACCTGGGCGTCCACGCCCGACGGCTCGCTGTGGCGCGCGACGTCGAACGCCGACGGCCCGGCGACGCTGCACCTGCGCGTCCGGTCGGACGGCGTGCACGTCACCGCGTGGGGGCCGGGGGCGGACCGGGCGCTCATCGGGGTGCCTGCGCTGCTGGGTGCCGGCGACGACCCGACCGGCTTCCGGGCCGACCTGCACCCGCTCGTGCGCGACGCGCACCGCCGGCTCCCCGGGCTGCGGATCCCGCGCTCGGGCAACGTGATGGAGCAGCTCGTGCCGGCGGTGCTCGAGCAGCGCGTCGTCGGTCTGGACGCCAAGGCGTCGTGGCGTCGGCTCGTGCTCCGGCACGGGACGCTCGCCCCCGGTCCGGCGCCGGCGGGTCTGCGCGTCGCGCCGACGGCGAGCGTGTGGCGCGACCTGCCGGTGTGGGAGTGGCGGGCCGCGGGCGTCGAGGAGGCGCGCTCCGGCACCGTCCGCAGGGCCGCGACGGTCGCGCGCGGGCTGCAGGCGGGTGCCGACCTGCCGCTCGACGAGGCACGGCGCAGGATGCTCACCGTGCGCGGCATCGGGCCGTGGACCGTCGCGGAGGTCGCGTCGCGGGCCCTCGGCGACGCCGACGCGGTGTCCGTCGGCGACTTCCACCTCGCGCACCTCGTCGGGTGGGCGCTCACCGGGCGTCGCACGGACGACGCGGGGATGCTCGAGCTGCTCGAGCCGTGGCGCGGTCACCGGCAGCGGGTGATCCGGCTGATCGAGCTCACGCAGGCGTCGCGCGCGCCTCGATTCGGTCCCCGGGCGCCACGTGCCCGCCGGCTCGTGTGACGCACCGGGCGTCGACACACCGTGGACGCCGGTGGCGGACCGACGGCGACCCGCGCGAGACTCGTGGTCAGGACCGCCGGTCCCTCGACGACGAAGGAGCCCCGCCATGACGTACCCCGTGATCGAGCCTCGCGACGAGCAGAGCAGCGAGTCGGCGGGCCGGGTGGTCGGGACGTTCTTCGCGTTCGTCTTCCTCGTCGGCGGGTTCGTGCTGTTCGCCCTGTCGTTCAGCGGCGACGAGACCGTGTCGTGGACGTTCCTCGGCGCGATCGCGAGCATCACGCTCGCGTTCATGATCCCGACGACGATCCTGCCCGCGATCGAGGGCGACTGACCGCTCCCGGTGCCCGCACCGCTGCGCCTCGACGACCTGCGGGCGGACTGCTCGCGCTGCGTCGGCCTGTGCTGCGTCGCCCTGCCGTTCGCGCGCTCGGCCGACTTCGCGCTCGACAAGCCGGGCGGGGTTCCCTGCACGCACCTGCGGCAGGACGACGGCTGCGGCATCCACGCGCACCTCCGCGAGCGGGGCTTCCCGGGCTGCACGGTGTTCGACTGCTTCGGCGCCGGGCAGCACGTCACCCAGGGGACGTTCGGTGGCCGGTCGTGGCGTGAGGGACCCGAGGTCGCCGGGCCGATGTTCGCGGCGTTCACCGTGCAGCGCCAGCTCCACGAGCTGCTGTGGCACCTCACGGACGCCGCCGACCGTGCGGCGACGGCGCCCCTGCACGACGACCTCCACGCCGCGCTCGACGACGTGCGGTCGCTCACCGACCTCCCGCCCGCCGAGCTCGCACCGCTGGACATCGACCCGCCCCGCCGCCGGGTGGACGCCCTGCTGACCGAGGCGAGCCGCCTGGTCCGCGCACCGTTCCGCGGGCCGGACCGCCGTCGCGCCGACCTCGTGGGCGCCCGGCTGTCCGGTTCCGCGCTGCGTGGGGCCGATCTGCGCGGTGCGCTGCTGCTCGGCGCGGACCTGCGACGGGCCGACCTGCGCGACGCCGACCTGCTGGGCGCCGACCTGCGCGGCGCCGACCTGCGCGGCGCGGACCTCACCGGCGCCCTGTTCCTCACGCAGCCGCAGACCGGCGCCGCCCGCGGCGACTCGACCACGCGCCTGCCTGCCCGGGTCGAGCGCCCTGCCCACTGGGCCTGACGGGCGTCACGGCCGCTCGACGACCAGCGTGGCTCGCAGACCGCCGAGCTTTGACACCCCGAGCAGCACGTCCCCTGCCTGCTCGCGGGCGACCTCCCGGGCGATCGCCAGGCCGAGCCCGCTGCCGCCGGCCTCGCGCTCCCGGGCGTCGTCGAGCCGCACGAACCGCTCGAACACGCGCTCCCGGTCGGCCTCGGCGATGCCGCGACCGTCGTCCTCGACCACGACCGAGCCGTCGGCGACGGTCACGCGCACACGCGTCGCGGCGTGCCGGGCCGCGTTGTCGACGAGGTTGCGCACGACCCGCCCGAGCGCCGCGGCCTGCCCGAGCCCGGCACCCTCGCCGACCACGTCGACCGGGGCTCCCGTGCGCGGCATCTCGGCCACCTCGCGCGCGAGCGCCCCCAGGTCGACCTCGGTCCGCACGGTCGGGGCCGACCCGACACGGGCCAGCAGCAGCAGGTCGTCGACGAGCGCCTGCATGCGCAGCACCTCGCGCTCCAGGTCCGCGGCGAGCTCGCCCGTGCCGTAGGACTCGGGGTGGGCACGGGCGACGTCGACCGAGGCGCGCAGCGCGGCGAGCGGCGAGCGCAGCTCGTGGGCCGCGTCCGCGACGAACGTGCGCTGCCGGGCAGCCGACGTCTCGAGCCGGTCGAGCATCTCGTTGAGCGTGCGGGCCAGGGCCGCGATCTCGTCGTCCGCGCGTGGCACGGGCAGCGACCCGGGGCCGCCGCTGCGGGCCACCTCGGCGGCGGCGCGGCGCATCTGGTCGACGGGACGCAGCGCGCGGCCGAGCACGAGCCAGATCGTCCACGCGAGCAGCAGCGTCAGCACCGGGACGACCACCACGAGCGACAGCCGCAGCGCCCGGACGAGCCCACGGACCTCCCCCAGCGGCACGCTCGCCACGACGGTCGCCGGCTCGCCCCGGAACGTCGTGCCCCGGACCGCGACGAGCGCCTCGGCGTCGTACCCGGTGCTCACGGTCGTCACCGCGACACCGTCACCCGACGGGCGCAGGTCGGCGAGCGGACCCGCGTCGAGCAGCGGGAGCGTCGCGCTCGCGTTCGGCGACGTCGCGAGCACGTGTCCGTCGGCGTCGAGCAGCTGCGCGATCTCCCCCGGCTCCTGCACCGGCAGGGTGGCGGGGAGCCGGTCGCCCGTCGCGAGGTCCGCGACCGTGGCCGACCGGGCCGTCACGACGTCCCGCAGCGCGGCCACCCGGGCCGTCGAGAGCACGGTCGTCAGCGCCACCGCACCTGCGACCAGCGCGACGCACAGCAGCCCGGACGTGAGGACGGTGAGGTGCAGCCGCAGGGAGCGGCTGCGCCAGCGGTGTCCCGGCGAGGGTCGCCCCGCCGCACCGGTGCGTCGGGCGCTCACCCGGCGACGCGGTAGCCGGCGCCCCGCACGGTCGCCACGGTCTGCCGCCCGAGCTTGCGCCGCAGGTACCCGACGTACACCTCGACGACGTTGACGTCCTCGCCCGTGCCCTCCCACACGTGGTCGCGCAGCTCGACCTTGCCGACCACCCGGTCGGCGTTCCGCATGAGGTACTCGAGCAGCGCGAGCTCGCGGACGGTGAGCGCGACCGGCCTGCCGGCCTGCGTGACGGTCCGGGCGGACGGGTCGAGCTGCACGTCGCCGACCTCCAGCACCGCCGGACGCTCGCGGGACGGCCGACGCACGAGCGCCCGCAGCCGCGCGACGAGCACGACGAACGAGAACGGCTTCGTCAGGTAGTCGTCCGCGCCGACGTCGAGCCCGTCCGCGACGTCGTACTCGCCGTCCTTGGCGCTGAGCATGAGCACGGGCGTCCACACCTCACGCTCGCGCAGGGCCGTCACGACGTCGTAGCCGTGCCGCCGCGGGAGCATGATGTCCAGGACGATCGCGTCGTACTCGTGGTCCGTCGCGAGCTGCAGACCCGTCTCGCCGTCGAACGCGACGTCGACGGCGAACCCCTCGGCGCTCAGCCCGCGGTGCAGCGCGCGCACGAGCCCGCGCTCGTCGTCCACCACCAGAACCCGCACGTGAGCAGCATCCCATCCGGGCACCACCGGTCGGCATCGTCGGGCCGGACGCCTTCTCAGCGTGGCCACAGGGCCCGCGTCGCACAGTGGAGCCATGACCGAGAACACGCCCCTGTCCCCGCCGCCCCGGCGGACCCTGTCGGCCCGCGCCCGCTGGGCGGTCCCCGCGGTCGTGGCCGTCGGCGTCGGCGTCGCGTTCGCCGCGCCGCCGCTGCTCGCGTCCGCCGACTCGAGCGGCCTCCCGCCGGTCACGCCCGAGGAGCTCGTCGCGGCCGTGGCGTCGGCGGAACCGCAGGCGCTGTCCGGCACCGTCGTCTACACGGCGCGCCTCGGGCTCCCGTCGCTCCCGTTCGGGCCCGAGACCGCCGACCCCGTCAACCTGCTCGACGGCAGCTCGACCTTGCGCGTGTGGACCGACGGCGGCGAGCGCAGCCGCGTCGCGCTGCTCGGCGACATGTCGGAGTTCTCCGTCGTGCACGACGGACCCGAGGCGTGGACGTACGCGAGCTCGGGCGACGAGGTCGTGCACTACACCGTGAGCGACGCGGACCGGGCGCGGTACGAGTCGATGAAGGACGAGGCCACTTCTGGTCGAGCAGCAGGTCAGGTGCCCGGCGGTGCCGATCTGCCGACCCCTGCGGAAGCCGCAAGCCAGGTGCTCGACCGCGCCGAGCAGTTCTCGGACGTCTCGCTGGACGCCGAGAGCACGGTCGCCGGCCGCGGCGCGTACCAGCTCGTCGTCACGCCGAAGACGCCCGGCACGCTCGTGGCACGCGTGGTCGTCGCGATCGACGCAAAGACCGACACCCCTCTGCGGGTGCAGGTGTGGAGCACGAAGGACGCGCAGACGCCGGCGCTCGAGGTCGGGTTCACCGACGTCACGTTCGCCACGCCGTCCGACTCGGTGCTGGCGTTCTCGGCACCCGCGGGCGCGAGCGTCACCGAGAAGGTCGTGACCCTCCCGACCGACGAGCAGATCGCCGCCGACCACGCCAAGGCCGCCTCCGGCACCGGACTCCCCGAGGGTGTGACGGTGTCCGGCACCGGGTGGGCGACCGTCGTGCAGGCCACCGGTGTCGACGGCCCGGCGCTCGTCGCGGGCGACCCGTCGGCGCTCGCCGACGCACCCAGCGGGCGCCCGACGATCGGCTCGGAGAGCGCCCAGGGCCTGCTCGACCAGTTCGGGCCGCAGGACGGCGGCGGCCCGGCGAGCAAGTTCCAGGGCATCGACCCCGCCACGCTCTACGACTCGCTCACCACGAAGGTGCCGCAGGGGCACCTCATCAGCTCGGCGCTGCTCAGCGTGCTCATCACCGACGACGGCCGCGTGCTCGCGGGCGCGGTGCCGCCCGAGACGCTGCAGGCGATGGCGTGAGCGCAGGCGTGCTCGCCCCTGCGCGGGTCGGTCAGGGGTCCGGTGACGACACCGGACCCCTGGCGGTGCGCACCGACGGGCTGACCAAGCGGTTCCGGTCGGGTCAGGTGGCCGTGGACGGCCTCGCCCTGCGGGTGCCGCGCGGCGCGGTGTACGGCTTCCTGGGGCCCAACGGCTCCGGGAAGACGACGACGATCCGGATGCTGCTCGGCCTGGTGCGCCCCACCGGCGGGCAGGCCTGGCTGCTCGACCAGCCCATGCCCGACGCGGGCGCCGCGGTGCTGCCGCGGGTCGGCGCGCTCGTCGAGGGGCCCGCGTTCCACCCGTACCTCACCGGCCGCGCGAACCTCGACCGGCTGTCGGCGGTCGACGCCACGGCCGACCCGCGCACGGCTGCCCGCCGTCGCGACGAGGCGCTGGAGCGCGTCGGGCTCGCCGCCGCGGCGGACAAGAAGTTCCGGCAGTACTCGCTCGGCATGAAGCAGCGGCTCGGCCTCGCGGCGGCGCTCCTGCAGCCCCGCGAGCTGCTCGTGCTCGACGAGCCGACCAACGGGCTCGACCCGCAGGGCACCCGCGAGGTCCGCCACCTCGTGCGTGAGCTCGCCGACGGCGGCACCACGGTGCTCGTGTCGTCACACCTGCTCGCCGAGATCGAGCAGGTGTGCACGCACGTCGGGATCATGAGCCGCGGGCACCTGGTGCTGCAGGGCGACCGGTCGGTGCTGGCCGCGCGCGGGCAGGCCCGGGTGTCGGTGACGACGACCACCGGGCACGTCGGCACGGCGGCCCGCGTGCTGCGAGGACTGGGCCTGGACGAGCCCGTGGTCGACGGCCTGCGGCTCGACGCACCCGTCGACGGGCTCGCACCCGAGGACGTGTCGGCCGCGCTGGTCCGCGCCGAGGTGCCGCTCGTCGGGTTCGAGGTGCGGCGGCCCAGCCTGGAGCAGGTGTTCGTGGAGCTCACCGGGGAGGGCTTCGATGTCGCACGCTGAGGTCATGGTCCAGGCACCCGCGCAGGTCCGAGGAGCGTTCGGGCGGCTGCTGCGCAGCGAGCTGCGGCTCGTGCTCGGCCGCCGCCGCAACCTCGTGCTGCTGAGCGGGCTCGCGGCGGTGCCGCTGCTGCTCGGGCTCGTGCTGTTCCTCACGCGGGACACCGACCTCGACGGGCAGGGACCCGGCTTCGTGGGGAAGGTCACCGAGAACGGGATCTTCCTGGTCGTCGCGTCGATCTTCGTCTGCCTGCCGTTCCTGCTCCCGCTCACCATCGGGATCGCGTCCGGCGACGCGGTCGCGGGCGAGGCGTCGGCAGGGACGCTGCGGTACCTGCTCGTCGTGCCGGTCGCGCGCACCCGGCTCCTGGTCGTGAAGGCGCTCGCCGCGCTCGCGTTCGCCGGGTCGGCCGTGCTGGCCATCGCGGTCGTCGGGCTCGTCACCGGCGCCGCGTTCTTCGGGCTGCACGACGTCGTGCTGCTGTCCGGCGACACCGTGCCGCTCGGCGTCGGCGCGGTGCGGATCGCCGGGGTCGTCGCGTACGTCGCGCTCTCCATGACCGGGCTGGTCGCGGTCGGGCTGTTCTACTCGACGCTCACCGAGGTGCCGGTCGGTGCGATGGCCGCCACGGTCGTCACCGCGATCGTGTCGGGTGTGCTGGACACCCTGCCGGCGCTGTCCGCGATCCACCCGGGGCTGCTCACGCACCACTGGCTCGACTTCGCGGAGTTCCTGCGGATCGAGCCGGACTGGCGGGTCGTCGCGGGCGGGCTGGGCGTGCAGGCGGCGTGGGTCGCGGTGTTCGCGACGCTCGCGTGGGCGAGGTTCACCACGGCGGACGTCTCGTCGTGAGCGCCTGGCACGTCAGCCGCGAGGCGGCCCGGGCCGCCTAGCGGTGACCGCTGCTCCGCGTGTCGACCACCGCGCCGCCGCTCGTCCGCCAGCTCAGCGACGTGCCGACCGGGACCGCGCTCCACGTCGTCCACCCGGAGTCGCCCGACCGCCTGCGGACGACTCCGCTCGCCGCCTCGCTCAGCTCGGGGACCTCGGCGGCGTCGACCACCCGCACGGGCCGCCCCTCGTGGTGGATCTGCTTCTTGCGGAGGCCGGCGGCCCGGAGGCGTCGGCCGGCCTCCCCCGCCGACGTGGCAGCCACGGCCAGCTCGGCCGACCAGCCGTCGGCATCGGCGTCCTCCACACGGAAGACGTACACGGTCCCCATGGGGGGCATGGTGGCAGCCGCCCCGCTCAGCGGACCACCCAGTCCGACCCCACGAGCAGCACGACGTCGAGTGCGGCGACCAGGATCGCCGCGGTGAACGGCCACCGGCTCCGCGACGCACGCAGCGCGACCACCGTGCCCGTCGCGGCGAGGACCACGGCGCCCGCGAGCGCGACGAGGGCCGCGCCCGACGGACGTCCCGGCGGCGCGACGACCACCAGCACGGTCGCGGCGAGCAGGGTCCCGGCCGCGAGCGCGCTCGTCGTCGTGCGCCCGAGCCTGTGGCCGGCGCCCCGTACCCCGGTGCCCACGTCGTCCTCGAGGTCGGGCAGCACGTTCGCGAGGTGCGCGCCGACGCCGAGCAGCGCGCCGCCCGCGACGGCCCACCACGCGGCGACGGGTGCCCCGGGCAGCGCGAGCGCGATCACCAGGGGCAGCAGCCCGAACGAGAACGCGAACGGCGCCCACGACCACGGGCTGTTCTTCAGCCGCACGTTGTAGGACCACGCGGACGCGACCGTCGCGACGTTGACGAGCCCGGCCCGCCAGCCGAGCGTCGCGGACACGACGACGCACGCCACCGCGGCCGTCCACGCCGCCGCCCGCACGGTGCCGACGGAGAGCCGGCCCGCGCCGACCGGCTTGTGGGTGCGGCCCACCGCGGCGTCCCGCGCGGCGTCGACCCAGTCGTTCGACCAGCCGATCGACAGCTGCCCGGCGAGCACCGCGAGCGTGACGAGCACCGCCGTCCGGGCCGTCGCACCCGCGCCGAGCGCCATCGCGCCCGCGAACACGGTGACCGCGACCGTCGGGCCGGGGTGGCTCGCGAGGGCGAGCTCGACGACGGCCCCACGCGGGCGTACGTCCACCTGGCTCATCGACACCTCCCGACCGCGCCATCGTCGCAGGTGCCCGGCCTGCGGGCACGGAACCGGGAGAAGGCGACGGAACCGGACGTAGGTGACACGATGCCCCCATGGCGCGGATCGCCTCGATCGCCCCCGTCCTGCCACCGCACTCGTACCGACAGTCCGACATCACCGCCACGATCGCTCCCCTGCTCACCGCGGACCCGCGGCGCCGGGCGGTCATCGAGCGAGTGCACGCCGGGACCGGGATCGCGACGCGGCACACGGCCCTGCCGCTCGACGCGTACGCCGCGCTGACCACGTTCGAGGACGCCAACGACGCGTTCCTGCGCGAGGGCCTCGCGCTGGCGGGCACCGCGTGCCGGCAGGCGCTGGAGGCCGCCGCGCTCACACCGGCCGACGTCGACTTCGTGCTGTTCACGTCGATCACGGGGATCGGGGCGCCGTCGCTCGACGCGCTGCTCGTCGAGCACCTCGGTCTGCGCAGCGACGTGCGCCGGATCCCCGTGTTCGGGCTCGGCTGCGTGGCGGGGGCGGCGGGGATCGCGCGCGTCCGCGACTACCTGCAGGGCCACCCGCAGGACGTCGCGCTGCTCGTGTCGGTCGAGCTGTGCTCGCTCACGCTGCAGCGCGGGGACGACTCGATGGCGAACGTCGTCTCGAGCGGGCTGTTCGGAGACGGTGCGGCAGCCGCCGTCATGGTCGGGGCGGACCGGGCGCAGGACGTGGGCGGCGTGGACGTCGTCGACAGCCGCAGCGCCCTGTACCCGGACACGGCGGGGATGCTCGGCTGGGACATCGGCGGCAGCGGCTTCCGCATCGTGCTGGCCGCGAGCCTCGCGGACGTCGTCGAGCAGCGTCTCGGCCCCGACGTCGCCGACCTGCTCGCCGCCCACGACCTCAAGGCGAGCGACGTGGCCACGTGGGTCGCGCACGCGGGCGGTCCGCGGATCCTCGAGGCGGCGGCGCGGTCGCTCGAGCTGCCCGACCGGTCGTTCGCGGCGAGCTGGGAGTCGCTCGCCCGGGTCGGCAACCTGTCGTCCGCGTCGGTGCTGCACATCCTGGCGGACCGGTTGCGCGACGGCGACCATGTGCCGGGGTCGGCGGGCGTGCTGTTCGCGTTCGGGCCGGGCGTGAGCGCCGAGGCGGTCCTGCTGCGCTGGCCTGAGGAGCTCGCGTGACCTGGTACGACGCCCTGATCCTGCTGGTCGCGCTCGAGCGGCTCGCCGAGCTCGTCGTCGCGTCGCGGAACGCCCGGTGGGCGTTCGCCCGCGGCGGCGTCGAGACCGGTGCGCGGCACTACCCCCCGATGGTCGCGCTGCACACCGGGCTGCTGGTCGCGTGCGTCGTCGAGGTGCACGTCGCCGACCGGCCGTTCCTCCCCGTGCTGGGGTGGACCGCGTTCGTCGCCGTCCTCGCCGCACAGGCGCTGCGCTGGTGGTGCATCGCGACGCTCGGCCCGCAGTGGAACACCCGGATCATCGTCGTGCCGGGCGCCGACCTCGTGCACCGCGGCCCGTACCGCTGGCTGCGGCACCCGAACTACGTCGCGGTGGCCGTCGAGGGCGCCGCGCTCCCCCTCGTCCACACCGCGTGGGTCACCGCGCTCACGTTCACGGTGCTCAACGCCGTGCTGCTGCTCGGGTTCCGCATCCCGGCCGAGGAGCGCGCGCTGCGCGCGGCCGAACCCGCCGGCACATGAGGACCGACGCGGACGTGCTCGTGGTCGGCGGCGGACCCGTGGGGCTCGCGGCGGCGATCGAGGCGCGTCTCGCAGGGCTGTCGGTCGTCGTCGTCGAGCCGCGCGCCACGCCGGTCGACAAGGCGTGCGGCGAGGGGCTGATGCCGGGCGCGGTCGCCGCGCTCGGACGGCTCGGCGTGCACCCCGAGGGACACGTGCTGACCGGGATCCGGTACGTGTCGGGCGACCGGGTCGCCGACCACCTGTTCGCCACGGGTCCGGGCCTGGGCGTGCGGCGGACCACCCTGCACGGCGCGCTGGCGGTGCGCGCCTACGAGCTGGGGGCCGAGCTGGTCGCGGGGCGCGCCGAGGTCGTCCACCAGGACCGCGACGGCGCGACCGCCGCGGGGTTTCGCGGACGATGGCTGCTCGCGTGCGACGGCCTGCACTCCGTGGTCCGCCGCCAGGTCGGGCTCGACGCGCCGAACGGCCAGGCGCGCGAGCGCCGACGGTACGGCGTCCGCCGGCACTTCCGGGTCGCGCCCTGGTCGGACCTCGTCGAGGTGCACTGGGGCCGGAAGACCGAGGCGTACGTGACCCCGGTGTCGGACGACGTGGTCGGCATCGCGCTGCTCGGCCCGCCACGCACCGACGTCGACCGGACGCTCGACGCCATGCCTGCGCTGCGTGAGCACCTCGCGGGCGCGCCCGTGCTCGGCCCCACCCGTGGCGCGGGACCGCTCCGCCAGCGCACGACCGCGCGCACGTCCGGCCGGGTCCGACTGGTCGGCGACGCGTCGGGCTACGTCGACGCGCTCACGGGCGAGGGCCTGCGGGTCGGGCTCGCGCAGGCGCACGCAGCCGTCGTGACGCTCGGCGAGGACGTCGCGCGGTCGAACGCGGCCTACGAGCGGGCCTGGACGGCTGCCACCCGCGACTACCGGCTGCTCACCGCCGGGCTCGTCTCCGCCGCGGCGTCGCCGGCGCGCCGCGGGATCGTGCCGGCCGCGGCCGCCCTCCCGACGCTGTACGGCGCGATCGTCGAGCGCCTCGCGCGCTGACGGCTGGACGCCGGACGCGTGGCACCCGCGCGACGAGGGACAATGGACGCTCCGCCGACCGACAGGACCTGTGCCGTGAACCAGCCTCGCATGAACGTCGAGTCCTTCAACCTCGACCACCGCACCGTCGCCGCCCCCTACGTGCGGCTCGCCGACACCAAGGTGCTGCCGGCGGGTGACGTGATCCAGAAGTACGACGTGCGGTTCACGCAGCCGAACGTGGCCCACCTCGAGATGCCGACCGTGCACTCGCTCGAGCACCTGTTCGCGGAGCACTCGCGCAACCACTCGGACCGGGTCATCGACTTCTCGCCGATGGGCTGCCAGACGGGCTTCTACCTGATCCTGCAGGGCGAGTGGGCGTACGACGACGTCCTCGACCTGGTGCAGAGCACGCTGCAGGACGTCACGACGGCCACCGAGGTGCCCGCCGCGAACGAGGTGCAGTGCGGTTGGGGCGCGAACCACACGCTCACGGGCGCGCAGGACGCCGCGCGCACGTTCCTCGCCGCGCGCGACGAGTGGAGCCAGGTGACCGCGTGATCGCCGTCGACGCCGTCATCGTCACGGCGATGGCCGACGAGGCCGCGCCGTTCGTGGACCGCGCGGACTTCGTCGGCCCGGCCACCCGAGTCGGCCACGCGGAGCACCGCATGGCGACGCTCGCCGGGCGACAGGTGCTCCTCGTCACGTGCGGCATCGGGCTCGTGAACTCCGCGACCGCCGCGGCCGTCGCGATCAACGCGACCCACCCCCGTGCGCTGGTCAGCGCCGGCTCGGCCGGCGGCGTCGGGGTCGACGTCCGGGTCGGCGACGTGGTGGTCGGGTCCGAGTACCTGTACTCCGGGGCGGACGCCCGGGCGTTCGGCTACTCGCTCGGCCAGGTGCCCGGCATGCCCGAGGTGTACGCCGCCGAGAAGGCGCTGCACGACGCCGCCGCGACCGCGTCCGTCGACCTCACGGTCCTGTCGGGCACGGTGCTGTCCGGGGACGCGTTCATCGACGCGACCCGGGTCGACCGCATCCGCGCGGCCTTCCCGGGCGCGCTCGCGACGGACATGGAGTCGGCGGCCCTGGCGCACACGAGCCACCTGTACGGAGTGCCGTTCCTGTCGGTCCGGGGCATCTCCGACCTGTGCGGGCCCGTCGCCGGCGAGGACTTCCTCGCGCACGTCGACGACGCGGCCGACCGGTCGGCGGCCGTCGTCGTCGAGGTGCTGCGGTCGCTCCAGGACGCCTGACGGGGCGTCAGAGCCCTGCGACGCGCTCCACGGCCTCCGCGGTGACCGCGTCACGCACCCACGCCGCCAGGCTCGTGGCCGGCGGGCGCAGGATGACGCTCTCGACCCCGAGCGCCGCGTAGGGCCGAAGCTGGTCGACGAACGCGTCCACGTCACCGGCGATGAGCGCCTCGCTGCCGTGCAGGATCGTCACGCGCACGTCGGCGAGGTCGCGGCCCACGTCGGCGCAGTGCGCCCGGAGCACGTCGAGCTTGTGCGACACCTCGTCGGGCGAGGTCGCGAACAGGTTGCACGCGTCGGCGTACTGCGCGACGAGCCGCAGCGTCTTGCGCTCGCCACCGCCGCCGACCAGGATCTCGGGCCGCTTGAGCGGGAGCGGACGGCACAGCGTCTCGGCGAGCTGGTAGTGCTTGCCCTCGTACGGGCCCTGGTTCGCGGGGTCCCACATCTGCCCGGCGATCTGGAGCGCCTCCTCGAGCCGCTCGAACCGTTCGGCGAGCGGCGGGAACGGGACGCCGAGCGCGCGGTGCTCGCGGTCGTACCAGGCGGCGCCGATGCCGAGCGTCGCGCGGCCGCCCGAGAGCACGTCGAGCGTCGCGACCGTCTTCGCGAGCAGGCCCGGGTACCGGTAGGTGACGCCCGTGACGAGCACGCCGAGCTGCGCCGTCGACGTGAGGCCCGCGAGGTACCCGAGCGTCGTGTACGCCTCGAGCATCGGGTCCTCGGCGGGGAAGCCCGCGGGCTCCATCTGGAAGAAGTGGTCCATCACCGAGATCCACGAGACGCCCGCGGCCTCGGCGGCGCCCGCCGTGTCGGCGAGCTCCTGCCTCAGCCGGGCAGGCTCGACGGAGTCGAAGCGCATGAGGTGGATGCCGACGCGCATGGTGGCGTTCCTTCCGGGAGGGGTTCAGCGGCAGGGTGCCTCTTCGAGCGCGCTCGAAGTCAAGCCTCACGCTCGGATCTCGAACGGTCCGAGCGGCCCGGGTGGCGCCTCGTCCACGGCGACGTCGCTCACGGCCGCGCCGGCCGGCCCGCGGCGAGCCCAGGCGACGAGCGCGTCCACGGTCTCTTCGTCACCCTCGACGACGGCCTCGACCGCACCGTCCTCCCGGTTCCGCACCCAGCCGCGAGCGCCGCGCCGGCCGGCCTCACGGGCCATCGACCAGCGGTAGCCGACACCCTGGACCATGCCGCGCACCACGATGCGGCGGCGGGTCGTCCCCATGCCGCCACGCTGCCACGGGGTCGCGCGGCGCGCGCGTCGCGCCGCCGGCCGGGGCGGGTCAGCCGAGGCGGTCGTCGAGGTAGTGCCGCAGCACGGACGCGATCGCGGCGGCGACGGTCTCGGGCGGCGCGGACGCGAGCGGCTCGACGGCGATGACGTACCGCGCCATGACGAGCCCGACCATCTGGCTGGCGAGCAGCGACGCGCGCAGCTCAGGCGTGTCGCCGCCGAGCTGCGCCGCGACGGGACCGAGGATCTCGCGCACGAGCAGGTCGCGCAGCAGCGGGGCGGCGGCGGGCTCCGTGGCGGCCGCCCGGATGAGGGGCACCAGGCGCGAGCGGACGGCCTCGCTCTCCATCTGGCTCACGACGAACACGGCGAGGCGGTCGGCCAGCGTCGCGGGGTCGCCGGCGCTGCGCAGGTCGGCGAACGCGGCCGCGGGTCGGATCGGCAGCTCCACGACCTGGAGGAACAGCTCCTGCTTGGACCCGAACCAGTGGCCGACGAGCTTCGGGTCGCAGCCCGCCTCGGCGGCGATGCCCCGCACGGTCGCCCGGTCGTAGCCGAGCTCGGCGAACTGGCGACGGGCGGCGGCGAGGATCGCGTCGCGCGTGGTGCTGGGGCCTCGACGCCGCCCCCGACGCGGGGCCTCGCTCTTGACCATGGCACCTCGCCTCCGTAGATTTCCACGTGTGTGGATATATCCCGTCGATCGTACGACAGGGGGCCTGGCATGCGAGCGATGATCCTCAAGGAGTTCCGCGAGCTGCGGCGTGACCGGCGGACGCTGGCGATGCTCGTGGTCCTGCCCGTGGTGCTGCTCGTGATCTTCGGGTACGCGGCGAACTTCACGATCGACACCATCACCACGCGCGTCGTCGGGCCCCAGTCCGACACCGTCGCGGCGGCGCTCCCCGAGCTGTTCGACGTCACGGGCACCGACCCCGACGCCACCACGCAGGACGCGCAGGACCTCGTCCAGGACGACGTGGCCGACGTCGTGATCGACACCTCGACCACCCCGCCGACCGCGTTCGTCGACGGGTCGAGCCTGTTCGTCGCGCAGACCGCCGACGCCGCGCTCGGCCGGGCCGGCGACCAGGTGAGCGTCGAGATCCTCTACAACCCCGACCTCGAGACGTCCTGGGTCATGGTCCCCGCCCTCGTCGGGCTCATCCTCACGTTCATCGGCACGATCATCACGAGCATCGGGCTGGTCCGGGAGCGGCAGGCCGGCACGCTCGAGCAGCTCGCCGTCATGCCGTTGCGCCCCTCCGACGTGATCATCGGCAAGATCGCGCCCTACTTCATCCTCGCGTCGGTCGACATGCTGCTCGTGACGCTGCTGGGCGTCTGGATCTTCGGCATCCCGTTCAACGGCAGCCCGTGGCTGTTCGCGCTCGGCGGCGCGATCTTCCTGTTCGTCGTGCTCGGCATCGGCGTGCTCATCTCGACCGTGTCGCAGACCCAGGGGCAGGCCATCCAGACGGCGATCCTCATCCTGATGCCGCAGATCCTGCTGTCCGGGTTCATCTTCCCGCTGCAGGCCATGGCTCCGGCGATCCGCTGGATCGGGTACTGCCTACCGCTGACGTACTTCGTGAAGATCTCCCAGGGCGTCATGCTGCGGGGATCCGACCTGGCCGCGCTGTGGCTGCCGTTCACGGTGCTGACCGGCATGGCGCTCGTCGTGTTCACCGCCGCCGTCCTGCGGTTCCGACGCGACCTCGCGCCCGCGGCCGGTCGGGAGATGCCGGCCGAGGCGGAGGTGCGCGCATGACCGGTCCGGCCTGGGGGCTGCGCGGCGTCACCGTCCGGTACGGCCGCGCGACCGCGCTCGACGACGTCACGCTCCTGACGCCGCCCGGTGCGGTCGTCGCGCTCGTGGGTGGAGACGGCGCAGGCAAGACGACGGCGCTGCGCACGCTCGCCGGTGCGCTGCGCCCCGCGTCCGGGACGGTCGCTGCGCCCGCGCTGCCCGAGATCGGGTTCATGCCCACCACGTCGGGCGTCTGGCGCGAGCTCACCGTCGACGAGAACGTGTCGTTCGTCGCCGCCGCGTACGGCGTCCGAGGCGCCGAGCTGCGGGACCGCCGGGACGCGCTGCTCGCCCAGGCCGGCCTCGACGGCGTCGGCGACCGGCTCGCGGGCCACCTGTCGGGCGGCATGCGGCAGAAGCTCGCGTTCTGCCTGGCCATGCTGCACCGGCCCCGGCTGCTGGTCCTCGACGAGCCCAGCACCGGCGTGGACCCCGTGAGCCGGGTCGACCTGTGGCGGATGATCTCGCAGGCCGCGGCCCAGGGAGCGGCCGTCGCGATGGCGACGACGTACCTGGACGAGGCCGAGCGGGCGTCGTCCGTGCTGGTGCTCGACGCGGGCCGGGTGCTGCTGTCCGGCGCTCCTGCCGACGTCGTCGCGCAGGCACCCGGCGCCGTCTTCCGGACCGACCGCCCGACGGTGCGGGAGCGCGCGTGGCGGCGCGGGCGCGAGTACCGCGAGTGGTCGCCCGACGCGGCGAGCGACCTCGGCACCCGGCTCACGGTCGACCTGGAGGACGCCGTGATCTCCGCGTCCCTCGCGAAGGAGGCGGCCGGTGGCTGACCCGTTGGTCTCCGTCGAGCGGGTGACCCGCCGGTTCGGGGACTTCACCGCCGTCGACGACGTGTCGCTCGCCGTCGCACCCGGCGAGATCGTCGGGCTCCTCGGCGCGAACGGCGCGGGCAAGACGACCGTCATCCGGATGCTGCTCGGCCTCGTGCCGCCGACGTCCGGGGTGCTGCGGCTGTTCGGCGAGCGCCCGTCGCGGCAGACCCGGCAGCGGCTCGGCTACGTGCCGCAGGGGCTCGGGCTGTACGACGACCTCACGGTCGACGAGAACGTCGCGTTCGTCGACCACGCGTTCGGCTCGACGACGAGGACGCTCCCCGCGACGCTGGCGCCCGTGCGCGGCGACCTCGTCGGCACGGTCGGCCTGGGCCGGCAGCGCCAGCTCGCGTTCGTCACCGCGCTGTCCCACTCCCCCGAGCTGCTGGTGCTGGACGAGCCGACGTCCGGAGTCGACCCGCTCGCGCGCGCCCGGCTGTGGGACACGATCCACGACCAGGCCGAGCGCGACGTCGGCGTGCTCGTCACCACGCACTACATGCAGGAGGCGCAGCAGTGCGACCGCCTCGTGCTCATGTCGCACGGCCGCTGCGTCGCGACGGGCAGCGAGCGGGACATCATCGGCGGCACGACCGCCGTCGCGGTGCGGACCGCGCGGTGGCAGGACGCGTTCGTCACGCTCGACGCTGGGGGGCTGCCCGTGACGCTCGCGGGACGGCACGTGCGGGTGGCCGACGTGCCCGCGTCGCAGGTGCGCCGCGTGCTCGACGACGCGGGTGTCGACGCGGACGTCGCCGACGTGCCCGCGACGCTCGAGGAGGCCATGACCTCCCTCGACCGGGCGATGTCGGGGACCACCGGCCGCTGACCCCTTGCGGCGATTCGTCCGGATCGTCATGCTCGGCTGGTGCCGGGCACCTGTCCGCCACACCTGCACGGCACCGTTCGTCCGACAACGACGTAGGAGAACCCCGTGGCCAGATCCCTGTCCCGCCTGTGCACGACCCTGCTCGCGTCCGCCGCCGTGGTAGCGCTCCCACTCGCCGCGGCCCTGCCCGCCGCTGCCCACGGCGGACCACCGCACCACCCCAAGCCCCCGGTGACGCGCCTGTTCACCCCCCCGCCCAACGACGGGGCCGTCGCGCAGATCAAGCAGCTCGCGAAGCAGCACCAGTGGTCCGACGCCGCGCTGCTCACCAAGATGGTCGCGACCCCGCAGGCCGTCTGGTTCACGTCCGGCACGCCGAAGGACGTCCGCAAGGCCGTGGACAAGACGATGAAGCAGGCCAAGGTCACCCGCTCGATCCCCGTGCTCGTGGCCTACGACCTGCCGTTCCGCGACTGCGCGCAGTACTCGGCGGGCGGCGCCGCGGACACCGCGTCGTACCTGGCGTGGATCGACGGGTTCGCCAAGGGCATCGGCGACGGCAAGGCGATCGTGCTCCTCGAGCCCGACGGCCTCGGCATCATCCCCTGGTACACGTCGATCACCGGCGCGCAGGAGTGGTGCCAGCCCGCCGACGCCGACCCCGCGACCGCCGCGGCGGACCGGTTCGCGCAGCTCAACGGCGCGGTCGACCGGCTCGCGGCCCTGCCGAACGTGTCGGTGTACCTCGACGGCACGCACTCCGGCTGGCTCGGGTCCGGCGACGCCGCCGACCGGCTGCACAAGGCCGGTGTCGAGAAGACCGCCGGGTTCTTCCTCAACGTGTCGAACTACCAGGCCACCGAGAAGCTCCAGAAGTACGGCAGCTGGGTGTCGCAGTGCCTGTGGTACGGCACGAACGACGCCGAGGGCGGCTGGCGGCTCGGCCACTTCGACTACTGCGCGAGCCAGTACTACCCCGCCGACCCGAACGACTTCAGCACGTGGGGCCTGACCGACCAGTGGTACACGGACAACGTGACGAACGCGGCCAACCCGCCGAGCGGTCCCGACGCGCTCGCCGGCTTCGTGATCGACACGAGCCGCAACGGCCAGGGCCCGTGGGTGCCGCCCGCCGACCACCCGGCCGGCGACGCACAGGACTGGTGCAACCCGCCGGACCGCGGCCTGGGGCTGCGCCCGACGACGAGCACCGGTGTGCCGATGCTCGACGCGTACCTGTGGGTCAAGATCCCGGGTGAGTCCGACGGCCAGTGCACGCGGTGGGACCCGGCGGGCGGCATCGACCCGGTCCGCGGATATGCCGACCCGGCGGCGGGGGCGTGGTTCCCGCAGATGGCGCTCGAGCTCGTGCACCACGCGAACCCGGCGTTCTGACGAGGCCCTCCGTCTGACGAGGCCCTCCGTCCGACGCGCGCCAGCCACAGGCGGGACGCGGATCTCGGGGCGAGGACAGGCAGCCCGTGCTGCCGTCCTCGCCCCGAGCCGTCGTCTCGCTGCCGGTCCGTCAGGCGACGTGCTCGGCGAGGACCTCGAGGGCCGAGACCCACCCGTCGCAGTAGCTGCCGTCGCCGGGCGCGCCGTCGACGCCGTCCAGGCGGAACGTCATGCGCGTCCGCTCCCCGAGGTCGTCGAGCGTCACGGTCGCGACGGCCGCGTCCTGGCCGCCCGGGTCGCCCCACGTGAACACGAGCCGCTCGGGCTCCACGACCTCGCGGTACACCCCGCCGGTCGGGTAGGTCGTGTCGTCGGGCGCGACCATCGTGTAGCGGTACGCACCGCCGACCCGCAGGTCGACCGCGACGGAGTCGCGCGGCGTGGTGAGCCCGCGCGGGTGGTACCAGTGGGCCATCTCGTCGGGGTCGGTCCACGCCTTCCAGACGGCGGACCGGGGCGCGTCGAGCACGCGCGTGATCGTGAACGTCTTCTCCATCGTCTGCTCACTCATCTGTCGTCTCCTCCTGCGGCCGTGAGCCCGGGACGTCGCGCGCCGCGCGGAGGCGGTCCTCCAGCAGGTCGAAGCGCTCGTCCCAGTACCGGCGGTGCCGGTCGACCCACGACGCGATCTCGTCGAGGGGCTCGGTGCGCAGGGTGCACGTGCGCCACTGCGCCGTGACGGTCCGTTCGACGAGGCCCGCGTCCTCCAGCACGCGCAGGTGCTGGGAGACGGCCGGGCGGCTCATCGCGAACGGCTCCGCGATCTGGCCCACGGTGGTGGGCCCCTGAGCGAGGTGCGTGAGGATCGCGCGCCTCGTGGGGTCGGCCAGGGCCGCGAAGACGGTGCTGAGCGGGTCCTTGGCGGCCATGTAAGCAACTCCTTAATTAAGGAACTGCTTCACCGTAGGACGGCCGGGCGAGGTCGTCAAGAGGAACGCCGAAGGGCCCGACGACCGCGGCATGCGGTGGTCGGGCCCCTCGAAGCCGTCCGGACGTGGCGCGCCGCTCAGACGGGCTCGGCGACGACCTCGTCCTGGACCGGTGCACCGTGCTCGTCCGGCCCGCCGTGCCCACCCTGGCCCCCGCCGCGGACGAGGAACGCCGCCGGGATCGCGAGCAGCGAGATCCCCGCCCCCACCAGGAACGCGACGTGCGCTCCCCCGGCTGTCGCCTCGACGGCGCTCGAACCGCCGCGTGCCAGCGTCGCGGCCTGCGCGGTGAGCACCGTGACGAACAGCGCCGTGCCGGCCGCACCCGCGACCTGCTGGACCGTCCCGACCACGGCGCTGCCGTGCGAGTACAGGTTCCCCGGCAGCGAGCCGAGGGCCGACGTGAACAGCGGCGTGAACATGAGCGCGAGGCCCGCGCTCAGCACCACGTGCGCCACGAGCAGCAGCCACGGCGAGCTCGTCTCCGTGAGCAGCGTGAAGGCCCACGCCCCGGCGCTGACCACGACGGCACCGGGCACGAGCAGCACGCGCGGCCCGAACCGGTCGTACGCGCGGCCGACGCTCGGGGCCAGCAGGCCCATGAGCAGCCCGCCCGGCAGCAGCAGCAGGCCGGTCTGCAGCGCGTCGAGGCCCAGCACCACCTGCGCGAACAACGGCACGAGGATCAGCGTGCCGAACAGGGACATCATCGAGATGGCCATGACGCCGACGGAGATCGCGAACGCGGGCGTCGAGAACGTGCGCAGGTCGAGCAGCGCGTCGTCGACCCGCTGCAGCCGCAGCTGACGGAGCACGAACACGACGAGCCCCACGACGCCGACCCCGAGCGAGATCCACGTGGATGTCGCGACCCCCGTGGTCGCGGCCGCGCCGAGCCCGCTCAGGCCGTAGACGAGCCCGCCGAACGCGAACGCCGACAGCACCACGGACGGGACGTCGACCCGGGCGGTGCGCGGGTCGGTGAGGTTCGGCATGCGCACCGCACCGAGCGCCAGGGCGCCGAGGGCCACCGGCAGGACGAGCACGAACAGCCACCGCCACGGCAGCGCGCTGAGCACGAGCCCCGAGATCGTCGGGCCGAGGGCGGGCGCGACCGAGATGACGATCGAGATGTTGCCCATCGTCCGGCCCCGGCTGGCCGGCGGCGTCACCGTCATGACCGTCGTCATGAGCAGCGGCAGCATGATCGCGGTGCCGCTCGCCTGCACGACACGGCCCGCGATCAGCACCGCGAACCCCGGCGCCAGCGCGCAGATCAGCGTGCCGGCGCTGAACAGGCCCATCGCGGTGAGGAACGTGGCCCGGGTCGTCAGCCGCTGGATGAGGAAGCCCGTCACGGGGATGACGACGGCCATCGTGAGCATGAACGCCGTGGTCACCCACTGGGCGGTGCTCGCGGGGATCGCGAGGTCCGTCATGAGGTGCGGCAGCGCCACGCCCATCACGGTCTCGTTGAGGATGACGACGAACGTCGAGATGAGCAGCAGGCGGACGGCGAGGCGGTCGCGCCCGGAGGTGTCGGGCGTCCCCGTCGGGGCGGACGGGAGGGTGGCGGTCATGTCGGTCACGGGGATGTCCTCACGGGTCGGTGGCCGGGGAGCAGGTCTCACCCTCAGGTCGAAGCGCGAACCGCCATTTCGACACGATCGCGCCCGCTCTGTCGCCTCAATTCGCCGGAAGCCCGTCGCATTCCGCGCCGTCCCAGCCCGCGGGCGGGGTCGAGCGCCCGGTCAGCGACCCGAACGGTCGAGCAGTCCGCGGACGTACGAGGCCTGGCCGGCGTGCTGCAGGTCGTCGGCGAGGATGCTCACGAGCCGGACGCCGAGCGTGACGGGCGGGTCCCACGACTCGTCGACGACCTCGTCGAGGTCCGTCGGGTGCAGCCGGCCGAGGAAGTCGAGCGTCTGCTCGGCGACGGCGTCGTAGTAGCCGAGCAGCAGCTCGGCAGGCGCGTCGACGAGCGCGACGTCGTCGGACGACTGTCCGTATCCCGTCGCGGACGCCGCGAACGGCAGCCCGAGCCGCTGCGCCCAGCCCTGCACGACCCACACCTGCCCGATGCCGGCGACGTCGGCGACCTGCGCGTCCTGCACCCGGCCCGCGTGCCACACGAGCCACGCGAGCGTGTTCGCGTCGGCGTCCGGGCGGAACGTCAGGCCGCGACTGTCCAGCCCGCGGACCGCCCGGTGCAGGACCGGCCCGATGCGTCCGAACTCCTCGGCCAGCAGCGCTGCGACGTCCACCCGGCGTCCCCCTCGGTCGCGTCGAGCCGCCCGGCGCGGGCGGCTGCGGTCCGGGTCGACGCTACCGACGACTGCGCCGACCGGCGCGCGGGAGGTCCGCGCCCGAGCAGTGCCCGACCCCTGGTGGCCGCCCGCCGGGAGTGCCAGACTCCGGGCATCGCCCCTGCTCTCTGCGAAGGCCGACCATGGCGAACGCGTTCCTCAGGCTCGACTCCGTCCCGGGCGGCTCGGTGGACCGCAGCCACCGCGACTGGATCGACGTCCGCAGCGTCGAGTGGTCGGAGAGCGCGAGCGGCACCGGCCACCCGGGCGCAGGCGGCGCCACGGGGAAGGTCGACGCGCACCCCGTCCGGCTCACGGCCTCGCTGGGTGTCGCCTCACCGCTGCTGTTCCTCGCGTGCGCGCGCGGCACCCACGTCCCGACCGGCACGATCGAGCTCGCCCACGCGGGCTCGCGGCCGGCGGTGGTGGTGCGCTGGGACCTGCAGGACGTCACGGTCACGTCGTACGGCCTGTGCGACGACGTCGGCGCCGGTGAGCCGGTCGACGCGTTCTCCCTCACGTTCCGGACGCTGACGTTCTCGTACCTGCCGCAGAAGAGCGACGGCAGCACCGGGACACCCGTGACCGCGGGCTGGGACTTCGTGCGGCACGCACCGGTGTGAGCGCGCGGGCCGACGCGACGTCAGGCCAGCGCGCGCACCCAGACGTCCGACCCGGGGGTCAGCTCGAGCGTGTCCGCCTGCCCGCGCGTGAGCTGCACCCACAGGTCGCCGTCGGCCGTGGTGACGTCGGCCCGCACCTCGAAGCCGATGCGCTGCAGCCGGGCCACCCGTCCGGGCACCGCACCGTCCACGTGCACCGCCGAGACGTCGAGGTCGTGCGGTCGCACGAGCCGCCCGCCGAGCCGCGTGACCGGGCCCATGAACTCCATGACGAAGTCGTTCGCGGGCTTGTCGTACAGGTCCGACGGCGACCCGACCTGCTCCACGCGACCGCCGTTCACGACGACGACCTCGTCGGCGACCTCGAGGGCCTCCTCCTGGTCGTGCGTGACGAAGACCGTCGTCACGTGGACCTCGTCGTGCAGGGCCCGCAGCCAGCCGCGCAGCTCGCGGCGCACCTTGGTGTCGAGCGCCCCGAACGGCTCGTCGAGCAGCAGCACGGACGGCTCGGCGGCGAGCGCCCGGGCCAGCGCCATCCGCTGCCGCTGACCGCCCGACAGCTGCGCCGGCTTGCGGTGAGCGAGCTCCTCCAGGTGCACGAGCTCGAGCAGCTCGTTGACGCGGCGCTTCACCTCGGCCTTCGGGCGACGGCGGATCTCGAGCCCGAACGCGACGTTGCGGAACACCGACAGGTGCTGGAACGCGGCGTAGTGCTGGAACACGAACCCGACGTTCCGCTCGTGCGCCGGGACGCGCGTCATGTCGCGCCCCGCGATGCTGACCTCGCCCGCGTCGGGCGTCTCGAGCCCGCCGATCACGCGCAGCAGCGTCGACTTGCCCCCGCCGCTCGGGCCGAGCAGCGCGGTGAGCGCGCCCGCGTGGACGTCGAGGTCGACGTCGTCGAGCGCGACGAACGACCCGAACCGCTTGGTGACTCCGGTGGCCTGGATGCTCATGACAGCTCGTCCTTCCGACGCAGGGAGGCGGCGACCAGCAGCGCGGCGACCGTCGTGACGATGAGGACGAACGCCAGCTGGTACGCCCCCGGTTCCATCTGCTGCACGCGTTCGGCGATGACGAGCGTCGTCGTCTGGGTCTGACCGGCGCCGCTCACGTTGCCTGACACCACGGCGACGGCCCCGAACTCTCCGACGCACCGGGCGAGCGCGAGGACCACGCCGTACGTGAGCGCGGGCTTGATGGTCGGCACCGTGATGCGCCAGAACGTGTGCCACCCGCCGGCGCCGAGCACGCGGGCGGCCTGCTCCTGGTCGGTGCCGACCTCCTGGAGCACGGGCACGACCTCCCGCAGGACGAGCGGCAGCGACACGAACGTGGTCGCCAGGATCATGCCGGGGACCGCGTAGATGATGTCGATGCCGGCGGACTCGAGCGGGGCGCCCAGCCAGCCCTTGTGCCCGTAGACGAGCACGAGCGCGAGGCCCGCGACGATCGGCGACACGGCCATCGGCAGGTCGGCGAGCACCCCGAGCAGCCGGCGCCCGACGAAGTGGTAGCGCGTGAGCAGGATGCCGAGCGCGACGCCGAACGCGGTGCCGAGCAGCACCGACGTGATCGAGACCTCCGCGGTGAGCCGGAACGCGGTGACCGCCTGCTCCGAGCTGATCGCCGCCCAGAACGCCGCGGCGCCCGGGCTGAGGGCGCGCCACGTGATGATGCCGAGCGGCACGAGCACGAGCACGGCGACGTAGGCGAGGCCGACGGTGCGTAGCGCGATCCGACCGGCGCCCGCCCGCGGCCGTGCGGGGGCGCCGAGGGGCGCGGGTGCGAGGACGTCAGCCACGGCGACCCGCCCGGTGGGAGACGATCTCGAACCCGACGAGCACGACGAGCGACACGACGAGCAGCACGGTCGCGGTCGCGGCGGCCCCGGGGAAGTCGTAGCTCTCGTACAGGCTGAACGCGTACATCGACGACACCTGCGTCTTGTCGAGCCCGCCCGAGATGAGCAGCACCGACCCGTACTCGCCCATCGCCCGCGCGAACGCGAGCGCGGCGCCCGCGGCGATGGCCGGCACGAGCGGGGGCAGGACGATGCGGCGGAACACGGTCCGCGGGCGGGCTCCGAGCGTCGCGGCGGCGTGCTCGGTGTCCCGGTCGAACGCCATGAGCGTGGGCTGCACGGTGCGCGCGACGAACGGCAGCGTGACGAACAGCAGCGCGACCATGATCCCCCAGCGGGTGCCGAACAGGTCGATGCCCACGGGGCTGTTGCGCCCGTACACGCTGAGGATGACGAGGCCCGCGACGATCGTCGGCAGCGCGAAGGGCACGTCGATGACGAGCTCGACCCACCGCTTGCCCGGGAAGTCGTCGCGCACGAGCACCCACGCGAGCAACGTGCCCATGACGACGTTGATCGCCGTCACGACGAACGAGCTCGTGACCGTGAGCACGAGGGCGTCGACCGCGGCGGGCGCGGTGACGGCGGCCCAGAACCCGGACCAGCCGGTGCTCCACGCCTCGGCGGCGACGGCCGCGAGCGGGAGCAGGACGAGAAGGCTCAGCGCCAGGGTGACGATGCCGAGCGTGAGGCCGGAACCCCGCCCGAGGGGGGCTCCGGTGCGTGGCGCAGGTGCGCCCGTGGGCGCGGCCGCCGCAGCGGCCGCGCCCACGGGCGTCTCGACGAGGGTGGTCACCCGACCGACGCCTCGATCTTCGTCACGAGACCGTCGGTCTTGTCGAAGTACTCCTTGTCGACCTTCTCCCAGCCGCCGAGGCTCTCGATCGTGATGAGCTTCTTGACCGCCGGGAACGGGTCCTCGGGGTCGGTCGCACCCTTGACGGTGCCGGGCTCGACCACGTCCGCGACCGGACGGAAGCCGTGCGAGGCGAAGATCTTCTGGCCGTCCGCGCTGGTCACGAACGTGAGGAACTTCTTGGCGGCGTCGGACGACTCGGTCGTGACGGCACCCGGGTTCTCGATGAGGACGCTCTCGTCCGGGACGACGTACTCGACGTCGGCGCCCTTCTGCCGGGCCGCGATCGCCTCGTTCTCGTACGAGACGAGCACGTCGCCGGTGCCCTGCGTGAACGTGGTGGTCGCGTCGGCGCCGCTGTCGGGCTTGCTCACGATGTGCTGGAAGAACGTGGTGAGGTAGTCGGACGCCTCGGCATCGGTGCCGCCGTTCGCGATGACGTGCTGGTAGGCGGCGAGGATGTTCCACTTCGCGGAGCCCGACGTCGCCGGGTCGGGCGTGACGATCTCGACGCCCTCCTTGGTCAGGTCGTCCCAGCCGGTGATGTGCTTGGGGTTGCCCTTGCGGACGACGAGCACGACGACCGAGCTCGACACGATGCCCTTGTTCGCGTCGGAGTCCCAGCCCTCGGCGACCTGGTCGGGCACGAGCCGCGTGAGGTCCGGGCCGACCGAGAAGCCGACGTAGTCGGCGGGCTGCCCGGCGGCGACCGCCTTCGACTGCGACCCGCTCGGGCCGTACGACGCGGAGAACTCGACGCCCTTGCCCTCGTCGGTCTTCTGGAAGGCGGTCTCGAGGTCGTCGTACGCGGGCTTCGGCACCGAGAACGCGACGATGCTGACCTTGGCGCCGGCGGCGGGCGCGGCGCTCTCGCCGGAGTCGTTCGCGTCGGCCTGCGAGGAGCACCCCGCGACGGTCAACGCAGTGGCCGTCAGGCACGCGACCGCGGCCCAACGGCGGGCGGTCGCGCGGGGGTGGGTGCTCTTCGCAGTCATGGTTCTCGTTCCCTCGGGGGTAGGAGCGGTGCTTCGGTGCGAGAACCAAACCAGAGTATGCCGACCAGATCGATGGGGTATTCAGGATGTGAGACGACCGTCTCACGGCGATGTCCAGCCCGTGGACGCCCTGGTCAGAGCCGAGGGTCGACCGGCTCCGACTCCAGCGCCAGCACGCCGAACACCGCCTCGTGCACGCGCCAGACGGGCTCCCCGGCGACCGCCCGCTCGACCGCCTCCAGGCCGAGCGCGTACTCCCTCAGGGCCAGGCCGCGCTTGCGCCCGAGGCTCCGGGACCGCAGCCGGTCGAGGTTCCCCGGCTCCGTGTAGTCGGGCCCGTAGATGATCCGCAGGTACTCCCGGCCACGGACCTTGATCCCCGGCTGCACCAGTCCCTTGCGGCCCCGCACCAGGTTGGCGAGCGGCTTGACGACCATGCCCTCTCCCCCGCTGTCCGTGAGGTCCTGCCACCACGACGTCCCGGCCGCGACCGACGCCTCGTCGGCGACGTCCACGACCAGCCGCCGCGTGGTCTGCAGCACGCCCGCCCGGTCGGCTTCGACGAGCGCGTCGGCCACGCCGAGGTGCCACAGGTGGTCGCGGTGCTGGAACGTCGCCGCGTCCGACGCGACGACCTGGAACGGCGCGAGACGCACCCCGTCGAGCCCGTCCGTCGGCCACACGTACCGGCGGTACGCGTCGACGAACTGCGCCGCATTCCGGTCGCGCGACCGCGTGCGGTCCAGCAGCCCACCCACGTCCAACCCGCGTGCGGCGGCCCGCTCGATCGCGGCGACCGCGGCCGGGAGCGCCGAGCGTGCCGCCGCCCCGACGGCCGCGTACTGGTGGCGCAGCAGGTCGCCGGCCTTCGCCGACCACGGCATGAGCTCGCAGTCGAGCAGGAACCACCGGGCTTCGACGCCGTCCTGCCCGAGCGCGGCCCACGTCCCCGCCGTGTCGGCAGCACGCCGGACCACGTCGAGCAGCTGCTCCGTGAGCGCCGGGTCGAAGAACGGGCGGCCCGTGCGCGTGTGGATCGCGCCGGTGACGCCGGCGGGCATCCCGAAGCGGTCGTCCGCGACCTGCGCGTCACGGCACACGATCACGACGGCCCGCGACCCCATGTGCTTCTCCTCGCACACCACCGTGCCGACGCCGTCGGACCGGTACGCGTCGAACGCCTGCTCGGGGCGCTCGAGCGACGGCCCGTCCGGTGCCGTCGCGCACGGGCTCATGGTCGGCGGCAGGTACAGCAGCCAGCGCGGGTCGACCGCGAACCGGCTCATCACCTCGAGCGCCCCGACCGTGCTCTCCTCGGCGATCGTCACGCGGCCGTGCAGGCGGGTCTCGACGACGCGCTTGCCCAGCACGTCGGACACGTCGAGGACGTCGGGGTCGCGGTGCCCACCGACAGCGCCCGCGTCGACGGCCCCCGCCGCCGGGAACGGTCGCGCCGGCTCGTACCAGACCTGCGCGGCCGGCACCTGCACGAGCTCCTTCTCCGGGTACCGCAGCGCCGTCAGGTGGCCGCCGAACACGCACCCGGTGTCGAGGCACATCGTGTTGTTGACCCACGTCGGCACCGGAGTCGGCGTGTGGCCGTACAGCACCATCGCCCGGCCCCGGTACTCGTCGGCCCACGGGTAGCGGACCGGCAGCCCGTACTCGTCGGTCTCGCCGGACGTGTCCCCGTACAGCGCGAAGCTGCGCACGCGGCCCGACGCCCGGTTGTGGAACGCCTCCTTGAGCCCGGCGTGCGCCACGACCAGGCGGCCGTCGTCGAGCACGAGGTGCGCGACGAGCCCGTCGCAGAAGTCACGCACGCGCGCCCGGAACTCGTCCGCCTCGGCGTCGAGCTGCTCCAGCGTCTGCGCGAGCCCGTGCGACGTCTGCACCTGGCGACCGTCGAGCGCGCGCACGAGCTTGTTCTCGTGGTTGCCCGGCACCGCGAGCGCGTGCCCGGCCTCGACCATCCCCATCACGAGGCGCAGCACGCCCGGGCTGTCGGGGCCGCGGTCCACGAGGTCGCCGAGGAACAGCGCCCGCCGCCCCTCGGGGTGGACGGCGTCGACCGGTCGGCCGTGGTGGTCACGGACGAGCGCGTAGCCGAGCCGGGTCAGGAGCTCCTCGAGCTCCGCGCGGCAGCCGTGCACGTCGCCCACCACGTCGAACGGGCCGCGCTCGGTGCGGCGGTCGCTGCGCAGCGGCTCGCGCACGATCACCGCCGCCTCGACGTCGGCGGTGCTGCGCAGCACGTGGACGCCCCGGAACCCCTCGCGGTTGAGCCCCCGCAGCGAGCGGCGGAGCTGGTCGCGCTGGCGACGGATCACGTGCGCGCCGAAGTCCCGGTCGGTGCGGGCGGCGTTGCGGTCGAGGCAGACCTGCTCGGGCAGGTCGAGCACGACGGCGACGGGAAGCACGTCGTGCGCGCGGGCGAGCTCGACGAGTGCGCGGCGGGCCGTGGGCTGCACGTTCGTCGCGTCGACGACCGTGAGCAGTCCGGCGTCGAGGCGCAGGCCCGCGACGTGGTGCAGCGCGTCGAACGCGGCCTTCGTGGCGTCCTGCGAGTTGACGTCGTTCGACACGAGCCCACGGAAGAAGTCGCTCGACAGCGTCTCGAACGGCGCGAAGTGCTGGGCCGCGAACGTGGACTTGCCGGACCCGGACGCCCCGACGAGCACGACGAGCGACAGCGCCGGCAGCGTGATCGAGGTGGTGCGATCTGCGCCTCGCTCGCTGGTCATGCGGCCACATCCTTCGTGAGGACGGCGAGCTGCGTCGGCGGGCCCACCTCGGGGTCCTCGGGCCCGACGGGCGCGAACCGCGCCGTGTACCCGTACCGCTGCGCGACCGCGCCGACCCACTCCCGGAACTGCGCCCGGGTCCACTCGAAGCGGTGGTCCGCGTGCCGGAAGGCCCCGGCCGCGAGCCGCTCGTACCGGACGTTGTGCTCGGCGTTCGGTGTCGTCACGACGACCGTCCCCGGTGCCGCCGATCCCAGGACGGCCCGCGCGAGCGCACCCAGGCGCGACGCGTCGACGTGCTCGACGACCTCCATGAGCACGGCCGCGTCGAACCCGGCCACGCGCGCGTCGGCGTACGTCACCGACGACTGTGCGAGGTCGACGCGCTGCCGGGCGCGGTCGGGCAGGGTGTCGAGGTGCAGCCGCCGGGCGGCGACCTGCAGGGCGCGGTGCGACACGTCGACGCCGAGCAGCCGCTCGAACCGGGGGTCCGCCAGCAGGGCGCTCAGCAGGACGCCCTCCCCGCAGCCCAGGTCGACGACGCTGCGCGCCCCTGACTCGCGCAGGACCTCGACGACCGCGTCCAGGCGCTGCGCCGCGAGCGGGCGGGTGGCCGCGGGCGCCTCGGCAGCGGCGCTCCGGTCGGCCGGGCCCTCGGTCACGCTCGCCGCGACGATGGCGTCCGGCGCGACGGCGTCGTCGGCCTCGGGCGCCACCGCGTCGTCCAGCACCTCCGGCTCGACGTCGTCCACCTCGGCGAGCCGCGCGAGCGCCGACCGTGCGAGCGACCCGCGGTGCGCGAGGTAGCGGCGGGCGATCTCGCCGCGCTCGGGGTGCGCACCGAGCCATCCGCCACCCACCCGGACGAGCTTGTCGACCTCGTCGGACCCGACCCAGTAGTGCTTGGCCGCGTCGAGCGTCGGGAGCAGCACGTAGAGGTGGCTCAGGGCCTCGGCGACGCGCATCGTCCCGGTCAGGCGCAGGTCGACGTACCGGGAGTCGCCCCAGGCGGGGATCGTCGGGTCGAGCGGCACGGGCGTCGTCTCCACGTGCCACCCGAGCGGCTCGAACAGGCGCTCGGCCACCTCGACGCCTCCCCGGCACGGCACCGCGGGTGCGTGGACCGTGAGCGGGAGCGCCGCGTCGACGAGCTCGGGCCTGGTCTCGCACCGTCCCGCCATCGCGCTGCCGAACACCCGCCCGAGGGCGACAGCAAGCATCGACGACGCCGCGTACGGGCGGTCGTTGACGTACTGCGCGAGGCTGAACCCGGCGTCCCGCGGACCCTTGCCGCGGACGAGCGCGATCGGGTCGACCTCGAGCAGGAGCGCGACGGTGCACTCGTCGGGCGTCGCGACCGGGTAGAACACGTGCGCGCGGCCCACGGACAGGTCGAACGACTGTGCGCGCTCGGGGTGCTTGTGCAGCAGGAAGCCCAGGTCGGTGGCGGAGGGCGCGGTCGACGTCAGGGTGAGCAGCACCGCGCGATCGTCGCACGCGGGCATCCGCGTGGTTTGCTGATTTCCACAGCCGTGCGGGCACGGCACCGGGCGTTACCGCACAGTAACCTCGGGGCCGTGGTCGTCGCGCTCGACGAGGAGCGTGGACCCGTGCCAGGCCCGCACCGGCCCGGCGCCAACGAGAGGCAGACAGCAGCGATGACCCAGCAGCACGACGTGCGCGTCCACCCGAGCGCCGACCGCCTGGCACGCACCGACCAGCTCGCCTGGAAGATCGCGCAGGTCGCCGCCGACCCGGTGGCCGTGCCGGACGACGTGACCGACATGATCGTCAACCGGGTCATCGACAACGCCGCCGTCACGGTCGCCTCGCTGACCCGTCGGCCCGCCGTCGCCGCGCGCGCCCAGGCCCTGACGCACCCGCTCGCCCCCGGTTCGACGCGGCACGGCGCGACCGTCTCGGGCGTGGACCCGGCGACGCGCGTGACGCCCGAGTGGGCCGCGTGGGCCAACGGGGTCGCGGTGCGCGAGCTCGACTACCACGACACGTTCCTCGCGGCCGACTACTCGCACCCGGGCGACAACATCCCGCCGATCGTCGCCGTCGCGCAGCACACCGGCCGGTCGGGCGCCGACCTGGTCCGCGCGATCGCGACCGGGTACGAGATCCAGGTCGACCTCGTCCGGGCGATCAGCCTGCACGCGCACAAGATCGACCACGTGGCGCACCTCGGGCCGTCCGTCGCCGCGGGCCTCGGCACCCTGCTCGGGCTGTCGACCGAGGTGACGTTCCACGCCGTCGGCCAGGCCCTGCACACCACGACCGCGACGCGGCAGTCCCGCAAGGGCGAGATCTCGACGTGGAAGGCGTACGCGCCGGCGTTCGCGGGCAAGGTCGCGATCGAGGCCGTCGACCGGGCGATGCGCGGCGAGACGTCGCCGACGCCGATCTACGAGGGCGAGGACGGTGTGATCGCCTGGCTCCTCGACGGCCCGGAGGCCCGCTACGTCGTGCCGCTGCCCGGCCCGGGCGAGGCCAAGACGGCGATCCTCGACACGTACACGAAGGAGCACTCGGCGGAGTACCAGTCGCAG
Organism: Cellulomonas sp.; assembly: GCF_017744555.1. GTDB lineage: Bacteria > Actinomycetota > Actinomycetes > Actinomycetales > Cellulomonadaceae > Cellulomonas. Next base: position 16,243 of record NZ_JAGIBD010000011.1, on the reverse strand, counting down.
GCGCTCATCGACCTCGCGCGACGCCTGCGCCGCGAGCGACCGGACCTCGCGGACCCGTCGAACGTCGCGTCGATCGTCATCCACACGTCGCACCACACGCACTACGTGATCGGGTCGGGCGCGAACGACCCGCAGAAGTACGACCCGTCGGCCTCGAGGGAGACCCTCGACCACTCCATCCCGTACATCTTCACGGTCGCGCTTCAGGACGGCGGCTGGCACCACGTCGACTCGTACGCGCCGTCCCGCGCCGCCCGGCCCGACACCGTCGCACTGTGGCACAAGGTCACGACGACCGAGGACCCCGAGTGGACGCGGCGCTACCACTCGACCGACCCCACCGAGAAGGCCTTCGGCGGGCGCGTCGAGATCACGACGACGTCCGGCGAGGTCGTCGTCGACGAGATCGCCGTGGCCGACGCGCACCCGCTGGGCGCCCGGCCGTTCACGCGCGAGCAGTACGTCGCGAAGTTCCGCACCCTGGCCGACGGCGTCCTGCCGGACGTCGAGATCGACCGGTTCCTCGCGGTCGCCCAGCGGCTTCCCGACCTGCGGCCCGACGAGCTCGGCGGCCTGACGGTCGTCGCGCCGCGGGACGTCCTCGACGCCGTCCGCACCCCGGAGGGACTGTTCTGATGCTGTACGCGACCACCACCCCCGCCGACCGTCGAGCGACCCTGCGCGCCGAGCTCGCGTCCGGGCGGCTGCTGCGGATGCCCGGTGCGTTCAACCCGTTGTCGGCCCGGCTCATCGAGGCCAAGGGGTTCGACGGCGTCTACGTGTCGGGCGCCGTGCTGTCCGCGGACCTCGGCCTGCCCGACATCGGCCTCACGACGGCCACCGAGGTGACGCAGCGCGCGGGACAGATCGCGCGCATGACGAACCTGCCCGCGATCGTCGACGCCGACACAGGTTTCGGCGAGCCGATGAACGTCGCACGCACGGTCCAGGGTCTCGAGGACGCGGGACTCGCCGGCTGCCACATCGAGGACCAGGTCAACCCGAAGCGGTGCGGGCACCTCGACGGCAAGTCCGTGGTCGACGAGGAGACCGCGCTGCAGCGCATCCGCGCCGCGGTCGACGGGCGACGCGACCCCCACTTCCTCGTCATGGCACGCACCGACATCCGCGCGGTCGACGGCCTGTCCGCCGCGGTCGACCGGGCGAAGGCGCTCGTCGACGCCGGGGCCGACGCGATCTTCCCCGAGGCCATGACCGGGCCGGAGGAGTTCGAGGCGATCCGGGCCGCCGTCGACGTGCCCCTGCTCGCCAACATGACGGAGTTCGGCAAGGGCGAGCTGCTCACCGCGCAGCAGCTCGCCGACATCGGCATGAACATCGTCATCTACCCCGTCACGCTGCTGCGGCTCGCGATGGGCGCCGCGATGACCGGGCTCGACGAGATCAAGGCCGAGGGCACGCAGGCCGGGCTGCTCGACCGCATGCAGACCCGCGCCGAGCTCTATGACCTGCTCGACTACCAGGCGTACAACCACTTCGACGCGGACGTCTTCAACTTCCGGCTCTGAACCCGTTGCCCGCTTCACCATCAACGACGATGGAGGACCGCACGTGACCGACTCCCCCGAGGCCCAGATCCACAAGGGGCTGGCCGGCGTCGTCGTCGACACCACGCAGGTGTCGTCCGTCGACGCGGCGAGCAACTCCCTGCTCTACCGCGGCTACCCCGTGCAGCAGCTCGCCGCCCGCTGCTCGTTCGAGGAGGTCGCGTACCTCCTGTGGCACGGCGAGCTCCCCTCGGCGGAGCAGCTTGCCGACCTGCAGAAGACCGAGCGCTGGCACCGGGTGCTCGACGAGCAGGTCGTCGCCGCCGTCCTCGCGCTGCCGGAGTCCTGCCACCCGATGGACGTCGTCCGGACCGCCGTGAGCGTCATCGGCGCGCACGACCCGACCGCCGGCGACGCCTCCCCGGAGGCCAACCTCGCCAAGTCGGTCCGCCTGCTCGCGCAGCTCCCCGGCATCGTCGCGCTCGACCAGCGCCGCCGCCGCGGCCAGGACGCGATCGCGCCCCGGGACGACCTCGGGTTCGCGGAGAACTTCCTGTGGGTCACGTTCGGCGAGGTGCCCGACCCGGTCGTCGTCCGGGCGTTCGAGGTGTCGATGGTGCTGTACGCCGAGCACTCGTTCAACGCCTCGACGTTCACGGCCCGGGTCATCGCGTCGACGCTGTCCGACCTGCACTCCGCCGTCGTGGGGGCCATCGGGGCGTTGAAGGGGCCCCTGCACGGCGGCGCCAACGAGGCCGTCATGGCGACGTTCGCGGAGATCGGGTCCGCCGACCGCGCCGCGGCCTGGCTCGACGACGCGCTCGCGCACAAGCGCAAGATCATGGGCTTCGGCCACCGCGTCT
>NZ_JAGIBD010000011.1:0-13812 GCF_017744555.1 Cellulomonas sp. | reverse complement strand
GGGCGCGATCGCGTCCTGGCCGCGGAGACGGCGATGGCCGAGCGCAAGGACATCCAGCCGAACCTCGACTACCCCACTGGGCCCGCTTACCACCTGATGGGCTTCGACACCCCGACGTTCACTCCCCTGTTCGTCGCGAGCCGGGTCACCGGGTGGACCGCGCACGTCATGGAGCAGCTCGCGTCGAACGCCCTGATCCGACCGCTGAGCAAGTACACGGGGCCGGAGCGGAGGGACGTGCCGGGAGCGTAGGGCCGCGACTACCCCTGGACCGTCGTCAGCAGGCGACTGACGACGGCGAGGACCTCGTCCTCCGGTGTCCCGATCCGGCGACGTGCTCCCGCGCGGTGTGGCAGCTGCGCCGGACGCGGGCGAGCAGTCGTGCGAGCCGCGCGGCCGTGTGCTCGGTGCCTCCGTCGAGCGCCGGTCACCCTTCCATCGGTGCGGGCTCCCGGCCGGTCGCGCCGTCGACCAGCGTCCGGTCACCGAGAGGCTCGCTCAGCGCCACCTCGACCACGTCCTGACATGCGTCGCCGGGGTTGCGCCGCGTCGACACGATGGTGACGGTCACGTCGTCGTCGGTCTCGACGACCTCGGAAGCGGGGTCTCCGTTGCAGGTGTCGATCCACAGGTGGAGCACGTCGCCGGCTACGGACCAGCCGATGATGCGATGCTCGCCGCGGACCTCTGCCGGCGTGCACGCGCAGAGAGCGCCGAACAGTGCGACCACACCGATGCCGCGCAAGACACTGCGACCGCTCGTCACGCCGCCGCTCCTAGGCGGTGCTTCACCGGCGAACCATGTCGGGACGCTACGTCGGGACCGGGAGCGCACGTGCACACCGCCGGTCACGATTCGGCATCGACCGCGAGACCACCCAAGGGGCGGACGTGGCGCAGGTCACCCCGGACGGAGACTGCTCAAGCCGGAACGTCGGCCACCACACCAGGCAGGTCTGCGAACTTCGCACGAGCGTCGAGCGAGAGGACCACGCGCCCTGCCTGGGCGGCATGCGCGGCGATGATCAGGTCGTGCGCCCCGCATGGCGTGCCACTGCGCCGGACGTGGGCGAGCAGTCGTGCGTGCTGCGCGGCTGTGTGCTCGGTGTAGTCGAGCACCGCGACCACCGAGAGGATCGCGTCGAGGGACCTTGCCCGGTCCGCGGCACGGGCAGCAGTGTCAGCGAGCTCGATCCCCGTGCGGAACTCGGCGACCGTCACCGCAGCGATGGCGAGGTCGTCGTCGTCCAAGGTCGTGACATCGAACGAAGCCCGCTCGTAGGCGACCAGCGTCGTGGTGTCGAGGATCAGACGCCGGCCCACGGATCACCGGCCTCGGTGAGGAGTGCCGTGGCAGCGTCGATGTCGTCCTCGAACGCATCGTCTAGGCGCGGCGCCTCTGCAAGCGCTGCACGCAGGTCTCGGCCTGTCCGAGCCGGCGCCGGCAAGATCTGCGCGATGGTGCGGTTTCCGCGCGTGATCGCGACCGTCTCCCCGCGCTCGACGGCGTCGAGAAGGTCGGAGAAGCCGCGCGACGCCTCGGTCGCGGTCAGGATCCGCATGGGGCCATGTTATCAGATTCTCTGATTTCGGCCGGATCACCTCTCGTCGACGTATCCCCCTGCGTCGTCGCCCCCTCCTCTCGGACACCTGCCCTGCCGGGGCAGGCACTCGATGAGGAGGGGGAATCATGGCAGCGACGTTCGGCGTAGAAGCCATCCGGCACTTCGGCAACGCCCGCGCGAACGGCATCTCCACGGCCGCGGACCTGACGTACACGTTCAACCGCAGCAACGGGTTCGACTCCGAGCTCCGGGACGCGGGGCACAACCGCGCCTGGTACTGGTCGGAGCAGGACTGCTGGGAGAACGACATCCAGGACTCCGACGTGGGCGGTGACGACGCCACGTGGGTCGACACGGTCGACCTGTTCTGGATCGAGACGCACGGGAACCACACGGACGACGGGCAGGCGCGCCTGCTCTACGACACGCCGCAGGACCAGTGGCGGACGTTCTCGGGCACGTGGGAGCTCGGCGAGAACTGGAACGCCGAGTGGGTCATGGCGTACTCGTGCGACACCGCACCTCTCGGCACGCTCACCGGGCTCTGGAACATCTTCGACCGCCTGCACCTGTACTGCGGGGCCTGGGAGAACATGTGGGACGGCATCACCACCGACGAGTGCGGTGAGGACGTCGCCGACAACCTCACGGACGGCGACACGGTGTCGTCGGCGTGGATCGACGGCGTGTCGGACTGGGCGGTGGACAACCACCCGGTCGTCGTGGGGCCGTCGACGAGCCAGACGTGGAACGGCGGCAACGTGATCTGGCCGCTGAGCACGCACAACCGGGACCACCTGTGGGGCGAGGGCTCCGTGACCGCCGACCTGTCCCCGTCGCAGCAGGGCTGCCTGCTGTGGCGCTGGGCCGAGGGCTGAGAGGAGAACGACGATGACGACGATCGAGGACCTCACCGCGAAGCTCACGGAGCTGGCGGGTGACGTGCCGGACGTGACCGAGGTGGTCGAGCTGGCCACGATGCGGCCCGAGGCGGTGCTGCGGCGCAACGAGAAGGTGCTCGCGGACCTGGCGGGCACGGCCGGCATCGCGCTGGACGTGTCGCAGGGCGGCGAACGGTTCAAGGAGCGCACCGTGTACCGGGGCGAGGACGGCGGCCGGGCGGTCACGTTCCACGCGTCGGGCGCATTCACGCTGTACTCCGGTGTGGACCCGCTGGACGACCTGTTCGAGCGGGTCGAGCCGGACGACGTGCTGCGCAAGGCGGTCGACTCCGTGGCCGAGAAGCTCGGGCTGACCGGGCTGGTCGACCAGGAGGACACGCTGACGTTCGAGCGGCTGTGGAAGCTCAAGGCGGCCGGCGCGGATCGCGAGGGCCGGCTGAGCGACCCCGTGCTGACCCGTGCCGTCGGCGCGTACCGCCAGTCGGTGCGGGACCTGCCGGTGCTGGGGCGGGCCTCGGCCAGCGTCGAGGTCGCCGGCTCCGGTGCCCTGTCGGCGCTGACCGTGACGCTGCGGCGCTTCGCGGGCGACGGCGGTGGGAAGACGATCGACAAGGCCCGCTCGCGCAGCGCCGAGGAGGCCGCGTCGGACGTCGCCGCGCGCGTGTCGAAGATGCTCGGCGGCCAGGAGAAGGACGTCGAGCTCGACGCGCAGTCGTTCGCGTTCGGGTACCTGAGTCTCGGCCGGCGCCGCGCACAGGCGCTGCTCGCGCCGATGTACGTCGCGGCGGTCACCGTGGACGGCGGTCCGGAGCGGGAGCGGTCCGCTCACGTCATCGCGGTGTCCGGCAGCGAGCAGCAGTACCTGCGGCTGCCGACCGGGGTCCGCCCGGGGACGTCGCCGCGCGTGGCCTGAGGGCCGGACGAGGGCGGCCGACCCGGTCGCCCTCGTCCGTCCGCTCCAGTCGGACGCCGTGCGCGCCGATGGATCCGTGTGGTCCTGACGTGCGTGCTCATCGGCTTCGTCGCCCTCGCGGCGATCGCGTCGTGCCGGTGGGTGCTCACCCGCGTCGACGCGCTCGGGCGCATCGCGCCGTTCCCGAGGATCAGCGTGGGCCTGAGCCTCGTGGCCGCCCTCGCGTGCGCGGTGCCGCTCGTGCTGCACGCGCAGCTGGAGAGCAAGCTGGCGGGTGCGGCGAGCGAGGTCGTCGGCGCGCCGGTGCAGGTGCACTGCCAGACGATCGGTGAGGCGTTCGTCGACGTCGGGGCCGAGCTCGGGTACGTGCGGTGGGGCGCGGACGGCGTGCCGGAGAAGAAGACGCTGATCAAGTCCCACGTGTGCGGCGACCTGCGGGCGTGGCTGCGCTCGTCGAAGGCGGCGCCGTCGCTCGACCAGGTCGTCGCGGTGCACGTGCTCACGCACGAGGCGATGCACATGGCCGGCATCACGAACGAGGCGGCCGCGGAGTGCGCAGCGATGCAGCGCGACCAGACGACGGCCGTGCTGCTGGGCGCGTCACCCGCCGAGGGGCTCGCGCTCGCGCGGCGGTACTGGACCGAGGTGTACCCGAACATGCCCGACGGCTACCGCGGCGAGTGCAACCCGGGGGTTGCCATCGCCGGTGGATAGTGCAACCCTCTAGTTGCACCTGTTGACCGTCGCGGTTCCGGAGGACCCCATGACCACCCCGCAGCAGCCGCCCGCCGTCGCGGACGCCGACACCTTCACCGTCACCCGCACCGTGCACGTCGCCGCCCCGGTCGAGCGGGTGTGGCGGGCCCTCACGCACGAGGAGCACATGACCCGGTGGTTCGGCGCACGCGCCTCGCTCCCCGAGGTCCGGGTCGGCGCCGAGGGGTACATCGGGTTCGAGGGGTACGGCGACTTCGTCGTCCGCGTCGAGGAGGTCGACGAGCACCGCGTGTTCGCCTACACGTGGGGCGCGCACCCCGGCGACCCCGAGCCGCTCGCCGACGGGACGTCGACGCTCGTCCGCTTCACTCTCGCCCCCGACCACGACGGCACCCGGCTGACCGTCACCGAGACCGGCTTCGGCACGCTCACCACCCGCGACCCGCGCCAGGCCCTCGAGGACAACCGTCAGGGCTGGACGTCCGAGCTGGACGAGCTGGTCGCCTACCTCGAGCGGGACGTCGAGCCGGACGTCGAGCCGGACCCCGTGAGGTCCGCATGACCGGGACCGCCGCCGACACGCTCGTGCCCGTGTTCGCGGCCCTCGCGGACGAGACCCGGTGGCGGGTCCTCACCGAGCTGGGCCGCGGCGACGCGTCCGCGTCGGCGCTCGCGGCCGTCCTGCCCGTCAGCCGGCAGGCCATCGCCAAGCACCTCGCGGTGCTCGCCGACGCCGGGCTCGTCGAACCCGTGCGGGTGGGCCGCGAGGTGCGCTACCGCGCGCTCGGGTCGCGGCTCGACGAGACGGCCCGTGCGCTCGAGGCGATCGGCGCCGAGTGGGAACGCCGGCTCGCGGAGATCAAGCGCATCGCCGAGTCGTTCTGACGGGTCGTCGGGCGCCCGGCGCAGCCCTCACGGTGCGACGCGCCGCGTCTCGTACGCCCACATCGCGATCTCGACGCGGTTCCGGGCGTTGAGCTTCGCCATGAGGCTGCCGAGGTGCGTCTTCACCGTGCTCAGGCTGATGTGCAGCTCGTCGGCGATCTCCTGGTTCGTGAGCCCGCGGGCCACGGTGAGGAGCACTTCCTCCTCACGCGCGGTCAGCGGGTCCACGGGCTGCTGCGGCGTCGGCGTCGGCCCCGTGCCCGCGAAGGCCGCGAGCAGGCGGACGGTCACGTTCGGCGCGATGAGCGCCTCACCGTCAGCCGCCGCCCGGACCGCCTGCGCGAGCAGCTCCGGGCCGGCGTCCTTGAGCAGGAACCCGCGGGCACCCGCGCGCAGCGCGCCGTGCACGTACTCGTCGAGATCGAACGTCGTGATGACGACGACCGCCGGCGCGTCGTCGCCCGAGCCCACGATGAGCCGGGTCGCCTCCAGACCGTTGAGGTCCGGCATCCGGATGTCGAGCAGGCACACGTCGGGCCGCAGCTCACGCGCCAGGCGGACCGCCTCGCGGCCGTCCCGGGCCTCCGCGACGACCTCGATGCCGGGCTGCGCGTCGAGGATGAGCCGCAGACCGGTGCGGACGATCTCCTGGTCGTCGGCGACCAGCACGCGGACGCTCACGCGCTCGCCCGCACGCGCCGCAGCGGCAGCATCCCGTCGACCACCCAGCCTCGGTCCGGGCCTGGTCCGATCGACACCGTCCCGCCGAGCAGAGCCGCGCGTTCGGTCATGCCCACCACGCCGAAGCCGGGCACGCGCGACGCCGCAGGGTCGCCGTCGTCCGTCACCGTGAACCGCACCTGCCGATCATCGCCGACCACCCGCACGTCGATGCGCGTGGCGTGCCGGGCGTGCCGCAGCGCGTTGGTGAGCGACTCCTGCACGATCCGGAACACCGCCGCCCCGACCGCGGGCCCGACGTCGTCGAGGGCACCCGTGAGCACCACCCGGACCGGCGGGTCGCCGCCGAGCGACCGCGCGAGCGGCTCGATGTCGGCGATCCCGCGGGTCGGCGCGAGCTCGGCGGCCTCCGTGCCGCGCAGCGCCCCGACCATCGTCCGCATCTCGGCGAGCGTGCGCGCCCCCTCCGCCTCGATGACCGCGAGCGCCTCGGCCGCCGCCTCGGGACGTGTGGCCGCGACGACCCGGCCGGCCTGCGCCCGCACGACCATCGCGGACACGTGATGGGCGACCGTGTCGTGGAGCTCACGCGCGAGCTGCTCGCGCTCGCGCAGCCGCACCTCGTCGAGCGCCCGCAGCCGGGAGGTCCGCACGGCCCGGACCGTCGAGCCGAGGGCCGCCGCGAACGCGACGACCACGAACCCGAACACCGCCTCGCCGAGGTTCGTGTAGTCGCGCAGCGTGCCGACGCCGAACGCGACCGCCGCGACCGCCGACCCGAGCACCACCTCCCGCCCGGCGCCCCACCGGTACAGCGCATAGATGATCACGAGGACGTACACCATGGCCCCGAGGCCGACCGACTCCGGGGTGCCCCCGACCATCGAGGCCAGGTCGACGACGGTCACCGTCCCGAACACGACCGCCGAGACGGCGAGCGGGTGCGTGCGCCGCCACAGCAGCGCGGGGGCCAGGCCGATCGTGAGCACGATCGCGACGGGCCGCCAGGGGACGTCGGCGCGCAGCACCCCCTCGGTCACCGCGCCCGCGACGACGAGCACGAGCAGCGCCCAGTCGCGCCACACCCGTGCCGGTGCGTGCGGGGCACGCGGTTCCGCCCAGATGCGCCGGGCCGCCTGCATGATCACGGGCCCAGCGTAGGGACCGCGCAGGCGGCGCGGATCGACCGAAAGGGCCACCGGCGCACCGCCCGTCCGGCTGGTCGGACCCTGGCTGCGGAGCCGATGTGACCAGGGACGACGCGTCGGGACGATGGCGACGCGCCGGTGCTCGCCGGCGCTCCAGCCACCGGGAGGAACCATGCTGTCGCACGCGCTGTCTCGACTCGGGCGGACCGCCGCCCGGCACCGCTGGACCGTGATCGGCGCGTGGCTCGTCCTCGCCGTCGTCGTCGTCGGTCTGTCGAACGCCTACGGCTCGACGCTGCAGGACTCGTTCCGCGTGCCCGACCTCGACTCGCAGAAGGCGAACGACCTGCTCGCCGCGACCGGGTCGCACCAGGCCGGGCTCACCGCGCAAGTGGTCGTGACACCGGCCGACGCCGGCGCGACGTTCGCCGACGACCCCGCCGCGCGCGCTGCGCTCGCCGACCTCGAGCAGTCGGTGGCCCGGCTGCCGCACGTGCTCGGTACGACCGACCCGGCGGGCGCGCTCGCCGACGACGCACCGCCGGGGTCGTCGGCCGGGGTCGTGTCGCCCGACGGGCGCGTCGCACTGGTCCGCGTGCAGTACCCGCTGCTCGAGGACCTGTCCGCCGCCGACCTCGACCGCCTCAAGGACGTCGGCACGGACGTCGACGAGTCCGTGCTGCGCGTCGAGATGGGCGGCGACCTGTTCTTCGCGTTCGAGTCCGCGCCCGCCGGCGTCGGGGAGCTGGTCGGGGTGCTGGCCGCGCTCGTCATCCTGCTGCTCGCGTTCGGGTCGTTCGTCGCGGCGACCATCCCGATCGGCATGGCGCTGCTCGGACTCACGGTCGGCGTCGCGTCGATGCCGCTGCTCAACCACCTCGTCGACATCCCGTCGTACGCACCCGTGCTGGGCGCGATGGTCGGTCTCGGCGTCGGCATCGACTACGCGCTGTTCGTCCTGACCCGGCACCGCGACCACCTGTCGCACGGCCTCGGTGTGGAGGACTCCATCAGCCGGGCGCTCGCCACCGCGGGGCAACCCGTCGTGTTCGCGGGCGGCATCGTCGTGGTGTCGATCCTCGGCCTCGCCGTCGCTGACGTGCCGTTCATGACCGCCGGCGGCATCGCGATCGCCGTCGTCGTGCTCGTCATGGTCGCCGCGTCCGTCACGCTGCTGCCGGCACTGCTGTCGCTCGCCGGACGTCGGGTCGTCGGGCGGCGGGAGATTCCGCAGGAGGGCCCGGGCTGGCAGCGGTGGGTCGGCCACGTGACCCGGCGCCCCGGCCTGTACGCCGTGGGGGCGACCGCGCTGCTCCTCGGCCTCGCGGCCCCCGTCGCCGCCCTGCGCGTCGGCATCCCCGACGACGGCGCCCTGCCCGCCGACTGGACGCAGAGGCAGGCGTACGACCTGCTCGCGGACGGGTTCGGGCCGGGCACCAACGGGCCGCTCGTGATCGCGGTCGAGACACACGGCGACGACGCCGCGGTCGGTCCCCTCGTCGACGCGATCGCCGCCGACCGCGGGGTCGCCTCAGTGGGCACGCCCGTGCTGGACGACGCGACAGGCATCGCGACCGTTGTCGCCGTCCCCACCACGGGACCGCAGGACGCGGCGACCACCGACACCATCGACCGGCTGCGCTCGTCCGTCTTCCCGGCCGCGCTTGCCGGCACCGCGGCCGAGGCGCACATCGGCGGTCAGGCGGCGAACTTCGCCGACGTCGGCGTCCGTGTGAACGACCGGCTGCCCGCGTTCATCGGGGCCGTGCTCGCGATGTCGTTCGTGCTGCTCGTGCTCGTGTTCAGGTCCGTGCTCGTGCCGCTCAAGGCCGTGGTGCTCAACCTGCTCGGCGTCGCCGCCGCCTACGGCGTGATGGTGATGGTGTTCCAGTGGGGCTGGGCCGCCGAGCTCATCGGGCTCGAGTCGACCGCGCCGATCGTGTCGTTCATCCCGATGTTCATGTTCGCGATCCTGTTCGGGCTCTCGATGGACTACGAGGTGTTCCTGCTGTCCCGCGTCCGCGAGGAGTACGCCGCCACCGGGTCACCCACCGGGTCGGTCGTGCACGGCGTGGCACGCACCGGCCGGGTCATCACGTCGGCGGCGCTCATCATGGTCGCGGTGTTCTTCGCCTTCGTGCTCGGGCAGGACGCCGCCACGAAGATGTTCGGCGTCGGGCTCGCGACCGCGATCTTCCTCGACGCGACGCTGGTCCGGATGGTGCTCGTGCCCGCGACGATGACGCTCCTCGGTCGGGCGAACTGGTGGCTGCCGCGGTGGCTCGACCGGATCCTGCCGCACGTCTCGATCGAGGGTGCCGACCCTGCACCCACCGCCCGGGAGCGCGAGCTCACACCCGCGTGACACGACGGACGCCGCCGTCCTCGCTGTCGAGGGCGGCGGCGTCCGAGCCGTCACCGCGTACGTCCTGTGCGGGCTCGTCGGTGCCGTCCGGGCGCCGAGCCTTTCTCTGCCGCTGCCGCTACCGCAGCCGCTCGAGCTCGCTCGCCTCGTCCCAGGTCCCGTCGACGCACCGCGCGAAGTACTCGTCACCCCGCACGTCCTCGGTGCACATCGCGTGCGCGGCATCCCACGCCGGGTCCCCGCACCGGACGGCGTACGTGTCGTCGAACGTGCCCACCAGACAGTGGGAGCGTGTGCCGTCCGCGCGTGTGAGCCGCAGCCAGGTGGAGATGCCCTCGTCCATAGGGATGCGGCCCGGCTCGTCGAACGTCACGCCGTACCGGTCGAGGAGCAGCTGCGCGACGCCGTCCTCAGCCCGGTCCAGCGCAGGCCAGTACGCGTCCCACTGCCGATCAGCCTCGCTCTTGTTGTGGTGATCGATCAGTGCGGCGGTGCCGATCGGCACCACCATCACCGCGAGGGCGACACCGAACCACGCGAGCGGGTTGCGCCCGGCGGCGGCGAGGCGGCCTGCGCCCAGCACGACGAGGACGAAGAAGACCACGCCCACGATGCCGACCAGCCCGAGGAGCACCACCGGGCCCGTCGGTCCGGCGGTCGACGGTACCCGAAGGTCCGGGACCTCACCGGCCGCCGCGAGCGCGGCCGCCACGGTTCTCACCGCTGCGCCCCCGCCACGTCCCGCGCCGCGCGCACGTGCTCGACGAGCTCCGCGACCGCCTCGCGGGGCGCCGGCAGCAGACCGCCGCCCGGGCGCGCGCAGGGCACGACGACCAGCGTGGCTCCGGCGACCGTCTCCACGACCAGCGCCGGCCGCGGCGTCGACGCAGCCACCCCGGTGCCCACGGTCACCGACGCGATCCCCGACCACGGCTCCGCCACCAGCCCGTTCACCGAGGTACGCGGGCCCGACCACACCGCGAAGCCGTGCGACGACCAGCCGATCGTGAGCCGGGTGCCGGACCGCAGACCCCGCTCCCAGCGCCCGGCCCGCGCCAGCTGGGCCTGCAGCGACGCGTCTGCCCAGCCCTCGTGCAGCGTCCAGTCGGACAGCTCCGCCGCCAGCATCTCGTGACGGCTACGACCGCGACGGATCCCCCACCGCATCGCGAGCGCGACACCGCCCAGGATCACCGCCACGAGCACGAGCGCGACGAGCAGCGTCCCCGGGTTCCACCCGTCCGCCAGACCACGCCACGCGTTCAGCGACAGCGCGACCACGCCGACGGCCATGAGTGCCACGCCCACCCAGCGGGCGCTGCCGGTCCTCACGAGCACTCCTCCGATCCCGCGGTGCCCGGCTCCTCGGTGTCCTCGACGTCGATGGTGTCGACCACCAGGTCGAACAGCTCCACCAGCGCCGCGCCGAGCTGCACGAGCGGTGAGCTGAAGGTGACGTTCACGACCGAACCGTCGCCGGGGTCCAGCCAGTACTCGACGAGGAGCACCGGCTGCTCTTGCGCGTCGAGACCCCGCGGCCCCCGGCGATAGGCGACGCGCCGCACGGCGGGACCGTGGTCGAGCTCGATGACCTCCACCGCGGAGCGTGCCCACTCCTCGCCCGGCGACCACGCCTGCGCGTCGCCCTCCGGTTCCGGCGCGCTCAGCGCCTGGCCCGGCAGCTCCGGCGCGTCCTGCGTGAGCATCGCGACCAGCGCGTCGGCCGTGGCTGTGTCCATCTGGCCGGGCGCGGGGTACACCGTCATCGTCGCCGGCACCGGCAGGCCGTCGACGGTCATCGTCGAGACCGCCATGAGGATCCCCCCGGCCGTCGCCGCGGTCTCGGCCGCCCCTGCCAGCTCGGTGCGCAGCTCGCGCCGGAGCCCGGCCTTCCGGTCGTCGCGGCCCACCTGCCGGTCCACGAGCATCGAGATCGACCGCCGCCGTGCCTCCTCGTCCGCGAGCGGGACCGTCCACCAGGACGACGGCACGACCAGGCCGACCCTGCGCGACTGGGCCGTCACGCGTCGCCCAGGGTCACGGAGAGGTTGTTGGCCAGCACCGCGCTCTGGTCGCCCATCGCGTCCGCCATCGCGGAGTACGGAGTGGTGACCTGCACCTTCATGAACTCGTGAGAACCGACTGGAAGGATCGTCCAGTCCACGCCGATGATCGCCTCACCCGTTCGCTTGTTCAGCAGCGTGTACGTCGCGATCACGGCCGGACCTGCGTTGGTTTCGGTCGACGCGACGTCGTAGTGCACCACCTTGACCCCTCGCACACGCGGAGCCTTCCGCACGAACGGCATGAACCACTCGACGGAGGTGTCCGTACCGGGGGCTTCGCCGAGATGCTCCATCGTCATCGTCGCCACCGGCTGCCCCGTAGACCGGTCCGGAACCCAGATGCCGCGCATCTCGATCCAGCCGTCAAGGTCCGCCGTGGTCGCCTCGACCGATTCGACGGACGCACGGACGCGGGCCTGCGCCTCCTCACCGTCGGCGAACTCGGCGACCGTCGAGAGCGGCGCCTCCACGCCCACGGCAGGGCGCCAGGCAAGCCAGCCCTCCGTGAGGCCGAGCTTCCACTTCGTGATCGCTTGCGTCATTGTTCCTACCCCATCAAGCCGCGCGCCTGGGCAGCGCGGCGTCTCACTACGGAAGCCGAAGACGGTCGGTGGGAGTCTCCCAGAGCGACGTCGGCCGCTGGACCACCTGCCCCACGTGCCGGAAGTCCGAGACGATCGCCGTGTCGCCCCAGCCCACGGTGCCGCTGGTCTCGTAGGTCTCTTGAAGCCCGACGGTCGTGTCATACACGCCGACACCGACGGCCCCGCCGGCGAGGCCGATACCCCAGTTCGTGTGCTGGACGGCACTGTTCGTCGCCGTCGCCCCGCCTGAGAGTGCAGCGTTCGCCGCGTCACTGAGCTCGTCGATGGCGGCGAACCCACGAACGTCGCCGCTGATGTTGCTCAAGGTCGACGCGGTTTCGATGAGCTCGCCGTCGCCCTGGAGCGCGCCGACCATGGTGCGCCAGTCCTTCGCACCGGCGCGAAGGTTGTCCCAGCCCTGGCCGAGGCTCCTCCAGCTGATCTCGTCGAGCTTGGTGAACGGGCTGAACATCTTGCGCGGGTCCAGCTCCCGAAGTCCGACACGAAGAGCACTGCGGAACGTCCCTCCGCTCGTAGCCGCCCGTCGCATCGCCTGCCGTCCCACGATGTCACTCTCGCCCGTGAGCTCTCGGATGACCTGCCGGCTCGACCCACCCGGGAGCCCCGCCGCGGCACGCAGGCGCGGCGACAACGCACCGAGCCGGCCCGCCTGCAGTCGTGACAGTGCGCGCGCGACCAGTCCCGAGGACCTCGCCGCGGACACGAACACCTTGCCTGCCCCGAACGTCGCCAACGCGAGGACGCCCCACCCCACGTCGGCCCACGACCTGGTGCCGTCAAGCGCGAGGACGAGGTCGGCGATCAGCTTGATCGCGGTCACGACCAGCGCGATCAGCCCCAGGACCTCACCCAGCACGGGGACCCAGCACAACGCGAGCGCGAGGATCCCGACGACGGAGCCGACGACGTCGGCGATCTCGGAGACGATCCGGCAGACGGGCGCGAGCGTGGCGGTGACGTTCTTGAGCCATCCGTCCTTGAGCTTGTCGGCGTGCACCGCGTCCCGGATGTTCGCGGCCGCAGCCTCGGCGGCCCGGTCCCGGTCGGCGATCGCCCCTTCCAGACGCGTGCGAGCGGCCTGGATCGCGGACTCCGCGGCGTCGCGGTCGTCGCGGGCGTGACGCAGCTGGTTCTCGAGCCGCCACAGGTCGGTGGCGTCGATGTCGTCGGGTGCGTCGTCGATCGCGACGGACGACGACCGGATGCGTGCCTGTGCCGCGGTCAGTGCCGACTCCGCGTTCTGCGCGTCCCGCAGCGCCCGCTCGGACTCGGCCTGCGCGCCGGAAAGGGCCGACGCGTAGGTGGTGAGCTCCCGGCCGACGGCGACGTAGCGACCGTGCGCCTGCTTGATCTCCCCCGCGACCGCGTCGGCGCGGTCGGCGACCGCCGAGACGGCCTTCGACTGGTTCTTGCGCAGGTCGGCGATCGCGGCGAGCTGCGTCGCTGCGGCCTGGATCGCCTTCGCGACGTTCGTGTAGTCCGCACCCGCGCGCTGGACCACCGCGACGTCGCCTGGGACGGGATCGCTCCACGCCAGGGGGTACCAGTTGCCCGGGCGGCTCACCCCTCACCCCGCAGCGCGGCCGCGAACTGGGCGTCCAGGTCCTCGAAGCCGTCCCCGATCCCCGTGCACGCGTCCGCGAGGCTGCCGATCGTGGACACCAGGTCGGCGCGCGTGTCGTCCCAGCCGTGCGCAAAGCCCCGGACCGCGTCGCTCAGACCCGCGTGGCCGACCGCATCGGCCACGGCGTCGCTCTTGGCGTTCGCGCCGTCGAACTCGATCGCCACGGATCGCAGGTGCGTGCCAGCGGCCCGCAACGCGACCGTGTCGACCTTCAGAACGTCGGACATGCTCTCCCTCGGGTGGGACGTCGCTGGGCCGCCTGTCGCGGGCGGCTCGGCAGGCGTGGACGTCAGCCGCGCAGGCCGGAGGCGAGCTGGGTGTCGGCGTCCTCGAGGGTGGTG
>NZ_JAGIBD010000119.1 GCF_017744555.1 Cellulomonas sp. | reverse complement strand
GACTCGTCGCCCGCGCAGCACGCGACCGCCCACTGGCGCGACACCGGGCACCCGCTGGTGCGCAGCTACGAGCCCGGCGAGGACTGGTGGTGGGACTACGCGGCTGACGCGTACGGCCGGGGCCCCGACCTGGCCCCGCCGCAGGCGCACCCCGCCGACCAGCCGGCCCCCGGCCCGGCGGACCGCGTCCCCCCGGACTGGCGCTCCCGCCTGCACGCCTGACCCCGCCGCCGCACCTGACCCCGCCGCCGCGCCGACCACTGGTCACTTCGGTGCCGATCCAGGGCGCTCGCCGCACCCGTTCTGACCAGTGGTCACCGGGTGGGGTGCCGATGTGACCAGTGGTCAGTTCGGTGCTGGTTCTGGGTGTGCGCCGCTGCCGTTCTGACCAGTGGTCGCCGGGTGGGGTGCCGTTGTGACCAGTGGGCGGCGTGCCGGGGACGGTCGGGCCTAGCCTCGGGGGATGAGCACGTTCGCGACCGCCGGCCGGATCGTCGTGGGGGCGGGGACCTCTGCGCAGGTGGGTGGGCTCGTCGACGAGCTCGCCGGTGCGGCGGACGGGGTCGACGGGGCGCGCCGTCCCCGCGTGCTCGTCGTCGCGGGCGGCTCGGCCGACGTCGACGCGCTCACCGCCGGGC
>NZ_JAGIBD010000118.1 GCF_017744555.1 Cellulomonas sp. | reverse complement strand
GATGGAGTACTACCGCAACGGCGGCATCCTCCAGTACGTGCTGCGGAAGCTCGCCGCCTGAGCCTGTTGGCCCGCCTGGGCTTGCGCAAGGCGGCGGACGACAAGGCCGATCCGCGGCGTCTGGCCGCGGTCGGGGCGGCGGTGCGGGCACGGCTGGCGGAGGATCCCCGCGCCGAGCCGCGCGGCGGGCACGGGGCGGACCTGTTCACCGTGCCCGGCTTCGCTTCGCCCGGGGAGTGCGCGGCGCTGCTCGCGCTGCCGTGGGTGCTCGCGTCGGAGCGCACGCGCACGGCGGTGGTGTGCACGGTGGCGACGGGCGCCGCGGTGGTCGCGTCCCTCGCCCGTGACTGGGCGCGCGACGGTGCCGACGTCATGTGGTCGGTGGTCGACGAGGCGACGGGCCGGCGGTCCTACCTGCCGGCCGGTGGGTACGTCGCGTTCGGCGTCGTCGCGCTCGGCCTCGCGGTCGCGGCCGGGCTCGTGCGCCGGTCCGGTGCCGCCGCGCGCGCGGCCCGCGAGGTCGCAGCCGACGAGGCGCGGCGCTCGGCGCAGCTGCGCACGCAGGCGGACCACCTGCGCACCGAGCTCACGCGGCAGGACGAGCGCGAGCTCATCGCGCGCGAGATGCACGACACCGTCG
>NZ_JAGIBD010000117.1 GCF_017744555.1 Cellulomonas sp. | reverse complement strand
TGCTCGAGGCGTGGTCGTGCTCGGCCACCGCGGTCGGTGCGTACCGCACGGTCCAGCCCCGCGCCCGCATGCGCCACGAGAGGTCGGTGTCCTCGTAGTACAGGAACAGGTCGGCGTCGACGCCGCCGGCGTCGAGGACGGCGGCACGTCGCAGGAGGCACGCCCCGCCGTTGACGCCGAAGACGTCGGCGCCGCCGCGCTCCGTGCCGTCGACCGCGAGCCAGTCGCGGTCCTGACCGGCGCCCCACCGGTCGACGACGTTGCCGGTCGAGTTCACGAGCCGGCGACCCGCCTCGTCGGCCCGGCTCAGCAGGACCTTCGCCGTCACCCCGCCGACCCGGGTGGCGTCGGGTGCCTCGACGGCGGCGAGCAGCTGCTCGACGGCGTCCGGCGCGTACCGCGCGTCGTCGTTCAGCAGCACGAGGTACGGCGTGGTCGTCGCCTCGACGGCGGCCGCGAGCCCGCCGGCGAACCCCAGGTTGCGGGGCGTGCGCAGCACGCGGACGTCGTCGCGGGCCGCCAGCAGCCCCGCGGTGCCGTCGACCGACGCGTTGTCGACCACGAGCACCTCGAGGCGGGGCGCGGCGGTCTGCGCGGCGAGCGAGTCGAGGCACGCCCCGAGGCGGTGCGCGGCGTTCCAGG
>NZ_JAGIBD010000116.1 GCF_017744555.1 Cellulomonas sp. | reverse complement strand
AGGTTGGCCTGGTAGACGAGCCCGTCGCGCACGTGACCGCGCACGCGGTCGACCGCGGCGACGTAGGCGTCACGGTCGAGCGACGTGGTCCACGCACCGGGGGCCGGGCCGCGCCACGTCGCCGGGTCGACGGTGGCCCGGTCGGGTCCGACGCGTGCGAACCGCCACGCGTCGACGCGGCCCTCGAACTCCCCCACGAGCGCCCACCAGCCGGGTGTCGCGAGCGCGTCGGTGCGGGCGCGCAGGTCCGCGTGCTCGACGACGCCGATCGCGCGACGACCGCCGAACCACGCGACGCCGGGCGCCACGGGGGCGGGCGGGATGGCGGGCGCGGGCACGGCCCCAACCTACCGACGCGACCCACCGGACCCGCGGCACGACCACGTCGCGGCACCCTCCCGCGACGCCCGGACGAACGGGGCGCGACCGCCCGGTGACCTGCGGCTGGACCGTCAGCACACTCTCCCGCGCCCGTCACGCGGACACGCCGGAGGGCCGGTGTGACGACGCGCTCAGCGAGCCGGTTGGACTCTCCCCGAGTTTGTCGTCTAGAGTCTTCGACGCACCAGGAAACGCCGGTGAAACGGCGAGACCAGGCGTGCGGACGTGGCTCAGTGGTAGAGCATCACCTTGCCAAGGTGAGGGTCGCGGGTTC
>NZ_JAGIBD010000115.1 GCF_017744555.1 Cellulomonas sp. | reverse complement strand
CTCGGCGACCCGGGCGGTCACCTCGCGCAGCGGCGCGGTCTGGCGCCACACGGTGCCGAGCACGACGTGCTCGGCGCCCAGGCCGTCGGGGGCGGGCGCGAGCGCGCGCGCGACCAGCGTGGGCTGCGCGCCGCGGAACGTCTGCACCGCGACGTCGGGGTCGCCCAGCAGCAGCAGCCGCGCGCCGCGGTCGGCGAACGCCCCGAGCAGGCGCGCGGTCGCCGCCGTGCTCTCCTGGTGGTCGTCCACGACGACGAGGCGTCGGCTCGGGCACGGGACGCCGGGCACGTCGTCGTCCCAGCGGCGCAGCGCGGCGACGGCCGCGTCGACCACGACGGCCGGGTCGAGCCGCTCGCCCGCGTCGGGCGTCGCGGCGGCCAGCGCCATGACGTCGAGGTACTCCTCGTACACGCGCGCGGCGGCGACCCACGCCGGGCGGCCCTCGCGGCGCCCGAGGGCCGCGAGGTCGGACGGCGCGAGGCCACGCTCGGCCGCGCGCATGAGCAGGTCGCGCAGCTCGTCACGGAACGCGCGCGTGCCGAGCGCGACGTCGGGGACGCCCGGCGGCCACGCCGGTCCCGTGACGTCGCCGGCCGCGTGCCCGGCCAGCAGCTCGGCGAGCGCGAGGTCCTGCTCGGGGCCCGAGACGAGGACGGGCGAGGGCTCGCCCAGCG
>NZ_JAGIBD010000114.1 GCF_017744555.1 Cellulomonas sp. | reverse complement strand
AGCTCGTGGCCGGACTCGCGGATCGTGACGGCGAGGTCGGCGACGACGGTGTTTGCGGCGTCCTCGACGACCGCACCCAGGTCGTCCGCATGTGGCGGTCCATCGGCCTCACGTGCCTGCAGGTCGCGGACGGTGACTTCTGAGATGAGCGCCAACCTCACCATGACCGACCTGTTCTGCGGCGCCGGCGGCAGTTCGACGGGCGCCGTGAGCGTCCCCGGGATCAGCGTCCGGCTCGCCGCGAACCACTGGGACCTCGCGATCGAGACGCACAACGCGAACCACCCGGACACTGACCACCTGCAGGCCGACATCTCGCAGACCGACCCGCGGTACGTCCCGGGCACGGACATCCTGTGGGCGTCGCCGGAGTGCACCAATCACTCACGCGCGAAGGGCCGGAAGCGGATCTACCAGGCCGACCTCTTCGGCGACAACCTCCCCGACGCCGCAGCCGAGCGCTCGCGGGCGACGATGTGGGACGTCGTCCGGTTCACGGAGGTCCACCAGTACCGGGCGATCCTCGTCGAGAACGTCGTCGAGGTCGTCGACTGGGCACCCGACGGCGCACCCGCCGGCGTCCTGTTCGACGCGTGGCTGTCGACGATGCTCGCGATGGGGTACGCGCACCGCATCATCTCGATGAACTCGATGCACGCGCAGGCTC
Source organism: Cellulomonas sp. (assembly GCF_017744555.1). Lineage (GTDB taxonomy): Bacteria > Actinomycetota > Actinomycetes > Actinomycetales > Cellulomonadaceae > Cellulomonas. The sequence goes on along the minus strand of NZ_JAGIBD010000114.1, from coordinate 18 downwards.
ACGGCCTCCCCGCTCCCC
>NZ_JAGIBD010000113.1 GCF_017744555.1 Cellulomonas sp. | reverse complement strand
CTGCTGGCGATCGCGTCGGCGCCCGTGACGGCGGCGTCGACCGCGGCGAACGAGGCCGCCGACCCGTCGACGCCGACGACGACGTGCCCGGTGGGCTGCGGCGCGACCTGCGTGCGGGGCACCACCACGACGGGGCACGGCGCGTGCTGGAGCACGCCGAGCGACACCGACCCGAGCAGCACGCCCGACAGCCGCCCGGCGCCCTGCCGGCCGACGACGAGCAGCCGGGCGTCCTGCGCGAGCCCGACGAGCGTGCGCGCGGGCGGGCCGTCGTCGAGGACCGCGGTGACGGCGAGCCCGGGCGCCTGCTCGCGCGCGACCTGCGCGCCCTCGTCCGCGACCTCCTGCGCACCCTGCCGGACGTACGCCGAGGCGGTGCGCAGCGGCGGCACGTCGAGCTGCCCCTGCAGCCCCCACACGTGCACGACCCGCAGCTCCGCGCCCAGCCGGTGGGCCGCGACCGCCGCCCACCGCACCGCCGAGACCGCCTCCGGCGACCCGTCGTACCCGACCACCACGTGCGTGCCCATCGCGCCCTCCCCGAGGCTCGGCCGTGCTCCGATCGTCACGCGGCGGACGCGCGACGGCAAGGCGCTGGACCAACCTGGCGCGCTGCGCCGCGGCCGCCGACGGGCGCAGGCTCACGACCGGTCAGAGCTGGGTGCCCCCGGTGGCGTCGAGGACCTGCCCGGTGACCCACCGC
>NZ_JAGIBD010000112.1 GCF_017744555.1 Cellulomonas sp. | reverse complement strand
GAGCGGCTGCGCGGCCCCGGCCCGCAGCTCCTCGCCGACGTGCTGCGGTTCGCCGTCGAGCGCGGCGCGCAGGCGCCCGGCGCGGACGCGTCGGAGCGGCCCACGGGCGGGCCCGACCCCGACCGGCTCGTGCTCGACCTGGCCGAGCGGCTGTGGCAGCACGGCCTCGTCGTCGACGTCGACCACGGCGTGCCCGGCGGGGTGCGGATCCCGCTGGTGGTGGGTCACCCGGACCTGCCCGACGAGATGCTCGTCGCGGTCCTGACGGACGACCACGAGTACGTGAGCGAGCCGAGCGTGCGCGTGCGCGACCGCCTGGTGCCGGACCGGCTCGAGCGGCTCGGCTGGTCGGTCGTGCGCGTGTGGTCCGCCGCCGCGTTCCTCGACCCGCAGGCCGAGGTCGACCGCATCCGGCGTGCCGTCCACACCGCGCTGGTCGCGCGCCGGCCCGAGCTCGCGGCCCCGGTGTCCGCGCCCGTGCGGGCGGTGCCGGTGCCGGTCGAGGACGAGGACCACGCGCCCGTGCGGCCGTACGTCGACGGACGACCGGCCACGGGTGCCCAGCCGGTGGTCGCCCCGGCGACCGGTGCCGTGCCGGTGGTGCGCACCGCGACCGGTGCCCAGCCCGTGGTCGCGCCCGCGACCGGTGCTCAGCCCGAGGTCACGCCCGCGACCGGTGCCGTGACCGCGCCCGCGACCGGTGTAACGCCCACGGTGCCAGCC
>NZ_JAGIBD010000111.1 GCF_017744555.1 Cellulomonas sp. | reverse complement strand
CCCCACCACATCCGCGTGACCTCGGTTGCCCCCGGAATCATCGAGACCCCGCTGCACAGCCAGAACAACCGCGAGTTCCTCAAGGGCCTGGCCCCGTCCGGTCGCATCGGCCAGACCCAGGACATCACGGATGCCGTGCTGTACCTGAGCCGTGCCGAGTTCACCACAGGCATCGTGCTGCCCGTGGACGGCGGCATGAGCGCCGGCAAGTGGTGATCGCGGCCCAGTCGGCCCGGCATCACGCCCAATTTTCAACACCACGTATCAGATGAATCGGCTTCAGAGCCAATTCAGCACCTTCAAGTCACCCATCTCAACAGCGGGCTACGCCCAATTTCGGAGAACACCATGAGCATCCAAGCAAAGACCGTCGTCATCACGGGCGCCTCGAGCGGCATCGGCCTCGCCTTGGCCGGCGCCTTCCTCAAGCGCGGCTACAACGTGGTGGGCAACGGTCGCAGCACGGAGCGACTGCAGCAAGCGGCCGTGACGCTGGGCATGCCCGACAACTTCCTGCCGGTGGCCGGTGACATCGCCGATCCCGCCACCGCCGACAACCTGATCAAGCGCGCGGTCGAGCGCTTCGGCCAGGTGGATGTATTCATCAACAACGCGGGCATCTTCATGGTGAAGCCCTTCACCGAGTTCACGCCGGCCGACCTCGACTCGCTGGTCGACACCAACCTCAAGGGCTTTGTGTTCCCGGCGCAAGCCGCGGCGCGGCACATGGT
>NZ_JAGIBD010000110.1 GCF_017744555.1 Cellulomonas sp. | reverse complement strand
CCGCCCCGTGGCCCGCGCCCGCCACCGGACTGACGCGAAATTCCATGTGCGGGACAGCGGATGACAGCGACGGCGCCAGGCCAGGCACTGGCTGACATCACCGGGTCCCGTCACCGGCAAGCAGCAGGCCGCACCCGCGTCATCGGCGCACCTGCGACGGACATGCACCGGGCGATGCGCAGCGGCGCTTATAGTGGCGGCCCTGCCACCATTCCGGGGACGACATGGCCTGTCCGCATCGCGGCCTGTCCGCACGCCTGCGCCGGCTCGCGCTGCTGCTGGTCATCGGCCTGCCCGTGCCGGGCATGGCTTCGCCGCCATCCTCCACTGCATCGGCACAGCCCGCACGGCTGCAGGTGATCGGCTACGTGGTCGACGAGCCGCAACTGCCGCCGATCAGCGCCGGCAAGCTCGATGCGATCAACTTCGCCTTCGCCAAGGTCGATGCGACCGGTGCGGCCTACCTGCCCGGCGACACCGCGACACGTTCGCTCGCCGCCCTGACCGCGCTGCGCGCGGACAATCCCGCGCTCAAGGTGCTGGTCTCGATCGGCGGCTGGGGCGCGGGCAACTTTTCCGAGGCGGCGCTGACCCCAGCATCGCGCGCGCGCTTCACCGACAGCGCGGTGGCGCTGCTGCGCGCGCACGACCTGGACGGCATCGACATCGACTGGGAGTACCCGACCCTGCCCGGCCCCGGCATCAGCCATCGCCCGGAGGACCGGCGGAATTTCAGCCTGATGC
>NZ_JAGIBD010000010.1 GCF_017744555.1 Cellulomonas sp. | reverse complement strand
GCGCCGCGGACCGACGCGATCGTCGAGCCCTTCTGGCCGATGGCGACGTAGATGCAGCGGACCTGCTTCGTCGGGTCGCCGGTCTCCCAGTTGGCCTTCTGGTTGATGATCGTGTCGATCGCGATCGCCGTCTTGCCGGTCTGGCGGTCGCCGATGATCAGCTGACGCTGGCCACGGCCGATCGGGATCATCGAGTCGATGGCCTTGATGCCGGTCTGCAGCGGCTCGTGCACCGACTTGCGGGCCATGACGCCCGGGGCCTGGAGCTCGAGGGCGCGGCGGCCCTCGGTCTCGATGGCGCCGAGGCCGTCGATGGGCTCACCCAGCGGGTCCACGACGCGACCGAGGTAGCCGTCGCCGACCGGGACGGAGAGGACCTCACCCGTGCGGCGGACCTCCTGGCCCTCCTCGATGCCGGTGAACTCGCCGAGCACGACGACACCGATCTCACGCACGTCGAGGTTGAGCGCGAGGCCGAGCGTGCCGTCCTCGAACTTGAGCAGCTCGTTCGCCATCGCGCCGGGCAGGCCCTCGACCTGCGCGATGCCGTCGCCCGCGAGCGTGACACGGCCGACCTCTTCCGAGACGGCGCCCTTGGGCTCGTACGTCTTCACGAAGCTGTCCAGCGCGGCGCGGATCTCCTCCGGCCGGATCGTCAGCTCAGCCATTGCTTCTCTCCTGTCGTGGCGCACGCGGTGCGTGCGGTCTCACATGTCTGGTGCGCGGCGGGCGCGCGGGTCAGCTCGCCAGCCGTCGGCGGGCGTCCGCCAGGCGGGCCAGCACGGTCGCGTCCACGACCTGCGGTCCCACCTGCACGCGCAGGCCACCGAGGATCTGCGGGTCGAGCACGGTGTTGAGCTGGATCTCGCGACCGTAGGCATTCCGGAGGATCTCCGCGAGGCGGTCGCGCTGCGCCGTGGTGAGCGGCGACGCCGAGTGCACCGTGGCGACCTGGCGGTCGCGCCGCTCCGCGATGAGGTCGGCCAGGTGGCCGAGGCTCGCCACGTACCGGCGGCCGCGCGGCGCCGCGGCGACGCGCTCGGCGACCAGCAGCGTCACGGGTGCGACGCGCCCGCCGATGATCTGGTCGACCAGGTGCACGCGCGCCTCCGCGAGCACCGAGGTGTCGAACAGCGCCCGACGGACCTCCCGCTGCCCGGCGAGGGCACGCGAGAACCGGAACAGCTCGTCCTCGACCTGGGCGAGCGTGCCGTCCGCCTCCGCGGTCGCGAGCACGGCGTGGAACGCCAGGTGCTCGACGGCGTCCGCCAGGTCGTTGTCGGCCGACCAGCGCGACCGCACCAGACCCTGCGCCGCCTCGACGACCCGCGGGTCCGCGGCGCCGAGCAGCCGGCCCACGAGGCCGGCCTTCGCGTCGCCGTCGATCGACGGGTCGGCGAGGGTCCGGCGCAGCGAGCCCGACGAGTCGAGCGCGTCGACCAGGGCGAACAGCTGCTCGCCCAGCGTCGACGACTGCGCACCGGCCTCGCCGAGGACCGGCTCCCACCGCTCCTCGGCGGCGGCCAGCGACGCCCTGCTCGTGCCGCGCATCAGTTCCCCTTACCTGCGTCCGCCGCAGCGCCCGCCGTGCTGGCCTCGAGGTCGTCGAGGAAACGGTCGACGACGCGCGAGCGCCGCACCTCGTCCTCGAGCGACTCGCCGACGATCTTCGACGCGAGCTCGGTCGCGAGCGCGCCGACCTCGGTGCGCAGCGAGACGCTCGCCTGCTGGCGCTCCGCCTCGATCTGCCGCTGGGCGTTCTCCACGATGCGCGCGGCCTCGGCCTGCGCCCGCGTCCGGGACTCCGCGACGATCGCGGCGCCCTCGTTGCGCGCCTCCTCACGGATGCGCGCGGCCTCCGTGCGGGCGTCCTGGAGCTGCTGCTGGTACTCGGCGAGGGCCGCCTGGGCCTCCGCCTGCGCCGACTCGGCGAGGGCGAGACCGCCCTCGATCTTCTCGGTGCGCTCGTCGAGCACCGCCTGGATCTTCGGCAGCGCGTACTTGAGGAACACGAAGCCGAGCACCACGACGATGAACAGCGACCAGACGATGTCGTAGGTCTCCGGGAGGAGCGGGTTCGGCGTCTCCTCCGCGGCAGCGACCACCGCGCCGTGCGCGGCGGTGACCAGCTGCCCGGCGATCACGGGAAGATGAAGGGGGTGACGAGACCGAGCAGGCCGAACACCTCGATGAAGGCGAGGCCGATGAACATGGTGGAACGCAGCTGACCGGACATCTCCGGCTGGCGGGCCATGCTCTCGATCGTCTTGCCGAACAGGATGCCCAGGCCGATGCCGGGGCCGATGGCGGCGAGGCCGTAGCCGATGACGGCGAGGTTGCCGGTCATGTTGTGGTTCCTTTCATCTGCGCGCCGCGCGGCGCGTCCGGGTGGGGCGACGATCCGGGACCGTGTCCCTCGCCGTCGGGCGAGCAGGTGCTCAGTGTTCGGGTTCGAGGACCATCTGCAGGTAGACCGCGGTGAGGATCGCGAAGACGTACGCCTGCAGCGCGGCGACGAAGATCTCCAGCAGGAAGAACGCGAACCCGCCCGCGAGCGTCACGACGCCCAGGACCTTCATGCCGTTCGCGGCCTCGAAGAAGAAGAAGGAGGTCGCCGCGAAGCAGAGGGCCAGCAGGAGGTGGCCGGCCATCATGTTCGCGAAGAGTCGGATCGTCAGCGTCGCCGGCCGCAGCAGGAAGACCTGCAGGAACTCGACGGGCGTCAGCAGGACGTACAGGCCCTTCGGCACACCCGCCGGGAACAGTGCGCCCTTGAGGAACCCGCCGACGCCGAGCTTCTTGACCGCGGCACCGATGTAGAGGAAGAACACCCACAGCGCGAAGATCAGCGGGAGCCCGATGACCGACGTGCCGGCGATGTTGAGGAACGGCACCACGCCGGTGATGTTGAAGAAGAAGATCGTGAAGAAGATCGTCGTGATGATCGGCGCGTACTTGTTGCCGAGCTTCTCGCCGAGCGTCTCGACCGCGATCTGACGGCGGCAGAAGTCGAGCACCATCTCGACGACGACCTGGAACCGGCCGGGCACGAGCTTCGCGCGGCGCGCGGCGACCACGATCACGAGGATCGCGACGGCGGCCGCGATGAAGCGGACGATCATGATCCGGTTGATCTCGAACGGGGTGCCCTCGAACAGCACCGCCGGCGGGAAGAAGTCCGCCAGCGACGGCGCGTGGAAGCCGCTCTCGCTTTCTTCAGCGGCGAGCGGGAGGATCGTCGCAAGGCTGGACAGGGCGGTCTCCTGAGGTCGAGGGTGTCACCCGCCCGCGTCGGCGCGGGCACGCTGGCGACACTTGGCCGTCGTGTATGCGGGGAAGCCTAACCTATGAGTCGGCGTGCTCCGGTCGGCCGTCCGCGCCGTTCGACGGGGCGTCCGAGGCCTCCGTCCCGGCACCCGCGGCGGGAGCCGGCTCGACGTACGGGACGTGTCCGCGCTGCACCGCGCGCAGGTCGAGGATCGCCGATCCGAGCACCCCGGCGAACAGCACGACGCCGAGCACCACGCGGTCGTAGAAGTCGAACCGGCTGAGCACCGCGAGGGCGACGAACACCACCACGATCTTGGCCAGCCAGGCGCCCATGATCACCGCAGACGTGCGTGCGGGCGAGCTGCGGACGGTCGCCAGGACGGACAGCACGGTGGTGCCCGAGAAGATCAGCGCGATCGCGACGCCGAGCAACGCACCCCACGCGCCCGCCGCGCCGGCGACGAGCACGCCGATCCCGACACCGAGCACGAGCAGGACTCCGAGCAGCACCAGCATGTCGCGGAACGCCTGGCGGACCACCGCCTCGACGGCCTGCTCGCTGAGCGGGGGGCGGGCGCCCGGCGTGGGGGCGTTCGTCATCGGACTTCCTCCGGGGTGGGGACGGGCAGCGGGGCCGGTGCGCCGGCGCCGGGCGCGCCGCCGGGGTCGGCCGGCGGCGGCGTCGAGCGGCCGCGCAGCGGGCCGAGCGTGAGCAGGGTGGCGACGACGACGCCGACGCCGAAGCAGACGAGCACCTCGGTCGTCGACCACACGACGAGCGCCGAGACGCCGAACGCGAAGACGGCCGTCCAGATGTACATGATCGCGACCGCGCGCCGGTGCGAGTGGCCGAGGCCAAGCAGCCGGTGGTGCAGGTGCATCCGGTCCGGGTGGAACGGGGACTTGCCGGCGCCGACCCGACGGACCACGGCGAGCGCCATGTCGAGCAGCGGGAGCAGCAGCACGGCGAACGGCAGCAGGATCGGCAGGAACGCGGGGAACCGCTGGCGGTTGAGCACGGACTCGGTGTCGATCTGGCCGGTCACCAGGATCGCGGCCGCCGAGATGACGAACCCGAGCACCATCGCGCCCGAGTCCCCCATGAAGACGCGCGCCGGGTAGAAGTTGTGCGGCAGGAACCCGAGGCAGGCCCCGACGAGCGCGGCGAGGACCAGCGCCGCGAGGCTCGCGTAGTCGGCACCGCCGGCCGTGCGCGTGAGCAGGTAGGCGTACAGGAAGAACGCCGTGCCGCCGATGGCCAGCACCCCCGCGGCCAGGCCGTCGAGCCCGTCGACGAAGTTCACGGCGTTCATCGCGATCACCACGGTGAGCACCGTGAGGAACGTCCACATGCGGGTCGAGCTGATCACGTTCACGTCACCGAACGGCAGCTGGTAGAGCTGGACGCCCTGCCAGGCGAGGAACCCCGCGGCGAGCACCTGGCCCATGAGCTTGGTGAGCCAGTCGAGGTCCCAGATGTCGTCGGCCACACCGAGCGCGCACACCAGCGCCGCTCCCCCGACGATCCCGACGAGCGGGCGCGGGTTGCCGTAGAGCGCGTGCAGGAACGGCAGCCGGCTCGCCATGAGGATCGCGACGAGGATGCCGGCGAACATCGCCATGCCGCCGAGGCGCGGGGTCGGGATCGCGTGCACGTCCCGGTCGCGCACGGCGGTGATGGCACCCCAGCGCAGCGCGCACCACCGGGCCAGCGGCGTCGTCAGGTACGCGACCGCTGCGGCGATGAGCAGGACCAGGAGGTAGACCCTCATGCGGTCGGACCCTCCGGGGTGGGCCCGGGCGGGTCCGCGTCCGCCGTGCCGGCAGCCTCGGGCCCGTCGACGGCGGTGACCTCCCGCAGCTGCTCGAGCGAGAGCGCGCCCGCGCGGACCAGCCGCAGCCGGTCGCCGGTCGCGTCGACGATCGTCGACGCGACGCCGCCGGGTGCCGCGCCCGCGTCGAGGTAGACCGTGACCGACTCGCCGAGCTGGTCGAACGCGTCCTGCGCGGTCACGGCGGCGGGCGAGCCGGTGCGGTTGGCGCTGGACACGGCCATCGGACCGGTGCGGCGCAGCAGCGCGAGCGCCGTCGGGTGGTCGGGCACCCGGAGCGCGACCGTGCCGCGGGTCTCGCCGAGGTCCCAGGCGAGCGACGGCTGCGCGGTCACGATCAGCGTGAGACCGCCCGGCCAGAACGCCTCGGCGAGCGCGCGCGCCCCGGCCGGGACGTCGGTCGCGAGGCCGTCGAGCGTGCGCACGTCGGCGATGAGCACCGGTGGCGGCATCTGCCGGCCGCGGCCCTTCGCGTCGAGCAGCGCCTGCACGGCGGGCGGGGTGAACGCGTCCGCCCCGATGCCGTACACGGTGTCGGTGGGGAGCACGACGAGGGCGCCGCGGGAGACCGCGTTGACCGCCTCGTCGATCGCGGGTCCCCAGGTGCTCGGGTCGTCGGCTGCCGAGATCCGCTCGTTCACGCCTGCGATCCTCCCACGGTGTCGGTGGGCGACTCGCCGGACCTGCCGGGAGCGCCGGGGTGCGCGAGCCGCGCGACGAGCATGCGGGGCCGACCCGTGAGGTCGGGTCGGGTGTGGACGTCGGCGAACGCACCGGTCGCGTCGGCGTCCCGCCGTGCCGCGGCGTCCTGGACCTCGGCGTGCTCCATCACGAGCAGCCCGCCGGGGACGAGCAGCCGGACGGCCGCCGCGATCACCGCGCGCGGGATCTCGAGCCCGTCGGCGCCGCCGCCGTAGAGCGCGAGGTCGGGGTCGTGGTCGCGCACCTCGGGGTCGACCGGCACGGCGTCCGGCGGGATGTAGGGCGGGTTCGACACCAGGACGTCGACGCGGCCGTCGAGGTCGGCGAGCAGCGCCGCGTCGCGCACGTCGCCGAGCTCGACCCGCACACCCGGTGCTCCGTTGGCGTCCGCGTTGCGGCGGGTCAGAGCGACCGCGGCCGGTGCGGCGTCGACCGCCGCGACCGTGGCCGTCGGCACCTCGGTCGCGACCGCGACGGCGATGCCGCCGGCACCGCAGCACAGGTCGACGACGACCGGCGCGCGGCCCTCTGCGGCGAGCCGCGCAGCCTCGTCGACCGCGACCTGCGCGACCTGCTCGGTCTCGGGCCGCGGCACGAAGACGCCGGGCTCGACGTACATCGTCAGGTAGCGGAACCCGGTCGAGCCGGTGATGTGCTGCAGGGGCTCGCGCAGCCGACGGCGCTCGACGAGCTGCGCGTACCGATCGGCGAACCCCGCAGGGACGGGCGGCGGGAGCACGAGCTCGAGCCGTTCGACGCCGAGCGCGTACGCGGCCAGGGCCGTCGCGTCGCGGCGCGGGGACGCGACGCCGGCCTCGTCGAGCACGCGTGCCGCACCCTCCACGAGCGCGCGCAGCCCCGGCTCGGGCCGCCGGGCTGCCGCGGTGCTCACTCCGCGGTCCCCGCGGCCGCCGCCAGGCGGGCCGCCTCGTCCGCGTCGACCGCCGACTGCACGACCGGCCCGAGCTCGCCCGAGAGCACGGTGTCGAGGTTGTACGCCTTGTAGCCGGTGCGGTGGTCGGCGATCCGGTTCTCGGGGAAGTTGTAGGTGCGGATCCGCTCGGAGCGGTCGACGGTCCGGACCTGGCTGCGCCGGGCCTCGCTCGCCGCGGCGGCCGCCTCCTCCTGCCGGGCGGCGAGCAGCCGCGCACGCAGCACCCGCATCGCCTGCTCGCGGTTCTGCAGCTGCGACTTCTCGTTCTGCATCGAGACGACGATGCCGGTCGGCACGTGCGTGATGCGGACCGCGGAGTCCGTGGTGTTGACGGACTGGCCGCCTGGGCCGGACGACCGGTAGACGTCGATCCGCAGGTCGTTGGGGTCGATCTCGACCTCGCCCTCGTCCTCGGCCTCCGGGAAGACGAGCACGCCGGCGGCCGACGTGTGGATGCGGCCCTGCGACTCGGTGACGGGGACACGCTGGACGCGGTGCACGCCGCCCTCGTACTTCAGGTGCGCCCACACGCCGTCCTCGGGCGCGGCCGCGCCGCGCGACTTGACGGCGACCTGGACGTCCTTGAACCCGCCGAGGTCGGACTCCGTGGCCTCGAGGACCTGCGTCGACCAGCCCATCCGCTCGGCGTACCGGGTGTACATCCGCAGCAGGTCGCCGGCGAACAGGGCCGACTCCTCGCCGCCCTCGCCGGCCTTGATCTCGAGGATCACGTCGCGCGCGTCGTCGGGGTCGCGCGGGATCAGCACGTTGCGCAGCCGGGCAGCGGCGGCGTCGGCGGCTTCGCGCAGCGCCGGGAGCTCGGCCGCGAAGGACTCGTCGACCTCGGCGAGCTCCTGGGCCGCCTCGGCGTCGTCCGTGGCGGCGCGCCAGGCGCGGTAGGCCTGCGCGACACGGCCCAGCTCGGCGTAGCGGCGGCCGAGGCGGCGCGCCCGGGCGGCGTCCGCGTGGACCCCGGGGTCGGCGAGCTGCGCCTCGATCTCGGCGTGCTCGGCGAGCAGCGGCTCGGCGGCGGCGAACGCGTCGCTCATGGGGTCTCCTGGCTGCACCGGGGATGCCGTCCCGTCGGGACGGCCCTGACAACGACACAGCGCCGGTGCCCACGCGGACACTGCCATGGAGGGCAGTCGTCCGCGCCGGGCACCGGCGCTGCGAGGGTGCTAGTTGGCCGGCTTCTTGCCGTACCGCGCCTCGAACCGGGCCACGCGGCCACCGGTGTCGAGGATCTTCTGCTTGCCCGTGTAGAACGGGTGGCAGGCGCTGCAGACGTCGGCGTGGATCTTGCCGCTCGTCACGGTGGAACGCGTGACGAACGAGTTGCCGCAGGTGCACGTGACCTCGGTGACCACGTACTCCGGGTGGATGTCAGACTTCACGGGATTCTCCTCGCTGGGGGTGTCCCCGGGTCCCGCACGCGAGCGCGCGCAGGTGAACCGCAGACCAGCAGAACATTGTGCCAGAACGGTTCGCCAGCCAGAAATCTTCCCGGTCGGCCAGCCCGGTCGCCCGGGACCTCGGACCGGCGCGGTGCCCGTCCCGCCGGTCCTACGATGATCGGACCGATCATTGCCCCGGAGGACCGCTTGCCCAGGACGCTCGTCGTCACCAACGACTTCCCCACCCGGCAAGGCGGCATCGAGGCGTTCGTGGCCGCGCTGAGCGACCTCTTCCCGCCCGGCGAGGTCGTCGTCTACACCGCGTCCATGCCCGGCGACGCCGCGTACGACGCGGAGCTCGCCTACCCCGTGGTCCGGGACCGGGCGACGACGCTCCTGCCCACCCGCCGCGTGCGTCGCGACGTCGTGGCCGCGTTCCGCGAGCACGGGTGCGACCGCGTGCTGTTCGGGGCGTCGGCCCCGCTCGGCCTCCTCGCCCCCGCGCTGCGGGCGGCCGGCGCACAGCGCATCGTCGCGCTCACGCACGGCCACGAGGTGTGGTGGGCCCGGATGCCCGTGACCCGGCGGCTCCTGCGCCGCATCGGCGACGAGGTCGACGACCTCACCTACATCTCCGACTGGTGCCGCGACGAGATCGGGCGCGCGCTGTCGCCGGCCGGCCGCGCCAAGCAGCGCCGCCTCGCGCCTGGGGTCGACCCCGACCGGTTCCACCCGGGCTGCGGCGGCGCCGAGGTCCGCGCGGGGCTCGGTCTCGACCCTGGCGTCCCGCTGGTCGTGACTGCGTCCCGCCTCGTCGAGCGCAAGGGCCAGGACATGCTCGTCGAGGCGTGGCCCGCCGTGCGCGCGGTGGTCCCCGACGCCCGGCTGCTCGTGGTCGGCGACGGCCCGCACCGGCGCACTCTCGAGCACCGGGTCCGGACGCTCGGGCTCGACGACGCCGTGACGTTCGTGGGAGCGCGCGCGTGGAAGGACATGCCGCCGTACTTCGACGCCGGCGACGTCTTCGCGATGCCGTCACGGACGCGGCTGCACGGCCTCGAGCCCGAGGGCCTCGGCATCGTGTTCCTCGAGGCGGCGGCGTGCGGCAAGCCCGTGCTCGTGGGCCGCAGCGGTGGCGCGCCCGACGCGGTGGACGACGGCGTCACCGGGTTCGTCGTCGACCCGACCGACACCGCCGAGATCGCCGCCCGGCTCTGCGACCTGCTCACCGACCCGGCGCGCGCCCGTGCCATGGGCGCCCTCGGCCGTGAGCGCGTGGTGCGGGACTGGCGGTGGGAGCAGGTCGGCGCGACGTGCCGCGAGTACCTCGACGGGCAGACCGTCAGCGACGCCGTCTGACGCCGCTCGCCCCTGCAGGACCGGCCACACGGTCGCTGAACACCGCGCCCCGACGTCCGCGTGGCGTCACGGCGACGTCGGACCCTTCGCCGGGAGCGACGACGGCCCCGCACTCCACGAGGAGTGCGGGGCCGTCCGCCGGACGGGCGTTGTCAGTCCTGGCCGGGCGTCGTCTTCTGCACCTGGAGCAGGAACTCGACGTTCGACTTCGTGTCACGCAGCTTGCCGAGCAGCAGCTCGATGGCCTGCTGCTGGTCGAGGGCGCCCATGACGCGGCGGAGCTTGTAGATGATCTTCAGCTCGTCGTTCGCCATGAGGATCTCCTCGCGGCGCGTGCCCGACGCGTTGACGTCGACCGCCGGGAAGATCCGCTTGTCGGCGAGCGACCGGGACAGTCGCAGCTCCATGTTCCCGGTGCCCTTGAACTCCTCGAAGATGACCTCGTCCATCTTGGAGCCGGTCTCGACGAGCGCCGAGGCGAGGATCGTGAGCGAGCCGCCGTTCTCGATGTTGCGCGCGGCACCGAAGAACCGCTTCGGCGGGTACAGCGCGGACGCGTCGACACCACCGGAGAGGATGCGCCCCGACGCCGGGGCCGCCAGGTTGTACGCCCGCGACAGGCGCGTGAGCGAGTCGAGGAGCACCACGACGTCCTGCCCCAGCTCGACGAGCCGCTTGGCGCGCTCGATCGCGAGCTCCGCGACGATGGTGTGGTCGGAGGCGGGCCGGTCGAAGGTCGAGGCGATGACCTCGCCCTTCACCGTGCGCTCCATGTCCGTGACCTCCTCGGGGCGCTCGTCGACGAGCACGACCATGAGGTGGACCTCGGGGTTGTTCGCGGTGATCGCGTTCGCGATCTGCTGCATGATGATCGTCTTGCCCGCCTTGGGCGGCGCGACGATGAGGCCGCGCTGGCCCTTGCCGATGGGCGCCACGATGTCGATCACGCGCGGGGTGATGCGCGTGGGCTCGTACTCCAGGCGGAGGCGGTCCTGCGGGTACAGCGGCGTCAGCTTCGTGAACTCCGCGCGGCCGCGGGCCTCCTCGGGCGTCATGCCGTTGATGGTGTCGAGCCGCACGAGCGCGTTGAACTTGTTCGGCCGGTTGCCCTGCGGGGCGGGCTGCTGCTCGCCCTCGCGGGGCTGCCGGACGGCGCCCGTGATCGCGTCGCCGCGGCGCAGGCCCGACTTCTTCACCTGGCCGAGCGAGACGTACACGTCGTTCGGGCCCGGCAGGTAGCCGGACGTCCGGACGAACGCGTAGCTGTCGAGCACGTCGAGAATGCCCGCGACGGGCAGCAGGACGTCGTCGTCGGTGACCTCGATCTCGTCGAGGCCCGCCACGTCCGGGGTGCCCGTGCGTCCGCGGCCGCGCTTGCGGTCACGGTCGCGGTAGCGGTCGCGCGAACGACGACGGCGGCCGCCGCGCTCCTCGTCGTCGAGGCCCGCCTGGTCGCCGCTGCGCGGCGCCGTCTGCGTGCCCTGCTGCTGACGGTTCTGCTGACCGCCCTGCTGCTCGCCACGCTGGTCGGGGCGCTGGTCGCCGCGCTGCTGGCGGGGCTGGCCCTCCTGCTGACCCTGCTGGGCCTGGGACGCGTGGGCGTCTGTGTCGTCCGCCGGGGCACCCTGGCCGCGGCCCGCGCGACGCGAGCGACGCTCGCCCGTCACGGCGCCGACGGCCTCGGCCGCACGGCTCGCACGGTCCTCGCGCGGCTCTGCGGGGGCCAGGCGCGCGTCGAGCGCGGCCTCGAGGCCCGCGAGTGCGTCCGTGCGCGGAGCGCGCTCCGACTCGGTGCGCGCGTCCGCCTCGGGGGCCTCGGTCGTGGTCGCCGCGACCCGCGCGGGGCGCTCCCGGCGCGCGCGGGCCGGCGGCTCGGCGACGGCGACCGTCTCCGTGCGACGCGGCTCCAGCGCGTGCGGCCGGGAGCCGGCGCGGGCGGCCGAGATGGCCTCCACGAGGTCACCCTTGCGCATCTTGGAGGTGCCCTTGACGCCCAGCTCGGACGCGAGCGCCTGCAGCTCGGGCAGGCGCAGCGCGGAGATGGAGGCGCCACGAGCTGATCCGCCGGTGGGGCTCACGGCGGGATCGATGGTGTCTGTCACGAAGGACCCTTCCCCTCGTCGATGGGCCGACGCCCCGCGGGGACGGGGGTTCGGCCTGCGTCCGGTCGCTCTGACCGGAACGAGCTGGCACGCGCGGCGTACGACGACGTCTGCGACATCTGCGCGCGTGGGCTGGATTGTTCCCGGACCGTCGACTCGTGCTGGACACCCGGGCTCTTGACGGCGCGGGAGACCCGGAGGACGAAATCCGGGGAACGCGTCGATGCTACCACTGTCGGTCGCTCCTCCTGGGCGCCTGACGGGCCCGAACGGCATTCACCCGATCGGCCGTCGCGCCGCCGCGCCGACCCGCTCACCCGTTGCCCCGAGGGTGTCCACGGTCAGCGGCAGGATGCGCCAGCCGCCCATCGCGCCGCCGAACGCCGCCTCGAGCGCGGCGTCCGCGTCGGTGCGGGGGACGCCGTCCGCGCCGGGGGCGCCGCCGAGCCGGCGGGCGAGCGCGAGGACCGTCGGGCCGGCACCGGACACGACCGCCGCGACGCCGCGGGCCCGCAGCGCGTCGACGAGCGCCATCGAGTCGTGCATGACCGAGCGGCGGTACTCCTGGTGCAACCGGTCCTCGGTGCCCGCGAGCAGCAGCGACGGGTCCGAGCCCAGCGCCTGGACGAGCAACGCCGCCCGGCCGGCCTGGAACGCGGCGTCGACGTGCGGGACGGTCCGGGGCAGCACGCCCCGCGCCGCCTTCGTCGAGAGCTGGACGGACGGGACCACCGCGACGGGGACGACGTCCGGGTGCACGGCGATCCGGCTCGCGCGGACCGTGCCCGTCCCGGTCTCGGTCCAGGCGACCGTCGCGCCGCCGAGGATCGCGGGGGCGGCGTTGTCGGGGTGGCCCTCCATCGCGGTCGCGAGGGCGAGGACCGTCTCGTCGGGCAGCGCCTCCGGCTCGGCGACCAGCTCGCGCGCCGCGACGATGCCCGCGACCACCGCCGCGGCGGACGACCCGAGGCCGCGACCGTGCGGGATGCGGTTGCGGCACACCAGGTGCAGGCCGGTCTGCGGGGCGCCGACGTGGTCGAGCGCCGCGCGCAGCGCCTGCACCACGAGGTGCGACTCGTCGTCGGGCACCTCGCCCGCACCCTCGCCGGTCACCTCGACCGTGACGCCCGCGGTGCCGAGCGCCCGGACCTCGAGCTCGTCGTGCAGGCCCAGGGCGACGCCGAGCGCGTCGAAGCCGGGGCCGAGGTTGGCGCTCGTCGCGGGGACCCGCACGCGGACCTGGTCCGCCCCCAGGCGCACGGCCGTCAGTCCAGGCCGAGCGCGGACGCGATGGACACGACGTCCGCCGAGACCCGGACGGGCTGCACGTCGCTGCCGTCCGGCGTGCGCAGCGCCCACTGCGGGTCCTTGAGGCCGTGCCCCGTGACCGTGATGACGATGCGCGCACCCTGCGGGACCCGGCCCGCGTCGGCCAGCGCGAGCAGCCCCGCGACGCCCGCGGCCGAGGCCGGCTCGACGAACACGCCGACCTCCGCCGACAGCACGCGGTGCGCGGCGAGGATCTGCTCGTCGGAGACCGCCTCGATGAGGCCGCCCGACGTGTCGCGCGCGTCCTCGGCCTGCGCCCAGGACGCCGGGTTGCCGATGCGGATGGCCGTCGCGATGGTCTCCGGGTCGTCGATCGGGTAGCCCGCGACGATCGGGGCGGCGCCCGCGGCCTGGAAGCCCCACATGATCGGCGTCCTGGTGGCGACGGCGGCGTGCGCCGCACCGGCGTCGAGACCCGCGTACTCGCGGTAGCCCTTCCAGTACGCGGTGATGTTGCCCGCGTTGCCGACCGGCAGGACGTGGATGTCCGGCGCGTCGCCGAGCGCGTCGACGATCTCGAACGACGCCGTCTTCTGGCCCTCGATGCGGTCGGGGTTGACCGAGTTCACGAGCTCGACCGGGTACGCCTCGGCGAGCTTGCGGGCGGCCACGAGGCACGCGTCGAAGTTGCCGTCGACCTGCAGGAGCCGGGCGCCGTGCGCGATGGCCTGGCTGAGCTTGCCCATCGCGATCTTGCCGTCCGGCACGAGCACCGCGCAGACCATCCCCGCACGCGTCGCGTACGCCGCCGCGCTCGCGGAGGTGTTGCCGGTGGACGCGCAGACCACGGCCTTCGCGCCCCGGCCTGCGGCGGCGGAGATCGCCGACGTCATGCCGCGGTCCTTGAACGAGCCCGTCGGGTTCATGCCCTCGACCTTGACGAACACCTCGGCGCCCGTGCGGTCCGACAGCACCGGCGCCGGGACGAGCGGCGTGCCGCCCTCTCCCAGCGTGACGACAGTCTCCTGCACGTGCGCGGGCAGGCGGTCGGCGTACTCGGCGATGATCCCGCGCCACTGGTGGGCCATCAGGCTCCTTCGACTCTCAGGACGGACACGACCCGACGCACCACGTCGAGGGCCTCGAGGGCCTCGACCGTGCTGCGCAGCGCGTGCTCGGTGGCGGTGTGCGTGGTGATGACGAGCATGGCGAGGTCGGTCACGACCTTGCCGTCGCCCTTGGGCGTCTGCCGGACCGACTCGATCGACACCTCGCGGCCGGCGAGGACCGCGGCGACCTGCGCGAGGACACCCGGGCGGTCGGCGACCTCGAGGCGCATCTGGTAGCGGGTGCGCGCCGCGGCGGCGGGCAGCACCGGGAGCGCCGCGTACGACGACTCGACCGGTCCACGCCCGCCGAGCACGCGGTGCCGGGCGACCGAGACGACGTCGCCCAGCACGGCGGACGCCGTCGGCTGCCCGCCCGCGCCGCGCCCGTAGAACATGAGCTCGCCGGCCGCGTCGGCCTCGACGAACACCGCGTTGAACGCGCCGCGCACACCGGCGAGCGGGTGCGCGGCCGGCACGAGCGCGGGGTGCACGCGGACCTGGACCCCGGCGGTGACGGTGCCGTCGTCGGCGCGCGACTCGCCGCGCTCGGCGATCGCGAGCAGCTTGAGGACGTAGCCCGTGCGCTCGGCCCACGCGACGTCGTCGGCGGTGAGCGACGTGATGCCCTCGCGGTCGACGTCGTCGATCGAGACGCGCGTGTGGAACGCGAGCGACGCGAGGATGGCTGCCTTCGCGGCGGCGTCGTAGCCCTCGACGTCGGCCGTCGGGTCGGCCTCGGCGTAGCCGAGCGACTGGGCCTCCTTGACGGCCTGCTCGAGGTCGAGGCCCTCGGTGGCCATCTTGTCGAGCACGTAGTTGGTGGTGCCGTTGACGATGCCGAGCACGCGGCGGACGTGGTCGCCGGCGAGCGACTCGCGCACCGGGCGGACGATCGGGATGGCGCCCGCGACGGCGGCCTCGAAGTACAGGTCGACACCGGCCGCGTCGGCGGCGGCGTACAGCACCGGGCCGTCCTGCGCGAGCAGCGCCTTGTTGGCGGTGACGACGGAGGCGCCGTGCTCGATGGCCCGCAGCAGCAGGCCCTTCGCGGGCTCGAGGCCCCCCATGAGCTCGACGACGACGTCCGCCTTCGCGACGAGGCCCTCGGCGTCGGTGGTCAGCAGCGCACGGTCGACGACCGGGTCGCGCGGTGCGTCGACGTCGCGGACCGCGACCCCGACGAGCTCGAGCGGGGCACCGACCCGGGAGGCCAGGTCGTCGGCCTGCGTCGTGAGCAGCCGGACGACCTCCGTGCCGACGACGCCGCACCCCAGGACGGCGACGCGCAGGGCCGGGCGGACGTCGGCGGACGAGGGCGCAGACACGGCTGCCTCCAGACGGGTTCGGGCACCGTCCCCGACGATCCCGGGGCGGGCGCCCCCAGGATAGGGGTGCCGTCCACGTGGTGGGCCGCGCGGTCCGCCCTGTGGGAGCGCCTCGACGCGACGCGGTCCTGTGGACGGCTGGAGGTCAGCCCGCGTCGAGCGCGAGCAGGTCGTCGACCGTCTCGCGGCGGACCAGCACCCGCGACGCCCCGTCCCGCACCGCGACCACCGGGGGGCGCGTCAGCAGGTTGTAGTTCGACGCCATCGACCGGCCGTACGCGCCCGTCGCGGGCACGGCGAGCAGGTCGCCCGCGCGCACGTCGCCCGGGAGCTGCACCTCGTGGACCACGATGTCGCCGCTCTCGCAGTGCTTACCGACCACGCGCGCCAGCACGGGCTCCGCGGTCGACACCCGGCCGACGATCTCCGCGTGGTACTGCGCGCCGTACAGCGCCGGTCGGATGTTGTCGCTCATGCCGCCGTCGACCGAGACGTACGTGCGCACGCGCCCGTCGTCCAGCCGCACGGGCTTGACCGTGCCGACCGTGTAGAGCGTGAGCCCGGCAGGCCCGACGATCGCGCGACCGGGCTCGATCGAGAACCGCGGCAGCGCGGTGCCGAGCTCCGCGGCGGCCGCCGCGACCGACCCGGCCACGTCCTTGGCGATCCGGTCCGGGTCGAGCGCGACCTCACCGGGCAGGTAGGCGATGCCGTACCCGCCGCCCAGGTCGACCTCGTCGACCAGCACGCCCGTGCGTTCCGCGAGGTGCGCGCGCAGCGTGAGGACCGCGCGGGCGGCCACCTCGAACCCGGACGGGTCGAGGATCTGCGAGCCGATGTGCGAGTGGATGCCGAGCAGGTGCAGCTCGGGGCGGGCCAGCACCGCGAGCAGCGCGGTCACCGCCGGGCTGTCCGCGCCCTCGTCGGCCGCCAGGGACAGCCCGAACTTCTGGTCCTCGTGCGCCGTCGAGATGTACTCGTGCCCGCCGGCGTGCACACCTGTCGTCACGCGCACCATCACGGGTGCGGGGTCTCCCCCGCGGCGCTTCACGAGGTCCGCGAGGCGGTCGATCTCGACGAGCGAGTCGACGATGATCCGGCCGACGCCCGCGTCGAGCGCCGCCGCGAGCTCGTCGTCCGACTTGTTGTTGCCGTGCAGCCCGATGTGCGCACCCGGGACGCCGGCCCGCAGCGCGACGGCGAGCTCGCCGCCCGAGGCGGTGTCGACCCGCAGGCCCTCCTCGTGCACCCAGCGGGCGACCGCGACCGACAGGAACGCCTTACCCGCGTAGTACACGTCGACGCCCGCGCCGACCTCGGCGAACGCTGTCTCGAACGCGCGCCGGTAGGCCGTCGCGCGCGAGCGCAGGTCGGCCTCGTCGAGCACGTACGCCGGTGTGCCGTGGGTTGCCGCGAGCGTGTGCACGTCCACACCGCCGACCGACACGGTGCCGTCGTCGGCCCGTGCGACGCCCCGGGACCAGGGCTCGCCGGGGATCGTGCTCACATGCGCTCCGGCGCGCTCACGCCGAGCATCGCGAGGCCGTTCGCGAGCACCTGGCGCGTGGCGTCGTTGAGCCACAGGCGCGTGCGGTGCACGTCCGAGACCTCCTCGTCGCCGAACGGCGTGACCCGGCGCTGGTCGTACCACTTGTGGTACGCCCCGGCGAGCTCCTCGAGGTACCGGGCGACCCGGTGCGGCTCGCGCAGCTCGGCGGCCTGCGCGACGACGCGCGGCAGCTCGGCGATCTGGCCGAGCAGCACGGCCTCGGTCTCGTGGTCGAGGAGCGACGCGTCGAACCCGTCCTCCTTCGACACGCCCGCGTCGGCCGCGTTGCGGCCCACGTTGACCGTGCGCGCGTGCGCGTACTGGACGTAGTAGACGGGGTTCTCGTTCTTCGCGGACGCGAGCAGGTCGAGGTCGAGGTCGATCGACGAGTCCGCCGACGAGCGGGCCAGCGCGTACCGGGCCGCGTCGACGCCGACCGCGTCGACCAGGTCGTCGATCGTCAGGACCGTGCCGGCACGCTTCGACATGCGGACCGGCTGGCCGTCCTTGACGAGGTTGACCAGCTGGCCGATGAGGATCTCGAGGTTGACGTGCGGGGTGTCACCGAACGCCGCGCACACCGCCATCATCCGGCCGATGTACCCGTGGTGGTCGGCGCCGAGCATGATGACGACCCGGTCGAACCCGCGCTCGCGCTTGTCGAGGTAGTACGCGATGTCGCCCGCGATGTACGCGGCCTGGCCGTCCGACTTGATGATGACGCGGTCCTTGTCGTCACCGAAGTCCGTGGTCCGCAGCCAGACGGCGCCGTCGGCGTCGAACACGTGGCCGCCCTCGCGCAGGCGCGCCACCGCGTGCTCGACGGCGCCCGACTCGTGCAGCGAGTCCTCGTGGAAGTACACGTCGAAGTCGACGCCGAAGTCGTGCAGCGACTGCTTGATCTCGCCGAACATCAGCTCGACGCCGCGCGCCCGGAAGGCCTCGGTCGCCTCCGCCGTCGGCAGCGTGCGCGGGTCGGGCTCGCCGGCCGCGAGCGCGTCGGCGACCACCTGCTCGGCGATGTCGGTGATGTAGGAGCCGCCGTAGCCGTCCTCGGGCGCGGGCTGCCCCAGAGCGCGCGCGACGAGCGAGCGCGCGAACCGGTCGATCTGCGCGCCGTGGTCGTTGAAGTAGTACTCGCGCGTGACGTCGGCGCCCGACGCCGCGAGCACGCGGGCGAGGCTGTCGCCGACGGCCGCCCAGCGGACGCCGCCGATGTGCAGCGGGCCCGTCGGGTTGGCGGAGACGAACTCGAGGTTGACCTTGACGCCGGCGAACGACTCGTTCTGCCCGTACTCGCCGCCCTGCTCGACGACCGTCCGTGCGAGCTCGCCGGCCGCGGCCGTGTCGAGCCGGATGTTGAGGAACCCGGGACCCGCGACCTCGACGGACGCGATGCCCTCGACACCGCCGAGGCGCGCGGCGAGCTCGGTCGCGAACGCGCGCGGGTTCGTGCCGGCCTTCTTCCCGAGCTGCATCGCGACGTTCGTCGCCCAGTCGCCGTGCTCGCGCTGCCGGGGTCGCTCGAGGTGCACGGTCGCGGGGATGTCCGCGGCGTCGAGAGCGAACGTGCCGTCGTCGACGGCGTGCACCAGGGCGGCCCTCAGGGCCTCGGAGAGCTGTGCGGGAGTCACCCGTCAAGGGTAGGGGACCTCGGACGGCGTCCCGGACGGGTTATCGGGCGTCGACCGGCAGGCGGGCGTCGTCCGTCGCGGGCTTGCCGAGCATGTCCGGACGGCACGCCCGCCACGCGACGACGGCCTGCACGCCCACCAGCCCGAGCAGCACGGCGATCGGCACGTCCCAGCCGCCCGTCGCGTCGTAGAGCAGCCCGATCCCGACCGGCCCGAGCCCCGCCACCGCGTACCCGACGCCCTGCACCATGCCCGAGAGCGTCACGGCGATCGCGGGTGTCGCGGTGCGCAGCCCGATGAGTGCGAGCGACACGGGGAACGTGCCGCCACCGATCCCGAGCAGCACCATCCAGAGCGCGGTCGCGTGCGCCGGCGCGAACCACAGGCCCAGGTACCCGACGGCCCAGCACGCGAGGAAGGACGCGACGAGCGGGTACGGGTTGCGCATCCGAGCGGTCAGCACCGGGCCGAACAGGGCGGCGGGCAGCCCCATGATCGCCACGACCGCGAGCCACCGTCCGCCGGCCGCCGCGTCGAGGCCCGCGTCGGCGAGGATCTCGGGGAGCCACGCGAACAGCACGTACATCCCGGTCGTGTTGAGCGCCCACGTCGCTGCGAGCGCCCACGCGAGGGGCGAGCGCCAGACGAGCCGGGTGACACCGCGGTCGTGCGACACGAGCACCTGCTCGCCCGACCGCCGGGGCGCCCGGCGCAGCAGCTCGCGCAGGTGCGCGCGGGCCGTCACCGAGCGGACCACGACGACCACCCACGGCACCGCCGCGGCCACCCCGACGACCGCCCACCACCCGATCGCGACCCGCCACCCGTACCGCTGCGCGAGCGGCAGCGCGAACAACGGCGGCAGGGCCGTGCTGACCGAGATCGCCACGGAGTACACCGCGGTGACGAACCCGATCCGGTCCGGAAAGTAGCGCTTGACCAGCGGCGGGAGCAGCACGTTGCCCATCCCCATGCCCGCGAGCGCGAGCACCGACCATGCCAGGAACGCAGGCGCGGAGGAGACCGTCGCCCGGACCACCTCGCCGGTCGCCGACAGCAGCATCGCGAGGACCATCGTGGGCTCGAGTCCCAGCCGGCGCGCGCACGGCGTGGCGAGCGAGCCGAACACCGCGAACGACACGACCGGGATGGTGCCCAGCAGACCGGCCTGCCCGGCCGAGAGGGCCACGTCCTCGCGGACGACCACCAGGATCGGCGACACCGCCGCGACGGCGACCCGGAGGTTGAGGGCGACGAGCACGATGCCCGCGAGGACCACGAGCCGGCCGCGCCAGAAGGGCCGGGGGATCACGGGCTGGGAGGACTCCACTTGCCAGGAGCCTATCGGCCACGTGCCCGACGGCCTCACCCGTCCGGCGCACGGCCGCGCCCGCGGACGGGCCGGAGAGCCATGTCCCCTGGTCGGAGGTCTAGCACAGGCATGCCCCACCGGTGTTGACTGCACGGCATGCCTGGACACGGAGCCTGACCGGATGGCGCGTCGCACCGGTCTGATCGACACCGCCGTCGACGAGATCCGCACCCGCATCACCGCCGGCGACTGGCCGGTCGGGACGCGGATCCCGCCCGAACCCGCACTCGTCGACCTCCTCGGCGTCGGGCGGAACACCGTCCGCGAAGCGGTGCAGTCGCTCGTGCACGCGGGTCTGCTCGAACGACGCCAGGGCTCCGGCACGTACGTGCTGTCGACGTCCGAGCTCGCCGTGACCATGGGCCGCCACATCGCCGACGCTCGGCAGCGCGACGTCATCGAGGTGCGCCGGGCGCTCGAGATGGAGGCCGCTCGTCTGGCGGCCCGCCGCCGCACCTCGACGGACGCCGCCGCGCTGCTCGACCGCCGTGACGAGCGCGCCGCCGCCTACCGGTCCGGCGACCTCGACCGCATGGTCGTCACGGACCTCGACCTGCACCGCGCGATCGTCCGCACCGCCGCCAACCCCGTGCTCGTCACCCTCTACGAGAACCTGCTCGACGCGATCGGCGAGAACATCCGGTTCAACTTCGTCACGGACACGCACGGGTTCGACGCGCACGACGGGCTCGTCGAGGCGATCGTCGCGGGTGACGACCGCGCCGCGGTCGACGAGACCAGCCAGTACCTGTCCGCGCTGCTGGGTGAACGCTGACGGGCTGGTAGTGTCGTGCACCGCGCGAGGCGACTCGCGTGCCGCAGTACACAGCATGCCCGCGTAGCTCAGTGGATAGAGCGTCTGCCTCCGGAGCAGAAGGTCGAAGGTTCGAGTCCTTTCGCGGGCACCCTCACCGATCGCAGAGCCGTACCGTCACCACGCGGTGCGGCTCTCGTCGTCTCCGATGCGTTGCCCCGCAGCCGTCTCACAGGTCGGCGGAGCATCGTCGTGCCACGCCGGACCGTCCGCCGGCCAGGGAGACGCCATGGGCGCACGCGCGGGCCACGCGCTCGCGGCCGCCGGGGATGCGGCGCACCAGGCCGGCCGCTGGCTGCGGGGGGCGCCGGGGACGCTCGTGTGGCTCGGGATCCTGCTCGTCACCGAGATCATCAGCGGGCGCCTGTCACCCGAGGCGCTGCACGACGTGCTCGGTGCGCGGTCGACGAACCTCGACCACCTCGCGTCCGACCCGGTGCACGTCCTCGTCGTGAGCGCGTTCTGGCTCGCGGGCGGGACGTGGCTCTCCTACGCGGTGCTGTTCCTCGTCTTCGTCGCGACCACCGAACGGTGGCTCGGGACGGGCCGGTGGCTGGTGGTGCTCGCGACCGCGCACGTGCTCGCGACGTACGTCAGCCAGGGGGTCCTCGCCCTCTGGATCCACCTCGGCCAGGAGCCGGCCAGCGAGGCCCACACGCTCGACTACGGCGTGAGCTACGCGCTCGCGGGCTGCCAGGCGGTCCTGACGTGGCACGTCGCCCGGCCGTGGCGGTGGGCCTACCTGGCCGCGCTGCTGGCCGTGTACACGACGCCGCTGCTCGTCGACGTCGACTTCACCGACGTCGGGCACGTCACGGCCGCGCTCCTGGGCCTGGCGCTCTATCCGCTGACGCGCGGGATGGGCGAGCCGTGGGACCCCGGGCGCTCCTGGCGCCGGCGGCGCGCGGGCGTGACGCGCGGCTTCACCCGGACGTGACCTGTGTCGTACCGGGCATAACAGGGCATAGTGGACACACCCGGCGTCCGTGACACGGCCGTCGCCGCCCGAGCTCCACCGTGGAGGTCCCCGTGCGCGTCCCGGCCACCCTGTCCTGTCTCGCGCTCGCGAGCGCCGCCGTCCTCGTCGCGACCCCCGCGGCCGCCGATCCCGGCACACCCGCCTGCGGCTCGACGCTCACCGTCGACACCGTGCTGCGGTCCGACCTCGTGTGCGCGGGCGACGGACTCACGCTGGCCGCCGACGTCGACCTCGACCTGCACGGGCACACGCTGCGCGGCACCGCCGGCGGCGTCGGCCTGTCGATCGCGTCCGTCGGCAGCGCCACCGTCAAGAACGGCACGGTCACCGGCTGGGACACCGCGGTCCGCACGCTCGTCGACTGGGACGTTGACGAGGGGAGCGGGCCGCTCACGGTCGACCGGGTGTCGTTCCGGGGCAACGGCACCGGGATCGACGGGACCGGCGACGGAGGTCTGCGCGCCAAGTCCATGACCGTCACGCGGTCGACGTTCACGGGCAACCGCCGGGCGGGGATGACCGCCGAGCTGACCACCGTCCGCATCGACTGCACCACGTTCGCCGACAACGCCGTCGGGTACTGGGGCGACACGGGCTCCAGCGCGACGGTCACGAGCACCCGGTGGCTCCGCAACGACCGCGCACTCATCGCCGTCGAGGCGAACGCGGACATCGCGCGCTCGACGTTCCGCGACAACCCCCAGGCCGTCTACAGCACCGGTGCCGTCGCGGGGATCAGGCTCACGGACAGCCGGCTGAGCGGCTCGGACGTCGCGTTCGACGGTCGGGGCGCGGAGGCGCGGATCTCCTCCTCGACGTTCGTCGGCAACACCACGGCCGTCGTCGTGGGTCCGTTCGGGGCCACCGTCTCGTCGAGCACGTTCCGGGACAACGGCACGACGGTGACGCTCGACCCCGATGCGCTGTGGAGCGAGCCCTCCGTCGTCGTGCAGGGCAACGTCTTCCGGCACAACGCCGACGGCCTGCGGCTGGAGGGGGTGGGTGCGTTCGTGAGCATCGGCGGCAACACCGCGCGCTACAACACGGGCTGGGGCATCTACGCGCCGGGCGCGACCGACCTCGGCGGGGACACCGCCAGCCACAACGGGAACGAGCCGCAGTGCGTCGGGGTCGCCTGCTCCTGACGGCGGCCGCAGCGACCATCATCCGGGACGGTGCGCGTGACGGTTGACCTGCGTCGGACCGGTTCCTAGGGTCCGCACCCCCGACCGTCAGGAGCCCCGCCGTGCCCACGATCCGCTCGCTCGCGTTCCTCACGCCGGGCAACTTCCTCGACGACGACCCCGCCACCGGGCTGGAGTCGACGCTCGGCCTGTTCGCGTTCGCCGAGCGGCTCGGGTACCAGGGCGCGTGGGTGCGGCAACGGCACCTCGAGCACGGCATCTCGTCCGCGGCCACGTTCCTCGCGGCCGCCACGCAGCGGACGCGCACGATCGAGCTCGGCACGGCCGTGATCCCGATCGGGTACGAGAGCCCGTTCCGGCTGGGCGAGGACCTCGCGACCGTCGACGTGCTCTCGCACGGACGGCTGCAGGCCGGGCTCAGCGCGGGCACGCCGCCGCATCTCGAGCTGCTCGGCGAGAAGGTGTTCGACGGCGACTGGCGGGACGTCGACTTCTCGCACGCGCGCATCGAGCGGCTCGCCGACGGCCTGCGCGGCACGTACCTGGGCGACGAGGACACGCGGATCGTGTCGCCGGGCAACGTGCAGCGACCCCGGCTGCAGCCGCACAGCCCGGGGCTCGTGCGGCGGCTCTGGTACGGCGCCGCGTCGCGGGCGTCGTCGCTGTGGGCCGCGGAGCACGGGCTGCACCTGCTCACCGGCAACATCGTCGCCGGTGAGGGTTCCGACGACTTCGTGACCGCGCAGCGCGCCAACCTGGCGGCGTTCCGGGCCGCGTGGGCCGGTGCGCACACGCCGCGCGTCGCGCTCGGGCGGGTCGTCGTGCCCACCGACGGCGCCGACCGGGCGACGCGCGAGCGGTACCGGGAGTACGCGCGCAGCAGGCACGAGCGGACGCTCGCGCCCGTCGGCCCGCGCCGCACCCTTTTCGCGCCCGACCTCGTGGGGAGCAGCGACGAGATCGTGGAGCGGCTCCTGGCCGACGACGCCGTCGGCGACGTCGACGAGCTGCGGCTCGAGCTGCCGTACGAGCTCACCGCCGAGGACTACGAGCAGATCCTGCACGACGTCGCGAGGCTCGTGGCGCCGCGGCTCGGGTGGCAGCCGGCGACGACGTCCGAGGCCGTCGCGGTCCCCTAGCCGGGGACCTCCGCGAGGGCGGCGTCGGCCACGTCGACGTCGTCGGGCGTGCGGCCGTCGCGTCGGCCGCCGTGGAGCCAGCGGGTCGAGCCGACCACCGCCGCCAGGACCAGCAGCACCGCGCAGAACAGCAGAGACACGACGAACGACGACGAGGTCACCGCCGTGTCGGCGCCGCGGAACAGCAGGCCGGATGCGACCGCCACGCAGAACGTCGCCGACAGGCGCTGCGTGAGCTGCAGGAACGACGCGGCGACGCCGTGGAACCCGGGCGGCGCGAACGCGAGCGTCACGGCCCGCAGCGGCGGCTCGACCAGCCCGCTCGCGAAGCCCAGGAGCACCTCGACGACCGCGACGACGACCAGCAGCGCCGCGCCGTCCGCCCCGCGCGCGACGGCGGCGGCGAGTCCGGCGAGCGCGACCACGTGCAGCAGCAGCGCGACCGGGACGAGCCGCGAACCCTGGCGGTCGAAGACGCGTGCGGCGAGCGACGACGACACGACGCGGCTCGCCGCCGACGGCAGCAGCACCGCGGCGACCGCGAGCGCGCGGACGTGCGCGCCCTCGAGGAGGAACAGCGTGACGACCGTCGAGTGCGCGACGACGGACCCGAACCACAGCAGCGCGACCGCGTTCCCGGCGACGAACCCCGGCTGCCGGACGAGCGCCGGCGCGAACAGCGCGACGCGGCCGCGCCGCGCGTACCGCCGTTCCCAGACGACGAGCACGGTGACCAGGACGGGCACGGCGACGGCCGCGGTCCCCCACACGGACGGGCGGGCACCGGGGTCGATGACGGGCAGCGTGACCAGCACCGCGAGCCCGCCGAGCAGGACGACCGCGGGGACGTCGAGGTCGGGCCGCCGGCCCGTGCGGGCGGTGGCGGGGACGACGCGCACGGCGAGGACGAGCGTCGCGACGGCGAACGGGACGTTGACCAGCAGCACCGCCCGCCAGCCCCACGCGGGCGGGAGCAGCGCGAGGAGCGTCGCCGCCGACACCGGCCCGACGAGCGCCGCCGCGGCACCGGCGCTCGTGTAGGCCGCGAGCGCGCGGACCCGTCGGGCGGACGTGAACAGGTCCTGGATGAGGCCGAGCACCTGGGCGCTGATCAGGCCCGCGCCGAAGCCCTGCACCAGCCGCGCGCCGACGACCCACCACATGCCGCCCGCGACCGCCGCGGTGCAGCCTCCGACGACGAACACGGCCAGCCCGGCGACGAGCAGGCCGCGTCGTCCGAAGGCGTCGCCGAGCCGTCCGCCGGGCACCAGTCCGAGGCCGAACGTCAGCGAGTACGAGGCGAGCAACCACTGCACCTGCGCGGTGCTCGCGCCGAGCTGCTCGGACAGGCTCGGCACGGCGAAGCCGAGGACGGCGGAGTCGACGAGCGTCGCGAAGCCGGCGCCGAGGCAGCACCACAGGGCGAGCCTGGTCTGTCGGTCGGTCACGGTGCGGCCCTCCGGTCGGTGGGCACCCGGGGCGGGGTGCGGCGGGCACCGTAGGAACCGCGTCGAGCCTGGTCAACGGCGGGTCGGGTGTGCTCACGATGCGGACCGTGGCCGTGGGGCGCGCCTGCTCGCCGTCGTCGGCGCGGGTGGCCGATCGGGTGAAAGGCGCGACTGGTCGCGTCGCGTTCCCGCTGGCCAGGGCATCAGGGACGCGAGCGGCGTGTGACGTGGGCCACATCCGCCCAGGTCGCGTTCCTACACTGCGCCGCGTGCTCCGCTCCCCCCGTGCCTGGCCGGCGCTCGTCGCGGCCCTCGTCGTCCTCGCGCTCGGCGCCGCCGTCGCCGTGGGCGTCGGTCAGGTGCTCGGGCTGAGCTTCACGCCCGCCGACACGCCCGCCGCAGCGCCTGCCGGTCGCCCGCCCACGCCGGTCGTCGCCGCACCGGCGATCGCGAGCCTCGACGTGCCGGCCGGCGAGCGCGTCGCGTGGGCGGCCGAGGCCGTGCGCGAGGCGCTGACCGGGCGCGGGCTGCCCGCGCCGGCGATCACGACGGGCGCGACCGACGCCGACCTCGCAGCCCGCGTCGTGCCCGCCTTCGACGACTCCCCCGAGGCCTACCGGGTGCGCACGACCGGTGCCGGGCGCTACGCGGTCGAGGCCGCCGGCGTCGACGGGGTCGCAGCGGGGCTGTACGCGGTCGCGGACCGGATCAGGTCCGGCGCCGCCGTCGTTCCTGCCGGCACCGACGGCGCCACGCAGTCGCCGCGGCTCGGGCTGCGGCTCACCGACTCCGGGTCGGTCGGGCGCGAGCCGGACGAGGCCGCGTTCGCCGCCGGGGACGACTACTCGCTCAACACCGACGTCGTCGCCGGGGCCGTGCTGCCCGCTGCACCCTGGGTCGACGCGGCGGCGGTCGCGCGGATCGACGAGCAGTTCCGGCAGCTCGTCGGGCACGCACTGCGCCAGGGGTACAACGGGGTCGTCGTGCCCGGGTTCCTCGAGTACGTGTCGTTCCGCGACGTCGACGGCGTCTACCCCGCCGGCGACCCGCACGTGGAGCGCGCGCAGGCGATGGTCGAGGCGTTCGCACCGGTGTTCCGGTACGCGCACGACATGGGCCTGCACGTGTACCTCCTCACCGACATGCTCGCCGTCTCGCCCCCGCTCGAGGCGTACCTCGACCGGACCGTGGGCGGGCTGGACGTCGAGGACCCCGCGCTGTGGTCCGTGTACCAGGCGGGGCTCTCGGAGCTGTTCGACGCGATGCCGTTCGTCGACGGGCTCATGGTGCGGATCGGCGAGGGCGGCGACGTCTACCAGGCCGGGTGGGACTACTCGTCACGGCTCGCGGTCACCACGCCGGCCGCGGTCAGGACGATGCTGCGTGCCCTGCTCGACACGGCCGGCGCGCACGACAAGGACCTCATCTTCCGGTCGTGGACCGTCGGCGTCGGTGCGGTCGGCGACCTGCACACGAACCCGGCGTCGTACGACGAGGTCCTCGGCGACCTCGACGACCCGCACCTGGTGGTGTCGACCAAGTACACGATGGGCGACTTCTACAGCCACCTCCCGCTCAACCCGACGCTCTCGATCGGGTCGCAGCGTCGCATCGTCGAGCTCCAGGCGCGCCGCGAGTTCGAGGGGTTCGGTGCCCTGCCGAACGACCTCGTCGCCGAGCAGGGGCAGGCGCTCGCGACGTTCCTCGCCGCGAACCCGCACGTCGAGGGCATCTGGAACTGGACGCAGGACGGCGGCCCGCTGCGTGCCGGGCCGATGACGCTGTACCTGCGGACCGGGTTCTGGCAGCTCTACGACCTCAACACGTACGGCGCCGCTCGTCTGGCGTGGGACCCGTCGGCCTCGCCTGCGCAGGTCACGTCCGACTGGGTGCGCCAGACGCTGTCCGACGACCCCGCGACCGCGGACGCCGTCGCCGGCGCGCTGGCCCGGTCGCGCGAGGCGATCACGCGCGGGCTCTACATCGGGCCGTACGCCGAGCAGAGCGTCAAGGCGCTCGGCCTCGAACCGCCGCCCATGATGTGGATCTTCGAGTGGGACATCGTCACCGGCGACTCGGCCGCGCTCGACAGCATCTACGCCGTGAGCCGTGACGACCTCGACGGGGCGATCGCGGACGGTACGAGGGCGGCGTCCGTCGCGTCCGGCATGCGTGACCAGGTCGCGGCGACCGACCCCGCGACCTGGCGCTCGCCCGAGCTGTACCGGTCGTTCGTCGACGCGCTCGACTACGAGACGAACCTGCTGCAGACGCTCGCCGCCTACCGGGCCACCGTGCTGCGGCACGCCGAGTGGCTCGACACCGGAAGTGCGACCGCACGCGCGCAGTGGGAGGCGGCCGAGCAGGAGTACCGCGCGGCTCGGGCGGCGCACGTCGCCCGGTACTCGGGCGACGTCGACCTGCCGGCGTACAGCTTCACCGCCGCCGACCTCGGCAGCGTGCGGGCCGACCGCGACCCGGCGATGGCCTGGCTCGCGCGAGGGCTGCTCGCCGCGACGCTCGTCGTGCTGGCGCTCGGCTCCGGGCCCGTGCAGCGGCGGCTGCGGCTTCCTGGGTCAGGTGCGCTGCAGGCGCTGCTCGTGGCAGCCGTGCGGCCGTGGCGTCTCGGTGCGGTCGCGGCCCCGACGACGCGGGTGGACCGGGTCGTCGTCTGGGCGCTGCCCGCCGCCGTGCTCGTCGTGAGCCGCGCCGCCTACACCTGGTTCGCCGCGCCCGCGCACCTCGTCGCGACCCTCGGGGCGTGGGCCGTGCTCGCGGCCCTGCTGCGCCTCGTCGTCCGACGCCGGGACCCGTTCCACCTGTGGGCCGCGCTCGGCGGCGTCGTGCTGCTGCGGACCGTCGTGCTGCTCGTCGCGCTCGCCGTGCGTGGGCCAGGGCGGTACTGGTTCGCGTTCTGGACCGCCCCCGCGTCTCGCACCGTGTACGTCACCGTCGCGTTCGCGGCGTTCTGCTGGCTGTTCGTCGTCGTCGCGCTCGTGCTGCGGCGCGCGTACGGGCTGTCGACGCCACGCGCGGCCGGGCTGACGGCTGCAGCCGGCGGCCTCACGCTGGCCGTCGTCGCCGGGGTCGTCGCCGGGATCGGGCTCGAGCGTGCCCTCACGGTGTGGAACGACCAGATGGCGCTGCTGCCGTGGGGGCTGTCGCGGATCCTCGGGATCACCGTCTACCTGGGCATCCCCGCGTCGCTGCCGGGTGCGCTCGCGGTCGTCGGGCTGGTGGTCGCGGCCGTGGGGGCTGCCGTCGCGGTGCCGCGCCGCCGTCTTGCGCCTCCTGTCGCGGACGCCCCGGAGCGTGCGGCGGTCGTGCACGGCTCGTAGGGTCGCAGCAGCCCTGCACCCGACGGCTCGGAGGCGGCCACCGTGCACCACGTGGAGATCTTCCTGCTGGTCGCCGGGGCCGTGCTCGTCGCGGCCGCGTGCCGTCGACGGGGCTGGCCGGCACCCCTCGTGATCGTCGCGATCGCGCTGGTCGTCTCGTTCGTGCCGCACGTGCCCCGGTACGAGATCGACTCCGAGATCATCCTCGAGTTCGTCCTGCCGCCGCTGCTGTACTCCGCCGCGCTGTCGAGCTCGTACCGGGACTTCCGGGCCTCGCTGAACTCGATCACCCGGCTCGGCGTCGGTCTCGTGCTCGTCTCCGCGGTCGCCGTCGCGCTCGTCTTCTGGGCCTCCGAGATCGCCGTGCCGTTCGCGGCCGCGCTCGTGCTCGGCGCGGTCGTCGCACCACCGGACGCGGTCGCCGCCGCGGCCGTCGGGCGCAGGCTCGGGCTGCCCCGGCGCGTCATGACGCTGCTGTCGGGCGAGAGCCTCATCAACGACGCGACGTCGCTGACGCTCTACAAGGTCGCGCTCACCGGCGTCGCGACCGGCACGTGGCTGCTCGGCGACGCCGTCAGGACGTTCAGCCTCGCCGTGGTGCTCGGCGTCGGCGTCGGGCTCGTGCTCGGCTGGGTGGTGCACCAGATCCGGCTGCACCTCGACGACCCCGTCGTCGCGTCCGCCATCGGGCTGCTCACCCCGTTCGCGGCGTACTGGTTCGCCGAGGCCGTGACCGGCTCCGGCGTGCTGGCCGTCGTCACCGCCGGGCTCTACCTCGGGCACACGTCGCCCCGCGCCGGCTACGCCACCCGGCTCTACGAGGAACCCATCTGGTCGACGCTCGACATCCTGCTCGAGTCGTTCACGTTCGCCCTCATCGGCGTCCAGCTGCCCTGGGTCATCCGCGACGTCATCGCGTCCGACCAAGGCCTCGGGCACGGCATCGCCGTGTCGCTGCTCGTGCTGCTCACCGCGATCCTCGTCCGGCCCGCGTACATCTTCGTGACCTCACGGTTCGACCACCTGCGCCTGCGCGGCAGCCACCGACCGGCGCACGACTCGCTCACCGCGCGCGAGTCCGCCGTCGTGTCGTGGGCCGGGATGCGCGGCGTCGTCACGCTCGCCGCCGCCGCCGCCATCCCCGTCACGCTCGGCGGCGCACCGTTCCCCGAGCGCGCGACCATCCAGCTCGCCGCCTACACCGTCGCGCTCGGCACGCTCCTCGCGCAGGGGCTCACACTGCCGTGGGTCATCCGCCGCCTGCGGGTCGGCTCCGACGACGAGGCCGCGCGCGACGCCGCCCAGGAAGCCGCTACCCGCGTCGCGACCGCCGAGGCCGTGCAGCAGGCGCTCGAGTCGCGGCGTGACGCGTGGGCGGCGCTGGTCGGCCCCGAGCAGGCCGACGAGACGATCGGGCGGCTGTCCGCCGCATGGCGCGCGCGCGCCGCAGCAGCCGCCGTCATGCTCGACCCCGAGCACGCCGACGAGCTGCTGCCCGACGACCTCGACGTCTCCGAGAGTGCGCGCGGGCTCGGGCCGCTCGCCGCGCCGCCCAGCGAGGACGGTCGGCTGCCGGGGGCCGAGGAGTCTCGACGCGCCCAGAAGCTGCGGCGCCAGATCGTCGCCGTGCAGCGCGACGTGCTCATGCAGCGGCGGGACTCCGGGGAGCTCGACGAGACCGTGATGCGGCGGATGATGCGCGAGCTCGACCTGGAGGACGAGAGCCTGTCGTCGTCGTGGTTGGAGCGCGTGCAGGGCTGACCGCGGCTGTGCGGCCGGTGCGCGGGCCTGCGTTGCTACTGTGCGCCGCTGTGACCGAGGAAGGGGCCCACGACGTGATGCACTACCTGTCGTTCGCGGTGTTCGCCCTGGTGGTGGCCGTCGCGCCCGGACCGGACACCCTGCTGACGCTGCGGAGCACGGTCGCCGGAGGGCGCGCCCGAGGGCTCTGGACGATGGCCGGCATCACCGTCGCGGGGTCGCTGCAGGGCACGCTCGCGGCGTCCGGGCTCGGCGTCGTCATCGCCCGCGCGGAACCCGTGTTCGAGGCGATCCGGTGGGCGGGAGTCGCGTACCTCGTCTTCCTCGGAGCTCAGGCGCTGCGCGCCGCGCGGAGGTCCGACGGCGTCGACTGGGCCGCGTCCGAGCGCCTCCCCCGTACCTCGCCGCAGCGCGCCCTGTGGACCGGGTTCCTCTGCAACATCACCAACCCGAAGGTCCTCGCGTTCAACCTCGCCGTGCTCCCGCAGTTCGTCGGCGCCAGGGCGGGGGTGTCGTCGTGGCTGCTCTACGCGCTGACGCTGTCCGCGGTCGGCGCGCTCGTGCTGCTCGGCGTGGTGCTGGGCGTGGGGGCCGCCACCCGGGCGATCGCCTCGCGGCGGGCGCAGCGTCGGGTCGACGCCGCGGCCGGGGTGGCGTTCCTGGGGTTCGCCGCCGCACTCGCCGTGGAGGGGTGACGGCAGGATCGCTCACCGTCGAAGGCTGACGGCAGGACCGCTCACCGGTGGGGGCTGACGGCGTGACCGCTGACCGTCGGAGGCTGACGGCGTGACCGCTGACCGTCGGGGCTGACGGCGTGACCGCTGACCGTCGGGGGCTGACGGCGTGACCGCTGACCGTCGGGGCTGGCGGCGGGCGCCGGTGGGCAGGGGCGCCCTCACCTGTGGACGGAGTTGCCTGTGGACAGGGGGCCTGTGGACGGCTCGACGACGCGTTTGCGCAGGTCAGGGGCTTGACACGCACACCGCACTGGGGCACGATCGAACACATGTTCGACCCTAATCCGTCGCCTGCGCTCGCCGCTCTCGCGGCGCTGGAGCCGCTCGTTGACGCTCTCGTCGACGAGGCGCGCCGGGCCGACGGATGGACTCGACAGGCACGCGACGCTGCGCTGAACGGTCTGGACCGACTGAATGCCGCCGTGGCACAAGCGCGAGCGCACGTGCTCGTCGCGGAGCGTGCGGCCGGCACGTCGGTCGGGCCGGGCGACCGCTCGTTCGAGGCAGCACGGGCACGCCGCGCACGGCTCGGGCTGGGCGAGGCCTCACGGCAGGTGCGTCAGGCCGACGCCCTGGTCACCATGCCTGTCGTCGCGGCGGCGGTCCGGTCCGGCGGGTTGCCGCTCGAGCACCTGGACGCCGTCGCACGGACGACCGCCCGGGCGTCCCTCGCCGTCGCCGAGCGGCTGTCGTCCCCCGAGGGTCAGGCGGCCGTCGTGCGGATGGCGGCGTCCCAGAGCGCGCCCGAGTTCGCGCGGTCGCTCGCACACATGGTCGCCACGATGGAACCGGCGGCGCTCGAGCGAGGCCACGAGGCGCAGCGGCGCGAGCGGTTCTTCGTGCTGACCGACCGACCCGACGGGACGTTCGTGCGCGGGCGGCTGGACCGGATGGCAGGCGAGGCGCTGCGGCTCGCGGTCGAGGCGGTCGGGGAGGTTCCCGGCCCGGACCGATCGCCCGAGCAGGCGGCCGCGGATGCGCTGGTCGCGCTCGCGGAACGCGCCCTGGCGGCCGGTCGCGTGGGCGGGGATGTTGCTGCCGTGTCGGGGGTGTCGGCACGGCCGCACGTGTCTCTCGTCGTGCCCGCCGAGACGCTCGCCGAGCTGCGTGCGCACCACGCCGCACGAGCTGCCGGGGACGAGCCCGCATGGACGTCGGTCCCGCCCTCGTCGACCGAGGACGGCTCCCCCGTGCCCATGTCCGTGCTCGCCCGCGCGCTGTGCGACTGCGAGGTGACGCGGATCGCCGTCACGGCCGAGGGGACGCCGACCGACCTCGGCCGGACGCGGCGCGTCTACACCGGGGCGCAACGGCGGGCGGTCGTCCTGCGCGACAGGCACTGCGCGTGGAACGGGTGTGGCAAGCCGGCGCGTTGGGGCGAGGTCCACCACATGCGCTGGTGGGATCGCGACGGTGGTCGGACGTCGGTGTCGAACGGCGTGCTGCTGTGCGTCTACCACCATCACGAGGTGCACCGGATGGACCTGACGATCGAGCGCCACGTCGCGCCGCCACGACGAGAACGCCCTGTGCGCAGCGACGTCCTGGGCATGCCGACCGCCGCGAGGTACACGTTCCGCTCCCGGTCCGGTCGGGTCGTCAGCGCGCCGCCCCAGGCGGTGGGTGATCAGGGCGAACACGTTTGGTCGAGCCCCTGACCTGCAACAACGCCGCTGCACGGCCTCCGGGGGGCAGGTCAGGACCTTCGCCCCATTCATCCGACGTCTCGAGTCAATAGCGTCATGGATGTCGCAACCGCGATCTCCAGCGTCGGAGCGAACCCACACCTGTTGCCTGCTCAAGGGGAGCCCACGGTGACCGTCACCGAGTCCAGCACGTCGCGCACGTCCAAGGGCCGCAAGGCCGACACCGTCGTCCCGGCAGCCGCCTCCGCGGTCGCCGTTCCGACCACCGCACCCGCGCCGACGACGCCCGAGGCCGACATCACCGGTGCCATTGACCAGCTCGTCGCGAACGCCTCCAAGGCCCTCGCCGAGTACTCCCGCTTCACGCAGGAGGACGTCGACCGACTCGTGAAGAAGGGCTCTGTCGCCGCGCTCGACCAGCACGGTCAGCTCGCCAAGCTCGCCGTCGAGGAGACGGGCCGTGGCGTCTTCGAGGACAAGGCCGTCAAGAACATCTTCGCGTGCGAGCACGTGACGAACTCGATGGCGGACCTCAAGACCGTCGGCGTCATCAACCGCGACGACCTGCGGGGCATCACGGAGATCGCCGAGCCCGTCGGCGTCATCTGTGGCGTCACGCCCGTGACGAACCCGACGTCGACCGCGATCTTCAAGTCGCTCATCGCGCTCAAGACGCGCAACCCGATCATCTTCGCGTTCCACCCGAGCGCCCAGAAGTCCTCCGTCGCGGCCGCCAAGGTCGTGCGGGACGCCGCGGTCGCCGCCGGCGCGCCGGAGCACTGCATCCAGTGGGTCGAGACCCCCTCGATCGCCGCCACCAACGCGCTCATGAACCACCCGGGCGTCTCGACGATCCTCGCGACCGGCGGCAACGCGATGGTCCGCGCGGCGTACTCGTGCGGCAAGCCCGCGCTCGGCGTCGGTGCCGGCAACGTCCCCGCGTACATCGAGAAGTCTGCGAAGCTGAAGCGGGCCGTCAACGACGTCGTGCTGTCGAAGGCGTTCGACAACGGCATGATCTGCGCCTCCGAGCAGGCCGTGATCCTGGACGACGTCATCTACGACGAGGCCATGCGCGAGTTCGCGGTCCTGCACGCCTACCGTGCGACGCCCGCCGAGAAGGCCAAGCTCGAGCAGTTCATCTTCGGCGTGGACGCAGAGGGCACGAACTGCGCCGAGGCCAAGCTCAACCCGTCGGTCGTCGGCCAGACCCCGCAGTGGATCGCCGAGAAGGCCGGCTTCTCCGTCCCCGCCGACACGTCGATCATCCTGGCCGAGGTGTCGGGCGTCGGCCCGCAGGAGCCGCTGACCCGCGAGAAGCTCGCGCCGGTCCTCGCGGTGCTGCGCGCGACGTCGACCGAGCACGGCATCAGCCTGGCCGAGCAGATGGTCGAGTTCGACGGCCTCGGCCACTCGGCGGCGATCCACACGCGCGACGACGCCCTCACCGAGGAGTTCGGCAGCCGGGTCAAGGCCGTCCGCGTCATCGCGAACGCCCCCAGCTCGCTCGGCGGCATCGGTGACATCTACAACGCGTTCATCCCGTCGCTCACCCTGGGCTGCGGGTCGTACGGGCACAACTCCGTGTCCAACAACGTCTCGGCGGTGAACCTCATCAACGTCAAGCGGGTCGGTCGCCGCAACAACAACCTGCAGTGGTTCAAGGTTCCGGCGAAGACGTACTTCGAGCCCAACGCCATCCGCTACCTGTCCGACATGGCCGGCGTCGAGCGCGTCACGATCGTCACCGATGCCACGATGACCACGCTGGGCTTCGTCGACAAGATCATCGACGTCCTCAACCGCCGCCCCAACAAGGTCGCGCTGCAGATCATCGACCAGGTCGAGCCCGAGCCGTCCGTGCGGACCGTCAAGGCCGGTGCGGCGCAGATGCGCCACTTCCGCCCCGACACGATCATCGCCCTCGGCG
The DNA here is from genome assembly GCF_017744555.1 of Cellulomonas sp. Taxonomy (GTDB): domain Bacteria; phylum Actinomycetota; class Actinomycetes; order Actinomycetales; family Cellulomonadaceae; genus Cellulomonas. Next base: position 85,359 of record NZ_JAGIBD010000010.1, on the reverse strand, counting down.
GCGGCTCGCCGATGGACGCGGCGAAGGTCATGTGGCTGCTCTACGAGCACCCGGAGATCGACTTCAACGACCTCAAGCAGAAGTTCTTCGACGTCCGCAAGCGCGCGTTCAAGTTCCCGCTGCTCGGCGACCTGGCGCAGCTCGTCTGCATCCCGACCACGTCGGGCACGGGCGCCGAGGTCACGCCGTTCGCGGTCATCTCCGACCCCGACGCCGGCAAGAAGTACCCGCTCGCGGACTACGCGCTCACGCCGACCGTCGCGATCATCGACCCGGTGCTGACCTCGAAGATGCCCGCCTCGCTCGCCGCGGACTCGGGCTTCGACGCCCTGACGCACGCCACCGAGGCGTTCGTCAGCGTCTACGCCAACGACTTCACGGACGGCATGGCCCTCCAGGCGATCCGCCTGATCTTCGACAACCTGGCGATGTCCGTGAACGGGGACCCGAACGACCCCGCGACGCGGGACGCCCGGGAGAAGATGCACAACGCCGGGACGATCGCGGGCATGAGCTTCGGCAACGCGTTCCTCGGGATCGTGCACGCGATGGCCCACGTGGTCGGGTCGACGTACCACCTGGTGCACGGCCGCACGAACGCGACCCTGCTCCCCCACGTCATCCGCTACAACGGCACCGTCCCGACCAAGCTCACGAGCTGGCCGAAGTACGAGAACTACGTCGCTCCGGAGCGGTTCCAGCAGATCGCCCAGATGCTCGGCCTGCCGGCCTCGACGCCGGCCGAGGGCGTGGAGTCCTACGCCCTCGCGGTCGAGGCGCTGCGCTCGAAGGTCGGCATCCCGTCGTCCTTCCAGGCGCAGGGCGTCGACGAGCGGGAGTTCATCTCCCGGCTCGACGAGGTCGCGATGGGCGCCTACGAGGACCAGTGCGCTCCCGCCAACCCGCGCATGCCGATGATCGACGACATGAAGGACCTGATGACGGCGGCCTACTACGGAACGTCGCTGGAGGACGTCCGTACGCGCCGCAGCGAGCAGCTGGAGGCCTGAGACCTCCGCGGCCGCCCTGCCCCCCCTCTGCGGGAGCGGCCGACCTGCTCGCCCCGATGCCTCGCCCGGCTGACCACCCGCCGGGCGAGGCATCGCCTTGTCCGGTGACGAGCCGCGAGCGGCATCACGTTGCCGGGCCGGCGGCGACCGCACCGGTGGGCGAAGCCGGCGACGGGCGGGCAGACTATGGCGGACCCGACCCCCAGGAGGACACCGTGCCCCCGATCGGCCACCCCCTCACGCGGACCGCGACCCCCTTGTCGTTCCGCACCCGCACCACCTCACGCCTGGCCGTGCTCACGCTCACCGTGGGCGCCGTCGCCGGCCTCGCAGCCTGCTCCGACTCGGACATCGACGACGCCGCCCAGCAGGCCAAGGACGCTGCCAGCAGCGCCCGCAGCGCCGTCGACGAGGCCCGCCAGTCCCTCGAGGACGCCAGCCAGGAAGCGCAGAAGGCCAAGGACCAGATCGCGGCCGCGAAAGAGAAGCTGAGCGCGCTCGACGCGAACGCGAAGGCGAAGGCCGACGAGGCCGTGAGCCAGGCGCAGCAGGCCGTCACAGACGCCCAGGCCGCGCTCGACAAGGCCAAGGCCGACGGCACCGAGCAGAGCCAGCAGGCCATCGCCGACGCGCAGGCCGAGCTCGACGCGGCGCGGCAGAACCTCGACGCGGCGAAGGCCGACGCGGGCGGCGACGCCGCCGACGCGCTCGACGACCTCTCGCAGCAGCTGTCCTCGTTGAGCGACGACCTGCGGAACGCGACCTCCGGCTGACGGTCGACGGGGCTCCGGCCGGCGAGCCGGAGCCCCGTGGTCGGCACGCGCAGTGCCCACGGTCGCGAGCCGTCCCGTACCGCGTCGCACTCGACTGTCCACGACGGGCACCTCGTCGGGTGCGAGCCGTCCCGTCCGACGTCGCACTCGTCCGCCCACGACGGGCGCCTGGTCGGGTGCGAGCCAGACGTCGCACTCGTCCGCCCACGACGGGCGCCTGGTCGACCGGGGCCGCGCCCATCCGGGTGATTTCGCGGCTTCACGGCGCGGGACGTTGTACCGCCGGACCGACGTGCCGATGGTGAAGGTATGGCCGACCGACACCCCGTGCGCGTCACGCGCAGGCACCACGTGGAGTGGTGGGTGCTGAGCGCCTGGGCGTCGCTCGCGATGCTCGTCGTCGTCGGTGCGATGGCGGCGGCCGGCATCCTCTGAGCCGGCGCCCGACGCCGACGCTCTCGTCGACCCTGCGGCTCGTCGACCGTGCGGGTCCACCGTGCGGGTCCACCGTGCGAGTCGCCCACCGAACGGGTCGTCCATCGAACGGGTCGTCCGCCGCGCGGGTAGTCCATCGTGCGCGTCGTCGTCGACCGGCTGTCCCGCGCGGACGGGAACGGTCGACGGAGCCTCGGGCGCACGGTCGGCCTATCCTCGCGAGGTGACGACGCCGACCACCTTGACCCCTCGCTGGCGTGAGGTGGCCCGTGCGACGGGCCTCCTGACTCCGACCGGCGACGTTCGCGCGACGGTGTTCGCCGAGATGTCGGCGCTGGCGACCCGGACGGGTGCGCTGAACCTCGGGCAGGGCTTCCCCGACGTCGACGGTCCCGGATCGGTCGCCCGGGCGGCGGCGGACGCCATCGCACAGGGAGCGAACCAGTACCCGCCAGGCCCGGGGATCCCGGCGCTCCGCGAGGCCGTCGCGGAGCACCAGCTGGCCCGGTACGGGCTGACGTTCGACGTCGATCGAGAGGTGCTCGTCACCGCTGGCGCCACCGAGGCGCTCGCGGCCGCAGTCCTCGCCCTGACGGGTCCGGGTGACGAGGTGCTGACGCTCGAGCCGTTCTACGACTCCTACGCGGCCGCCGTTGCGATGGCCGGCGCGACGCACACGACCGCGCCGCTGCGCCCGACTCCCGACGGCTTCCGGCTCGACGTCCAGGCGCTCACGGCCGCGTTCACCGACCGCACCCGGCTCGTGCTGCTGAACACCCCGCACAACCCGACCGGCACCGTGCTGACCCGCGAGGAGCTCACGGTCGTCGCGCGCCTCGCGATCGAGCACGACGCCGTCGTCGTCACGGACGAGGTGTACGAGCACCTCCTCCTGGGCGGCCCCGCACGCCCCGAGCACGTGCCGATCGCGACGTTGCCCGGGATGGCGGAGCGCGCGCTGACCGTGTCGTCGGCGGGCAAGACGTTCTCGTTCACGGGCTGGAAGATCGGCTGGGTCACCGGCCCCGAGCACCTGGTCACGGCCGTGCGGACGGTCAAGCAGTTCCTGACGTACGTGTCGGGCGCGCCGTTCCAGCCGGCCGTCGCGTTCGCGCTGCGCGACCCGGAGGTCGCGGACTGGGTCGACGAGCTGGCTGCGTCCCTCACGCGCCGCCGCGACCTGCTGTGCAGCGGGCTGGTCGACGCCGGGTTCGGCGTGGTCCGGCCCGACGGCACCTACTTCGTGCTCGCCGACGCGGCCCCTCTCGGGTTCGACGACGGCGAGGCCCTGTGCCACGCGCTGCCCGGGCTCGCCGGTGTCGTCGGCGTGCCCGTCACCGCGTTCACGCACGCCGGGTCGGAGGCCGACACCGCGCTGCGCTCGTGGGTCCGGTTCACCTTCGTCAAACGGGACGACGTCCTGGAGGACGCCGTCCACCGCCTGCAGGCGCTCCGCACGCGCTGAGCGGCCGCCCAGGGCGGCTCCTGTCCGCTCGGTCCGCCGAGCCCGTCGACGCGGCACCGGTCGATACCGACCGGCGATGTCGCTGCACCGCTGCCGCCGCGGCCGGCGACCCGTCGGGACGTCGGCCGCGGAGCACGGTCACGCCGCCCAGGCGCCCCCGCGACGGTAGGCGGGGGTCGCGATCGCAAGCACCAGCAGGGCCGCCACCGCCGCAGCGACCATGACGCCGGCCATCGCGACGGAGTCCCCGCCGAACAGGCTCGACAGCGGGCTGATCGCCGCGGACACCCCGATGCCGATCGCCCCGATGAGCGCCGCGGCGGTGCCGGCGATCTCGCCGTGCCGGCTGAGGGCGAGCGCGGACGCGTTCGGCGGTGCGAGGTTGACGAGCGCGAGCACGAGCCACAGCGCCACGAGGATCGCGGCGAGCCCACCCCACCCGGTGATCGCGATGGCCAGCAGACCCGTCGTGAACGCCACGGACAGCGGCAGCGCGACGCGGATGATCCGGATCGGCGCGACCCGCCGGACCAGTGCCGCGTTGACCTGCGCACCGCCGACGAGCCCGAGGCCGTTCACGGCGAAGAGCAGCGAGAACTGGTGCGACGACAGCCCGTACCCCTCCTGGAGCACGAACGGCGACGCGACGACGTAGCTCATGAGCACGGCGTTCCCGAGACCGGGCATGAGCGCGAGCGCGAGGAAGTGCCGGTCGCGGAAGAGCCGGGCGTACCCCGACATCGCCGTCCGCATGCCGCCGTCGCGTCGCCGCTCGGGCGGGAGCGTCTCGGGCAGGCGGCGCCAGACGACGAGCCACAGCGCGACGCCGAACAGCCCGAGCGCACCGAACACGCCGCGCCACCCGACCTCGCCCGCGATGAGTCCGCCGACCGAGGGCGCGAACAGCGGGGCCACGCCGATGACGAGCATGAGGCGGGAGATCAGCCGGGACGCGTCGGCGCCGACGAACCGGTCACGGATCACGGCCATCGCGACCACGGTCGCGGCGGCGTTGAAGAAGCCCTGCGCCACCCGGATGCCGATGAGCGGGAGGATCGCCGGCGCGAGCGCGCACAGCACCGACGTGACGACGTGCAGAGCGACACCGATGAGCACCGGCTTGCGCCGGCCGAACCGGTCCGACAGCGGCCCGATGACGAGCTGGCCGAGCGCGCCCCCGACCATCATCGCGGTCATCGTCAGCTGGGCGGCCGTCGCGGACGTGTTCAGGTCGCGCGCGACGTCCGGCAGCGACGGCAGGTAGATGTCGTTCGAGATCGCCGGGAGCGCGCACATCATGCCGAGCAGCAGCACGTACTTCGCGTTCGGGCGGTACGTCGGCGCGGTGGACTCCGCTGCGGCGGGATGGACCGCGCCGCCGTCGGTGCCAGGCGTCTCGGCCGGGGCGGCGGTCGACCCCGGGGCCGGCGCGGCGTGGACCGTCGCGGGCGTCGCCGGCGTGGGGACGGACGGCGTGGGCACGGCCGGCGTCGGCACGGCCGGCGTCGGCACGGCCGGCGTCGGCACGGCCGGCGTCGGGTGGGGCGAACCGGGGAGGGTGGCGTGGCGGCCCGGGCTCAGGTGCGTGGTCATCGGCTGCTCGACGAGGGTCGGTGGCGGGCGGGATCGAGGGCGGGGGCATAGGTCGTGCGCAAGCTCATCGCGGTCAAGTCTCACACCGCCGACGCTCCGACGCGAATCGATTCGACCCGCGTCAACCTGCGGTGTCGTCAACATCACCCCGCTCGACGGCGGCGCGCATGGACCTCGTCATCGTCGGGTCACGCGGCCCCCCGGACACCGTCACGGGCCGGTCATGCCGGTCACGCAGTCACGCCGCCGCTCGCGTCAGGGGCAGGGGCCACCGCTCGCGTCAGGGGGCAGGGGCCACCGCTCGCGTCAGGGGGCATGGGCCACCGCTCGCGTCAGGGCCACCGCTCGCGTCAGGGCCACCGCTCGCGTCAGGGCCACCGCTCGCTTCAGAGCAGAGGTCCGGCGGGAACCGGGCTCACCGCGTGTGCACCTCAGCCCGGACCGCGTCGGCGAGCCGGTCGACCGCCTCCGGCAGCACCGCGTCGACGAGGTTGCCGTACCCGAGGACGAGCGCAGGCGGGTGCCCGTCGGGCACCACGTGGTAGCGGCCGGCGGCCACGACGTGCACCTGCCGCTGCGCGGCCAGCCGCACCACGCGCTGCTCGTCGGCCCCGTCGGGCAGCGCGAGCACCGCATGGAGCCCTGCGGCGACCCCGGAGACGCGCAGCTCGGGCAGCGCTGCCGCGAGCGCCGCCAGGAGCGCGGTCCGACGACGGCGGTATCGCGTCCGGGCCGCCCGGAGGTGGCGGTCGTACGACCCGTCGGCGACGAGCGCGGCGAACGTGAGCTGGTGCAGCACCGGCGGAGGCGGCACGGACGGGTCGAGCCCGGCCCACCTCCGCGCAGCGACGACGAGCCACCCCGTGCCGAACGCTGGCGCGAGCGTCTTGCTGAGCGACCCGACGAGCACGACGCGGTCGGGCGCGAGGCCCTGGAGCGCCGCGACCGGTCGCCGGTCGTAGCGGAACTCGGCGTCGTAGTCGTCCTCGAGGACCACGCCGTCGACGTCACGCGCCCACCGGACGAGCGCCTCGCGCCGCGCGGGGGCGAGGACGCCGCCCGACGGGAACTGGTGGGCGGGCGTCACGAGGGCAGCGCGGGCACCGGTGCGCTCCGCGAGCGCCACGAGCGCGTCGGTGTCGACGCCGTCGGAGTCGACCGGGACCGGCACGGGCTCGAGGCCGGCACGCCGGGCGACGTCGCGCAGGACCGGCCAACCCGGGTCCTCGACGAGGAGTGCACGGTGCCCCGCCGCGACCAGCGCGCGTGCGACCCGCGCGACGCCGTCGCTCGACCCGTGCGTCACGACGACGTCGTCCGGTGCCGCGACGACCGCCCGGGACACCGTGAGCCTCGCCGCGAGCGCCGCGCGCAGCCCTGGTTCGCCGAGCGGGTGAGCGCCGAGGAGGTCGGACGGGCTCGCTGCCATGACGGCGTCGTGGGCTGCGCGTGCCCACGCCTGGCGCGGGAGGTGGCGGAGGTCGGCGACGCCGGGTCCGAGGTCGTAGCGCAGACGCCCCGACGGTGGCGGAGGGCTCGTCGCGGGTGGCACGACGGTGGTGCCGGGGCGACCGTCGGCCGGCACGCCCGTCGAGGACGCGGCGGAGAGCGACGACGCGACCTGCGAGCGCGCGGTCGCGGGCAGGACGGGCGGCGTCCCGCCGACGCCCTGCACGGGCCAGGCACCCTGCGCGACGCGCGTGGCGGAACCGGTGCGGGCGTCGAGCACGCCTTCGGCGACGAGCTCGCCGTACGCCTCCGTGACGACCCACCGCGAGACGCCGAGGCTCTCCGCGAGCGCCCGACTGGGGGGCAGCGCCGCCCCCGCGGCGAGCCGCCCTTCCCGGACGGCGGCGCGCACGGCCCGAGCGAGCTGGTCACGCATGGGCCCGGACCCGTCGAGAGCGAGCAGCAGATCAGCGCCGGTCAACGAATTGGTCTGGTCGGACCGCATGGAATCGGACCGTACCACCGGGCCGCTCATCTCCTACCGTCGACGCGTGACCCTGACGCACGGGTCCCGACGCCACGACCACCGAGGAGCCCCCATGCAGTACCGCACGATCGGCACCGGCGCCACGACCGTCGAGGTCAGCACGCTGTGCCTCGGCGCGATGAACTTCGGCACCAGCACCGCCGAGGACACCGCGTTCGCGATCCTCGACCGCTTCGTCGAGGCGGGCGGAACGTTCGTCGACACCGCGAACAACTACAACGCGTGGATCCCCGGCGGGCACGGCCGCGAGAGCGAGGACGTGCTGGGCCGGTGGATCCGGTCGCGCGGCGCGGCCGGCCTCGTCAAGGTCGCGACGAAGTGCGGTGCCGGCAAGAAGGACCCCGCGCTGCCGCTGTCGGGCGTCGCGCCGACGAACTTCGAAGGCCTCGGCGCCGACGTCGTCAAGCGCGAGGCGTTCGGGAGCATGCGCCACCTCGGCGTCGAGAAGCTCGACGTGCTGTACGGGCACGTCGACGACCGCGAGACACCGCTCGAGGAGACGGTCGGCGCATTCGGTGAGCTCGTCGCGGACGGGGCGGTCACTGTGCCGGGCATCTCGAACGTCACCGTGTGGCGGGTCGTCGAGGCCCGGGCGACCGCCGAGCGGCTGGGCGTGGCGCCGTACGGGATCGTGCAGCAGCAGGGCGGGTACCTGCAGCCGACGCAGAACCCGTTCCGCACCAACTGGATCACGGGCGACCTGCTCGACTACGCGGCCTCGACCGGCGTCGACGGCCGGCCGTCGCTCGCCGTCGTCGCGTACTCCCCGCTGCTCAAGGGGGCCCTGTCCCGCGACGACAAGCCCCTCTCGGGCGGCACCGACCATGCGGGCGGCAGGCACCGGCTCCAGGTGCTCCGCGACGTCGCACGCGAGCTCGGGGTCAGCCCCGAGACCGTCGCCCTCGCGTGGCTGATGGGGGGCGAGGTGCCCGTGGTGCCGCTCGTGGGCCCGAGCAGCGTCGCGCAGCTCGACGACGCCCTCGCCGCGGTGGACCTGGTGCTGGACGACGACGTCCGGGCACGGCTCGACGCGGCCTGAGCCCACGGGAAACGTCGCCGCGCGGGAGGACGGCCGCGGTCGCGCGCGGTGTCGGTGGCGCCTGCGATCCTGGGGGGATGTGTGGGCGATACGCGTCCTTCCGCGAGGACCAGACCCTGGCCGACGAGTTCGCGATCGCGACCGTGGCCGACGACGTGCGGCTGCTCGGGCCGTCGTGGAACGTGGCGCCGACCGACGGGGTCCGGATGGTCGTCGAGCGGGCCGACAAGCAGACGGGTGAGGTGACCCGCCAGCTCCGGGTCGCCCGCTGGGGGCTGGTCCCGTCGTGGGCCAAGGACCCGTCGGTCGGCAACCGGATGATCAATGCTCGCGTCGAGTCGGTCGCGGACAAGCCGGCGTTCGCCCGTCCGTTCGCGACCCGCCGGGCGCTGCTTCCCGCCGACGGCTACTACGAGTGGAAGAAGCCCGGCCCGGGCGCGACGACGAAGCGCAAGCAGCCGTTCTACCTGCACCCGGAGACCGGCGAGGTCGTCGCGCTGGCCGGCCTCTACGAGTTCTGGAAGGACCCGTCCAAGACCGACGACGACCCCGACCGGTGGATCGTCAGCACCACGGTCATCACCCGCCCGGCCACCGACGAGCTCGCGCACATCCACGACCGGCAGCCGCTCATGCTCCGGCCAGAGGCGTGGGACGCGTGGCTGAGCCCCGCGACGAGCGCCGACGAGGCGGCCGCCCTGCTCGACGCCGAGCCGCCGCGCATCGTCGCGACTCCCGTGTCCACGCAGGTCAACGCGGTCGCGAACAACGGGCCGGACCTCGTCGAGCCGGTGGAGCCGGAGCCCGAGGCCTGAGCGTGCGGGGCTAGGCCGGCGCGGCTGTCAGCCGGACCGGCGTGACGCTCCCGATCCCGGCGAGGTCCCGAGCAGCGAGCGGTTCGACCACGAACCGCGCGTCGCCGGCCAGCACCTCGGCTGTCGCGGTGTCGGTCAGGACGGTGCTCGGCTCGGCGATGTCGGTGAGCCGGGCGGCGAGGTTGACGTGCGGCCCGAACACGTCGCCGAACCGGGACAGCACCCGCCCCCACACGAACCCGACGCGGACGGGTGTGACCCCGCGCGCGCCGTCGGCGAGCCCGCCGATCTGCTTGGCGACGCCGACGTCGAGCCCGCTGCCCAGCTCGTCGGCCAGCCCGAGCGCGATGCGGGCGCCAGTCGCGGCGTCGTCGGCGACGAACAGCACGGCGTCGCCGATGGTCTTGACCACGCGGCCGCCGGCGCCGGTGACGATGTCCCGCGCGGCGGCCTCGAAGCGCTGGACGAACTGCGACAGGTCGGTCGACCCGAGCCCGGCGGTGCGCCGCGTGAACGAGACCATGTCCGCGAAGCCGACGGCCCGCGCGAGGGGCAGGGCCGTCCGGTCACCGGCGTCGGCGCCGCGCAGGTGCCCGAACTCGGCGGCGTACCGGCCGGCGATCGCGGACAGCTGCCGGCGGTAGGAGTGCACGAGCTGCGCCTCGAGCACGGGCGCGAGGTCGGCGAGCCGGTCGAGCACGAGGAGCCGCGCGGTGGTGTCGTCGAGCTCGTAGCGGTCGGCCATGTCCTCGACGAGCGCCTCGACCTGCCAGAGCGCGAGCCGGTCGGACGTGTGGCCGAGGGCGCGGGTGACGGTCATGACGGTCTTGATGTCGAGCCCGTGCTCGCGGACGAGAGCGGCGGCGCGGTCGACGGCCTCGGCGTCGCGCTCGGTGTAGACGGCGTCGTCGGCGGCGGCGTGCGGGAGGCCGAGCGTGGTCCAGAAGCCGCGGACGACGTCGAGGTCGATGTCGGCGCGGGCGGCGAGGTCGCTCGCACTGAGGGTGCGTGGCCCGCCGAGCAGCGCGGCGTCGAGCTCGCCGACGGTCGACTCGACGACCTCGAGGTCGTGCGCGTCGGGCGCCTCGGGGGTGGGAGGCGCGGCGTCGGCGCCGCGGCTGGCAGGGTCGTCGGGCACGCGTCGAGGGTAGTTCACCCCGCGTCGCGGACGTGACGCACGTCACCCGCGAGGACGTGGTGCGTGTCGCCCGCGTCGTCGACGAGCAGCAGGGCGCCGTCGTCGTCGAGCCCTTGCACGAGCCCCGTCGTGGACCCGCCGCCGGGCTCCTCGACGCGGACGCGGCTGCCGATCGTGCCGCACACCGCGGCGACCTCGTCGGCGAGCCCGGACGCCCGCGCGTCCCCGCCGGCGACGCGCCACCGGCCGGCGACGTGGTCGAGCGCGGTGACGAGCGCGACGAGGAGCCCGAGCCGGTCGACGTGCTGCGCGCCCGCGAGCGCGAGCGACGACGCGGACTCGACCGGCAGCTCGTCGGCGGTCTGCGACACGTTGAGGCCGATCCCGATGACGACGGCGGGATCGTGCCCGGGCGGAGCGGGCACGACCTCGGTGAGGATGCCGCCGACCTTGCGGTACGCCCCCCAGCCCTCGACGGCGCTTCCCGCCGGGACGAGCACGTCGTTGGGCCACTTGAGCAGCGCGGGCACGCCCGCGGTGGCACGGACGGCCGTCACGGCACCGAGCCCCGCGAGCAGAGGCAGCCACCCCCACCGTTCGACGGGTGCGTGCGGCCGGATGACGAACGAGCAGGTCAGCGACGTCCCGGCGGGCGTCTCCCACCCGCGTCCCGCGCGGCCTCGGCCACCGGTCTGGTGGTGCGCGACGAGCAGGCCCGTGTCCGGCCACGCCTCGGGGTCGGCGCGCAGGGCGTCGACGACGTCGGTGTTCGTGGACCCGGTGCTCTCCACCACGTCGACACGGGCGAGCGGCCCGTCGGGCGCGACGAGGAGTCGGCGGAGCTCGGCGACGTCGAGGGGGGCGCGGGGGTCGTCGGACGGCATGGCGCCCATGATGACGTGCGACCGTCCACCACGCACAGGCCCGTCCGTTGTGGGATCCCGACGACCGCGGGCCCGCAACGCCGTGATCGCCCTGCACGCGCATGGTGGGGTTCCACAACTAGCCTCGGTCGGGTGACCCAGATCGACGACGCCGCCGACACGTCCGCCACCCCGCCCGCGAGCGGAGGCGCGGCCGGCACGACCGCCACCCGCCTGGCCGACCTGGCCGAGCGGCACGCCGCCGCCGACGCCGCCGAGCAGGCCGCGGTCGACAAGCAGCACGCACGCGGCAAGAAGACCGCCCGCGAGCGCATCGACGCACTGCTCGACGAGGGCTCGTTCACCGAGCTCGACGCGTTCGTGCGGCACCGCTCGCAGAACTTCGGGCTCGACAAGAAGCGCATCCCCGGTGACGGCGTGGTCGTGGGCCACGGCACGGTCGACGGTCGGCCGGTGTGCGTGTACTCGCAGGACTTCACGGTGTTCGGCGGCAGCCTCGGCGAGGTGCACGGCCAGAAGATCACCAAGGTGATGGACCTGGCGCTGCGCACGGGCGTGCCGCTCGTCGGCATCAGCGACGGCGGCGGCGCGCGCATCCAGGAGGGCGTCGCGGGCCTCACGCAGTTCGCGGAGATCTTCCGCCGCAACGTGGCCGCGAGCGGCGTGGTGCCGCAGATCAGCCTCATCCTCGGCCCGTCCGCGGGCGGCGCGGTGTACTCCCCCGCCCTGACCGACTTCATCGTCATGGCCGACGGCACGTCGAACATGTTCATCACGGGCCCCGACGTGATCCGCGCGGTGACCGGCGAGGACGTGGGCTTCGAGGAGCTCGGCGGCGCGACGACGCACAGCACCCGCTCGGGCGTCGCGCACTACATGGCGTCCGACGAGGACGACGCGATCGACTACGTGCGCTCGCTGCTCGCGTACCTGCCGGCGAACAACCTCACGGACCCGCCGAGCTACCCGCACGAGGCCGACCTGTCGGTCACGCCCGAGGACGAGGAGCTCGACACGCTCGTCCCCGACTCGGACACGCAGCCGTACGACATGCGCACCGTGATCGAGCACGTGCTCGACGAGGGCGTGCTGCTCGAGGTGCAGCCGCTGTACGCGCAGAACGTCATCATCGGGTTCGGGCACGTCGAGGGGCACCCGGTCGGGGTCGTCGCGAACCAGCCCATGGCGATGGCCGGCACGCTCGACATCAACGCCGCCGAGAAGGCCGCCCGGTTCGTGCGGACGTGCGACGCGTTCAACATCCCGGTGCTCACGTTCGTCGACGTCCCGGGCTTCCTGCCGGGCACCGACCAGGAGTGGAACGGCATCATCCGGCGCGGCGCGAAGCTCATCTACGCGTACGCGGAGGCGACGGTCCCGCTGGTCACCGTCATCACCCGCAAGGCGTACGGTGGCGCGTACATCGTCATGGGCTCCAAGCAGCTCGGCGCGGACGTCAACCTCGCCTGGCCCACGGCCCAGATCGCGGTGATGGGTGCCGGTGGCGCGGTGAACATCCTGCAGCGCGGGGCGCTCGCCGCGGTCGCGAAGGACGGCGGGGACGTCGAGGCCGAGCGTCGGCGCCTGACGGCCGAGTACGAGGAGGCGATCGTCAACCCGTGGGACGCAGCCGACCGCGGCTACGTCGACGCGGTCGTCGAGCCGTCGCGGACCCGCACGGAGATCACCAAGGCGCTGCGCCTGCTGCGCACCAAGCGCGCGAGCCTGCCGCCCAAGAAGCACGGCAACATCCCCCTCTGAGAGGAACCACCCGTTGAACGACCACGACCACGACGACGACCACGAGCACTCGCACAGCACCGAGCCGCTGACGGGCATCGACGCGACCGAGCTGCACGCGGCCGTCGAGCTGCTGAGCGCCGCGCTGCACGGGTACGTCGACACGGCGGTCGGGGTGCGGGCCGAGTTCGGCGCGCACGAGGCCGACGAGGATCCGCGCGTCCTGTCGCTCGAGGGCGAGATCGGGGCGCTCAACGCCCGCCTGTACGACCTGCTGCACGACCAGCTCGGCATGCACGCCGACCTCACGGGGATGTCGTGGGGCGACGAGGAGGAGACCGACGCGGACGCGCCGCCGACGCCCGACGCAGTCGACACGTTCCACGTCGGGTTCGTCGTGGGTCCGCAGTCGCAGGCGTCGGACCTGTCGCTCGACTCGGTGCTCGACCTCATCGACGGCGGAGGCGCGGACATCGCGCAGCGACTGGTCGACGCGGGCTTCACGGTCTCCGAGTGGGGCGTCTCGCGCGGCGCGCCGGTGCTGTTCGAGGAGGACGAGGACGAGGACGGCGGGTCGTGACCGACGCGCACGTGCAGGTGGTGCGGGGCACGCCGGACGACGTCGAGCTCGCGGCGCTCGTCGCGGGGCTGCTCGCCGCCGGCTCGGACGAGCACCACCACCCGGACGCCGACGCCCCGGTGACGTCGGCGTGGAACGACCGCCGGCGCACGGTCCGGGGCGGTGGCCCCGCACGTCCGGGACCGGACGCGTGGCGCTGGAGCCTGCGGGACTGACTCGGGAGGCGGGGCGCGTGGCCGCCGAGCCCACGTCCGGCGCGTCGGCAGACGGCTCGTGCACGGCTCACGCGGGCGTCCGGCCGGCTGCCCCGCGCGTCCCCGGGACGCTTCAGCCGCTCCCTACCGCCCAGTAGGGTCGGGCGGGTGACGACGACGCCCACCTCGCGTGAACCCTCCCCCATCGACGCCGTGGCCGAGGCCTACCTCGACACGTACGCCAGGCTCGACCCGTTCGCGGCGACGAGCATCGGCATCGCGGGCCACGACCACGAGTCCACCGACTACTCTCCGGCCGGTCACGCGGCCCGGGTCGACGCGGCCCGGTCGACGCTCCAGGCCCTCGACGGCCTCTCGCCCCGCGACGAGGTCGACGACATCACGCTCGCCGCCATGCGCGAGCGCCTCGGCCTGTACGCGGAGCACGACGCGGCCGGCGAGACGCTGCGCGACCTCAACAACATCGCGTCGCCCGTGCAGGGCATGCGCGACGTGTTCGACCTCATGCCGACCGGGACCGTCGAGGCCTGGGAGAACGTCGCCGCCCGTCTCAACGCGCTGCCCGGCACGGTCGAGGGCTACGTCGAGTCGCTGCGCGCGGCCGCGGCCGCCGGGAACGTCGCCGCCGTCCGGCAGGTCGTCGAGGCGGCGCGCCAGGCCGAGGAGCTCGCCGACCCCGCCGAGTCGTTCTTCACGTCGTTCGTCTCCGGCAAGGAGGCGGCCGCGGTGCTCGACGACTCGGCGTCCTGCTCGCTCGTGCGCGCCGAGCTGGAGCGGGGTGCGGCCGCCGCCCGCGGCGCGTACGCGAGCCTCGCCGCGTTCCTGCGCGACGAGCTCGCGCCGCAGGCTCCCGAGCAGGACGCGGCGGGCCGCGAGCGGTACTCGCTGTGGTCCCGCACGTTCCTCGGCGCCACGGTGGACCTCGAGGAGACGTACGCGTGGGGCGTCGACCAGCTCGACCGCGTCATCGCCGAGCAGGAGGCCGTCGCGGCCGAGGTCGCCGGACCGGGTGCGAGCGTCGAGGACGCCGTCGCGAAGCTCGACCAGGACCCGAGCCGCCAGCTGCACGGCACCGAGGCGCTGCGCGCGTGGATGCAGGAGACGTCCGACGCCGCGATCGACGCGCTCGACGGCCGCCACTTCGAGATCCCCGCCCCCATGCGCACCCTCGAGTGCCGCATCGCCCCGACGACGACCGGCGGCATCTACTACACCGGCCCCAGCGACGACTTCAGCCGCCCCGGCCGCATGTGGTGGTCCGTGCCGCCGGAGGTGACCACGTTCAACACGTGGCGCGAGAAGACGACCGTCTACCACGAGGGCGTCCCCGGGCATCACCTGCAGGTCGGCCAGGCCGTCTACCAGCGGGCCACGCTCAACGGCTGGCGCCGGCTCATGTGCTTCACGTCCGGCCACGCCGAGGGCTGGGCGCTGTACGCCGAGCGGCTCATGGCCGACCTCGGCTTCCTCGACGACCCGGGCGACCGCCTCGGCATGCTCGACGCGCAGCGGCTGCGGTCCGCCCGCGTGGTGTTCGACATCGGTGTGCACCTCGGGCTGAAGGTGCCCGAGCGCTGGGGCACCGGCACGTGGGACGCCGACAAGGGCTGGGAGTTCCTGCGGGCCAACGTCAACATGCCCGAGCCGTTCGTGCGGTTCGAGTGGAACCGGTACCTGGGCTGGCCCGGGCAGGCGCCGTCCTACAAGATCGGCCAGCGCCTGTGGGAGCAGACCCGTGACGAGGCCGCGGCGGCCGCCGCCAAGCGCGGCGAGGAGCTCGACCTGCGGGCGTTCCACGCGCGGGCGCTCGGCATGGGGTCGCTGCCGCTCGACGTGCTCAAGGCGGCGTTCGCGGGCTGAGGCTCGCAGGACGACGACGGGGCGGGCGCCGTGACGCGCCCGCCCCTTCGTGTCGCACGTTCGCGTCAGGATAGGAGCGACGACCCGTACTTCGCGACGACCATGATCGCGATGACGACCAGGAACGCGATCGTCACGAACCAGTCGTTGCCCGACGCCACGAAACGGCGCAGCGGCGCGCCGCGCGGACCGGGGAAGAGGTGCCCGTCGCGGACGCAGATGCGGGTCAGACCCGCCCAGACGACCGTCGTCGTGAGCGTGATCAGCAGGCACCACGGGCACAGCGCGCCGATCACGGCCCACGCCTCGTAGAACAGCCACATCGCGAACAGGAAGCCCAGCGTGTAGATCGTCTCGGCCGCGAGCATGAACCAGCGCGGGAACGTGACCCCGCCGATCATCGCGACCGCGACCGTGATGACGACTGCCTCCGCCGCGATGCCGAGGAACGCGTTGGGCCACCCGAACAGGCTCGCCTGCCACCGGCTGGCGACCTCCGCGCAGCTGATCACCGAGTTGAGGTCGCACGCGAAAGTCGAGTCCGGGTCCTTCGCGAGCGTGATCGCCTCGATCGACAGCACGAACGACGTGTACAGGCCGATGACGCCGGAGATCGCCATCTCGATCGCGGTCCGTCGGCGCCATGCGAGCGGCGCCGGGCGCAGCAGGTCGGGGTCGTCGTCGACGAGATCGAGGTCGTCGTCCTCGTAGGCGTCGTCGAGCGCGTCGAGGTCGGGGTCACTCCCCTGGCTCGTCGGCGTGGCCGCGTCTGTCACAGCGTCTCCTTCGTTGCCGTCCGCGACCCGGTCCGTGCCGCGTCGTCGCTCACCAGCCGCCCATTCTGCCCCGGCGACCTGTGCGCCGGGACCGGACGGAGGACCTAGTGGCCGCAGATCGCGGGCTCGGGCCTCGGGAGGGCGCGCTCCCGACCGCGGGACCGCCGGCGGGGGCCGCGCGAGGCGTGCGCCCGACGCTCCGACGCGCCCCCGTGCGACGCCGCGCCCGTTCGTTAGGCTCGCGGACCGTGACCCGTCTGCTGCTCGCCTCCGCCTCGCCCGCCCGCCGTGCCACGCTCCTCGCGGCCGGCATCGACCCGCTCGTCGCGGTCTCCTCGGTCGACGAGGTGGCGGTGCTCGAGGCGGCCCGCGCCCGCTTCGGCGACCTGGACCCCGCCGACGCGGTCCTGGTGCTGGCGCAGGCGAAGGTCGAGGACGTCGCCCGGTCGCTCGCGGACGGTGACCTCACCGAGCGGCTCGGGCTCGACGCGGACGACGCGGACGACGAGCTGCTGCTGCTGGGCTGCGACTCGATGCTCGAGCTCGACGGCGAGATCCTCGGCAAGCCGCTCGACGCGGACGACGCGGTGGCCCGCTGGCGGGCGATGCGGGGCCGCCGGGGCGTGCTGCACACGGGGCACTGGTTGGTCGACGAGCGCACGAGCGGCGAGGGCGGCGCCGGTACGGGCGGCACGCTGGGCGCGACGTCGTCGACCGTCGTGCACTTCGCGGACCTGTCCGACAGCGAGATCGCGGCGTACGTGCGCACGGGCGAGCCGCTCGCCGTCGCGGGCGCGTTCACGGTGGACGGGCTGGGCGGCCCGTTCGTCGAGCGGATCGAGGGCGACCACCACGGCGTCGTGGGCCTGAGCCTGCCGCTGCTGCGCGAGCTGCTCGGTGAGATCGACGTGACGATCCCGAGCCTCTGGCGCGACCACGCCTGACCGTCCGGCCACACGGACCGCGTGGCGGACCTTGTCGCCTCCGGACAACCGGGGACGCGTACGAGGCGGCTCGTCACGGTGTCGTCGTCGGATTCCTACAAAACCGCCCGGGGGCGGGTTGGGCGGTTCCCCAATCTTGGGCGGGTGAGCTCCGTCCGCCGCGGCCAGGCACGCGGTGCGCGTTACGGTGAGCCGTGCCCGCCATCTCCAAGGTCCTCATCGCCAACCGCGGTGAGATCGCCGTCCGTGTCGCCCGCGCCTGCCGCGACGCCGGCATCGCCTCCGTCGCCGTCTACGCCGACACCGACCGCGAGGCCCTGCACGTCCGCACCGCCGACGAGGCGTTCGCCCTCGGGGGCGCCCGGGCCGCCGAGACGTACCTCGACATCGCCAAGCTGCTCGACGTGGCCCGCCGCGCCGGTGCCGACGCCGTGCACCCGGGGTACGGGTTCCTCTCGGAGAACGCCGACTTCGCGCGTGCCGTGATCGGCGCGGGCCTCGTGTGGATCGGCCCGCCGCCGTCGGCCATCGAGTCGCTCGGCGACAAGGTGAGCGCGCGCCACATCGCGCAGCGCGCCGGTGCCCCGCTGGTCCCCGGCACGCCGGACCCGGTGTCCGGGCCCGACGAGGTCCACGCCTTCGTGGCGCAGCACGGGCTGCCCGTCGCGATCAAGGCGGCGTTCGGCGGCGGCGGTCGCGGTCTCAAGGTCGCCCGCACGGTCGACGAGATCGACGAGCTGTTCGAGTCCGCGGTCCGCGAGGCGACGGCCGCGTTCGGCCGGGGCGAGTGCTTCGTCGAGCGGTACCTCGACAAGCCGCGGCACGTCGAGACGCAGTGCCTCGCCGACGAGCACGGCACGGTCGTCGTCGTCTCGACGCGCGACTGCTCGCTGCAGCGTCGTCACCAGAAGCTCGTCGAGGAGGCGCCCGCGCCGTTCCTGTCCGACGACCAGCGCAAGCAGCTCGTCGAGTCGAGCATCGCGATCCTGCGTGAGGCCGGCTACGTCGGCGCGGGCACGTGCGAGTTCCTGGTGGGGCTCGACGGCACCATCTCGTTCCTCGAGGTCAACACGCGCCTGCAGGTCGAGCACCCGGTGACCGAGGAGATCAGCGGCATCGACCTGGTGCGCGAACAGCTCCGCGTCGCGCAGGGCGAGCCGCTCGGCTACGACCGCGTCGAGACGCGCGGCCACTCGATCGAGTTCCGCCTCAACGGCGAGGACCCGGGCGCCGGCTTCCTGCCCGCCCCCGGCAAGATCACCACGCTGAACTTCCCGGCCGGTCCGGGCGTACGCGTCGACTCGGGCGTCGTCGAGGGCGACACCGTGTCGGGCATGTTCGACTCGATGATCGCCAAGCTCATCGTCACGGGCGCCGACCGTCCGCAGGCCCTCGCGCGTGCGCGCCGTGCACTCGCCGAGCTCGAGGTCGTCGGCATCCCGACCGTGGCGCCGTTCCACCGCGCTGTCCTCGACGCCCCCGAGTTCGCGCCCGCGGACCCCGAGCAGCCGTTCGGCGTGCACACCCGCTGGATCGAGACGGAGTTCGCCGACCGGCTGGCCCAGCTCGCCGCCGCCCCGGCACCGGCGCCCACCGAGGACGACGAGGAGCCGACGACGACGCTCGAGCGCGTCGTCGTCGAGGTCGGCGGCAAGCGGCTCGAGGTCGTGCTGCCCGCCGCGCTGGCCCTGGGCCGTGGCCCCGGCGGCCCGGCCCGACCGGGTGGCGCCGGCTCGCGCGGCCCGGCGGCCCGCCGCCCCGTGCGTCGCGGACCCGCGAAGGCGGCCGCCGGCAACGGCACGGTGCTCGCCTCGCCCATGCAGGGGACAATCGTCAAGGTCGCGGTCGAGGAGGGGACGCAGGTGGCCGAGGGCGACCTGGTCGTCGTCCTCGAGGCCATGAAGATGGAGCAGCCGCTCGTCGCCCACCGGGCCGGGACCGTGACCGGTCTGGCCGCGGGCGTCGGGTCGAGCGTGAGCGCCGGTACCGCGATCTGCGAGATCGTCGGCTGATCGCGTTGGGCGACGGCACGTCGGCCGACCCGCGCACGGGCACGCCGCCGGCCGACGCGCGCACAGGCACGCCGGGGCGCGACGCGCCCGTCGACGTCCGGCCCGTGCCCGACGGTCGCGTCCCGACCGCACCGGCCGTCGGCGGCCCTCCCTCCGGCGTGACGCACCACCGGCAGCCCGGCGACGGCTGGGTCGAGTGCGCGTGCGGCCGCCGGCACTGGGGCCTGCACGGCGCCGCGGGCCTGCTCCTGACCCGCCGGGACGCGCACGGCCGCCCGCTCGCGGTGGTCCTGCAGCACCGCGCCCCGTGGAGCGACCAGGGCGGCACGTGGGCCCTGCCGGGCGGTGCACGGACGCCGCACGAGTCGGCCGAGGACGCGGCGCTGCGGGAGGCGGCCGAGGAGGCGGGGATCGACCCGACGGTCGTGCGGGTCCGCGGCACGAGCGTGCTGACGCACCCCGACTGGTCGTACACCACGGTCCTCGCCGACGAGCTCGCGCCCGTGGCGCCGGCGGCGACGGATGCGGAGAGCGTCGAGGTGCGCTGGGTGCCGGTCGAGGACGTCGACCGCCTGCCGCTGCTGCCCGCGTTCGCGGACGCGTGGCCCGACCTGCGGCGACGCCTCGAGGAGCTCACCGGCGCGGCGGACGGGCCGTAGCGGGACGGGTCCGGCGGCCCGTCCACGGCATGACGAGGCTCACACACGCATCCTCGGACGACCGTCGCGCGGCACCACCGGCGGGGAGTATCGTCCCCGACGGTGAGGTAAGCCTGCCCTCACCGAGCACGACGCAGTCACCCGCTGAGAGACGTCCCCCGCACCACCCCTCGCCGGTCCGCGGCGCAGGGTGCGGCGCCCCACCGACGGAAGCACACATGGTCGCGAACTACCTGATCGGACTCCGCGAAGGCCTCGAGGCCGCGCTCGTCGTCTCGATCCTCGTCGCCTACCTCGTCCGCACCGGACGCCGCGACCTGCTCCCCGTCCTGTGGGTCGGTGTCGGCATCGCCGTCGCCGCGTCGCTCGCGTTCGGCGCGATCCTCACGTTCGGCCCTCAGGGGCTGTCGTTCGAGGCGCAGGAGGCCATCGGCGGCACGCTGTCGATCGTCGCGGTCGGGCTCATCACCTGGATGATCTTCTGGATGGCGCGCACCGCGCGGCACCTCAAGTCGGACCTGCAGCACAAGCTCGACGACGCGGTCGCCGCCGGCAAGCGGGCCGTGGTCGTCATGGCGCTGCTGGCCGTCGGGCGCGAGGGCCTCGAGACCGCGCTGTTCCTCTGGGCCGGCGCGCAGGCGACGAGCGGCCGGTCCGGCACCACGGGCCCGCTCGTGGGTGCGGCGCTCGGCCTGGCCAGCGCGGTCGTGCTCGCGTGGCTGCTCTACAAGGGCGCGGTGAAGATCGACCTGCGACTCTTCTTCGGCTGGACGGGCACGTTCCTCGTGCTCGTCGCCGCCGGCGTCCTGTCGTACGGCGTGCACGACCTGCAGGAGGCCGGCATCCTCCCCGGCCTGCACACCCTGGCGTTCGACGTCTCGTCGACCGTCCCGCCGACCAGCTGGTACGGCACGCTCGCGAAGGGCGTCTTCAACTTCACGCCGGCCACCACGTGGCTCCAGGCCGTCGCGTGGGTCGCGTACGTGGTCCCCACGATGTTCTTCTTCGTCCGCATCGCGTGGGCGAAGCCGCCGGCCCGCCCGGTCCAGGCCGCCGCCCCCGCCGTCCCGGTCGCCGCCCCGGCGCGGTGACCCGCTGATCCCCCGGGCGCCGGGCTCGTCCCCCGCCGCCGTCGCCCCGCACCGACCGCCGTCGGCGTGCGCGCCGCGCACCCGCACGCTCCCGAGGAGTTCGATGTCCCGCCGATCCGCCACCGCGCTCGCGCTGGCCGCTCTTGTCCTGCCGCTCACCGCCGCCTGCGTGCCGAACGACGCGCCCGGCGGACGGGTCGGCGTCGACGGGTCCGCTCACCGTCCGGTCCACGGCGGACGCGTGCGAGGTGTCCGCGACGTCGGTGCCGGCCGGACCCGTGACGTTCTCGGTGACGAACGACGGCGACGACGTCACGGAGTTCTACCTGCTCGGCGAGGACGGCCTGCGGGTGGTCGCCGAGGTCGAGAACATCGGACCGGGCCTGAGCCGCGACCTCGTCGCGCAGGTGCGTCCCGGCACGTACTTCACGTCGTGCAAGCCGGGCATGGTCGGCGACGGCATCCGCGCCGAGTTCACCGTCACCGAGTCCGACGCGGCCGTCACGCCGACGGGCGACACGGCCGACCAGCTCGCCGCGGCCGAGTCCCAGTACGTCGCCTACGTGAAGGACCAGGTGGGCGCGCTCGTCGCCGCGACGCAGCAGTTCGCCGACGCGTACGCCGCGGGCGACGACACGAAGGCCCGCGACCTGTACGCGTCGACGCGCGTGCACTGGGAGCGGATCGAGCCCGTCGCGGAGTCGTTCGGCGACCTGGACCCGCTGCTCGACCTGCGCGAGGCGGACCTCGAGGACGGGCAGACGTGGACCGGCTGGCACCTCGTCGAGAAGGACCTCTGGCAGCCGACGCCCGACGCGAACGGTGGCGTCGCGTACACGCCGCTCACGCCCGAGCAGCGCAAGGCCGCCGCCGACGACATCGTCGCGAACACCGCGAAGCTGCAGGCGCAGGTCACCGACCCGGGCTTCACGTTCGAGGCGTTCCAGATCGGCAACGGCGCCAAGGAGCTGCTCGACGAGGTCGCGACCGGCAAGGTCACCGGCGAGGAGGAGATCTGGTCGCACACCGACCTGTGGGACTTCCAGAGCAACGTCGACGGCGCACGCGTGGCGTTCGAGGTGCTTCAGGACGTCGTGACCGACAAGGACCCCGACCTGGCCGCGCAGCTCGACGAGCGGTTCGACGCGCTCCAGTCGCTGCTCACCGCCCAGGGTTCGGTCGAGACCGGGTTCACGTCCTACACCGACCTGACGGACGCGCAGGTCAAGGAGCTCGCCGCCGCCGTGGACGCCCTGTCCGAGCCGCTCTCGCGGCTGACCGCGACGGTCACGAGCGCCTGATCCCGCCGACCTGACACCGCTGACCCGACACCGCTGACCCGACACCGACCGGAGCCGCCCGTGTCCGCACCCACGGACCCGCACGACGAGCCGACCAGCGCAGCGTCGCCGACCGACCAGGCCATCCCGGCCGGGCGCGGCCCGGCGATGTCCCGTCGCGCCCTGCTCGGGCTCGGTGGCGGCATCGCCGCGGGTGTCGCGGCCGGGTTCGGGCTCGCGCGGACGACCGGCGTCGCGGAGCCCGCGACGGCCGCGGCGCCGATGTCCTCCGGCCCGGGCACGTACGCGTTCACGGGGGCCCACCAGGCGGGCATCGTCACCCCGGCGCAGGACCGGCTGTACCTCGCGGCGTTCGACGTCACGACGACGTCGCGCGACGAGCTCGTGGCCCTGCTGCGCCGGTGGACGACGATCGCGGCCCGGCTCACGCAGGGCCTGTCCGCCGGCCCGTACGGCCCGGCGTCGGGCCCGTACGACGCCCCGCCGGACGACACCGGAGAGGCTGCCGGCCTGCCGCCCGCGGGCCTGACGATCACGTTCGGCTTCGGCCGGTCGCTGTTCGTCGGCACGCCCGCCCCCGACGGGACGCCGGGGACCGACCGGTTCGGCCTCGCCGGCAAGCTCCCCGGCGGGCTCGTCGAGCTCCCCCACTTCGCGGCCGACAACCTCGACCCGGCGCGCAGCGACGGCGACCTCGTGGTGCAGGCGTGCGCGGACGACCCGCAGGTCGCGGTGCACGCGATCCGCAACCTGTCCCGGGCCGCGTTCGGTGCGGCGACGATCCGCTGGACCCAGCTCGGGTACGGCAGGACGTCGTCGACCAGCACGAGCCAGCGCACCCCGCGCAACCTGTTCGGGTTCAAGGACGGCACCGCGAACGTCAAGGCCGAGGAGACCGACGCGCTCGACGAGCACGTCTGGGTGCCCGCGGGCGCGGCCGCGCAGGACACCACCGACTCCGCGTGGCTGACCGGCGGCAGCTATCTCGTGGCGCGCCGCATCCGGATGCGGATCGAGACGTGGGACCGCACGTCGCTGCGCGAGCAGGAGGGCCTCGTCGGGCGCACGAAGGGCGAGGGCGCTCCCCTGTCCGGCGGCCACGAGCACACCGAGCCCGACTTCGCGCGCACGGGCCGCGGCGGTGCGCCCCTCATCCCGGTCGACTCGCACGTCCGGCTGGCGCACCCGGACCAGAACGAGGGCGTGCGGATGCTGCGCCGCGGGTACAACTTCACCGACGGCAACGACTCGCTCGGCCGGCTGGACGCGGGGCTGTTCTTCCTCGCGTTCGTGCGCGACCCCCGCACGCACTACATCCCGATGCAGACGCAGCTCTCGAGCCACGACGGGCTCATGGAGTACCTCGAGCACACGGCCTCGGGCCTGTTCGCCGTCCCGCCGGGGGTGCCCGACGGGTCGCTCCGACTGGGCGCCGACGGCACGCCGGTGACGACGGACGACGGTCCGTTCGTCGGCGAGGCGCTGTTCGCCTGACGTGCGGCTCGGTCGCGTTCGCGCGGGCCGGGCGCGGCGGCCGGAGTAGCGTGCGGCCGTGACGACGACGCCGGACCGACACCCCCGACGCCTCCGCCGGACCGGGACGGCCGGCGCCGACGGCCCGGGCACCGGCCGCCGCCCGGCCCCCGCGACACCCCCGGACGCCGGTGTGCCGACCCGGGTGTGGCTTGTCGCGTCCCTCACGGTGCTCGCCATCGAGCTCGTCCGCGCGAGCGGGCCGTTCCTCGACCGCTGGTTCGCCGTCGGCACGGCCGCGGCCGGTGCGGCGGCCCTCGGGACGTATGCCGGCGCCGGGCTGGTCGCCGCGGTGCTCCTGCTCGTCACAGGTCGCCGGTCCGGGGTGCCCGGCGGGCGCACGCTGCTGGTCGGCGTCACGGTGCTCGCGGTCGCGCGGCTGACGCTGCAGGCGCTCGACGGGCTCGCGCTCGACGTCGTCGGGCTCGTCACCGTGGCCCTCGCGGTCGGCGTGCTCACCCTGGCCGTGGCGTTCGTCGCCGGCCGGCCGTCCGGCGGGAGGCAGGCGTCGATCGGGCTCGTCGTCGGCACGGGCCTGTCCGTCGGCCTGCAGCTCGTGCTGGGCACCTGGGACGCCGTGTGGCGGTCCGGGGACGTCGGGTGGGTCGTGGCCGCCGTCGTCGCCGTCGCGCCGCTGACCGCGGCCCGGGCGCTCGTCGTGCCCCGGAGGACGTCGGCGGCAGCCGCCCCGGTCGGCGACGATGCCACGCAGGTGGCGGGCATCGACGCGACGGGCCGCCCGCGCCGCCTGTGGGCGATCGGCCCCTACCTGGCCCTCGTCGCGATGGTGCTGGGCAACCCGGCGTTCGCCGCGTCCCAGTCCGACGTCGCGCAGGGCATCGCGGGCCTCGTGCTCGTGCTGGGCACGACCGTCGGCGCGTGGCTGCTGCTGCGCCCGGACCCGTGGCCCGCCGCGGTCCGCGTCACCGCCGCCGTCCTGCTGGTGGTCGCGACGGCCGTCGCGCTGCTCGTCTCGGGCCCGGCGGCGCTCGTCGCCGTCGCCGTCCTGGAGGTCGTCGTCGGTCTGGTGCTCACCGGCGCGCTCAGCACGCACCGCCCGGCCCCACCCGGCATCCCTCGGACCGCGGGCGCGGTCGCCGTCACGGGGCTCGGCGTGATCGGCCCGCTGCTGCTCTACATGCTCGACTACGACGTGCCGCTCGGGTTCGACAACGCGTGGGTCATGGTCGTCGCGGCCCTCGTGCTCGCGCTGACCGGGCTGCGCCGACGGACGCCCGGCACGGCACGAACCCCGCAGGAGACGATGCCCGCAAGGGTGAGCTCCGTGCGGCTGCTGCTGCTGCCGGCGGTCGTGCTGGCGCTCGTGGGCCTGGTCCCGTCGACGACGACCACGACGGGCGCGTCCGTCCCCCCGCGCGCGGCGGACGACACGCTCACGCTGGTCGACTGGAACCTGCACTACGGCGTGTCGCCGCTCACCGCGGTGGACCTCGAGGCCGTCGCGCGGACCATCGAGGCGCACGACCCCGACGTCGTGACGCTGCAGGAGGTCGAGCGCGGCTGGATCCTCGGCGGCGGCGCGGACGTCGCGACGTGGCTCGCCCGCCGGCTCGACATGACGATCCGGTTCGCGCCGGCCGCCGACCGCCAGTTCGGCAACGCCGTGCTGGCCCGGTCGGACCTCACCGACGTCGTCGTGCACCCGCTGCCCTACGGCGCCGGGCCGCAGGAGCGGTCCGCGCTGGCGACGACGCTCACGACCGCGAGCGGCACGCCCCTGCGCGTCACGTCCGTGCACCTGCAGCACCGCGCCGAGAACACGCAGACCCGCCTCGACCAGCTCGAGACGCTGGTTGCCGCCGAGCCCGTCACGGGCCCCGCCGTGCTGGCTGGCGACCTCAACGCGACGCCGGGGTCGCCCGAGCTGACGCTCCTGACGGACGCCGGGTGGATCAGTGCGGTCGACACCGCAGGCGACCCCGACGCCCTCACCGAGCCGAGCACCGGCCCGACCGAGCGCATCGACTGGGTGCTCGGCCAGGGTGTGACCTTCCGGTCGGCGACCGTGCTCACCGAGCCGCGCGAGTCCGACCACCTGCCGCTCGTCGTGTCGCTGTCGGTGCCCTGACCTGCTGACGGGCGCACGACGACGGGGCGCACCCCCGGCGAGCTGCCGGGAGTGCGCCCCGTCGATGTCGTGCCGGGTCAGCTCGACGCGGTGAGCGCCGCCCAGGTGCGCTGACCGACGACGCCGTCCGCGAGCAGGCCGTGCGCGCTCTGGAACGACCGCACGGCGACCGCGGTCTTCGGGCCGAACACGCCGTCGACGGTGATGCCGAGCAGCTGCTGGATGGTGGCGACCGCCTGGCCGTGCGCGCCCATCCGGACGCCGCGGTTGATGACCGCACGCGGCACCGACGTCGACGTCACAGGCGCCGCACCGACCCCGCCGTTGGCCGCGTGGACGATCGCCGCCCAGGTACGGGCGCCGACGACGCCGTCCGCGACCAGGCCGTGCGTGCGCTGGAACGTGCGGACCGCGGAGGCCGTCTGACGTCCGAAGACACCGTCCGCCGTGGCGCCGACGACCCGCTGGATGATCTGGACCGACGGGCCGGCCGCACCCGTACCGATGCCCCGGTTGACCAGACCGGCGGGGATCGCGGACAGGCTGAGCACGGGAGTCGGCGACACCACCGGGGGCGCCGGAGGCGCGGTGGGCGGGACGACCGGGCTCGCCGCCGTGACGTCCCACTCGTACGTGAGCACGTCGGAGTACTCGTCGCCGAGGACGGCCGCGACCATGATCTTGTGGTGGCCGACCGACAGACCGGTCAGCGTGAACTCGGTGCCGTCGACGGACTGGGCGTCCGCCGACTGGGCCCCCTCCGGCAGGTCGAGCACGTACTCGACCGCGGCGCCGTCGGTCACGGCCACCGCGAAGTGCGCGGAGGTCGAGGGGGACGACGCGGCGGGCTTCGACACCCACGTGATCGTCGGCACGACCGCCTCCGGTGCGGCGACGACCGTGAAGCCGATCGTCAGCGGCGTGGACGCGTTGCCCGCGGTGTCGGTCGCGACGACCACGAGCGTGTGCGCGCCGAGCCCCAGGTCGAAGAACGCGACGTCGTCGCCGTCCTCTCCGACGACCGGCGCGCCGTCGAACGTGTACGCCCATGTGACGTCCTCGTCGGCCGTGAACGCGAAGTACGCGTCGTCGCCCTCGACGAGGTTCTCCGACCCGTCCGGGCCCGCTGCCTGCTGGATCACCGGCGCCGTCTCGTCGGCCGGGGCGGCCTCCGCGACCTCGATGGTCAGCGTGTGGTTGCCCGTGGCGTTGTCCAGCGCGTCGAACGCACGGACCACCACGGTGTGGGTGCCGGCCGTGAGGCCGGTGACCGTGTACGTCGGCTCCGTGGTGTCGACCGGGACGCCGCCGTCCACGACGTACGTGAACCGCACGGCGTCCGCGTCCGCGTTCGCGCTGACCACCACGACGTCGCCCTCGACCGGCTCGACCGGCGAGTAGTCCGGCTCGATCGCCGGGGCCGTCGTGTCCGTCGTGAACGCGCCCGAGTCGAGGGGCGTGCCGTCAACCTGGACGACGTACGTGTGGTCGCCGTCGAGGACCGCGGGACCGGCGACCGCCCACGAGCCGTCGACGGGGTCGGAGCCGGCGGCGAGGATGGCGGACCCGTCGACGAGCACCTCCACCAGGGCGCCGGGGGCGGCGGTGTGGCCGGAGAAGTCCGGGGTGTCGTCGTTGGAGATGCTCGCGGGCTTGACGTCGACCGAGTCCGGAGCGGGCGTCGCGAGGGCCGGTGTCACGGCGCCGACGGTGAGCGCGGCGACGATGACGGCGCTCGCGCCGGCAGCAGCCCCGCGCGACGCGCGCAGCGGCGCCTTGGCGGAGGGCTTGGCGTGACGGGGACGGGTGGTGCGTGCAGACATGCGGACTGCCTTCCTGTCGGGAGCCGTCGAGAGGGCTCGCACTGCGCCCATCGGCGGCGATCGCGGTGTCGTCAGCAGTCCAGGGAGTGACGTCACGCGCATTCGGGTGGTCCCGTCGAGTCCCTCGGGTGACACGGCAGGCACTCGGGCGGTCGTCGGGTGGTCCTCGGGTGGGCGGCCGTGCGTCCGGCGGGAGATGCTCGGAGCCATGGATGCCCGGTACCGCCTGCCGTCCCGCCCGGTCGCCGACCCGCGCGCCGTCGTCTCGGGCGACGGCTTCCGGGTCACGGTCCTCACCGACGGCCTGCTGCGCCTCGAGTGGTCGCCCGACGGCGGGTTCGAGGACCGCGCGTCGACGTTCGCGCTGAACCGCGAGCTGGCGGTGCCCGAGTTCCGGGTCGTGGAGACCGACCGGCACGTCGAGATCGTCACCGACCGCCTGCACCTGGTGTACGACCGGGGACCGTTCACCACGAGCGGGCTGTCGGTCGCCGTCCGCGGCGGGGTGAGCTCGTACCACTCGGTGTGGCGGTACGGCGACGACGGCGGCCTCGGTGGCGACGGCAACCTCGGCGGCACGGTCCGGACGCTCGACGGGGTCGACGGCGGGATCGACCTAGACCCCGGTGTCGTGTCCCGTGTCGGCTACGCGGTGCTCGACGACTCCCGGTCGTTCGTGTTCGACGGCGACTGGGTCGCACCCCGTGACGGCTCGCGCACGG
The DNA here is from genome assembly GCF_017744555.1 of Cellulomonas sp. GTDB lineage: Bacteria > Actinomycetota > Actinomycetes > Actinomycetales > Cellulomonadaceae > Cellulomonas. The sequence continues at coordinate 56,866 of NZ_JAGIBD010000010.1, read as the reverse complement.
ACCTGTACGTCTTCGCGTACGGCCTGGACCACCGGGCGGCGCTCGACGCGTTCCACGCCGTCTCCGGCCCGGTGCCCGTGCTGCCGCGCTGGGCGCTCGGCAACTGGTGGAGCCGGTACCACCGGTACTCGGCCGACGAGTACACGGCGCTGCTGTCCCGCTTCGAGCGCGAGGGCGTGCCGTTCTCCGTCGCGGTCGTCGACATGGACTGGCACGTGGTCGACGTCGACCCGTCCGTCGGCAGCGGCTGGACGGGCTACACGTGGAACCGCGACCTGTTCCCCGACCCGCCGGCGTTCCTCGCGTGGCTGCACGCGCACGGTCTGCGGGTCACGCTCAACGTGCACCCCGCCGACGGCGTGCGCTCCCACGAGGACGCCTACCCGGAGATGGCTGCCGCACTCGGGCTGGACGCGTCGACGGGCGACCCGATCGCCTTCGACGTCACGGACCCCGACTTCCTCGCGGCCTACTTCGACGTGCTGCACCGCCGGCTCGAACGCGACGGCGTCGACTTCTGGTGGATCGACTGGCAGTCCGGCCCGCACAGCCGCGTCACCGGCATCGACCCGCTGTGGATGCTCAACCACTTCCACTTCCTCGACTCCGCACGCGACGGGCGACGGCCGCTGACGTTCTCCCGGTACGCGGGCCCTGGCAGCCACCGCTACCCCGTCGGGTTCTCCGGCGACACCGTGGTCTCGTGGGCGTCGCTCGACTTCCAGCCCTTCTTCACCGCGACGGCGGCGAACATCGGCTACGGCTGGTGGAGCCACGACATCGGCGGGCACTGGCACGGCAGCAAGGACGACGAGCTCGCGACCCGCTGGGTCCAGCTCGGTGTGTTCTCCCCCGTGCTGCGCCTGCACTCGTCGGCCAACGCGTTCATGACGAAGGAGCCGTGGGCGTTCGGGCCCGCCGCCCAGCAGGTCATGACCGACCACCTGCGGCTGCGGCACCGCCTCGTGCCGTACCTGCACGCCATGAACCACCGCGCCGCGCGCGAGAACCGCCCGCTCGTCGAGCCGATGTACCACGCGTGGCCCACCGACCCCGAGGCCTACGACGCACGGCAGCAGTTCCTGTTCGGCACCGAGCTGCTCGTCGCGCCCGTCACGTCGCCCGCCGACGCCCGCACCCGCACGGGCGCCGTGCGTGCGTGGCTGCCGCCGGGCACGTGGGTCGACGTCCTCACGGGGCTGGTCTACGACGGCGGCCGCGGGCTCGTGCTGCACCGCGACCTGTCGACGATCCCGGTGCTCGCCCGCAGCGGCGCGATCGTGCCGCTCGACGCCGACCCCGTGCCCGGCGCCGACCCCGTCAACCCCGTGTCGCTCGAGGTCCTCGTGGTCGTCGGCGCGGACGGTGCGTTCACGCTCGTCGAGGACGACGGCACGGGCGACGGGCTCGACGAGGCGCATGTCGTCCGCACCCCGTTGCGCCTCGACCAGGCGACCGGCACCGTCACCGTCGGGCCGGCCCTCGGCGACGTGTCCTGCGTCCCGGCGGAGCGCGCCTGGACGGTGACGTTCGTCGCGCTCGACGAGCCCGACGGGGAGATCGTCGCGCGCGTCGACGGCACCACCGTGGAGTGCCTCGTCGAACGGTCCGACGACCGCCTCCGGGTGCTCGTCGACGCCGTGCCCGTCGGGGCGACGCTGACGGTCGACGTCGGCCCGTGCCCGCGGCTCGCAGCGAACGACGTGGCCGCCCGGCTGTTCGCCGTGCTCGACCGCGCGCACACCGAGTACGACGTCAAGCCACGGGTGCACGCGATCGCGACGTCCGACGCCCCCCTGTCGGTCCGGGTGTCGCACCTCGTGGCCCTGGACCTGGAGCCTGCGCTCCTGACGGCGCTGCTCGAGGTCCTGCTCGCGCGAGCCTGAGCGGGCAGCTCAGACCCCGGCGGCGTCCAGCAGCACCTCGACCGTGCGCCGTGCGGCGCTCGCGACACCCGGGTCCCGGTCCATGCGGGCGCCCACCGCGGCACCGTCGTACAGGACGTGCAGCTGGTGCCCGAGCGACTCGGGGTCCGGCGCACCGCCCTCGCGTGCCAGCTCGGTGAGCAGGCCCCGCAGCCAGGCCCGGTACTCGTCGGAGCGCCGCTCGACCGTGCCGCCCGGCTCTGCCTCGGCGCTCGCCGCCATGAACGCGCACCCGCGGTACCCGGGACGGGAGAAGACCTCGGCCTGCGTGTCGAACACGCGGAGCAGACGCTCCCGGGGCGAGCCGCCGCGCGCCAGTGCCGTCTCGATGCGGGCCCGGATCCCGTCCTGACGGCGTGCGAGGTACTCGCCGACCAGCGCGTCCTTGCTCCCGAACGCGTTGTACAGCGACGCCTTGGCGACACCGGCCCGCTCGATCACGCGGTCGATGCCGACGGCGTGCACGCCTTCGGCGTAGAACAGCTCGTCCGCCGCGTCGAGCAGCCGGTCGCGCGCCGAGCCCTTGGTCGTCACCATCGGCCAGCCTCTCCCCTCCGTCGCACCGCGACCCATCATCGCGCACGCCGTCCTGCGGCCTCGGCGAGCTCGCCCGCAGGCTCGGGTGACAGCGCCGCTCGCTCCCCGGGACGCGACCGCACGAGCGCGACGAGCGCGACCCCGACGAGCAGCAGCACCACGAGGCCGTAGTCGCGGACCACGGTCGTGAGGTCGCCGACCCTGCCCACGAGCGCTCCCGCGACGACGGCAGGGACGCCCATCCCCAGGTAGGCGACGATGTAGAGGACCGACAGGACGCCCGCGCGCTCCTCGGGGCGAGCCTGCGGGACGACGAGCCGCACGGCCCCCTGGAAGCCCGCACCGAACCCGAGCCCGGCGACGGCCGTCCCCGCGAAGAACCCGACCGCCGAGCCGGTGCTCACCGCCACGAGCGTGCCGAGCACCCCGGCCGCGACGGCGACCACCGACACGAGCATGACGCGACGGGGCGCCACGTCCCGCAGCAGCGCCCCGGCGACGGCCGCGACACCGGCCAGCGTCGCGAGCGCGAGGCCCCCCAGCAGCACGCTGGGCGACCCCGTGAGCGCGCGCAGCACCGCGGGACCGAGTGCCCCGTACAGGCCCGCCAGCGCCCACACCGCGAACACGACGGGCACCGCGCCCAGCAGCGGGCCACGCACGGCCGCGGGCATCCGGACGTCCGGTCGCAGGCTGCCCGCCGCACGGGCCCGTGCCCCCGCGGTGCGCGGCGCCGTCTCGGGCAGCACGAGCAGCCCGACGAGCTCGATCACGAGCAGCGTGAGCAGCACCACGTAGATCGTGCGCGTCGGGGCCGGCAGGTACTGCACGACTAGTCCCGACGCGAGCGCGCCCGTCGCGGTGCCGGCACCGGTGGCGACGCTGTTCGCGAGCGCGCCCCGGCCCCGGTCCACGTCGAGCATCGCGGCGCCGAGCGCGCCCACGGCGGCGCCCGTCGCGAGGCCCTGCACCACGCGCGCGACGAGGAGCGCGTCGAAGCTGCCGGCGGTCGCGAGGAGTGTGACCGCGACGATCTGCCCGATCGCGCCCGCGACGAGCACGGGCCGCCGACCCAGGTGGTCGGACAGCCGGCCCAGCACCAGCAGCGCCGCGAGGACCGCGACGGCGTACACCGCGAACGCGAGCGTCACGCCGAGCGGCCCGAAGTGCCAGGTGGCCGCGTAGGTGGCGTACAGCGGGGTGGGGGCCGCGGAGGCGGCGAGGAACGTCACGACGACCGCGATCAGCAGGGCGAGGTGCGCGGCGGGAGCGGGACGACGGACCACGGCGACTCCTAGGTAGACCGGTCTGTCTAGCGAATGGTGTGACGGTAGACCGATCTGTCTAGGTGGTCAAGGCCCGGGCACGGCGAAGGCCGCCCTTCCCCGGGAACGAGGCAGAGCGGCCCCGTCGAGGAGCCGGTCCCTGTGCTCGTGGTCGGACTGAGGCTCCGGTCCGCTCCGGGCCCGTGCCACGCTCCGCGCGGCCCGGTCCTTCCGGCGACCTCCGCCTCAGTCCTCGTGCTTGAGGTCGGACTGAGGCTCCGGTCCGCTCCGGGCCCGTGCCACGCTCCGCGCGGCCCGGTCCCTCCGCGGACCTCCGCCTCAGTCCTCCGACCTGTGGTGGAGCATGCGCGCCACCTCGGCGATCGTTCCCGACATCGACGGGTAGACGGTCACGGCCTCGGCGACCTGGTCGGCCGTCATGCGATGGGTCACCGCGAGGGTCAGGGGGAACACGGACTCGCTCGCGCGCGGCCCGACGAGCACCGCACCGAGCACGGTCCCCGACGCCGGGTGGGCGAAGATCTTGATGAACCCGTCCCGCACGCCCAGCATCTTCGCGCGCGGGTTCCGCGCGAGCGGCAGCATGCTCACCGTGTAGTGCGTGCCCTGCGCCTGCAGCGCGGCCTCGCTCAACCCGACGGTCGCGATCTCGGGCGCCGTGAAGATGTTGGCCGACACCCCGCGCAGCGCGAGCGGCGTGACGGCGTCGCCGAGCGCGTGGGACATCGCGATGCGCCCCTGGGTGGCCGCGACGGACGCGAGCGGCAGCACGCCCGTGACGTCCCCGGCCGCGTAGATGTTGCGCACGCTCGTCCGCGACACCTTGTCGACCTCGATGTGCCCCGACGGCTTGAGCCGCACGCCGGCCTCCTCGAGGCCCAGCCCGGCGGTCGTCGGCACCGACCCGACGGCGAATAGCACGTGCGACCCCTGCACGACCCGGCCGTCGGCGAGCGTGACCTCGACCCCGTCGGCGGTCCGCCGCGCACCGGCGGCCCGGGACTGCGACATGACCGTCATGCCGCGCGACCGGAACACGCGCTCGAGAAGCTCGGCCGCGTCGGCGTCCTCACCGGGCAGCACCCGGTCGCGGCTCGACACGAGGACGACGTCCGCGCCGAGCGACGTGTACGCGCCGGCGAACTCGGCACCCGTGACCCCGGACCCGACGACGATGAGCCGCTCGGGCAGGGACTGCAGGTCGTACAGCTGCGTCCACGTGAGGATCCGCTCGCCGTCGGGCACCGCCTCGGCCAGCACCCGCGGGGTCGCGCCCGTGGCCACGAGCACCACGTCGGTGTCGAGCGTGAGCTCGTCCCCCGTCGCCGTGGTCACGAGGACGCGCTGCGGGCCGTCGAGCCGCCCGTGCCCGAGCACCGTCCGGACGCCCTCACGGTCCAGGCGGCCGCGGATGTCGGCGGACTGCGCGGCCGCGAGCGCCTTGACGCGCGTGTTGACGGCGGCGAGGTCGATCTTGTGCCGCACGAGCGTGCCCAGCCCGCCGCCGGCCTCGCCGGGGGCGCCGGCGAGCGGGAGCCCGTCGAGCTGGATGCCGAGCTCGGGCGCCCGGTCCGCGATCGTCATCCACTCGGCCGTCGCGATGAGCGTCTTCGAGGGGACCACGTCGGTGAGCACCGCCGCGCCGCCGAGGCCGGCCTGCTCGACGACGGTGACGTCCGCCCCGAGCCGCCGGGCGACGAGCGCCGCCTCGTACCCGCCGGGTCCACCGCCGACGATCACCACGCGGGTGGACTGGAGGTCCTGCTCGGGCGCGTTCGATGTCGTCACAAGCGACCATTCTGCCCCGGTCCGCATCCGGCACCCGGGCTAGCCTGTCGACCATGAGCGACGTCACACACGGCCCCGACCTCGACGACCCCGCGACCGACCCGTTCGACGTCGCGAAGCACGCGGCGATCCACCTCGCCGAGGCGACCGGGGTCGAGCGGCACGACATCGCGCTCGTGCTCGGCTCGGGCTGGGGCGGCGCCGCGGAGCTGCTCGGCGAGACGGTCGCCGAGGTGCCGAGCCACGACATCCCCGGGTTCGCCGCGCCGGCCGTCGTCGGGCACGTCGGCACGATCCGCTCGATCCGCCTGCCTGACGACCGGCACGCCCTCGTGCTCGGCTCGCGGACCCACCTGTACGAGGGCCGCGGGGTTCGCCGGGTGGTGCACGGCGTCCGGACGGCGGCTGCGGCGGGCTGCCGGGCGATCGTCCTCACCAACGGCTGCGGAGGCCTGAACCCGGCGTGGAGCGCGGGGACACCCGTGCTCATCAAGGACCACATCAACCTCACGGGGACGTCGCCCGTCGAGGGCGCGAACTTCGTCGACCTCACGGACCTGTACTCGGCCCGGCTGCGGGACGTCGCGCGCTCGGTCGACGCCGACCTCGACGAGGGCGTCTACGTGCAGTTCCCCGGGCCGCACTACGAGACGCCGGCCGAGGTGCAGATGGCGGGCCGGATCGGCGGCGACCTCGTCGGCATGTCGACCACGCTCGAGGCGATCGCGGCGCGCCAGGCCAAGCTCGAGGTGCTCGGCATCTCGCTCGTGACGAACCTCGCGGCCGGCATCAGCCCGGTGCCGCTGTCGCACCAGGAGGTCATCGAGGCGGGCATCGCTGCGGGACCGCGGATCAGCGCCCTCCTCGCCGAGGTGGTTCGCCGCATCTGACAGTACGTTGGGCCCATGACCGGCGAGGACGCGTGGACCGCGCTCGAAGCGCGGGTGCAGACCTGGATCGACGACGACCCGGACCCGCAGACGGCCGAGGAGCTGCGGCGCCTGCTGGCCCAGGGCGGCCGGGGCCCCGCCGGCCTCACGCCGGGCCGGGAGCCCGACCCGACGCAGCAGCAGGCGATCGACGCCCAGGCGGCCGCCCGGGCCGAGCTCGCCGACCGGTTCAGCGGCTTGCTCCAGTTCGGCACCGCGGGGCTGCGCGGCCGGCTCGGGGGCGGGCCGCACCGGATGAACCGAGCCGTGGTGATCCGGGCGGCGTCCGGGCTCGCGGACTACCTCCTCGGTGAGCTCGACGGGATCACCCCGCCGCCCCGCGTCGTCGTCGGGTTCGACGCGCGGCACAACTCGGCGCAGTTCGCCCGCGACTCGGCCGCGGTCCTCACGGCTGTCGGCATCGAGGTGCTCGTGCTGCCGTGGGCCCTCCCGACGCCCGTCCTGGCCTTCGCGGTCCGGCACCTGGGCGCCGACGCCGGGGTCATGGTCACCGCGTCGCACAACCCGCCGCAGGACAACGGGTACAAGGTCTACCTCGGTGGCCGGGTCGTCACCGACGCCGGTCAGGGCTCGCAGATCGTCCCCCCGGCCGACGCGGCGATCGCCGCCGAGATCGCGCGCGTGCCGTCGGTCGCGTCCGTCCCGCGGGCGGAGTCCGGGTGGACCGTGCTCGGCCCCGAGATCGTCGACGCGTACGTCGAGTCCGTGCTCTCGCTGGCCGACCGCAGCCCGGAGGCCCTCGAGGCCGCGCGGCGCGTGCGCATCGTCCTGACACCGCTGCACGGCGTCGGCGGCGAGGTCGCCGCGCGTGTGCTGGCCGGCGCGGGGTTCACGGACGTCCTCGTCGTCCCGGAGCAGGAGGCACCCGACCCCGACTTCCCCTCGGTGGCGTTCCCCAACCCCGAGGAGCCGGGCGCGATCGACCTCGCGCTCGGCCTCGCCGCCGACGAGCGCGCCGACGTGGTCCTGGCGCTCGACCCCGACGCGGACCGGTGCGCCGTCGCGACGGTGGACCCCCGCGCCCGGCAGCACCGGGGTCCCGACACCGCGGGCGCCGACGGCTGGCGCATGCTGCACGGCGACGAGACCGGTGCGCTGCTCGGCGCGGCGGCGGTCGACCGGCTCGCAGGCCAGACGCAGGGTGCCGTGCTCGCGAGCTCGATCGTGTCCTCGCGGCTGCTCGGGCGGATCGCGGAGCACGCGGGCGTCGGCTACGCCCAGACGCTCACCGGGTTCAAGTGGATCAGCCGCGTCGACGGCCTCGTGTTCGGCTACGAGGAGGCCCTCGGCTACTGCGTCGACCCGGAGCACGTGCACGACAAGGACGGCATCTCGGCGTCGCTCGTCGTCGCGACCATGGTCGCCCGGCTCAAGGCCGGCGGGCACACCCTCATGGACCGGCTCGACGACCTGGCCCGGACGCACGGGCTGCACCTCACCGACCAGGTGTCCGCGCGGTTCGTCGACCTCGCGGACATCGCCGCTGCCGTGCACCGCATCACCGCGACCCCGCCGCGCACGCTCGGCGGCTCGCCCGTCACGTCCGTGGTCGACCTCGCCGCGGGCACGGACGACGACCGCGACGGTCTGCCCGCGACGCCCGGCCTGCGGATGTTCACGGCCGACGGGACGCGCGTCGTGGTGCGGCCGAGCGGCACCGAGCCGAAGGTGAAGTGCTACCTCGAGGTCGTCGAGCCGGTCGCGCCCGACGCGGACCACGCCGCCGTCGGCCACGCACGGTCGGCGGCCCGGCACCGGCTGGACGCGGTGGCCGCGGACGTCCGGGCGGCGCTGGGCATCTGACGGCGCTGGGCATCTGACGGCGAAGGGCATCTGACGGCGCGGGGCATCTGACGGCGCAGGGCTCGAGCGCCTCGGCGTGTCCGCTGCGGCGGTCGGCTGCGCGACGTGCCGAGGCGGAGCACCCGCCCTCCGGGGTGGGGCGCTCAGCGCGTGCGCGTGCAGGTGAGCTGCGCGACGTTGCGCGCGACGGCCTCCGGCCCGGCCCCCTGCAGCCCGAACACCGCCTTCTCGCCGGATCTCAGGGTCCCGTTGTACGACATGTTCTCGGCCGTCACCGTGGAGCCGCTCGTGCCGAGCTGGGCGTTCCACACGGCCGTGATCTGCTGCCCGGCGGGCAGCTGCCAGGACACGGCCCACCCCTGCACGCCGCCGCTGCCGGCGGTGACCTCGAGCTGCGCCTGGAACGCGGTCGACCCGTCGCCGGCGGGCCAGGTGTTGGTCACGACGTAGGTCGCCGAGCACGCCCCGGCGGGCACGGGTTCGGGTGGTTCGACGACGCCGGACGTGGGGCTCGGCGACGTGGTCGGGGTGCCGGGCGACGCGCCAGGGGACGTGGCCGTGGCACCCGGGCGCGGGGTCCCGCCGCCCGTCGTCCCGCCGGGGGCCACGCCGGGGCCGGCGGTCGGCGCCGCCGGGTCGGCCGGCCCGGGCGGGTCGGTCGAGAGCGCCGTCGGGGAGCCGAACGCGACGTCGGCCGCCGGGAACGGCGCGACGGCGGTGTTGACGTCGACGGGACCCGGCAGGCCGTCGCACACGCGCTCGGGCGCGAACGTCGCGTACGTGCCCGCCGCGCACTGGAAGTCGACGACCGCGTCACCGCCCACGACGACCGTGCCGCCGAGCCGCGCACCGCTGCGCACCACGGCCATGTCGCGCACGACGGCCTGGTCGGTGACGACGGCGCCGTCGCCGACCCACGCGGCGCCCTCGATGCGCGCGGAACCGTGCACCTGCGCGTCGCCGCGGACCACGGCGTACGGGCCGACGTAGGCGGTGTCGTCGACCGTGGCGTCGTCGTCGACCCAGCCGCCGCCGTTGGGGTGCGCGTGGCCGCCCTCGACCGGCTCCGCGGCGCCCGGCGACACGGTCGCCCCGGCGACCCGGAACTCGTACGGGTACCGCGCGGTCGATCCGAACCCGCCGCCGCCGGTCACCGTGTGCGTCACGGACGGCGTCCCGACGACCACGAGGTACGCCTCGTCCTCTCCCTCGCGCAGCGCGAACTGCACCTCCTCGTCCTGCCCCTCGACCACCGGGCTGTACCGCGGGATGCCGTCGCGCAGCGCGACGATCCCGAGGCTCCAGCCGGAGTCCGGCGCGCCGGTGTGGCCGCGCAGCCGGACGTGGATCGTCGACAGGGGTGCGTCGGGGACCAGCCGCACGAGGTTGAAGCCGTAGTCGGACGGCGCGAACCCGTCGAGCACGGTGTACCGGCCCGGGTCGTCCGGGACGGGCGTCACCGGGGTCGACCTGCCCGCCAGAAGCACCGGGTCGAGACCGGCGACGCCCTCGAGGATCTGCCCCTGGTGGGTGAAGTCCCACGTGAGGGTCCGCAGCGCGTACTCGGCGACCCGCCGGTTGAGGCTCGCCTGGTCGATCTTGGCCAGCCGCCGGTACGTCTCGATCGGCGACTCCCCGTCACGCGCGCCGCGCCACAGCCGTCCGAGCAGCTCGCCGCCGTCGCGGTCCGCGAGGTACTGCAGCAGCAGCCAGCCGCCGTCGCCGGCCCGGGCGCTCGACCAGGGCAGCGACGGCGACCGGACGAGGTCGGACGGGTCGCCGATGCCCGAGTCCGACGACGCGGTCGCGAGGAACGCCGCGCTCGCCGCCCGGAACGGGTCGTCGGCGTCCGCCGCGAAGCCCTGCCCGCCGTCCGCGGCGAAGCCCAGCACGGTCTCGGCGAACCCCCGGGCCAGGTCCCACGACGCCGTGGACACCCCGCGCAGCGCGGAGACCTCGGCGCGGACCAGGCCGACACCGTCGTCGACGGTCCCGGTCGCCGCACGCCCCTGGGTGGACACGCCGCCGGCCTGCGTGATCTCGGGGTCGTCGGGCACGGTGCCGGACCAGGTCCCGTCGGCGAGGACGACGATCTTGTGCCGACCCGCCGGGCCGCGCTCGTCGGCGACCTGCAGGTCGCGCACGTCGAGCGCGTACAGGGCGTCGAGGTCGGCGACGGTGGCCGCCGGGTCGAAGCGCAGCTCGGGCGGTGCGTTCCGTGGGTCCTCACCCGCCAGGTCGCCCCAGGCGAGCACGACGTCGTCGCCCTCGAGGGTGTGGCTGCGCTGCCACACGGCCGACCACGAGGACGGCACGCGGACGTCCTTCGTGCGGTCGTCGGCGCGGCTCAGGGTCGTCACGACGAGGACCGCCGCCACGACGGGCACGAGGACGGCGGCCACGAGCGTGCCGCGTCGGATCCGGCCCATGCGGCGTGCGTCTCCTCCCGTCGGGTCCTGCGCACGCCGCGGTCGAGCTCGGGTCGAGGTCGGTCGGGGGTCGGGGTGCTGGTTTTCGCGCCCCACTGTCGTCCGGGCGGGGTGCCTGCGTCAATCGTCGCGGGAGTGACCGAACGGGTGACACGTGACGCCGCCCCCGGCGTATGAGAACCCGATGAGAGCCGCAGCCCGTGCCGGGGCCGCTCGGCCGTCGCTCAGGCCGTCAGTACCCTTCCGCCGCCTCGAGCCCGGACAGCACCGCCGCCGTGCCGGACAGTCCGAGCCGGGTCGCGCCGGCCTCGATCATCGACAGCGCGTCGGCCGCCGTGCGCACGCCACCCGACGCCTTGACGCCGAGCCGCCCGCCGACCGTCTTGGACATGAGCCGCACGGCGTGCACGCTCGCCCCGCCCGCCGGGTGGAACCCCGTCGACGTCTTCACGAAGTCCGCGCCCGCGGCCTCGGCGGCCCGGCACACCGCGACGATCTGCTCGTCGGACAGCGCGGCCGACTCGATGATGACCTTGAGCACCACGGGCTTCGGCGTCGCGGCGCGCACGGCCGTGATGTCCGCCTCGACGTCCCCGTACCGGCCCTCGATCGCCGCACCGACGTCGATCACCATGTCGACCTCGTCGGCCCCGTCGCGCACCGACCGGGCGGCCTCGGTCGCCTTGACGTCGCTGTGGTGCTTGCCCGACGGGAAGCCGCACACCGTCGCGACCTTGAGCCCGGGCGCCTGCGAGAGGTCGAGCGGCAGGAACGACGGCGACACGCACACGGAGTACACGCCGAGCCGGTGCCCCTCCGCCACGAGCGCCTCGACGTCCGCCGTCGTCGCCTCCGGCTTGAGGAGCGTGTGGTCGACGTACTGCGCCAGGGCCGCCGCGTCGAAGGGGGTGGTGGTCATCGTTCTGCCTCTCAGGTTCTTCCCGGCCCGGGCTCAGGCCCGGTGCCGGCTGCCGCGCACCGCCGCGTAGGCCGGGCGGATCACGGTGTCGATCAGGATCGTGCGCTCGTCGTGGTGGAGGAACGTGTTCGCCGCCGCGGCCACCGTGACGTCCTGCAGGTCGTCGAGCGTCCAGCCGGCCTGCTCGACGAGCAGCGTGAGCTCGCGCGTGAGCGTCGTGCCGGACTGCAGGCGGTTGTCGGTGTTGACGGTCACCGTGAAGCCGAGGTTCTTGAGCCGCGTGACGGGGTGCTCCGCGACCGAGGCCGCCGCACCCGTCTGCACGTTGGACGACGGGCACAGCTCGAGCGGCACGCGCCGGTCCCGCACCCAGTGCGCGACCCGGCCGAGCTTGTCGCCGAGCTCGTCGACCGTGATGTCGTCGACGATCCGCACGCCGTGCCCGAGCCGGCACGCACCGGCGACGTGCAGCGCCTCGGAGATCGAGTCGAGGCCGGCTGCCTCGCCCGCGTGCACGGTGGCCGGCACGTGCGCGGCGGCCAGGGTCCGGAACGCCGCCTCGTGCCGCGACGGCGGGAAGCCGTCCTCGGCGCCGGCGATGTCGAACCCCACGACGCCCTCGTCCCGGTTCTCGATCGTGAGCGCCGCGATCTCCTCGCCCCGGTCGGCGTGCCGCATCGCGGTGAGCAGCGTGCCGATCCGGATCGAACGGCCCTGCGCGGCCGCCTCCGCGATGCCCTCGGCGAACCCGGCCTGCACGGCGTCCACGACCTGCTGCAGCGTCAGGCCGCGCTGCAGGTGCTGCTCGGGCGCGTACCGCTGCTCGGCGTACACGACGCCGTCCGCGGCGAGGTCGAGCACCGACTCGCGGGCGACGCGGCGCAGGCCCTCCTCCGTCTGCATCACGGCGACGGTGTGGTCGAACGTCTCGAGGTAGCGCACCAGCGTGCCCGACGAGGCGGCCTCGACGAACCAGCGGCCCAGCTCGTCCGGGTCCGTGGTCGGCAGCTCGTGGCCGATCTCGGCCGCCAGCTCGACGATCGTCGCGGGTCGCAGGCCGCCGTCGAGGTGGTCGTGCAGCACGACCTTCGGGAGCGTGGGGATGAGCGCGACGAGCGCGCCCGTCCCGGCCTCCCGCGGGGTGTCGGTCGCGCCGTCGGCCGGCGTGTCCTGCGGCGTCTGCGGTGCGGCGTCTGCCGGGTTCGCCGGTTCCGTCGGTTCTGGGTGGGTCATGCGGACACCGTACCTGCGGCCCTGCGGCGGGTCCTGCAGCAGGTCCCGCCTGCAGCCTCGGCGGTGCGGGGCACGGTCATGCGACGTCGCCCGGGTCGTCGTCCTCGACCGGGACCTCGGTGTCCTGCTCCACCACGTCGGCCTCGTCGGCCGTCCCCTCGCGGTCGGCTCGGGCGAACCCGGGCTCGTACTCCTCGGGGTCGGTCGGGGTGTCGTCGGGCTCGTCCGTGAGCCGCAGCGGCTGCTCGGGGACGGCGGGCTCCAGGCCCGCGTCCTGCCATGCGCCGGATCCGGGGACGGTGCTCATGGCTCCTCCTGCCGCGTCGTGGGTGTGGCCGGTCCTGACCATCGTGCTCTGTGCCGGTACGGGTCGCCAGGTGGGCGCCGTCACGCGTCGACGCGGTCGATGACCAGCGGCCCGACCTCCACGGCCGTCCCCGCCGGCGCCACGACGACACCGCCGTCGAGGGCCTCCCGGGCACGCGCGAACTTCTCCGGCGTGTCCGTGTGCAGGGTGAGAATCGGCTGCCCGGCACGGACCGGCTCGCCCGGCTTGACGTGGAGCTCGACGCCCGCACCCGCCTGCACCGGGTCCTCCTTGCGCGCACGACCGGCGCCGAGCCGCCACGCCGCGACACCGACCGCGTACGCGTCCAGGGTCGCGAGCACGCCGTCGCTCGTCGCGAGCACCTGGTCGGTCTCCTTCGCGACGGGCAGCGTCGCGTCGGCGTCGCCGCCCTGCGCCTCGATCATCCGGCGCCACGCGTCCATCGCGCGCCCGTCGGCGAGGGCCGCCGCCGGGTCCGCGTCGGGCCGGCCGGCCGCGTCGAGCATCTCGCGCGCGAGCGCGACCGTGAGCTCGACGATGTCCGCGGGCCCGCCGCCCGCGAGCACCTCGACGGACTCGCGGACCTCGAGCGCGTTGCCGGCCGTCAGCCCGAGCGGCGTCGCCATGTCGGTGAGCAGCGCGACCGTCTTCACGCCGGCGTCCGTGCCGAGCTCGACCATCGTGCGCGCGAGCTCGCGGGCGCGGTCGAGGTCCTTCATGAACGCCCCCGACCCGACCTTGACGTCGAGCACGAGCGCGCCCGTGCCCTCCGCGATCTTCTTGCTCATGATCGAGCTCGCGATGAGCGGGATGGCCTCGACCGTCCCCGTGACGTCGCGCAGCGAGTACAGCTTGCGGTCGGCGGGCGCGAGCCCCGACCCGGCCTGGCAGATCACCGCACCGACGTCGTCGAGCTGGCGCATCATCTCGTCGTTCGACAGCGCGGCCCGCCAGCCCGGGATCGACTCGAGCTTGTCGAGCGTGCCGCCCGTGTGGCCCAGCCCCCGGCCGGACAGCTGCGGCACGGCCACGCCGAACACCGCGACGAGCGGGGCGAGCGGCAGCGTGATCTTGTCGCCGACGCCACCCGTCGAGTGCTTGTCGGCCGTCGGGCGCGACAGGCCCGAGAAGTCCATCCGCTCGCCGCTCGCGATCATCGCGGCCGTCCAGCGGGCGATCTCCGCGCGGTCCATCCCGTTGAGCAGGATCGCCATCGCGAGCGCGGACATCTGCTCGTCGGCGACCACGCCCCGCGTGTACGCGTCGATGACCCAGTCGATCTGGCCGTCCGTCAGGCGCCGCCCGTCCCGCTTGGCGACGATGACGTCGACGGCGTCGAACTGCTCGCTCACTTCCGCTCCTCCAGGTCCGCCGGCCCGAACGCGTCGGGCAGCACCTCGGTCATCGGCTTGACGCCGCTCACGGTCTCGACGAGCAGGCGCGGTCCGCCGTGCTCGAACAGCAGCTGGCGGCACCGCCCGCACGGCATGAGCACGTTGCCGTGCCCGTCCACGCACGTGAACGCGACGAGCCGGCCACCGCCCGAGACGTGCAGCCCCGACACCAGCGCGCACTCGGCGCACAGCGTCAGGCCGTACGACGCGTTCTCGACGTTGCACCCCACGACGACACGGCCGTCGTCCACGAGGGCGGCCGCCCCCACGGGGAACTTCGAGTACGGCACGTACGCCCGCTGCATCACGTCCGTCGCGGCCGCCCGCAGGGCGTCCCAGTCGACGTCGGTCATGTCACTCCTTGACGTAGGGCTCCCCCGCCGCCGCCGGGCCGCGGACGCGACCGACGAGCCCGGCGACCGCCACGATCGTCACGAGGTACGGGAGCATGAGCATGAACTGGTTCGGGACGGGCGTCTGCAGGACGCCGAGGACCTGCTGCAGCTTGTCCGAGAAGCCGAACAGCAGGGCCGCCGCGAGGGCGCCGACGGGTGTCCACCGGCCGAGGATCATGGCGGCGAGGGCGATGTAGCCCTTGCCGGCCGTCATCTCCTGGCTGAACGCCCCGACGGACCCGATCGTGAAGAACGCCCCACCGAGGCCGGCGACCATGGAGCCGAGCAGCACGTTGCGCCACCGGGTCGCCTGCACGTCGATGCCGACGGTGTCGGCCGCGAGCGGGTGCTCGCCGACCGCCCGGACCCGCAGGCCCCACCGGGTGCGGAACAGGGCGATCGTGATGACGACCACCGCGACGTACAGCAGGTAGACGAGCAGCGTCTGCCGGAACAGCACCGGGCCGATGATCGGGATGCCCGACAGCACGGGGATGTCGATCACGGGCATGCGCGGCGGCGAGTTGAGCGTCGCGGCGTTCGGCTTGAGCACCGACGAGAACAGGAAGCTCGTCAGGCCGACCGCGAACACGTTGAGCACCACGCCGACGATGATCTGGTTCACCTTGTACTTGACGGTGAACAGCGCGAGCAGGGACCCGATGACCAGGCCCGCGACCGGCGCGGCGATGAGCCCGGCGTACACGGAGTGCGTGACGGACGCGACGACGGCTGCGCCGAACGCGCCGGTGAGCAGCTGGCCCTCGATCGCGATGTTGACGACGCCGGCCCGCTCGTTGAGCAGACCGCCCATGGCGCCGAACGCGAGCGGCACCGCGAGGATCAGCGACCCCTGCAGCAGGCCGACGAGCGACATCGACTTGCCCGCGACGGCCCAGCAGAGGAACGACAGCACCCACAGGACGCCGAACACCGCGCCGACCCAGCGGCCGAGCGGCTTGCGGTCCCACGCACGCCACGCGGCGTACGCGGCGAGCAGCAGCATGAGGACGCCGAGCAGGATCGCGGTGGCCTTGGACGGCACCGCGACGGGCCCGATCTGCACCCAGTCGTTGTCCGTCGAGATGACGAACGTCGTGTCCTCGCCGCTCTTGCCGAGGAAGCCGAACAGCACCAGCGCCGCGAGGCCGAGCACGCCGAACGCGATCGGCGCTTTCCAGGACCTGCGGGTGAGCGGCTCGGTGCGCTCGGGCGTCGCCGCGGGTGCCTGCGTGTCGAGGGCGGTCACGCTGCCGCTCCCTTCGCGACGGCCGTCCTCGGTGTCGGAAGACGGAAGATGGCCCGCACGAGCGGTGGTGCGGCGATGAACAGGACGACGAGCGCCTGGATGACCAGCACGATGTCGATCGGCGTGCCCGTCGCCGCCTCCATGACGCGCCCGCCGACGTTGAGACCGCCGTACAGCAGACCGGCGAAGAAGATGCCGAGCGGCCGGGACCGCCCGAGCAGCGCGACCGTGATGGCGTCGAACCCGAGCGACCCGGCGATGCCGCCGGTGAGCTGGTGCTCGGTGCCCAAGATGTGCACGCCGCCTGCGAGACCGGCGAGCGCACCGGACACGAGCATCACGAGGACGATCGTCGTGGGGATCCCGATGCCCGCGGTGCGCGACGCGTGCGGGTTGGACCCGACGGCCCGGAACCGGAACCCGAGGACCGACCGCGTCATGAGCCACCAGACGAAGATCGAGGCGAGGATCGCGACGATGAAGCCGGCGTGCAGTCGCGACCAGTCACCGAGCAGGAGCGGCAGCTGCGCCGTCTCCTTCACGCCCGGGCTCGTCGGCTGGTTGGACCCCGCGCGCGTGAACTTGTCGGTCGTGAGCAGGTACGCCAGCAGGTACAGGGCGACGTAGTTGAGCATGATCGTGACGATCACCTCGTGGGCGCCCGTCCGGGCCTTGAGCACGCCCGCGATGCCGGCCCAGATCGCGCCGCCGAGGACGCCGCCGAGCAGGGCGAGGAGCAGGTGCACGCCGGCCGGGAGGCTGTACGTGAAGCCGATGTACCCGCCGACCGTCGCGCCGAGGATGATCTGGCCCTGGGCACCGATGTTGAACAGCCCGGCCCGGAAGCCCACGGCGACGCCGAGCGCCGCGATGATGAGCGGCGTCGCGACCGTCATGGTCTCGGTGAGCGGCCGGATCGCCTTCTGGAAGGTGTCGGCCTGGCCGTTGTAGACCGCGCCGCGGAACATCGCCGCGTACGCGTCCCACACCGCGTTCCACGCCGCCGTGATGGTGTCCATCGGCTTCGCGAAGAAGTAGTGGGCGGCCGCGGTGACGTCGGGGTTCGTGAACGCGATGAGCAGCCCGCCGATCAGCAGCGCGAGCACGAACGCGAGCACGCTCACGCCGATGTCGCCGCTCACGATCTCGCGCAGCGCCCGCTCGCCGCGGTCCTCCGGCGCCTTCGTCTTCTCCGGCTCGGGCATCCCGCTCGTCGGGGACGCCTTCTCGCCGACGATCTCGTCACTCATTCCCGGCCTCCGTGGGGTGCGCCGCGGCCTGCGCGATCGCCTCGTCGTGCGGGACGCCGGCCATCATCAGGCCGAGCACGTCACGCGGCGTGTCCGACGGGACGATGCCCACCAGGCGGCCGCGGTACATCACCGCGATGCGGTCGGCGAGCTCGACGACCTCGTCGAGCTCGGTCGAGACGATCAGCACCGGGGTGCCGCCGTCGCGCTCCGCCACGATCCGGCGGTGCAGGAACTCGATCGAGCCGACGTCCACGCCGCGCGTGGGCTGGCTCGCGATGAACAGCTTGAGCGGTCGCGACAGCTCGCGCGCGAGGACGACCTTCTGCTGGTTGCCGCCCGAGAGCCGGCCGGCGGCCTGCGTCGCGGACTGCGTGCGGATGTCGTACTCCTCGATCCGGTGGTCCGCGTTCTTGCGGATCGCCGCCAGGTCGAGCGCGCCGCCCCGCGAGAACTCCTTGGTGTGGACCAGGTCGAGCACGAGGTTCTCGGCGACCGAGAAGTCGCCCACGAGCCCGTCGACGGACCGGTCCTCGGGCACGAAGCCGACACCGGCGTCGAGGACCTGCTTGGGAGACAGGCCGACGAGCTCGCGCCCCTCGAGCAGGATCGACCCGGCCGCGGGCCGCTCGAGGCCGAGCAGCGCCTCGCACAGCTCCGTCTGGCCGTTGCCCTGCACGCCGGCGAGCGTGAGGATCTCGCCCTTGGCGAGATCGAACGACACGCCGTCGACGACCGCGGCGCCGTTCGCGTCGAGCACCGTGAGGTCCTTGACCTGCACGGTCGTCTCGCCGGGCACCGCGGGCGCCTTGCCGAGCGACAGGGACACCGCGCGACCGACCATCATCGACGCGAGGTCCGTCTCGCTCGCCTCCGGCGACGCGGACCCGACGACGGCACCGCGACGGATCACCGTGATGCGGTCGGCGACCGCGCGCACCTCGCGCAGCTTGTGGGTGATGAAGACGATCGACGTCCCCGACTCCTTGAGCTGGCGCATGATCCCGATGAGCTCGTCGGTCTCCTGCGGCGTCAGCACGGCGGTCGGCTCGTCGAGGATGAGCACCTTCGCGTCGCGGGCGAGCGCCTTGACGATCTCGACCCGCTGCTGGACGCCGACGGGGAGCTCCTCGACGACCGCGTCGGGGTCGAGCTCGAACCCGAACCGGTCGGCAAGCTCGCGGACACGCTGGCGGGCCACGTCGAGGTCGAGCATCCCGACGCCGCCCGGCTTGGTGGACTCGTGGCCGAGCATGACGTTCTCGGCGACCGTGAAGACCGGGACCAGCATGAAGTGCTGATGGACCATGCCGATGCCCGCGGCGAGCGCGTCGCGGGGCCCGGAGAACGTGCGCGGCTCGTCGTCGAGCAGGATCTCGCCGGAGTCCGCGTCGTACAGGCCGAACAGGACGTTCATCAACGTCGACTTGCCGGCCCCGTTCTCGCCGAGGAGCGCGTGGATCTCCCCCGGCTCGATCACGAGGTCGATGTGGTCGTTGGCCACGAGCGGGCCGAAGGACTTGGTGATCCCGCGCAGCTCGAGCTTCACAGCGGCGACTCCTTCATCGCAGTGACAAGGCCGACATTAGCCCTGGTGGGACGTGCGTGGGGGTCGGCCCGGACCGCGAGTCCGGACCGACCCCCTGGCGTCACGTCAGGACTGCGGCGAGCTGGGCGAGGTCACCTTCACCGTGCCGTCGATGATGTCCTGCTTGAGCTTGTCGACCTCCGCCTTGAGGTCCGCGGGGACCTTCGAGTCGAAGTCGTGGAACGGCGCCAGGCCGACGCCCTCGTTCTTCAGCGTGCCGACGTAGGCCGTGTTGTCGAACTCGTCCTTCGACGCGGCGGTGACGACGTCGTTGACGGCCGTGCCGATCTCCTTGAGGACCGACGTGAGGATGATGTCGGAGGAGTCGGGGTTGGTCTCGACACCGTCGGAGTCGACCCAGATGACGGCCACGGACTTGCCGGCCGTGTTCGCGTCGTGCGCCGCGGCGAGCGTGCCGCCGCCGACCGGGCCCGCGACGGGCAGGATGATGTCCGCGCCCTGGTCGATGAACGTGTTGGTCAGCTGCTGGCCCTTGGACTGGTCCTCGAAGTCACCCGTGAACGAGCCGTTCTGGGCCTTGCTGTCCCAGCCGAGCGTCTTGACCGAGGTGCCGTGCACCTCGTTGTACTTCGCGACGCCGTCCACGAAGCCGTCCATGAAGATCGTGACGGTCGGGATCTGGATGCCGCCGTACGTGGCGACCGTGCCGGTCTTGCTCATGCCCGCGGCGAGGTAGCCCGCGAGGTAGGACGCCTCGACCGTGTTGAAGCTCAGCGGCTTGACGTTCGGGAGCTCGATCGTGTTGCCGTCCGCGTCCTGCGCGGTCGAGTCGACGATCGCGAAGTTCGTGTCCGTGTTGGCCTGGGCGGCGTCGCCCGTGGCCGTCGCGAGCAGGAAGCCGACCGTGATGATGAGGTTGCAGTTCTGGCCGACCATCGTGTCGATGTTCGGCGCGAAGTCGGACTCCTGCTTCGACTCCGCCGTGGCGGTCTTGATGCCGAGGTCGGACTCCGCCTGCTTCAGGCCGTTGTAGCCCGACTCGTTGAACGACTTGTCGTTGAAGCCGCCCGAGTCGGAGACCATGCAGGCCTTGAAGTCGGACGCGCCGGCGTCGCCGGTCGCTCCGGACGTGGCCTCGTCCTCGGGGGCGCTGCCACACGCCGCGAGCGCGAGGGCGACCGCCCCGCTGAGCGCGGCCACACGAATGATGTTCTTCACGCGGATCTCCTGGATCTCGTCGGCACGCCTGCGCAGTGCATGACGGACGGCGCAGCAGCACCTCGTCGCGCAGGCGGCTCGTCCGGCTTCGATGCTCCGGACACTACTGAGCCGCGCGTGGCGTGCATGTTACCGGGCGGTATCCGCCAGGCTTCGTTACCTAGTTGGAATGTCCTCCCAGGTGACGGACGTGTCTTCCCACCATCCGAGATCGGACGTTCAGGGGCAGGACGCCCGTTCAGGCCCGCCCCGCGAGCACGGCGACGCGCGCGAGCAGCAGCGCACCGGCCTCGACCGCGCGCTCGTCGACCCGCAGGTCGCCCTGGTGGATGTCGTACGTGTGGCCCCCGGGCGTGCGCGTGCCGAGCCGCGCCATCGACCCCGGCACCTTGGTCAGGTACCAGGCGAAGTCCTCGCCGCCGAGCGACTGCTCCGTCAGCAGCACCGAGCCGGGCCCGAGCACGTCGCGCGCCGCGGCCTCCAGCACGCCCGTCGCGCGCTCGTCGTTCTCCACGGGCGGCACGCCCCGCTGGTGTCGCACCTCCACCTCGACGCCGAGCGGCGCGACCACCTGCTCGACGGCCGCGTGGAACACCTCCGACGCCTTCTCCCACGCCCGCACGTCGAGGCACCGCAGCGTGCCCTTCACGGTTCCCGTCGACGGGATCGCGTTGTGCGCCGACCCCGCCTTGACGGCGCCCCACGTGAGGTTGACGCCCGAGCGAGGGTCGAGCCGACGGCCCAGGATCGCGGGCACCTGCGTGATCACCTGGCCCAGCGCGAACACCACGTCGCCCGTGAGGTGCGGGCGCGACGTGTGCCCGCCCGCACCCGTGACGATCACCGTGACCTCGTCGCTCGCCGACGTGATCGGGCCGATGCGGGTGCCGACGTGGCCGACGTCGACTTTCGGGTCGCAGTGCACGCCGAAGATCTGCCCGACGCCGTCGAGCGCGCCCGCGGCGATCAGGTCGAGCGCACCGCCGGGCTGCACCTCCTCCGCGGGCTGGAACACCAGCCGCACCCCCGTCGCGAGCTCCCCCGCCGCCGCGAGCTCCGCGAGCGCCAGACCCGCACCGAGCACCGCGGTGGTGTGCACGTCGTGCCCGCACGCGTGCGCGACGCCCCGCACGGTCGACGCCCACGGCAGGCCGCACGTGTCCTGCACCGGCAGCGCGTCGAGGTCGGCGCGCAGGGCGATCCGCCGGCGGCCCGAGACCGCCGGGCCGGGCCCGAGGTCGCACACCAGGCCGGTGCCCGGCATGAGGTGCGGCGTCAGGCCCGCGAGCCGGAGACGGTCCGCGACGACCCGGGTGGTCCGCTCCTCGGTCCGGCCGAGCTCGGGGTGCGCGTGCAGGTCGCGCCGCACCTCGACGAGCTCGTCCCGCAGGGACCCGACGAGCTGCACCAGCCGTCGGACGTCCGCGTCGTCGGGGTCGAACCGCTGCGTGTCGAGCGGCGGGACGGTCGAGGCGGTGAGGTCGGGCACGTCGTCGACCTTAGTCGCGGACGAGCTCACGCCCCCGGGCGGTCCGGCCCGGAGCCGGGTCCGCCGCGCCTCGTCGTGCGTGCTCGCCGACCGTCACCGGCTCGGTGGTGACCCCACCCGCCGCGAGCTCGGCCGTGGTGTGCACCCTCAGGTCCGGGACGGCGACACCCCTGGCCTGCGCGACGGCGCGCACGTGCGCGAGCACCGGCTCGGCCGTGCCGTCGTGGACGGCGGCGAACACGTCCCGGACGCGCGGGCGCAGCCATCCCGGCGGCATCGCGCCCATCGGCAGCCGCGGGTCGAGCACGACGAACCTGCGGTACTCGTCGGCGACGCGGGTCCGAGCGCGCAACGCGTCCTCGCCGGTCAAGTCGCCGGCCGCGACGCGCTCGCCGACCGGGACCCACTCGTCGAGGAACAGCTCGTGGCGCTCCCGGACCGCGTCGAGGTCCCACAGGGTCGCGGGGTCCAGCACGGCCGCGCCGTCGACGGGGAGCTGTTCCGCCCGGAACACCGTGACGCTCGTCCGGCTCGCCTCGGCGAGGACCGGGCCGAGCGCGTCGCCGGGCAGGTCGGGCGCGACCCACAGCCCGTCGTACAGCGGCACGTACCCGCGCCACCGCAGGCGGCTGCGCAGCACGGCCCGCTCGGAGTCGGCGTGCTTGGGCGCCGAGAACGCGACGAGGCTCCACCGGCCGTCCCAGTCCTCGGCATCCTGCGCGAACGTCGCGAGCGACCGTCCGCCCCGGGCGAGCGCGTCCGCCGCGGGGACGGTCAGCCGGTACGCCGTCTCGCGTCCGTCCCGACGGACCTCGAGCACACCGCCGCGGCTCAGCCGCTGCACGACCGCGCGCGCCCCGCCGGGCGTGGTGCCGAGGTCCGCCACGAGCGCGACCAGGAGCCCCGACGGGAACCACACCCGCGGCGCGAGCCCGAGCTCGGCGAGCAGCATCACGGCCGCGGTGCGCGGCGAGCTGCCCGCGCGCGGGCGCGGCAGGCGCACGTCGACGACCGCGTCGTCCGGCAGGAGGTCCTGCCGGTGCAGAGGCTGTGCCACGTGTGTCTCCCCGCGTGCGACGACCCGGCGTCCGGCGACGGGACGTCCGGCGGTCCGGCGGGCGGACCCGGGATGCGGTCACCCGGCGTCCGGACTCCCACCGGCCGCCACTGTAGGGCTGCGGTCCCGGACGCGGCCCCTCCCGCCCGCGGCACCGCGGCGAAAGCATTCGGTCGCGTGACACTTCTGCGCCCGACCGGGAAGCGTTGCGTCGCGTAACGGCCCACCGCACGCAGCAGAGGGAGTGCCATGTCGTCGAGATCGCGCAGGTCGTGGTGGGTCGGGGTGAGCAGCCTCGCGCTGGTCGCCGCCGGCCTCGTCGTCAGCACGTCGCAGAGCCCGGCGTACGCCGCGCAGACCGTGTCGAACATCGCCTACGCCCCCGCGCAGCCCGCGGGCAGCCGGGGGCACCTGCTCGACCTCTACCTCCCCGGCGGCACCGCCAGGACCCCGCTCGCGATCTGGACCAGCGGGTCGGCGTGGACGTCCGACGACGGCAAGTCCGGTGCGAGCGCGATCGCGTCCGCGTTCAACGCGCGCGGGTACGCCGTCGCGGGCGTGAGCGTCCGGTCCAGCTCGCAGGCGAAGTTCCCCGCCCAGGTCCACGACATCAAGGCCGCGATCCGCTGGCTGCGGGCCAACGCCGACCGGTACAACCTCGACCCCACCCGGTTCGCGGTCCTCGGCGACTCGTCCGGTGGCTGGGAGGCCGACATGGCCACCCTCACGGGCGGCGTCGCCTCGCTCGAGGGCACGCTGGGCACCACGGGCGTCTCGAGCACGGTGCAGGCCGGCGTGAGCTTCTTCGGGCCGACCGACTTCCTCCAGATGAACGCACAACGCGTCGACAACACGTTCGACCACGACGCGGCGTCGTCGCCCGCCTCGCAGATCATGGGGTGCGCGATCCAGACGTGCCCCGAGCAGGTGCGCCTCGCGAACCCGATCACGTACGTCGACCGGGCCGACCCGCCGATGCTGCTGCTGCACGGCACCGCCGACCAGATCGTGCCGCACGGCCAGAGCGTGCTGCTCTACGACGCTCTCAAGGCCGCCTGCGTGAGCACGCGGTTCTTCTCGGTGCCGGGTGCGAACCACGGCACCAACGACGTGATGAGCCCGTCGCGCTACGGGCAGCAGACCGTGCGCACGTCGACGTCGTGCGGTGAGACGACGAGCGTCGGCTCGCCGAACCCGTCGTGGGACACCGTCATCTCGTGGCTCGACGACGCGCTCAAGGCCGGAGGCCCGAACCCGACCCCCACGCCGACGAGCCCGACGCCCACACCGACCACGCCGACACCCACGCCCACCTCGAACCCGGGTGCCGGATGCACGGCGAGCGTCCGGATCACGAGCTCGTGGCCGGGCGGCTGGGTCGCGGACGTCTCGGTCACGGCCGGCTCGGCGCGGATCGACGGCTGGACGGTGTCGCTCACCCTGCCGGGCGGCTCGAGCGTCACGAACCTCTGGAACGGCGTCGTGACCGGCACCAGCGGCACCGTCACCGTCCGCAACCAGACGTGGAACGGCCACGTCGACGCGGGCCGGTCGACGACCTTCGGTTTCCAGGGTGCGGGGAGCAGTCCCTCGGCGGGAGCCACCTGCGTCCCCGCCTGACGGCGCACCGCGCGCGGCGGACCGCACGGCGTCCCGTTCCCCCGGACCCGTGCAGTCCGCCGTCGCGGCCGCCTGCCGCCGGTCGTCGCGCTCGTCGGCGCCGAGACCGGCTAGAGCAGGTCCTCCCGCCCGTGCGCACGCCAGCCGTCGACCGCGGCCTTGACCTGCTGCGCGTGCTCGCGCGTGGTCACGAGGACCGCGTCCGGGGTGTCGACGACGACCGCGCCCGGCACGCCGACCACGGTCACCGTGCGCCCGCCGGCCGGGACGGCGAGCGCGTCCGGGGCGCCGACCCGCAGCACCGCGGCGTCGTCGCCGAGCGTCGCGCCGTCGCCGAGGAGCGTGCCCAGGGACGCGAAGTCGCCCACGTCGTCCCAGGTGAAGTCGCCGGGCACGACGGCGACGCCGCCGGCCGCCGCGACCGGCTCCGCGATGGCGTGGTCGATCGCGATCTTCGTCAGGCCCGGCCAGACCGCGGCGAGCGTCGCGTCCCGCTCCGGGCCGTCCCACGCCGCCGCGATGGTCCGCAGCCCGTCGTGCAGCGCGGGCAGCTGCGCTGCGAGGTGGTCGAGCAGCACGCGCGCCCGCACGATGAACATGCCGGCGTTCCACCGGTACTCCCCCGTCGCGAGGTACGCGGCGGCCGTCTCCTCGTCGGGCTTCTCCGTGAACCCGGCCGCGACCCGCACGCGCGGTGCGTCGTCGAGGCCCAGGGCGTTGCCCGCCCGCACGTAGCCGAACGCGGTCGACGGGCCGGTCGCCGCGATGCCGATCGTCACGACGTAGCCCGCGCGTGCCGCCGCGACACCCTCGCGCACCGTCCGGGCGAACTCCTCGGCGCCGTCGATCACGTGGTCGGCGGCGAACGACCCCAGCACGACGTCGTCGCCGTGCCGCTCGAGCAGCACCGCGGCGGCGAGGCCGATCGCGGCCATCGAGTCGCGCGGCGACGGCTCGGCGAGCACCCGCTCCGGACCGTCCCCGCCGGCGACCTCGGGCAGCTGCGCACCCACCGCGGCCGCGTGCCGGGCACCGGTGACGACGAGCACGCGGTCCGGTCCCGTGAGGGGCACGAGCCGGTCCACCGTCGCCTGCAGCAGCGTGCGGCCCGAGCCGGTGAG
This sequence comes from Cellulomonas sp., assembly GCF_017744555.1. Lineage (GTDB taxonomy): Bacteria > Actinomycetota > Actinomycetes > Actinomycetales > Cellulomonadaceae > Cellulomonas. The sequence goes on along the minus strand of NZ_JAGIBD010000010.1, from coordinate 31,326 downwards.
GTCGAGCAGGAACTTGGGGTGACCGGACCGCGACAGCGGCCACAGACGCGTCCCGGCGCCGCCGGCGGGGATGACCGCGTGGAAGTCGGGGACCTGACCGTCGAGGGAGGCGTCCATGGTCGGCAAGGCTAGCGGGGGCGCGCGTTGTGGAGTTCCTCACAAATGGCCCCGGAGATGGGACCGAAGGCCCTGGCGCGCACGGTGTGACAGCACTGTGTCTATACAGTGAGACGGACGCGCACTCCGACTGCTCTCGCAACCGGCCGCCGGTGCGCGCGTCGCTCGACAGGGACGACGACGTCCTCACACCCTGACTCGCCAGGAGGCCCCTCCAGTGCCCGCAGCGCCCGCCAAAGCGCCCGCCGGAACTCTCTACCGAGGGCGGGAAGGCATGTGGTCGTGGGTCGCGCACCGCGTGACCGGCGTCCTGATCTTCTTCTTCCTGCTGGTGCACGTGCTCGACACCGCGCTCGTGCGCGTCTCGCCCGAGGCGTACAACGACGTCATCGGCACGTACAAGAACCCGATCATGGGACTCGGTGAGGCCGGCCTCGTCGCCGCCATCGTGTTCCACGCGTTCAACGGCCTCCGGATCATCCTCGTGGACTTCTGGGCCAAGGGCCCGAAGTACCAGAAGGTCATGCTCTGGGTCGTCGTCGGCCTGTTCGTCGTCACCATGGCCGGGTTCCTACCGCGCCACCTCATGCACGTGTTCGGAGGTGAGTGATGACCCTCGTCGCGGACCCCAAGGCGCCCCGCCCCCCGAAGGGCGGCCCCGGCCGGCGCACCACGCGCGGCAACACCGAGCTGTACGGCTGGGTGTTCATGCGCGCGTCCGGCGTGCTGCTGCTCGTGCTGATCTTCGGCCACCTGTTCGTCAACCTCGTGGCGGGCGAGGGCGTCAAGGCGATCGACTTCGGCTTCGTCGCCGGCAAGTGGGCGTCGCCGTTCTGGCAGGTCTGGGACCTGCTGATGCTGTGGCTCGCGATGATCCACGGCACCAACGGCGTGCGCACGATCATCAACGACTACGCGGAGCGCGACACCACGCGCCTGGTCCTCAAGGGCCTGCTGTACCTCGCGTTCGCGGTCGTCGTGATCCTCGGGACGCTCGTCATCTTCACGTTCGACCCGTGCCCGTCGGGCTCGCCGGCCGACCTGCTGCCGTCGTTCTGCACGGCCTGATCTCGGTAAGGACCTGACACCTGATGCAGACCCACCAGTACGACGTCGTCATCGTCGGCGCCGGCGGCGCCGGGATGCGCGCGGCGCTCGAGTCGTCGACCCGCGTGCGCACGGCCGTCATCTCCAAGCTCTACCCCACGCGTTCCCACACGGGCGCCGCGCAGGGCGGCATGTGCGCCGCGCTCGCGAACGTCGAGGAGGACAACTGGGAGTGGCACACGTTCGACACCGTCAAGGGCGGTGACTACCTGGTCGACCAGGACGCCGCCGAGGTCATGGCCAAGGAGGCCATCGACGCGGTGCTCGACCTCGAGAAGATGGGCCTGCCGTTCAACCGGACGCCCGAGGGCCGCATCGACCAGCGCCGGTTCGGCGGCCACACCCGCAACCACGGCGAGGCCGCCGTGCGCCGCTCGTGCTACGCCGCGGACCGCACCGGCCACATGATCCTGCAGACGCTCTACCAGCAGTGCGTGAAGAACGAGGTCGAGTTCTTCAACGAGTTCTACGTGCTCGACCTGCTGGTGGACCACGACCTCGCCGCCGGCCACGTGCCGGACGGCGAGGAGGTGCACGTCTCGGGCGTCGTCGCGTACGAGCTCGCGACGGGCGAGATCCACGTGTTCCAGGCGAAGTCCGTGGTCCTGGCCACGGGAGGCGCCGGCAAGATCTTCAAGACGACGTCGAACGCGCACACCCTCACCGGCGACGGCATGGCGCTGGCCTACCGCCGGGGCATCCCGCTCGAGGACATGGAGTTCTTCCAGTTCCACCCGACGGGTCTCGCGGGACTCGGCATCCTCCTGTCGGAGGCGGCACGCGGCGAGGGCGCGATCCTGCGCAACTCCGAGGGCGAGCGCTTCATGGAGCGGTACGCCCCCACCATCAAGGACCTCGCGCCGCGCGACATCGTCGCCCGGTCGATGGCCAACGAGGTCCGCGAGGGCCGCGGCGCCGGCCCGAACAAGGACTACGTGCTGCTCGACCTCACGCACCTGGAGCCCGCGCACATCGACGCCAAGCTCCCGGACATCACGGAGTTCGCCCGGACCTACCTCGGCATCGAGCCGTACACCGAGCCGGTGCCCGTCTACCCGACTGCGCACTACGCGATGGGCGGCATCCCGACCAACATCGAGGGCGAGGTGCTGCGGAACTCGACCGACGTGATCCGCGGCCTGTACGCCGCCGGCGAGGTCGCGTGCGTCTCGGTGCACGGGTCGAACCGCCTCGGCACGAACTCGCTGCTCGACATCAACGTGTTCGGCAAGCGGTCCGGCATCTCGGCCGCGCAGTACGCGTCGACCGCGTCGTTCGTGGAGCTGCCGGAGAACCCCGCCGCGACCGTCGTCGCGGGCCTCGAGGAGATCCGGACGCGCCCCGACGGCGAGCGCGTGGCGGACATCCGCAAGGCGCTGCAGGAGACGATGGACAAGAACGCGCAGGTGTTCCGCACCAAGGAGTCGCTGACGCAGGCGCTCGACGACCTCAAGGCGCTGCAGAAGCGGTTCCGTGCGGTGAGCGTGCAGGACAAGAGCCGGATGTTCAACACCGACCTCCTCGAGGCGGTCGAGCTCGGCTTCCTGCTCGACATCGCCGAGACGGTCGTCGTCGGCGCCCTCAACCGCGACGAGTCGCGCGGCGGGCACTTCCGTGAGGACTTCCCCGACCGCGACGACAAGAACTACATGCGGCACACGATGGCCTACCGGCGGCCGCTGCCCAGCGAGGGCCACCGCCGCTGGGGCACGGACCAGGACGGCGACCGCAAGGGACCGTTCGCGCACACCACCGTGTTCGACGGCTACCAGCTCGTGCTGGGCTCCAAGCCCGTCACCATGACCCGCTACCAGCCGATGGAGCGCAAGTACTGATGACTGCTGTCGCCGAAGCCCCCACGAAGGTGGGCGAGGTCCCCTCGTTCGAGGTGACCCTCAAGGTCCTGCGCTACCTGCCCGACGACACCGGGTCGCCCACGGTCGCGCACTGGGACGAGTTCCGCGTGCAGGCCCACGGCACCGACCGCGTGCTCGACGCCCTGCACCAGGTCAAGTGGCAGCAGGACGGGTCGCTGACGTTCCGCCGCTCGTGCGCGCACGGCGTGTGCGGGTCCGACGCGATGCGCATCAACGGCCGCAACCGGCTCGCGTGCAAGACGCTGCTCAAGGACCTGGACATCTCCAAGCCGATCACCGTCGAGCCCATCAAGGGCCTCCCGGTGATCAAGGACCTCGTGGTCGACATGGAGCCCTTCTTCGCGTCGTACCGCGAGATCATGCCGTTCCTCATCACCACGGGGAACGAGCCGACCAAGGAGCGCCTGCAGTCGGCCGCGCAGCGCGAGCGGTTCGACGACACCACGAAGTGCATCCTGTGCGCCGCGTGCACGTCGTCGTGCCCCGTGTTCTGGACCGACGGGCAGTACTTCGGCCCGGCCGCGATCGTCAACGCGCACCGGTTCATCTTCGACAGCCGCGACGAGGGCGGCGCGCAGCGCCTCGAGATCCTCAACGACAAGGAGGGCGTGTGGCGCTGCCGCACGACCTTCAACTGCACCGAGGCGTGCCCGCGTGGCATCGAGGTGACGAAGGCGATCCAAGAAGTGAAGCGGGCGATGATCACGCGCGCCTTCTGAGGCGGATCACCGCGGCGGCCGCGTGAGGCGAGTGAAGCGGGCGATGATCACGCGCACCTTCTGACCTCGTGGTTCTCGGCATCCGGCCCGGCTCCCTGCTCGACGGGGAGGCCGGGCCGGTGCTGTCATGGGGCTATGAACGCCGAGTGGCATGACGAGCACGTGCTGGGTCAGGGTGCGTCGATGGACCGCCGCGTCGAGTGGCACCTCGAGCACGCCCACGAGTGCGGCTGCCGGGCCGTCCCCCGGACCGTCGTCGAGGAGCTGGGGCGCCGCGGGATCCCCGTGCCCGAGCGGGCCGGTTCGCCTGAGCCGGGCTGACGTCGCGGACCGTCGGGATCGAGGCGTGGCCGTGCCGGCCGACGGCCCGGCGGTGAAACTCCTGGGGACGCGGAGGCCGCAGGCCCTACGGTGGCTCGCATGTCCGAGGTCGAGATCCCGCTCGAGGGCGGCAACGTCGGTGGTGCCGTCCGTGTCGGGGACACCGTCCGGCGTCCGACCGGCCCCTGGACGCCCGCCGTGCACGAGCTGCTCGAGTTCCTCGCCCACGCCGGGCTCGCGCACGTGCCGCGTGTCCTCGGTACGGACGACCAGGGCCGCGAGGTGCTCACGTACCTGCCCGGCCGGGTCGTCCCGATCGGCACCGAGGACCTGACCGACGAGCAGGTGCGCTCGGCGATGAGCTGGCTGCGGGAGTACCACGCGGTCGTCACGGGCTTCCCGCGGGACCGGCGCCGGTGGCGGTTCGCCGACCGGGCCCTCGAGGACGGCGAGATCGTGTGCCACCACGACACCGCGATGTACAACATGGCGTTCGACGGCGACACGCTCGCGGGCGTCTTCGACTGGGACGTCGCCGGCCCAGGGATCCCGCTCGACGACGTCGCGATCTTCGCGTGGAACTCTCCCCTGCTGCGGCTGGGCGAGGACCCGGGGGCGGCGGCGCACGGTCTGCAGGTGGTCGCCGACGCCTACGGTGGCATCGACCCCGCCGATCTGCTCGACCACGTGACGCGGCGGATGACCGACGCGTGCGACCGCATCGAGGAGGGGCAGCACGCCGGTGACCCAGGGATGCTGCGGCTCGGCGAGATCGGTGAGCCGGCGAGCACCCGCGCCCGGCTGGCCGTCCTCACCGACCGCGTGCCGGCGATCCGCGACGCGCTGACGTCCCGCGGCTGAGCGTCGAGCCGGTCAGACCCGCTCGACGCGGACGCTGCGCTGACCGAACCGGATCGTCGAGCCCACGGGCGCCCCGACGCGCGCGCCGGCGGGCAGCACCACGCCCGAGCCGCCGGGCGCCACGAGCACGGTCCCGTTCGTCGACCCGCGGTCCGTGACCCACAGCCCGCCGTCGGGCGTCGGGCCGAACGCCAGGTGCACCTTCGAGATCGACCGCTCGGGGTCGTCGATCGCGACCACGTGCTCGACACCGGCCTCGGCCGACGGGCTGCGACCCACGAGGCCGTCCCCGACCACGTCGACCCGCTCGCCTGTGTCGAACACCAGCCGTACGCCGGGAGCGGCCACCGCCGACCCTCCGGCTCTGCGGGGCGCCGGCTCGTCCCGCAGCCGGGTCAGCTCGAGGTCGCCGAGGTCAGGCAGCGGCGACGTGGGCACGCGCGGCTCCTGTTCAGGGGCGCGACGCTCGTCGAGGCGCAGCTCGCGCCGGCTCCGCACCGCCGAGGGTGGCCCCTCGATGAGCGGGGCACGCTCCTGCGCCGACTCGACGGGGTTGGGGGTCGAGACGGGCGGCGCCCCGATCACGTCGGGCGCCACGGGCGCCACCGCGACCGCCGGGCGGACCTCTGCGGGCACGTCGATCATCGGCACCGGGTCGGCCGCGGCGGGCTCGGGCTCCGGCGACGACGGGAGCGGCGTGCCAGGCACGACCGAGATCGGCACGAGCGGCCCCGGGGCCGCCGGGGCGAGCCCGGCACCTGCACCGCCCGTCCACGCCGGACCCGACGGCGCGCGTCCCGCACTCGGGGTGTCGGTCCGTCCGACCGCCCGAGCCACGGCGTCGTCCCACGCGGCCGGCCCCGCGACCACGCGGGCCGCGGTCGACACCGAGGCCGCCCGCAGCACGAGCGTGCCCGCGGCCTTGTCGTGCCAGCCCCGTTGCGCCGGCGTCGTGTCCCACACGCCCGACGCGACCACGACCCACTGCCCCACGAGGCACACGAGCGAGCCCGCACCGACGACGAGGTCGCGGAGCAGGATCGCGAGGAGCCCGGCGGGCCGGCCGGTGCGTGCCGACATCGTCCGGATGCCCAGCAGGGCGTTGCCCGCCGTGGCGCCCGAGACCGACTCGGCGACCCACTGCACGGCGCCGACGACGACGCAGAGCACGGCGGGGATCAGGATCGGGACGGGTGCGCCCTCGGCCACACCGCCGCGGGCGATCAGGTAGCCGATCACCGACGCGAGCAGCAGCAGGACCATGTCCACCGCGTACGCCGCGACCCGCCGGCCCACGGGCGCGACCGACCCGGGGGCGACCACGACGGAGCGCCCTGCGGCGCGCGAGGACGTCGCGCGACGTGCGTCCGTCGGACGGTTGCTCACGGGGCCTCCCGGTCACGGTTCACGGGTGGTCCCGCGCCGTCATCGTGCCAGAGTCACGGGCACGACGCCTCACTCTCGTACGCCCACCGTGCGGTCAGGACGCGCGGTCAGGAGGCGCGGTCAGGAGGCGCGGTCCACCAGGGCGTCGGCGAACGACACGAGCGCGTCCTTCACCGGGCCGTCCGGCAGCCCGTCGAGCTCGTGGACGGCTGCCCGGGCCAGCTCGACCGCCCGCGTGCGCGTCTCGTCGACCACCGGGTGCGCCCGCAGCGCGGCGACCGCCCGGGCGAGCGCCGCGTCGTCCGTCAGGTCGGCGTCGAGGAGCTCGACCACGGCCAGGTCCTCGGCAGACGCGTCGGGCGAGGCGGCGCGGGCACGCAGCAGCAGCGTGGGCATGGTCGGCACCCGGTCGCGCAGGTCGGTGCCCGGCGTCTTGCCGGAGACGTCGCCGTCCGACGTCAGGTCGAGCACGTCGTCGGCGAGCTGGAACGCGACGCCGATCCGCTCGCCGAAGCTCGTCACGGTCGCGACGGCCTCGGGGCGGCAGCCCGCGAACATGGCACCGAACCGCGCCGACGTCGAGATCAGGGACGCCGTCTTGTCGGACAGCACCTGCAGGTAGTGCGCCACCGGGTCGTCGCCCGGGCGGGGCCCGACCGTCTCGTGCAGCTGGCCGAGGCACAGCCGCTCGAACGTCGCGGCCTGGATGCGGACTGCCTCGGGCCCGAGCCCGGCGACCGTGGCGGACGCGCGCGCGAACAGCAGGTCCCCCGTGAGGATCGCGACGGAGTTGCCCCAGACCTCCTGCGCCGCCGGGGCACCGCGTCGCAGCGGCGCGGAGTCCATGACGTCGTCGTGGTACAGCGTCGCGAGGTGGGTCAGCTCGACGACGACTGCCGCGTCGAGGACCTCCCGGCGGTCGCCGTCGCCCAGCTCGGCCGCCAGCAGCGTGAGGAGCGGGCGCAGGCGCTTGCCCCCGGCGTTGACCAGGTGCCGGGACGCGTCGTGCGCGAGCGGGTCCGCGTGCGTCACCGCGTCGCGCAGCCGCTCCTCGACGAGGGCGAGCCGGGCCGTCAGCCGTTCCGCGAGGACAGGGTCGCCGAGCGGGATGGCGGTCGTCGTTGTCACGGGACGAACCTATCTTCCCGGCACGGCCTCCACGGACACGAGGGCCGGTGCGCCCCCTGTGAGCCTGCGCGGCGACCGGCCACCCGGGCGGTCCGCCGGGTGGCCGATCCGCTTGTCACGGGAGGAACTGGGCGACGCCGCCGATGAGCTCGAGCAGCCAGGACGGCGCGACACCGAGGATCACGGTCGTGGCAGCACAGACCGCGATCGCGACCGCGGCAAAGCCCTCGGTGCCGACGACCGTCGTGGTCGTCGTCGCCGCGGCACGCACCTCGACCGCCAGGCCGGTTGCCGACCCCTCGAGCGCGGCGCCGGACGCGGGCACGTCGAGCGGGAGGCCCGCCGCGCCGTCCTCCGACGCGGCGACGGCACCGCCCTCGGCCTCGGTCGACCCCGACGGCTCCGTGAAGAACATCAGCACGATGATCCGCACGTAGAAGAACGCGGCCGCGGACGACGACAGGACGCCGATGAGCGCGAGCGGCCACGCGCCGCCCTCGATCGCCGCGGAGAACACCGCGAACTTCCCGGCGAAGCCCGCGGTGAGCGGGATCCCCGCGAACGACAGCAGGAACAGCGCGAACACGAGCGCGAGCGCCGGGTTCGACCGGCCGAGGCCCGCCCACTGCGACAGGTGCGTGGCCTCGCCGAGGACCGCTCCGGCCGAGCCGTCCGACTGGACGCTGCGCTCACGCACGAGCCACACGACGCCGAACGCGCCGACCGTGGCCGCGCCGTACACCAGCAGGTAGAACAGCACCGCGGTCACGCCGGCCTGGTTGAGCGCGACGACGCCCGTGAGGATGAACCCGGCGTGCGCGATCGACGAGTAGCCGAGCACGCGCTTCATGTCGGTCTGCACCAGGGCGCCGACGGTGCCGACGACCATCGTGAGGATCGTGACGGTCCAGAGCACCACGCTGAGGTCCCAGTCGAGGCCCGGGAGCACCACGTAGACGATCCGGAGCAGGGCACCGAACGCGGCGACCTTGGTGCACGCCGCCATGAACCCGGTGATGGGCGTCGGCGCACCCTGGTAGACGTCCGGCGTCCAGGTGTGGAACGGCGCCGCACCGACCTTGAACAGCAGACCGGCCAGGATCAGCACGGAGCCGACGAGCAGCAGCCCGTCGAGCCCGCTCGCCTCCTTGGTCGCGTCGGCGATCACCGAGTAGCGCAGCGAGCCGCTGTAGCCGTAGACGAGCGCGATGCCGAAGAGCATGAGCGCGGAGGTGAACGCACCGAGCAGGAAGTACTTCATCGACGCCTCCTGCGACAGCAGGCGACGACGACGCGCCATGCCCGTCAGCAGGTAGAGCGGGAGCGAGAGCACCTCGAGCGCCACGAACAGGGTCAGCAGGTCGCCCGCCGCGGGGAAGATCAGCATGCCGCCGGTCGCGAAGAGCAGCAGCGGGTAGATCTCCGTCTGCTGCACGCCCTTGCGCCGCGCGAGCTCCTCGTAGTCGGAGCCCGGGATGGACGCCGCCGACGGGGCGAACGCGTCCTCGCCCGTCTCGGTGCGGTCGACGACCACGAGCAGCGCCAGCAGCGCCAGCAGCGCGAGCGTCGCCTGCAGCACGAGGGTCGGCCCGTCGACGACGAGCGAGCCGCCGAGCACCGCCGTGCCGCCGTCCTCGCTCACGCCGCTCCACAGCGCCGCGACCGCGACGAGCGCGCCACCGAGCGCCACGACGGACAGCGCGAGCTGCACGACGCGCCGGCGCGCGGCCGGGACGAACGCCTCGACGAGCACGCCGACCACCGCCGCGAGCAGCACGATGATCACGGGGCTCAGCGGCCCCCACGCGATCGTCGGTGCGGTGAAGTCGCTCACCGGTCACTCCCTTCCGCGGCCGTGGCGGACGCCGGGACGTCCGTCACGCCGACCTGCTCGAGCGTGACCTGCGCGGGCGGCCGGACGAGGTCCAGCGCCGGGCCGGGCAGGAAGCCGAAGACGATCATCAGGGCCAGCAACGGGGCGACCGCCCACTTCTCGCGCCCGACCAGGTCGGGCGTGGTCGCGAGCTCGTCGCGCACCGGGCCGGTGAAGACCCGCTGGTAGGTCCACAGCACGTAGATCGCGGCCAGCACCACGCCGAGGCTCGCCACGATCGACGCCGCCGGGTGCCGGGCGAACGTGCCGACGAGCACCAGGATCTCGCTCACGAACGTCGAGAGGCCGGGCAGCGACAGCGCGGACAGGCCCGCGACGAGGAACGTGCCGGCCAGCACCGGCACGACCTTCTGGAGCCCGCCGAAGTCGGCGATCTGCTGCGAGCCGCGCCGGGCCACCAGGTACCCCGCGACGAGGAACAGCGCCCCGGTCGAGAGCCCGTGGTTGACCATGTAGAACGACGAGCCCGCGATCGACGTCGACGTGAACGCGAAGATGCCGAGCACGATGAACCCGAAGTGCGACACCGACGTGTACGCGATGAGCCGCATGAGGTCCTTCTGCCCGATCGCGAGCAGCGCCCCGTACAGGATCGAGACCACGGCCAGCACGATCACCACGGGCGCGGCCCAGCGGGACGCCGACGGGAACAGCGGCAGGCACAGCGTGAGCATCCCGAACGTGCCGACCTTGTCGAGCACACCGACCAGCAGCGTCGAGGTGCCGACGGGCGCCTGCTCGGCCGCGTCGGGCAGCCACGTGTGCACCGGGAACATCGGCGCCTTGATCGCGAACGCCAGGAAGAACGCGAGGAACAGCCACTTCTCGAGCGTCGGGTCGAGCGTGAGGCCCGTGAGGTTCTCGGTGAGGAAGCCCTGCGGCCCACGCGGGCCCTGCAGATACACGCCGATGACCGCGACGAGCATGATGAGCCCGCCCGCGAGACCGAACAGCAGGAACTTCACGGCCGCGTACCGCCGCTGCGCGCCGCCGAACCCGCCGATCATGAAGTAGACGGGGATGAGCATCGCCTCGAACAGCACGTAGAAGAAGAACACGTCCCGCGCGGAGAACACCGCGACGATGAACGCCTCGAGGACGAGCACCAGGGCGAGGTAGCGGCGCAGCCGGTCGGTGGCCTCCGCGACCGAGCCCTGCTCACGCCAGGCGGCCAGGATCACGAGCGGCACGAGCAGCACCGACATGAGGATCAGCGACAGCCCGACGCCGTCGACGCCGACGGCATACGAGACGCCGAACGCGGGGATCCAGCCGTGCGTCTCGACGAGCTGGTACGTCTGCGCGGCGGACGTGTCGAACGCGAGCAGCGCACCGACGGCGAGCGCGAGCTCGACCACGCCGACGCCGAGCGCGATCTCGCGCGTGCGGTTGCGGCCGGGCGACGGCAGGACCCAGAGCCCGACGGCGCCGAGCAGCGGCAGCACGATCAGGGCGGTCAGCCAGGGGAAGGAGGACGACATCGTGAGCTCTGCTCCTTCAGCTCTGGGTGGCCAGGACGACGACGACGAGGACGACGAGCCCGAGCAGCATGGTCGCCGCGTACGACCGGACGAACCCGGTCTGCACCCGACGGGTGATCTCGCCGAGCCCGATCTGCGACCGGGCGATCGACGTGACGGCACCGTCGACGACGGCCCGGTCGGCGAACACGAGCGACCGGGTCAGCGCCTGGCCGGGCTCGACGAGCGCCACGTCGTTCACGGTGTCCTGGTACAGGTCGACGCGGGCGGCCCGCGTGAGGGCCGTCCCGAGCGGCGGGACGACGGGGACCGTGGCGGCGGCGTAACGGCGGTACGCGATGACCGTGCCGACGACCACGACACCGAGCGTGAGCGTGATGAGCAGCCACTCCGGCAGCACCGGCTCCTCGTGCAGCGGGGTGCCCGTGACCGGCTCGAGCCACTCGACGAACTTGCCGCCGAGCGCCAGGTACAGGCCGAGGCCCACGGACCCGACCGCGAGGACGATCATCGGCCACGTCATGAGCCGCGGCGCCTCGTGCGGGTGCTGCGCCGACCCGTCCCGCTTCGTCGACCACCGGCGCTCGCCCTCGAACGTCATGAAGAACAGGCGCGACATGTAGAACGCGGTGATGCCCGCGCCGACGAGCGTGACCGTGCCGAACACCCACGCGCGCCACTCGGCACCCTCGACCGGCACGAACGCCGCCTCGATGATCTTGTCCTTGCTCCAGAACCCCGAGAACGGCGGGATGCCGAGGATCGCGAGCCACCCGGCCATGAACGTGAGCCAGGTGATCTTCATGTACCGGGCCAGCCCGCCGAACCGGCGCATGTCGACCTGGTCGTCCATGCCGTGCATCACGGACCCGGCGCCGAGGAACATGCCGGCCTTGAAGAACCCGTGCGTGACGAGGTGGAAGATCGCGAACGCGTAGCCGACCGGACCGAGGCCGGCCGCCAGGATCATGTAGCCGATCTGCGACATCGTCGACGCCGCCAAGGCCTTCTTGATGTCGTCCTTCGCACAGCCGACGATCGCCCCGAACAGCAGGGTGATCGCGCCGACGATCACGACGACGAGCTGCGCGGTGGGCGCCTCGTTCATGATCGGCGCGCTGCGCACGATGAGGTACACGCCCGCGGTCACCATCGTGGCGGCGTGGATGAGCGCCGACACGGGCGTCGGACCGGCCATCGCGTCGCCGAGCCAGGACTGCAGCGGGAACTGCGCCGACTTGCCGCACGCGGCAAGCAGCAGCATGAGCCCGATGGCGGTCGCGACGCCCTCGCTGACCTGCCCGGACCGCTCGCCGAGCACGTCGAGGAAGCCGACCGAGCCGAAATTCGCGAACATCAGGCCCAGCGCGATGATCAGGCCCAGGTCACCGATGCGGTTCGCGACGAACGCCTTCTTCGCGGCGACCGCGTAGTCGGTGCGGTAGTTCCAGAACCCGATGAGCAGGTACGACGCGAGACCGACGCCCTCCCAGCCGACGAACAGCAGCAGGTAGCTGTTGGCCAGGACGAGCGTGAGCATCGCCGCGACGAACAGATTGAGGTACGCGAAGAACCGGCGGCGGTCCACGTCGTGCTCCATGTACGCCACGGAGTAGATGTGGATGAGCGTGCCGACGAACGTCACGAGCAGCACGAACGTCAGCGACAGCGGGTCGAGGCGGATGCCCGCGTCCACCTGGAACGCGCCCGCGTCGATCCAGCTCCGCACGCTCAGGTCGAGGACCCGCTGGTCCGCCGGCCGGCCGAGCAGCGCGACGAACACCGCCGCGCCGAACACGAACGAGAGCGACGACGCGGCGACGCCGAGCCAGTGGCCCCAGCGGTCGGTGCGCCGCCCGCCGAGCAGCAGGATCGCGGCGCTCAGCACCGGGATGCCGACCAGGGCGGGTGCGACGAGGTAGATCCCGCCGCTCACCGGCTCCGGGGCGGGGCCGATGGTGGCGGCGGGCAGGCTCGCAGCCAGGGTGGTCAGGGTGTGCACGGGGCCGCCCCTCAGCTCTTCAGGAGGTTCACGTCGTCGACCGAGGCCGACCGGCGGGTACGGAAGATCGCCACGATGATCGCGAGACCGACGACGACCTCGGCGGCCGCCACGACCATGACGAAGAACGCGAGCACCTGGCCGGTGAGCGTCCCGTGGATCCGGGAGAACGTCACGAGCAGCAGGTTCGTGGCGTTGAGCATGAGCTCGACACCCATGAACACGATGATCGCGTTCCGGCGCAGCAGCACCGTCGTCGCGCCGATCGCGAACAGGATCGTCGCGAGCACGAGGTAGTGGGTCAGGCTCATGCGTGCTCCTCCTGCTGCTCCGCACCGGCCTGCGCGGCACCCGGCAGCGGCGCGCCGTGGCTCGCCGTCTCCGGGTGGGCCGTGGGCGGTGGGGTCGGTTCGCCACCGGGCTCCGTCACGAGCACCGGCCGGTCGGCACCGCCGCCGGCCAGCACGCGGTCGATGCGGGCCGCGTACTCGCGGGCGTCCGCCTCCTGGCCGCGGATGCGCAGCACGCGCGGCACCGAGTGCTCCAGCGGGCGCCCGTCGGGCCCGAGCGCGGGCACGTCCATCGCGTTGTGCTTGGCGTACACGCCCGGCGCCGGGAGCGGCGTGAGCACGCCACCCGCCGCGACGCGCGCGTCCGCCCGCTCCTTCTGACCGACACGCGGCGTCAGGCGTGCCCGGTGCGTGAGGACGAGCGCGCCCAGCGCCGCCGTCACGAGCAGCGCGCCGACCACCTCGAACGCGAACACGTAGCTGCCGAACACGAGGTGCGCGATCGCCGTCGGGTTGTTCCCGCCGTTCGCCTGCTCCAGCCCGGTGGGCCGCCCGTACGTCGCCCGGCCGACGACGCCGACGAGCACGACCGCGAGGCCGACCCCCGCGAGCAGACCGATCCAGCGCTGGCCGCGGATCGTCTCGACGAGCGAGTCCGACGCGTCGACACCGACGAGCATGAGCACGAACAGGAAGAGCATCATCACGGCGCCGGTGTAGACGACCACCTGGACGACCCCGAGGAACACCGCGTCCTGCGCGACGTACATGAACGCCAGCGAGATCATCACGACCACGACGGCGAGGGCCGCATGCACGGCCTTGCGCGCGAACAGCAGGCCCAGCGCGGCGAGCACCATGATCGGCCCCAGGGTCCAGAACAGCGCCGCCTCGGCGGTCGTCGTGGTCCCGGCGTCGGTGAGCGACGTCAGCACGGCGGCGCTCACCTCGAGCCCTGCTTGGTCGCAGCGGCCACCGTCGCGGCCATCGCAGCCGCGGTCGGGGCGAGCTCGTTCGCCACGTCCAGCCCGGCACCGCCCGGCAGCGTCGGGTCGTCGGGACGGTGCTCCGCGACCCAGGCACGCTGCGCGTCCGTGGCGTGCGTGATCTCGCCCCGGTAGTAGTCCGTGTGCGTGGTGCCCTCGACCATCGGGTGCGGGGCGGCGAGCATGCCCTCCCGCAGCGGTGCGAGCAGGTCCTCCTTCTCCCAGATCATCCCCGCGCGGGTCGGACCGGCGAGCTCGTACTCGTTCGTCATCGTGAGCGCCCGGGTGGGGCACGCCTCGATGCACAGGCCGCAGAAGATGCAGCGCAGGTAGTTGATCTGGTAGACGCGGCCGTACCGCTCCCCCGGGCTGAACTGCGCGTCCGGGGTGTTGTCGCCGCCCTCGACGTAGATCGCGTCCGCCGGGCACGCCCACGCGCACAGCTCGCAGCCGATGCACTTCTCGAGGCCGTCCGCGTACCGGTTGAGCTGGTGGCGGCCGTGGTACCGGGGCTTGGCCGGCACCTTCTCCGACGGGTACTGCTCGGTGACGGTCTTGCGGAACATGTTCGACAGCGTCACGCCGAACCCGCCCACCGGGGCGAGCAGCTCCGCGAGGCCCGTGCGGGGCTCGATGAGCGACTGGTAGCCCTCGGGGGCCGGGGTCGCGACCTCGCCGCCCTTCGGGCGAGCGGCGACGGCCTTCGACGGCTGGCCGGCGGCTGCGGGCTTGCGGGCCTGCTGGCCGGCGGGCTTGCCCGTGGGCGCAGCCTTGCGGGCGGGCTTCGGCTTGTCAGCCACCGTGCACCTCCTGGGTGACCTGGGGGACGTCGGTCGTCGGGCTCGAGGCCGCGGAAGCGGCCTGGCGCTGCTTGCGCGGCGACGGCGGCAGCACCTGCCCGGGCAGCGGGGGCACGGGGTAGCCGCCCGCGAACGGATCGATGACCTCGGGCCCGGGTGGCCGCTTCGGGCCGGCCGGCGTCTTCTTCTCGGGGATCGCGAACGACACGAGCAGGCCGAGCAGCACGACTCCCGCGAGCACGAACAGCGTGGTCCGCAGGTCCAGCCCGGAGAACTGGCGCACGCCCTGCACGACCGCGACGCACACGACCCAGACGAGTGCGGCCGGGATGAGCACCTTCCACCCGAGCCGCATGAACTGGTCGTACCGGAAGCGGAGCACCGACCCACGGATCCAGACGAACAGGAACATGAAGAACCAGAGCTTCGCGAGGAACCACAGCACCGGCCACCAGCCGGTCTGCAGGAAGCTGTCCGCCGGGATGAACGGCGCCCGCCAGCCGCCGAAGAACAGCGTGGTCGCGACCGCCGAGACGTTGAGCATGTTGATGTACTCGGCGAGGAAGAACCACGCGAACTTCATCGACGAGTACTCGGTCATGTACCCGGAGACGAGCTCGCCCTCGGCCTCGGGGAGGTCGAACGGGAGCCGGTTCGTCTCGCCGACCATCGACATGAGATAGATGACGAACGCGGGCAGCAGCGGCAGGAACCACCAGACCTGCGTCTGGGAGTCCACGATCTGCGACGTCGACATCGACCCGGCCAGGATGAACACGCTGACCAGCGACAGGCCCATCGCGAGCTCGTACGAGATGACCTGCGCCGTGGAGCGCACCCCGCCCAGCAGCGGGTACGTCGAGTTCGACGACCAGCCGCCGAGCACGATGCCGTACACGCCGACCGACGCGCACGCGAGGATGTAGAGCACCGCGACCGGGAAGTCCGTCAGCTGCAGGGGCGTGACGTGCCCGAACATGTCGACGGCCGGCCCGAGCGGGATGACCGCGAACGTGAGCAGCGAGCAGAACACCGCGATCATCGGCGCGACGATGTAGACGAGCTTGTCGGCCGCCTTGACCGTGACGTCCTCCTTGACCAGGAGCTTCATCGCGTCGGCGAGCGACTGCAGGAGGCCGAACGGGCCGTGCACGTTGGGTCCGGGGCGGACCTGCATGCGGGCGACGACCTTGCGCTCGAACCAGATGGCGATGAGCACGCTCGTCAGCAGGAACACGATGATGCCGACGGCCTTGATGACCCAGATCCACCACGTGTCGTCGCTGAAGTCGGCCGTCACGGGTGCGACGGCGCCGCTCTCGGCGAACAGCAGGTGCCTCATGCCCCGACCTCCTCGTCACGACCAGGTGCATCGTCCTCGTCGCTGGTCCCCGCGGTGGCGACCTCGTGCGGCGCGGCGGCGATCCGCACCAGGTCCCCGGCGTCCGCGTGCAGCACGTCACGCACGTGGCTGCCGACCGAGTTCGTCGGGAGCCAGACCACGAGGTCGGGCATGTCCGTGAGGACCGCGGGCAGCGTGATGGTCCCGGCGTCGGTCGACACCGCCACGCGGTCGCCGTCGCGCAGCCCGAGCTGTTCGGCCGTGCCGGCGGACAGGCGCGCGACGGGCCGCTTCGCGGTGCCCGCGAGGAACGGCTCGCCGGACTGCAGCCGGCCCGCGTCGAGCAGCTGGTGCCACGTCGCGAGGACCGCGTGCCCGGGCTCCACGGCGGGCGGCTCGGGGGCGTCGACCGCGGGCGCCGCGATGCGGGCTCCGTCCCAGCCGCCGAGCTGGTCGAGCTCGGCGTGCACGGCCGCGAGCGACCCGAGCCCGAGCTCGACACCGAGCGCGTCGGCCAGCCGGTCGAGCACACGATGGTCGGCGAGCTCGTGCGAGACGAGCGCCTGCGGGAACGGCCGCGGCCGCCCCTCCCACGTGACGAACGTGCCGCCCTTCTCGACGGGCGGCGCGACCGGGAAGACGACGTCCGCGCGGTCGGTGACCTCCGAGCGGCGGACCTCGAGCGAGACGACGAACGGCACGCGGTCGAGCGCGGCCCGCGCGAGCGCGGGGTCGGGCAGGTCCGCGAGCTCCAGGCCGCCGACCACGAGTCCGCCGAGGCGACCGGCCGCGGCGTCGGCGAGGATCTCGCCCGTCGACCGTCCCGGGGTCTCCGGCAGGTGCTCGACGCCCCAGACCGCGGCGACGTCGACGCGCGCGGCGGAGTCGGCGACCGGGCGGCCGCCGGGCAGCAGCGTCGGCAGCAGGCCCACCTCGACGGCGGACCGCTCACCCACCCGGCGCGGCACCCACGCGAGGCGGGCACCGGTGCGGGCGGCGAGCCGCAGCGCGGCGGAGAACCCGCCCGCCACGGCGGCGAGCCGCTCGCCGACCAGGATCACGGCGCCGTCGGCCCCGAGCGCGTCGGCGGCGTCCGCGAGCACGTCGTCAGACGCACCGGCGACGATGCCGTCGAGCACCTCCGCCTCCGTGCCCGGCGCCGCCGCGAGCAGCGTGCCGGACAGCCGCTGCAAGCCACGGCTCTCGAGCGCGGCGACGGACAGCACGCGCGTCCGCTTCTTGACGACCGCGGTGCGCAGCCGCAGGAACGCGATCCCCGCCTCCTCCTCGGCCTCGAGGCCGACGAGCAGCACCGCTGGGGCCCGGTCGAGGTCGGCGAACGTCACCTCGAGCGTGCGGCCCGCGACGTGGTGGCCGAGGAAGGCCTCCTCCTCGGCCGAGTGCGGGCGCGCACGCCCGTCGACGTCGTTGGTGTCGAGCGCGACGCGCGCGAGCTTGGAGTACGCGTACGCGTCCTCCAGCGTGAGCCGGCCACCGGCCAGCACCGCGACGCCGACGGCCTCCTCGCGCGGGTCGACGGGCGCCTGCGCGGCGAGCAGCCCCGCGGCCGCGACGTCCAGGGCCTCGACCCAGCTGGCGGGCTCGAGCTCCCCGCGCGTGCCGTCGGCGTTGCGCGCGCGGACGAGGGGCGTGCGGATGCGGTCCGGCGCGGACTGCCACGCGAACGCGAAGCGGTCCTTGTCGGTGATCCACTCCTGGTTGACCGTGGGGTCGTCGCCCGCGAGGCGGCGCAGCACGACGCCGCGCCGGTGGTCGACCCGGATCGCCGAGCCCTGCGAGTCGTGCTCCGCGATGCTCGGGGTCGACACCAGGTCGAACGGGCGGGACCGGAACCGGTACGCGGCGCTCGTGAGGGCGCCGACCGGGCAGATCTGCACGGTGTTCCCGGAGAAGTACGACGCGAACGGGCGGCCGGCCGTGTCCTGCGTCGCCGCGCCGACCGGGGTCTCCCCCGCGAAGCCGAGCACGTCGGTGTCGAACGTGCCGATCTGCTGGTGCGCGCCGCGCTTCTGCAGGTCGATCCAGACGTCGCCTGCGACCTCCTCGGAGAACCGCGTGCAGCGCTGGCACAGCACGCACCGCTCGCGGTCGAGCAGGATCTGCGTCGAGATCGAGATCGGCTTGGGGAACGTGCGCTTGACGTCGACGAACCGGCTGGTCGCGCGGCCGTTCGACATGGCCTGGTTCTGCAGCGGGCACTCGCCGCCCTTGTCGCACACCGGGCAGTCGAGCGGGTGGTTGACGAGCAGCAGCTCCATGACGCCGTGCTGGGCCTTGTCGGCCTCCGCGGACGTGTGCTGCGTGCGCACCTCCATGCCTGGGGTGGCCTCGAGCGTGCAGGACGCCTGCGGCTTGGGCATCTTGGCGAGCTTGCCGTCGCGGCCCGGTGCCCAGACCTCGACGAGGCACTGGCGGCACGCGCCGGCCGGGGCCAGCAGCGGGTGGTCGCAGAACCGGGGGATCTGGATGCCCAGCTGCTCGGCGGCGCGGATGACGAGCGTGCCCTTGGCCACGGACGTCTCGATGCCGTCGATGCTGAACGTCACCGCGTCGGTGACCTCGGGCCGCGGCTCGACCGGCGCCGCGGGGACGAGCGGCGTGGAGGTGGCCGGCTGGGGCGACGTGATGGTCATGCGTGGACCCCCGCGAGCTGCGCGCCGCTGCGGCGCGGCGTGTAGGCGAACAACGAGCTGCGCTCGGGCGGGAAGAGCACGTCGGCGGGCGTGTGGGTGCCCGCCTCGAACTCGTCCCGGAAGTACTGGATGGCCGACGTGATCGGGCTCGTCGCGCCGTCGCCGAGCGCGCAGAACGCGCGGCCGAGGATGTTGTCGCAGAGGTCGAGCAGCAGGTCGATGTCGGCGCTCGTGCCGCGACCGGCCTCGAGCCGCTGCAGCACCTGGAGCAGCCAGTACGTGCCCTCGCGGCACGGCGTGCACTTGCCGCACGACTCGTGCTTGTAGAACTCGGTCCACCGCGTGACCGCACGGACCACCGACGTGGTCTCGTCGAAGATCTGCAGCGCGCGCGTGCCGAGCATGGACCCGGCGGCGCCGACCGACTCGTAGTCGAGCGGGACGTCGAGGTGCTCGGCCGTGAAGATCGGCGTCGACGAGCCGCCCGGCGTCCAGAACTTCAGCTCGTGCCCCTCGCGGATGCCGCCCGCCATGTCGAGCAGCTCGCGCAGCGTGATGCCGAGCGGCGCCTCGTACTGGCCGGGACGCGTCACGTGGCCGGACAGGCTGAACAGGCCGTGGCCGGTGGACCGCTCGGTGCCCATCTGCTTGAACCAGTCGGCACCGCCGACGACGATGCCGGGCACCGACGCGATCGACTCGACGTTGTTCACGACGGTCGGCCGCGCGTACAGGCCCGCGACGGCGGGGAACGGGGGCTTGAGCCGCGGCTGGCCGCGCAGGCCCTCGAGCGAGTCGAGCAGCGCGGTCTCCTCGCCGCAGATGTACGCGCCCGCACCGGAGTGCAGCGTGATGTCGAGGTCGAAGCCCGAGCCGAGGATGTTCGTGCCGAGGTACCCGGCCGCGTACGCCTCCTCGATGGACTTCAGCAGGCGGCGGTACACGTGCAGCACCTCGCCGCGCACGTAGACGAACGCGTGCCGGCAGCCGATCGCGTAGGACGTGATGATCATGCCCTCGATGAGGTGCTGCGGGCTGGCTATCATGAGCGGGATGTCCTTGCAGGTCCCCGGCTCGGACTCGTCGGCGTTGACGACGAGGTAGCGCGGGCCGCCGTCCGGCGCGGGCAGGAAGCCCCACTTCATGCCCGTCGGGAAGCCGGCGCCGCCACGACCGCGCAGGCCGGAGTCCTTGACCATCGTGACGACGTCGCCGGCCTGCATCGCCAGCGCGCGGCGCAGCCCCCGGTAGCCGCCGTTCGCCTCGTAGGTGCGAAGCGTCCAGGACCGGTCCTTGTCCCAGATGTCCGTGAGGACGGGGGTCAGGGTCGTCGCCATCACGACTCCTTCGCGTCGTCGGACTGCTGCTTGGTCTGCTGCTGCTCGGGCGACACGTCACCCGCGGTCGTCGCCGGCCGCTCGGCGCTCGACTGCTCGGCGCCCGGCTTCGGCGCGTGCGAGCCGCCCACCGCCTTCGTCGTGCGCGTCCCGCGCGCGGGCGTCGTGGTCGACGCCTCCGAGGCGACCGGGCGCTCCGCGACGGGCTTGCCCGCCTCGGCACCGCCGGGGAACGGCGGCGCCTCCCAGCCTTCCTGACGCGCCAGCGCGATGCCGCGCAGCGTCGGCTCGCCCGCCCCGACGCCCTCGTCGGCACGGCCGTCGCCGAATCCCGCGAGCACGCGGGACATCTCCTTGAACGTGCACACGCTGTCCGCGCCGCGCGTGGGCGTCACGGGCCGGCCCGCCTGGAGCTCGTCGGCGAGCGCGACGGCGGAGTCGGGCGTCTGGTTGTCGAAGAACTCCCAGTTGACCATCACGACCGGCGCGTAGTCGCACGCGGCGTTGCACTCGACGCGCTCGAGCGTGATCGCGCCGTCGTCGGTCGTCTCGTCGTGCCCGACGCCCAGGTGGTCGGACAGCTCCTCCCAGATGGCGTCGCCGCCCATGATCGCGCACAGCGTGTTGGTGCAGACACCGACCGTGTACGTGCCGTTGGGGTGGCGCTTGTACTGCGTGTAGAACGTCGCGACGGCCGACACCTCGGCGGTCGTCAGGCCCAGCTCGGCGGCGCAGAACGCGATGCCGCGCGGGCTGACGTAGCCGTCCTCCGACTGCACGAGGTGCAGCATCGGGAGCAGCGCCGACCGCTCCTGCGGGTAGCGCGCGCGGATCTGCGCCGCGTCGGCGGCCAGCCGCGCGCGCGTCTCGTCGTCGTACCCCGTCCGGTGGGTCTGCCCGGGCGTGCGGGCCTCCGGAACCTGCTCGACCGACATCAGCGGTCCACCCCTCCCAGCACCGGGTCGAGCGACGCGACGGCGACGACGACGTCGGCCACCTGCCCGCCCTCGCACATGATCGACGTGGCCTGCAGGTTGTTGAACGACGGGTCCCGGAAGTGCGCACGGTAGGGGCGCGTGCCGCCGTCCGACACGAGGTGCACACCGAGCTCGCCGCGCGGGTGCTCCACCGACTGGAACACCTGGCCGGCCGGCACCCGGAAGCCCTCCGTCACCAGCTTGAAGTGGTGGATCAGGGCCTCCATGGACGTGCCCATGATCTCGCGGATGTGGTCGAGCGAGTTGCCCATGCCGTCCGCGCCGATCGCGAGCTGCGCGGGCCACGCGACCTTCTTGTCGGCCACCATGACCGGCTGGCCCGCCGTCCGCTGCAGGCGTTCGAGCGTCTGCTCGACGATGTGCATGGACTGGTAGCACTCCTCGAGCCGCAGCACGACGCGCGACCACGAGTCGGCCTCCTGCGACACCGGGACCTCGAAGTCGTACGTCTCGTACCCGCAGTACGGCGCGGCCTTGCGCACGTCGTACGGCAGGCCCGCCGAGCGCAGCACCGGGCCGGTGATGCCGAGCGCCATGCAGCCCGACAGCCCGAGGTACCCGACGTTCTTGAGGCGCAGGTGCAGGATCGGGTTGGCCAGCATGAGGTCCTCGAGCTGGCGCAGGTAGTGCCGCACCGAGGCGAGGGCCTCCCGGATCGTGTCGATCGACCCGGGAGGGATGTCCTGGGCGACGCCGCCGGGGCGGATGAACGCGTGGTTCATGCGCAGGCCCGTGATGAGCTCGAAGACCTTGAGGATCTCCTCGCGGGCCGTGAAGCCCACGGTCATGATCGTCGTCGCGCCGAGCTCGTTGCCGCCCGTCGCCAGGCACACCAGGTGCGACGTGATGCGGTTGAGCTCCATGAGCAGCACCCGAATGACGCTCGCACGCTCGGGGACGTCGTCCGTGATGCCGAGCAGCTTCTCGACGGCGAGGCAGTACGCCGCCTCCTGGAACAGCGGCGCGACGTAGTCCATGCGGGTGCAGAACGTCACGCCCTGGGTCCAGGTGCGGAACTCCATGTTCTTCTCGATGCCGGTGTGCAGGTAGCCGATGCCCGCGCGGGCCTCGGTCACCGTCTCGCCGTCGATCTCGAGCATGAGCCGGAGCACGCCGTGCGTCGACGGGTGCTGCGGGCCCATGTTGACGACGATGCGCTCCTCGCCGAGCCGGGCCGCCTCCTCGGCGATGTCCGACCAGTCGCCGCCGGACGCCTCGAACATCGGGACGCCCGTCGTCTCGTCGTCGTGCACCGGACGCGTGGCGTGGGGGGTGGTGGTGCTCATGAGTAGGACCTCCGCTGGTCCGGGGGCGGCACGGTGGCGCCCTTGTACTCGACCGGGATGCCGCCGAGGGGGTAGTCCTTGCGCTGCGGGTGACCCGGCCAGTCGTCGGGCATCTCGATGCGTGCCAGACCGGGGTGGCCGTCGAACACGAGCCCGAAGAAGTCGAACACCTCGCGCTCGTGCCAGTCGTTCGCCGGGTACACCGACGTGGTCGACGGGATGTGCGGGTCGCCGTCGGGAGCCGTGACCTCGAACCTCAGCCGGCGGCCGTGCGTCACCGAGACCACGTGGTAGACGGCGTGCAGCTCCTTGCCGGTCTCGTGGGGGTAGTGCACGCCGCTGACGCCGAGGCTCAGCTCGAACCGCAGGTCGGGGTCGTCACGCAGCGCCTGGGCGACGGCCACCACGTGCTCGCGTGCGACGTGCAGCGTGAGCTCCTCGCGGTCGACGACGACCGACTCGACGGCCGCCGCGAAGCCCGTGCCGTTCTCGTCGAGCACCTCGGCGAGCACGTCGACGACCTCGTCGAACCAGCCGCCGTACGGCCGCTCGCTCGGCCCGGGCAGCACCACGGGGACGACGAGCCCGCCGAAGCCCGACGTGTCGCCCGTGCCGTGCGCGCCGAACATGCCGCTGCGGACGTCGACGACCTCCAGGGGCGTGCGCGCCGCCGGGACGTGCTGGCCGCCGGCCTCGAGCGCGGTCGCCGTCGTCCGCTGGGCGCCCGTCGTGGCCTCGCCCGGCTTGACCGCGTCCGCGGCGTCCTTCTTCAGGTCCTTGTCCTCGCTCATCGCAGCAGCCCCGTCATGTGCGACGTCGGCGTGGCCTCGAGCGCGGCTGCCTCCGCCGCCGCGGCCGCCTCGGCCCGGTTCACGCCCAGCGGGCTGTTCTGGATCTGGTCGTGCAGCGCGAGGATCGCGTTGATGAGCATCTCGGGCCGCGGCGGGCAGCCGGGCAGGTAGATGTCGACCGGGACGACGTGGTCGACGCCCTGCACGATCGCGTAGTTGTTGAACATGCCGCCGCTGCTCGCGCAGACGCCCATCGACAGGACCCACTTGGGCTCGGACATCTGGTCGTAGACCTGGCGGACGACGGGGGCCATCTTCTGGCTCACCCGGCCGGCCACGATCATCAGGTCGGCCTGACGCGGCGACGCGCGAAAGACCTCCATGCCGAACCGCGACAGGTCGTACCGCGGCGCGCCGGCGGCCATCATCTCGATCGCGCAGCACGCCAGGCCGAACGTGACCGGCCACAGCGAACCCTTGCGGAAGTAGCCGACCAGGTCCTCGATCGTCGTCAGCAGGAAACCCGAGGGTGCTTCCTCGATCCCCATGTCAGTCCTCCCCTCGTGCGCGGCCGGTGCGTGTGCTCGTCGACCTCAGTCCCACTCGAAGCCACCCCGCCGCCACTCGTAGACGAACGGCACCGTGATGAGCACCAGGAACCCGAGCATCGCGACGAGCCCGAACACCGCCAGGTCGGCGAAGCTCACGGCCCACGGGTAGAGGAAGACGACCTCGATGTCGAAGACGATGAACGTCATCGCGACCAGGTAGTACTTGATCGGGAACCGGCCGCCGCCGACGGCGTGCGGCGTCGGCTGGATGCCGCACTCGTAGGCCTCGAGCTTCGCGCGGTTGTACCGCTTCGGGCCGATGAGCGCGCTCGCGCCGACCCCGCCGAGAGCGAGCACGGCGGCGATGCCCATCAGCACGAGCAGCGGCACGTACGGGTTCGTCATCGCGCGTCATCTCCTCTTCGTCGAGGTGGCCGGAGGGCCAGGTGGGTCAGGCGTCGGGGGCGATACGGGACAGGCCGGCGATGACCCGGTCGATCGCGTCCCCGCCGCGCGGTTCGTAACAGTCGGACAGGAGCTTGAGCACGAACCGCATGATCAGCGGTCTCGGCAGCCCGTGCTTGGTGAGGAGCCGCATGACCTGCGGGTGCTCGATGATCTTCACGAACTGGCGGCCGAGCGTGTAGTAGCCGCCGAGGTCGTCCTTCATGCGGCGCTGGTAGGTCGCGAACGCCCGCTCGCGTCCCGCGGCCGTCCCGCGTGCGAGGCCCTGGCTGATCGCGTCGGCGGCGACCCGGCCGGCCTGCAGGCCGTACGCGATGCCCTCGCCGTTGAACGGGCTCACCATCCCCGCGCTGTCGCCCGCGAGCATGAGCCCGTTGCCGTACAGGGGACCGCGGTTGAACCCCATCGGGAGCGCGGCGCCGCGCACCGGTCCGAGCTGGTTGTCGTCGGTGAACTGCCACTCGGCGGGGGCGTTGCGCATCCACGCGGCGAACAGCGACTTGTAGTCGACCTTGGTCGCGGCGGCCGTCGAGCTCACCGAGCCCAGGCCGACGTTCACGGTGCCGTCGCCCAGCGAGAAGATCCAGCCGTACCCCGGCATGAGGTTGCTGCGGCCGGGCTCGCCGTCCCACAGCTCCAGGTGGCTCTCCATCCACGGGTCGTCGTGCCGCGGCGAGCGGAAGTACGTGCGGACCGCGACGCCCATGGGACGGTCGTCGCGCTTCTGCAGGCCCATCCCCGTGGCCAGCCGGGCGGACACGCCGTCGGCCGCGATCACGACGGGCGCGCGGTAGGTGACCTCGTCGCCTGCGCGGCGACCGTCGTCGTCCACCGGCCGGGCCGTGACGCCGACGACGCGTCCCGTGCGCTCGTCGCGCACCGGGCCCGTGACGTTGGTGTGCTCGAGCAGCTTGGCGCCCGCCGCACGAGCGTGCGACGCGAGCGTGTGGTCGAACGACGTGCGGGCCTTCGCCAGGCCGTACGACGGATAGCTCGACAGCTCGGGCCACGGCAGCTCGAGCCGGTGGCCGCCGCCCAGGACCCGCAGGCCCCGGTTGCGGATCCAGCCGTCCTGCTCGCGGATCGGCACGCCCATGCGGACGAGCTCGGCGACCGCGCGGGGCGTCAGGCCGTCGCCGCAGATCTTGTCGCGCGGGAACGACGCCTTCTCCAGGAGCAGCACGTCGAGGCCCGCCGAGGCGCAGTGGAACGCGGCAGAGGACCCTGCGGGGCCCGCGCCCACGACGATGACGTCGGCGTCATCGGTCGTCGGGTTTTCCACGGTCGGCTCCACTTGTGACGTTGTTCACGTGCGGCTCTGGGCGAGTGTAATCACGGTCACTGAGCATGTCTGCGAAGGCAATCCTTACCCGCGACCCGAGCCTGCCGCACGGCCCGTGATCTCGCGGTTCACGATCTCTTCACAGCATGTGCGGCCCGCGCGTCAGGCCGGCTTGGTGCCCCGGTGCAGTGCGACCACGCCGCCCGTGAGATTCCGGTACGCGACGTGCGTCCAGCCGACCGCCTTGATCTGCAGACCCAGCTGGTGCTGGTCCGGCCACTCCCGGATCGACTCCGCGAGGTACACGTACGCCTCCGGCTCCTTGGACACCGCGCGGGCCACCGGCGGCAGCGCCCTCATGAGGTAGTTCGTGTAGACCATCCGGAACGGCTTGAACGTCGGGCGCGAGAACTCGCACACCACGAGGCGCCCGCCCGGCTTCGTCACGCGCAGCAGCTCCTCGAGCGCGCGCCGCACGTCGGTGACGTTGCGCAGGCCGAACGACATCGTCACCGCGTCGAACGACTCGTCCGCGAACGGCAGGTGCAGCGCGTCGCCCGCCACGAACGGCAGGTCAGGACGGCGCTCCTTGCCGACGCCCAGCATGCCGAGGGACAGGTCGCACGGGATCGCGCGCACGCCCTTGTCGGCCAGCGGCTCGGTCGACGTGCCCGTCCCGGCGGCCAGGTCGAGCACCGTCTCGCCCGGGCGCGCGTCGAGCGCGGCGAGCGTCGCCTTGCGCCACGCGCGGTCCTGGCCGAGCGAGATCACGTCGTTGGTGCGGTCGTAGCGCGGCGCGACGGCGTCGAACATCTTCGCGACGTCGTGGGGTTCCTTGTCCAGGTCGGCACGGGGCATGGGGCCCATCGTCGCAGGTCCCGCTCCCCCGCCGCACGGGCGCGCGGACGGGTGACGTCCCTGTGAGCGTGCTGAGGACGTCGTGCACGCCACACCCCGCCCGGCGGGCGGCACCCGGCGCGAGGCATACGCTGGAAGCGATGAGCTCGCTGACCTCCGCCCCCACGGACGCGGTCCCGCAGCCTCTGGTGGTCCGGACGGTCGCGCTCGACGACCTCGCGGGCGGCCAGGGTGCGCCCGACCCGGCCGATCTTCTCGACCTCCTGCCGTCCGACGCGCCCCTCGCCTGGGTGCGTCGCGGCGACGGCCTCGTCGCCTGGGGCGAGACGCTCCGGATCCCCGTGTCCGGCCCCCACCGGTTCGCCGCCGCCGAGCGCGCCTGGCAGGACGTGCTGCGGCACGCGGTCGTGCGCGACGAGGTGCGCGTGCCCGGCACCGGGCCCGTGGCGTTCGGGTCGTTCGCGTTCGACGAGACGTCGCCCGTCGGCGGGGTCGTCGTCGTGCCGCGCGTCGTGGTCGGCCGGCGCGGCGGGCGGTCGTGGCTCACGACCATCACGTCGGGCGCCCACCTGTCGCCCGCCCCGACGCTCGCCGACGTCGTCGGTCCGCGCGTCCCGCCGATCGACCCCGGCGACGTCGTCTACGGCGACGGCGCCGTGAGCGCGGACGGGTGGCGCGACGTCGTCGCGCAGGGCATCGCGGCCATCAAGGCCGGCGAGGTCGACAAGGTCGTCCTGGCGCGCGACGTGCACGCCCGGACCGAGCACCCCCTCGACGTGCGGTGGGCGCTCGACCGGCTCGCGGAGCGCTACCCCTCGTGCTGGACGTTCAGCGTCGACGGCCTGGTCGGTGCGACCCCGGAGCTGCTCGTCCGGTCCGAGAAGGGCCTCGTCACGTCGCGCGTGCTCGCGGGCACGATCCGCCGGACCGGCGACGACGACGCCGACGTCGCGCACGCGGCGATCCTCGCCCACTCGTCGAAGGACCTCGAGGAGCACGAGTACGCGGTGCAGTCCGTCGCGCGCGCGCTCGAGCCGTTCTGCTCGTCGACCAACGTGCCCGACGTGCCGTTCGTCCTGCACCTGCCGAACGTGCTCCACCTCGCGTCCGACGTCACGGGTGTGCTCGCGGCGCCGGGCGGCACCGCCGCGCACCCGTCGTCGCTCGCGCTCGCCGCCGCGCTCCACCCGACCGCCGCCGTGTGCGGCACGCCCACGCAGGCCGCCCGCGAGCTCATCCGCCGCGTCGAGGGCATGGACCGTGGCCGCTACGCCGGCCCCGTGGGCTGGTTCGGGGCCGACGGCGACGGCGAGTGGGGCATCGCGCTGCGCTCCGCCCAGCTCGACCCGGACGACCCGCGCCAGGTCCGGCTGTTCGCCGGCTGCGGCATCGTCGCCGCGTCCGACCCCGCCGCCGAGCTCGCGGAGTCCGAGGCGAAGCTCGTCCCCATGCGGCACGCGCTCGGCCGGGACGCCAGCGACAGCTGACCCGGCCGAGCGCGGTGCGTGTCGGTGCCCGAAGGGGAGCGGGCGCCGACGGGGTGCGGCCCGGGGATGTGAGCCG
This sequence comes from Cellulomonas sp., assembly GCF_017744555.1. GTDB lineage: Bacteria > Actinomycetota > Actinomycetes > Actinomycetales > Cellulomonadaceae > Cellulomonas. The sequence goes on along the minus strand of NZ_JAGIBD010000010.1, from coordinate 3,230 downwards.
CTGGTCGAGCCCGGTGACCGGTCGGCGCGTCGGGGCGCGGACCGGTCACCGGGTGTCGGGGATCAGCCCTGGCCCTGCTCCTGGTACCACTTCCAGAGCTGCTCGGGGTCGAGCCCGCCGGGCAGGCCGCTCGGGCCGCCGTCCTGGCCCTGCTGACCCTGCTGGCCCTGGCCCTGCGGCGCCTGCTGGGCGGTCTCCTTCTTGACGGCGAGCGTCACGTCGACGTCGCTCGCCTTGCCGTCGCGGACGATCGTCAGCTTCGCCTCCGCGCCGGACGCGAGCGCCCGGACGTAGGCCGTGAGCGACTCCGCGCCGCCGACCGGCTTGCCGTCGATCGCGACGATGACGTCGTCGGCCTGCACACCGGCCTTGGCGGCGGGCGAGCCGTCCGTCACCTCCTGGACGACCGCGCCACGGCGCGTCACGCCGTCGGCCGTCGCCGTGCCGTCCGTCAGGCTCACGCCGAGGAACGCGTGCTCGGCCGAGCCGTCGTCGACGAGCTGCGACGCGATGTTCTTCACCAGGTCGACGGGGATCGCGAAGCCGAGGCCGATCGAGCCGGACTGCTGCGACAGCGTCGCGATCGACGAGTTGATGCCGATGACCCGGCCCTGCGCGTCGAACAGCGGACCGCCCGAGTTGCCGGGGTTCACCGCGGCGTCGATCTGGATCGCGTTCGTCACGGTCGCCTCGCCGCCGTTCTCGCCCGTGGTCGACACGGGACGGTCGACCGCGGACACGATGCCGGTCGTGACCGTGTTGGCCAGGCCGAGCGGGTTGCCGACCGCCATGACGGGCTGACCGACGACGACCTTGGCCGAGTCGCCGAGCGCGGCCGGCTTGAGGTCCGACGGCGGGTCGGTGAGCTTGATGACCGCGAGGTCCGTGGTCGGGTCCGTGCCGACGACCGTCGCCTTGAACAGGCGGCCGTCCGTGAGCGTCACCTGGACGTCGCCCTGCGCACCGGCGACCACGTGGTTGTTGGTGACGACGTGGCCATGGTCGTCGATGATGACGCCCGAGCCCTGCGCGCCGCCCTGGTCCGTCGTGACCTCGATCGCGACGACCGCCGGGGCGACGGCCTTCGAGACCGCCTCCCAGTCCGGGTTGTCGTTCGTCGAGCCCGACACCGGGACCGCGTCGTTCGAGGACTGGCCGATCGTCGCGAGCGACGCCGGGTGCGAGCCGCTGGCGGTGTCGCCGTCGGCGAGCGCGTGCGTCACGCCCGCGGTCAGGCCCGCCGCAAGGATCGCCGCGGCGGCCGCGGCACCCGTCACGGGGAGCCAGACGCTGCGCTTGCGCGGCTGCGTGGCGGTCGGGGCGGCGTACGGGCCGAAGGCCGCGCCGGTGTGGCCCGGCTGGCCGGGCTGGCGGGGGTGCTGCGGCTGGCCCTGCGCCTGGTGCTGGCCCGCGGCCCACTGGGCGTACGCCGCGCGGCGCTGGGCGTCCTGCGCGGCCTCGTAGGCGGCGCGCTGGTCCGCCGGCGCGGCGGGGTGCGGCGGCTGGAACGGGTTGGTCGGGTGCTGCGCCTGCGCGACCGGCTGCGCGGGCTGCTGGGGAGCCTGCTGCGGTGCCGGGGTCGCGGGAAGCGGCTGCGTCGCGCCGACCGGGGCGGTCGGCAGCGGCTGCGTCGCCTCGACCGGCGGGATCGGCTGGGTCGGGTTCGCCTGCGGGTGCTGCGGGCCGTGCTCGGGGGTGCTGGTCATCGTGGGTGCCCTCCTTGGTCGTGGACCATCACACCCGAGCGCGCTGGAGGGAGCCTTCAGGGAACCTGGGAATCACCTGCGAGTTCTGCATGAGTCCCGGCGAGCCCGCATCGGCTCGCCGAGACGGGACTCAGGACAGCGCGCGGTCCACCGCCGACGCGACGGCGCCCTGCAGCCGCTCACCCAGCTCGCGCCGGCCCGCCCGGTCCACACGCACCTCGACGAGGCTGAGACCGGGGCCCGTCGTCGTGAGGGCGGGCAGCAGGCCGTCGACGTCGCCGACGCGCGTGTGCCGCACGCCGTACGCCGCGCACAGCGCCGCGAGGTCCACGCCGTGCGGCGTGCCGAACACCCGCTCGAAGTGCTCGGCGCGCGACGGCTCGCCCGGCTCGAGCGTCGAGAAGATCGACCCGCCGTCGTCGTTCGCGACGACGAGCTGAAGGTCCACCACGCGCTCCAGCGGGCCGCGCAGCAGGCCGCCGACGTCGTGCAGGAACGTGAGGTCCCCGAGCAGCGCGCGCACCCGGCGGTGCGGCAGCCCGAGTGCGACGCCCGCCGCGGTCGACACCGTGCCGTCGATCCCGGCCAGGCCGCGGTTCGCGAGCACGAGCGGCGGGGTCGTCCAGCGTGCCGTGAGGTCCAGGTCGCGCACCGGGTTCGACGAGCCCACGACGAGCGCGTCCGTCGGGAGGCTCACCCGGGCGACCGCGCGCGCGAGCGCGGGGCCGGTGACGCGCGGGCCGCTGCGTGAGCGGGGTCCGTGCTCGCCGGCGTCGAGGACCTCGTCGATCGCGGCCGCGGCCGCGGCGTCGGCGGCCTGCCACTGCTCGAGCCACCCCTCGGGCGCGCCCATCCGGCCCTGACGCATCCGGGGCGGCACGTCGAGCAGCACCTCGGAGGCGTTGCGGGCCGCGTCGGTCCAGTCGGCGCCGCGGGGCGCGAGGACGACGACCTCGACGTCCGCCCGCCCGAGCAGCCGCTGCACCGGGCGCGACAGGGTCGGCCGCCCGACGACCACCGCTCGGCGGACCGCCCCGCCGAGCCGCTCGTCGGCGAGCAGCAGCCGGTAGGCCGCGATGGCGTTCGCCCCACCCCGCACGCCCGACGACGGCTCGGCGAGCAGCGGCCAGCCGTTCACCTCGGCGAGGCGGCGGGCCCACGGTCCGGCGCCGTCACCCGCCACCAGCACGGTCGGCACGCCGCGGCGCCGGGTCCGCGTGGGTGCGGGGTCGTCGGCGTCCGCTGACGTGCGCGCCGGGTCGACGACAGCCGGCAGGGCGCCCGTCGCGGGCCCGCCGGACGCCGGCCCGCGGCCGTGCACGTGCGACAGCCCGGACGTGCCGGCGGGCGGCCACGGCTCGTCGCCGGGGACGAGCGGCTCGCGGAACGCGAGGTTGAGGTGCACGGGCCCCGGGTCGGCGCCGGTCGCCGCGTTCACGTCGTCGGCGCAGTTCTTGGTCGCCAGCTTCGACGGTTCGACGTCTTCGGATGCCGAGGGTCCGATCGCCTCGTACGGCTGGGACT
>NZ_JAGIBD010000109.1 GCF_017744555.1 Cellulomonas sp. | reverse complement strand
TCCTGAGCCAGAATCAAACTCTCCGTGAATGTTCATCAGCCACTCACCAGCCCGAAGACCAGCAAGCAACAGACACCACAAAGAACCCCCTCGAAAGAGGGCATCAACTGGCATCATCCCCGAACCAGACCCACGGGGGTGGACCTGATCCGAGCTCGACACCATTTACATGGCATCGACTACTTGGCACACTGTTGAGTTCTCAAGGAACAGACGCGCATCCTCGTCGGCCTTTCGGCTTTTGCAGGAGGCTTTGTGTCTTTCTCCAGTCTAGCAGGCTTTCTTCCGGCCTTTGACCACCGTGGTGGTCCGTGGCTTTCCGATCGCCGCCGCAGGACTCTAGCACGGCGTTTGGGGCGCCGTGTGCGGGCCTTGCGGGGATGCCCTGCTCCGTGGGACCGACCACCGAGTCGAGCTCGGTGTCCGTTCCTCCCTGCCGGGCGGGCTCCAAGAACATTACGCGAGCGTTGCGCGGAGGGCAAATCCCGGTGACGGTGACCGTGGTCACGCCCTGCGCGCGGCTCCCGGGCCGCACCGGTCGTCGCCCTGCCGACGGCGACGGCCCCCGGTGAGCGTGCGCTCGCCGGGGGCCGTCGGGGTCCGGGGTGCCGCCCCGTCGGTCAGTCCCGCCCGGGGACCGGCGACCCGGCGTCGGCCTCGGCGTCCACGACCGCGAGCGTCCGCTTGCCGCGTCGCAGCACCGCCCACCGCCCGTGCAGCAGGTCGTCCGCCGACAGCGTCGCGTCGTCCCCCGCGACCCGGACGTTGTTGACCGACGCCCCGCCCTCGGCGAC
>NZ_JAGIBD010000108.1:617-846 GCF_017744555.1 Cellulomonas sp. | reverse complement strand
ACATCGACGTCTCGCTCGTGGTCGCCTGATCGGCTCCCGCACCCGCCCGACAACGCCCCACCAGGAAACCACGACCATGAACGCCCTGACCCGCGGCCTCGCCGCCTCCCTGCTCGCCCTCGCCACCCAGGCCAGCCTGCCCGCCCATGCCGCCGCGACGGCCAACCCTGTCGACAACGCCGCCCGCGCCACCGTGCAGGGCGACTTCGTCACCACCGTCGACGGCGTG
>NZ_JAGIBD010000108.1:0-608 GCF_017744555.1 Cellulomonas sp. | reverse complement strand
CCGCTCCAGCCAGCCGTGGGACGGCAACGACATGGACCACTACGCCGACGACTTGGCCGCGGTGATCGACGCGCTGGACCTGCACGACGTCACCCTGGTCGGCTTCTCCACCGGCGGCGGCGAAGTGGCGCGCTACATCGGCCGTCACGGCACCGGCCGGGTGAAGAAGGCGGTCCTGGTGTCGGCGGTGCCGCCGATCATGGTCCGCACCGCGGACAACCCGGGCGGCGTGCCGCCGGAGGTGTTCGACGGGATGCGCAAGGCGTCGCTGCAGAACCGCGCCAGGCTGTACCTGGACATCGCCTCCGGCCCGTTCTTCGGCTTCAACCGGCCGGGCACCAAGCCTGACCCGGCGCTGGTCCAGAGTTTCGTGGCGCAGGGCCTGCAGGCTGGGCACAAGAACACCTACGACTCGATCGCCGCGTTCTCGGCGACCGACTTCCGCGCGGACCTGGCGAAGTTCGACGTGCCCACCTTGGTGATCCACGGTGGCGACGACCAGGTCGTGCCGATCGACATCTCCGGACGCGCCTCCGCGGCGCTGGTCAAGGACGCGCGGCTGATCGTGTACCCGGACGGCCCGCATGGCATCACCGACACCCACAAGG
>NZ_JAGIBD010000107.1 GCF_017744555.1 Cellulomonas sp. | reverse complement strand
CTCCGGGAGAACCCCCGCGACACGATGGCACGTGCCGGCCTCGCGCAGGTCGGCCTGATGGAGCGCACGGCGGGGCTCGACCAGCGCACCGTGCGCGAGGCGGCGGCCGCTGCGCCCGACGACGTCGACGCGCAGCTCGCGGTGGCCGACGTCGACCTGTTCGCCGGCGCCGTCGAGGACGCGTTCGCGCGCCTGGTCGACGTGGTGCGGCGCACGACGGGTGACGAGCGCGAGCGGGTGCGGGTGCGGCTCGTCGACCTCTTCGAGGTGGTCGGCACGGACGACCCCCGCGTGGTCGCGGCGCGTCGTGCGCTCGCGTCGGCCCTGTACTGAGCGTTCGAACCCTCGGTCGCCGGGGCCGAGCACGCGTCGCGGCGGGGTGCGCCGCACGACGCTTCTCGCGTCGCGGCGGGGTGCCGCCGGTCCCGAGACCGCGCGCCGCGCCTCGTTGTGACGGCCGATGACCGACGTTGACCCCCGAAAGCCAGGGTCAGAGGGCTCTTCGGGGGTCGACTTGCATCCTGGCGCGAGTGTGCGTAACTTTCTCCAGGCCGCCCGGCAGGGAGGAACGGACACCGAGCAGGACTCGGTGGTCGGTCCCCCGGGTAGGCACCCCGGACCACATCTCGTCGAGGCACTTCTGTGCCCGGCGGCGACGGACACCGGGTGGATCGAGAGGGACTGACGATCCGGTAAGGTCTTCCAGGCGCCGAACCCCACGGGGTGAGGCCAGGACGAATCCGATCCGGGTCCCAGGACCTCGGCGACCGGTCGACGACAGCGACAAGCTGAAGTTGACAGGGAGCAAGCGATCAGATAAGTTTGAACGGTTGCCTCCGAGCAGAACCCGACAGGGTGAGCGGGATGCGCGTCTGTTCCTTGAGAACTCAACAGTGTGCCAAGTAGTCGATGCCAT
>NZ_JAGIBD010000106.1 GCF_017744555.1 Cellulomonas sp. | reverse complement strand
CGCCCGGCCCCCGCGACGCGGCGCGGGTCGTCGTTGTGCGCGAGGGCCGACATGCGTGCGCCGGTCGCGTGGCCGAGGATCCGCTCGACGGCGTCCGACGGGGTGCGCGCGAGCTCGCCGATGGTCGTGATGCCGCGCTCCGCGAGCCGCTCGCGCGCGACGGGCCCGACGCCCCACATGAGCCCGACGGGCAGCGGGTCGAGGAACGCGCGCTCGCGCTCGGGCTCGACGACGACGAGCCCGTCGGGCTTGGCGACCTGCGACGCGATCTTGGCGAGGTGCTTGGTGCGTGCGACGCCCACCGAGATCGGCAGGCCGACCTCGGCGCGGACGCGGCGGCGCAGCAGCGCCGCGATCTGCGCGGGCGGCCCGAACAGGTGCGTCGAGCCGGAGACGTCGAGGAACGCCTCGTCGATCGAGATCCGCTCGACCGCCGGCGTGACGTCGCCGAGGATCTCCATGACGCGGTCGGCGAGCGGCTGGTACTCGCGGAACCGCCCGGGCACGAACCGCAGCGCCGGGCACAGCCGCGCGGCCCGCCACCCCGGCATGCCGCCCGCGACGCCGTAGGCCTTGGCCTCGTACGACGCGGCGAGCACCACACCGCCCTGCGCGCTGCCGCCGACGGCGATGGGGCGGCCGCGCAGCGTCGGGTCCAGCAGCTGCTCGACCGACGCGTAGAACGCGTCGAGGTCGGCGTGCAGGATCGTGGCCCCGGACATGACCCGATGCTAGTCGAACACCTGTTCGACCGACAACGCCCCGACACCCCCGTCCCCCGCCCGCCTGCCGAGCGCGGGGTTCAGCCGGTCACGGGACGCGAGAAGCGGCCGAACCCCGCGGTCGACCGGTGCGAGAGGGTCGAGGCCGAGGGGGCGCCGAGCGGGGTCAGGTCGACGAGGAGGCGGCGGGTCCGCCGTCGGG
>NZ_JAGIBD010000105.1 GCF_017744555.1 Cellulomonas sp. | reverse complement strand
CAGCTGGGCGAACTTCTCCTTGATCCCGTGCTTGACCACGTCGGACAGCTCGATGACGCCGAGGATGTGGCGGCCGTCGGCCACCACCAGCGGCGTGGCGCCGTTGCGCGCGACCTGCTCGACGCGCGCGCCGAGTTCCGGCGACAGCTCGCCGCCACCCAGCGCGCCCACGTGGCGCACGATCGCGTCCATCGCGCCCTTGCGGATGATGCGCGCCGCGTCGTCGCCGTCGTTGCCCAGGTCCACGCCCGACATGCGGGTCTGCGCGCTGAAGGCGATGAAGCGGGCATTGGCGGGTTCGTCGATGGATGCGCCGGGCTGGCGCGCGAGTTTTACGATCGACTTGCCTTCCGGGGTCGGGTCGGCGAGCGAAGCCAGCAGCGCGGCCTCGCGCAGCAGGTCCATGTCCACGCCGGCCAGCGGATGGAACGCGGTGGCCTGGCGGTCGCCATGGGTGATCGTGCCGGTCTTGTCGAGCAGCAGCACGTCCACGTCGCCGGCCACTTCCACCGCCTTGCCCGACTTGGCCAACACGTTGGAGGCCAGCGCGCGATTCATGCCGGCGATGCCGATCGCCGGCAGCAGGCCGCCGATCGTGGTCGGGATCAGGCATACGAGCAGCGCCACCAGCAGCAGCGGATTGATGCTGAGGCCGACGAAACCGGCGATCGCCGGAAGCGTGGCCACCACGATCAGGAAGGTCAGGGTCATGGTCACCAGCAGCAGGCCCAGCGCGATCTCGTTGGGCGTCTTCTGCCGGTTGGCGCCTTCGACCAGGGCGATCATCCGGTCGAGGAAGCTGTGCCCCGGTTCGGCGGTGATGCGAACGACGATCTCGTCGGACAGGACTTTCGTACCGCCGATCACGCCGGAGCGGTCGGTGCCCGCTTCGCGCAGCACCGGCGCCGATTCGCCGGTCACCGCCGATT
>NZ_JAGIBD010000104.1 GCF_017744555.1 Cellulomonas sp. | reverse complement strand
GACGCACTCCGACCCGACGTTCCACGTGCACGGCTCGATCTTCTACTGCGTCGCGAACATGCCCGGCGCCGTGCCCGTGACCTCGACCTACGCGCTCACGAACGCGACGCTCCCCTACGCCCGCGCGATCGCCGGCAAGGGGTGGCGGAACGCCCTCCGCGACGACCCGGCCCTCGCGCAGGGCCTCAACACCCACGCGGGCGCCGTCACGAACGCCGCCGTCGCCGAGGCCCAGGGCCTCGAGTTCGTGGCCTACGCGGCCTGAACGCTCCGCAGCCGGCCCCCCGGCGCATTCCGGGAACTACTCGAACAGGTCCGGGAACAGATCGCCCCACATGCCCGCCGGGTCTCCGCCGGCACAGTCGAAGGTGTTCGGCGCGATCTGGACATATGCCCCGCCATGCGCCAGGCAGGCGGTCTGGAACGGACTGACCCAGTTGTAGAAGGGTCGACTTCCGACGCTGGAAGCCTGCCGCTCCGCAGCCGCCGCCTGCTCCTCCGCGACCTTCGCCGCCTCGGTCGCCCGCGCCTCGTTCACCGCGGCGATGTACTCGGCCCATGCCGGCGCCGCCTCCGCGGAGTAGGCCGAGCCGAGCGCCGCGATCGCCGCCGCGGCCCGGGTGATCCGGTCCCGCTGCGCCTGGTCCGCGCGCGTGACGCCGCCGAGCACGCCCGCCGGATCGCGCACCTCCGCCTGGAACTGCGCCCACACGCCGTCGACGCCCGCGACGAGCCGCTCGAGCTCGTCCGCCTCGTAGCGCAGCAGCAGCGCCTCGCCCGCCGCGTCGTGCGCGTAGGCGAGCGGCCCGATGGCGCCGAAGCCCCACCGCGGATCGCTCGTCCCGGCCACCGGCGCGAGCGCCGCGAGCCCCGTGGCCCGCTCGGCGTCCGGCACGAGCGAGGAGAAGCCGAGGAGGTCGACGGCGGCGGCCTGCCCCGCCTTGACCCGGTCGGCCGCGAGGAAGGCCGCGGCCTGCTGCGCGTAGAACGGCAGCCCGGCGGTCGCGGTGATGCGCTGCGCGTCGGCGAGCGCGGCGTTCCACCTCGCGGCCTGCGCGGTGCGCTCCGCCGTCGCCGCCGCCGCCTCGGAGGCGGCCGTCACGACACGCTCCGGCGTCACGAGGGCCGAGGCCGCGACGGCCGGCGGCCGCAGGGCGATCGGCAGCACGATCGCGAGGACCGCCGCGACGACGAGCACGAC
>NZ_JAGIBD010000103.1 GCF_017744555.1 Cellulomonas sp. | reverse complement strand
GTGAGGAACGGGAACCCGACGAGGAACAGCACCCACACCGCCTTCCACCATCCGCTGAGCCCCCGGTCACGGAACAGGTCCGTGAGGATCTGCCACAGGATCAGCAGGTACGCGAAGAACAGGAACCAGAACAGCAGCACCAGGACCCAGTCCCAGAGCGAGTCGACGACGTCCACACCAGCCCCCCCAGGTGACCACCCACGCCGACGTGGGCTCGTGCTCCGAAATCTAGGACGGCGCGCCCCGCCCGCCACGCGTGCTCCAGTCGACCTCTCACGACGCGACCCCCGCACCGGCGGGGCCGGTACGGGGGTCGCGGTGAGTCGTGCGGCGGCCGGTCAGGCCGCGAGCTCGTCCCGCTGCAGCGGGATGGTCGACACCGTGGCCTGGAGGCGGGCCGCGATGGCGGCCCAGCGGGCGACGGGAAGGGTGCGAGCCTCGTGCGGCTCTGCGGCGGATCCGCGCTGGTCCATGGGAGGAACCTCTCGTTCGGTAGCCCGGCTGACCGCGTGGGTCCCGTGGCTTTGCGTCCCCTCCTCGCGGAGGGTTTGCCGTTTCGCTGACAAGTCCGACATTAGACCGCTCACACGCTCGAGCGGTAGTGATCCCAGTCACGCGTCCAGGAGAACGCCCGATTTCACCCGCGCGGCCGGTATCCCGCCGTGCCGAGGGCCCGGCGCGGGGCCCGGCCGGGGGACCTGGACGGCCGTCCGGGTGACGTCCCGACCGACAGCGTCGCCCGTCGCGCCGACACTCCCACGGCCGTCGCAGCCCCCGGTGCGACCGGACGCACGACGCCCCCGCGCACCGCAGCGGTGCACGGGGGCGTCCCGAACGGGAGCGGCGCGGGACGACCGCGCCGCGCGTGGGTCAGCGGAAGGCGTCCTTGACGTCGTCGCCGGCCTGCTTGATGTTCGCCGAGGTCTGCTGACCCTTGCCCTCGGCCTCGAGACGCTCGTCGTCCGTCAGCTTGCCCCAGGCCTCCTTGGCCTTGCCCGAGGCCTCCTCGGCAGCGTGCTTGATCTTGTCGTCGGCACCCATCGCGGTCTCCCTTCGTCGGTACGACGTCGACGCTAAGCGCCGTCGGGCGACCCCGCATCCGCAGCGTCGCCGGACCCCGCGGCCTCGTCCCGCAGCCGCGGCTCGGTGCGCCGACCCGGCGCGAACCCGGCCTTGTCGGCGTAGAACGCGCGGATGACGTCCATGTCCGCCCGCACGTCACCCGTGAGCTCGAGCGTCGGCCCGAGCCCCGTGGTCATGGTC
>NZ_JAGIBD010000102.1 GCF_017744555.1 Cellulomonas sp. | reverse complement strand
ACCACATGCGGGCGTACCGCATCGCGTAGACCGTGTGCAGCGAGGTCCAGGACGCCACGACGGCGACGAGCGCGGCGGCGAGCGCGACGACGCGCCCCCGGTCGTGCGTCGCGAGCACGACACCCACGCCGGCGAGGCTCATGACCCCGGCGACCAGCACGATCGCGTGCGTCGCGAACCGGGTCGGCTCCTCGCGGGTCGCGTGGGTGCGCGTCTGCTCGGCGTCGAGCGGCCAGCAGAACGCCCACGTCCACACGGCGTAGACGAGGCCGGTGGTGGCCCAGCCGCCCAGCACCGCGGCGACGACGGACGACCACGGCACGGCCGTCTGCACGACGAGCGTCACGACGACGCCCGCGACGGCGGCGACCACGAGCCGCGTCGCCGGTGTCACGTCCCCGCGTGCGACGTCCCTGGCCACGGCCCCATCCAACAGCGCCCCGGCCGCGCGCGCACGGACCGGGGCAGGTGCGTCCTCCCCGTCCGGTACGCGCGGGCCGGGGCGGGCGGGCCCGTGCGCCGACCGCCCGGGCGGACCTCGGTGCCTCACCTCGGCGGCGCCCGGGTGCGCGTCGGGCACGGACGGAGGTCCCGTGCGGCGGTGGGCGGCCGCTGCCAGTGTCGGGCCATGTCGACGAGCACCCGCCCCGCGCCCGACCTCGGCACGGCGGCCCGGTGGCGCAACCTGGCGCTGTACGTGTTCGCGGTCTTCGGGTGGGAGCTCGTGGTGGGGCTCGCGCTCGACGACGCGATCCGCGGCGTGGTCGGCGACCGGTGGGCGCCCGCCGCGCACTGGCTCGTCACCGCCGCCGGGTGGCTCGTCGGGGCGCTGCTGCTCCTGCGGCACGCGCCGTGGCGTGCCGACGACCCCGTGGCGACAGCCGCGGGTCCCGGGCGCGCGCGTCGTGCCGCGTACGCCGCCGCGGCTCTGGTGCTCGCCGTCGGGTCGCGCGCGGCCCTGACGCACGAGTGGAAGCCCCTCGCCGAGGCGACCCGGCTGCACGACGACGTCGGCAGCGCCTTCGCGCCCAGCCTCGCGGCGCTCGTCGTGTACTACCTCGCCGAGGTGCTGGTGATCGTGACGTTGCTCGGCTACGGGCAGCGGTGGGGCGAGGCCGCCCGGGGGCGGCCCGACGTGCCGTGGGGCGGGTTCGTGCTCGCCGCCACGTGGGGGCTCGTGCACGTGCTCCTGCAGGGACCCGCCGGCGGGGCGTACGCGATGGGGGCCGCGGTGCTGTACGGCGTGCTGCACCGTGCGGTGCGCGGTCGCCTGGGCCCGACGTACGCGCTCGTCGCCGCCGCGTTCGTGCTGTAGCGAGGCCCCGGGACGCCCGAGGTGTGACCAGGGGTGGTCCTGGCGCGTGCGCGCGGGCTAGGGTGCCTCCATGTTCTCGGTCCGGGTGTGTTGTCGCTGAGCTGACGACCCCGCGCGCGTGCGGCACGGCCCACGCGACGCACCCCGTTCGACCCGAGGGAACTCCCCGTGGCTCAGCCCGTCCTCGCGCCCACGCGCGCGACC
>NZ_JAGIBD010000101.1 GCF_017744555.1 Cellulomonas sp. | reverse complement strand
AGCCGGGACGTCACGAGGCCGTCGCGCTCGAGGCGCGTCAGCACGGGGTAGAGCGTCCCGGTCGACAGCTCGGCGAGGCCGGCCGCGCGCAGGGCCGCGACGAGCTCGTAGCCGTAGGACTCGTCGTGCGTGAGCGCGGCGAGCGTGAGCATGGGCAGCACGCCCTTGAGGAGCTGGGGGTCGCGGTCGCTGGTCACGCGTTCACGGTAAGGCCTGCTATCTGGTGATGCAAACTAGTGGGTGTGGTCGGACACTGAAGTACGGCGTGCCGGCTGCCGACGCCAGGAGGGTGCGCGACCTGCTGCTCCCCGCCGCCGTCCTCCTGCTCGTCGCCCTCGTCGCCCTCGTCGTCTGGGAGCTCCCGTGGGGACCCGTCGCACGCTGGCGCATGCGGCGACGCATGATCGCGCTCCTCGACCCGGACCTGCCGCCCGACGAGCGTGCGCGAGCGGTGTCCCGCGCCCGCGAGATGGTGCCGCTCATCGGGCTGCCGGCCGCAGCCGCACTGGCGCCGCCACCGCTCCCGGCCGGCGCCGACCCCACCGCGTTGCGGTTCGAGGTGGTGCACCCCGCCTCGTCAGCCGGCGCGCCCGGGTTCCGGGTCCGTGTGCCGTGGCACTCGGTACCCGCGCGTGCTGCGGACGCCCACGGCCGGTGCCAGCCGGCCACGGTCCTCCTGGGGGCGCACCGCGCGCTGCTCGTCGTCGTGCTCGGTCGGGTCGGGGCCGTCGAGCAGGGCGGCGTGCTCGCGGGCGCTCGTGACCGACCCGCCCAGGCGCGCGCTCTGGGCGAGCGACGGGCCGCGGTCGGCGACGTCGTCCACGCGATGACTGCCGCCGGCCCGGCGTGGCGCCACACGTTCGCCGTCGGGACGCGGCACGTGACGGACACCCACGTGGACCGCGACGGGTGGGCGTTCGCCGTCGGCGTGCTGCGCACCGCCGACGACACCAGCGTCGACGGGCTCGCCGACGCGGTGCTCGCGTCGTGGCGGTGGCTCACCCCCGAGGGTGCGCCACCCGCGCCCCGCGGCCCGGCCGCCGCCGCACCGGGACGCCTCGCGATCCGTACGCCCGACCTCGCGCTCGCCGCCTCGTGCCGCGCACCTGCGGCACCGGCCGAGCTCGTCGCGGCCGACGTGCCGTGCCCCGACGACGCGTGGACCGCCGCCTACCTGCGTCTCAGCCCGACGTCGTCGCTCGTCGTCACCGTGTCCGACGCCGATCCGGGACGCGACGCGCGCACCACGCTCGAGCAGCCCGAGCGCACCGCCTGGGGGCCACGGGTCACGCCCGCCGGCCCCGTGCGCGAGCGCGCCACCCCGGCGGGCGTCGTCGCGACGCGCACCCTCCAGGTCGCGGGGCTCGCGCGCACCGAGGCCCGGCTCGACCGCCGCGGGCGCACGTGGCGGTGGCTGCTGACCTACGCGCCGGACGAGACCGCGGCGCTCGGGGTGCTCGAGGAAGCGCTGCAGACGTGGCGGTGGGAGGACTGACGGGGGAGGGCGGACGGCGGACGTCGACGGCCCGGGTCAGAGCGGGCG
>NZ_JAGIBD010000100.1 GCF_017744555.1 Cellulomonas sp. | reverse complement strand
GCACCGCGCAGGCCCTGGCGGAGAAGGAGGCCCTGTGGTCGCAGATGCGCGCGCAGGACCCCGAGCTGTACCGCAAGGTCCGCTGGTCGGGCCTGGGGCAGATGTGCAACCTGCCCGGTGCGACGGGGCGGCGCGTGTCGGTGCTGGCGTACCGGGTCGCGCAACGGGCGATCGGGTTCAGCTGACGGGTCGGCTCGGGCTGGGCTGGCCGGCCGGTGTCAGCTCACCCGTCGCCGCGCGTGGCGGTCGAGCTCGCGCGCGAGCTGAGGTCGCACGACGCGTCCGCGGGCCCACGCCGTCCACCCGCGCGCCGAGACCTGCACCCACCGGTAGTTGACGACCTCGACGACCGTGAACGCGGCCGTGCCCGCGGCGACCGCCGCAGCGCGCGTGCCGACGTCCGGTCCTGCCCCCGTCACCGCACCGAGCGCGAGCGCCGCGAGCACGGCGAGGGCGACGACGCCGCACGCGAGCAGCGCGGCCTCGGTGACCCGCAGCCACCGCAGCGGCACGTGCCCGCGCGCTCGGCGCCACCAGAACGCCGCGGCGACCAGCAGCGCGACGCCCAGCGCGCCCGCCGCTGGCAGCAGCACCACCAGGTCGCCCGCCTGCGAGCGCGCGAACCACACGAGCAGCGGCGGCAGCAGCAGCCCGCTCACGGCCTCGCCCGACGCGAGCTGCCCGAGCTCGCGGCGCACCGCGGCGGGGGAGCGCCGGACGCCGCGGCGCGCGGGCGTGGGGGCGTCGCCGGTCGTCGGGGGGGCGGCTGCGGGGTCGAGCACCCGGCCACCCTGCCACGTCCCCGCAGCACGGAGGTTCCGGGCCGCCGCTCGCGCGATCCCCGCGCGGCTCGCCCCTGAGCGGTGCGGTCGCCGGGGCCTGACGTCGTCCGGACGGCTCGGCTACCCTCGGCGGGCGTGAGCTCCGGACTCGTGACACGTGCCGTGGCCCTCGTCGTCCTGGTGGTGCTCGCAGGGTGCGCGTCGCATCCGCCGATGACGCACGTGGGCCCCTCGCTCCCGTCGACCGCGTGCGGTGACGCCTTCGCAGAGATGAGCCGCGAGGTCGGGGAAGGAGCCGCGGCGGATCTCTCGACTCCTCGGGGACGTGAGATCGAGAGGATCGCGCTCGAGCGCTGCACGAGCGCGGAGGAGTGGATCGCGGGCGCCATCCAGCACCCCGGGTCGGTCGGCGTCTCGGACGCCTCGGCGATCGACGGCTCGGTCCTCGCCCTGCGGTGCGGTCCCGAGCGGCCGGAGCTTCGCGACTCCCCGGTATGCGTAGACGCGATCGCCACGGGCGTGGTGCCGCGCTGAGCCATGAACGGCGACGGCCGCATCCCGGACGGGATGCGGCCCTCGCCGTGGTGGTGCGCCCGAAAGGATTCGAACCTTCGACCTTCTGCTCCGGAGGCAGACGCTCTATCCGCTGAGCTACGGGCGCGCAGCGAGCACCGAGACTACCAGCCCGCGGGCGGGTGCTCCGACCCGCGCGCGGGTGCGCGCGTCAGGCGTCCTCGAGCAGGCCCGACAGGTAGGCGCTGGTCTCGGTCGCGGCGCGCTCGGGGTTGCCCGCGAC